>DASREL010000171.1:0-10288 GCA_035652075.1 Vicinamibacterales bacterium
TGAGCGGCCCCATCGCGCAGGCGCTGATGACGCACGCACCAAATCTGCTCGCAACGCCGCCAGCAATCGAGCGTGTCGACGTGCTTGGCGCGAAGCTGCCAGCCTGAAGCAGTTGACTTCAAGTCGACTTGAACTCGTACAGTGCCGGGATGAACAAACTTCTTCTCGGATTCGTAGCGGTCGCACTCCTCAGCCCTGTCGCAACAGCGCAGACGTCGACTGACCCTGCGCGGGCGTCGGTCGCAAACATCGTCGATCTGTGGGTGACGAAGATCGAAGTGTTGACAGTGCCGGCCGCCGACGCGCTGCCGGAAGCGTCGTACGCGTTCGTGCCCACGGCGGGCGAATTCGCCGGCGTCCGCACCTTTGGCGATCAGGTGAAGCATCTCGCGGCCGCAAATTATCAACTCGCGGCCAGAGCGCTGCACATCGAACCGCCAGCCGGTACCCACGACGAAATAGCGCCGGCGTCAGTTCGCACGAAAGCCGAGATCATCACATATCTGAAGGAGTCGTTCGTCTGGCTGCATCGGGCGGCGAAGGGCCTTACGTTGCAGAACATCGAAGACCGAATTGTGCTCGGCAGGGAGACCGAGAGTCCGCTCGGGGTGATGATCGACGCGATCGCGCATTCGCAAAACCACTATGGGCAACTGGTCGAATACCTGCGCATGAATCACGTCGTGCCGCCGGCCAGCCGCTAAGCCGCGCGCCCGGACGATCGGCCCTGGGACTTCACGCTGGACTTCAGGGGCGAGCGGACCGAGTCAACGTCATGTCAGCGAACCGAGTCGTCTTGCCGTCGGTGATGTCATCGATCGTCAGTCGCCACGTGTCGGTCGATCGGTCGTAGTCGAAGGTTGTGTGCATCGACTCGTGCTCGGACATGCCAGGCGGACACTCGCCGTTGCGACAGGCGAACACGACCGGAATGGCGTTGCCCGATCGTTTCCCTCGCGCGATCCCTTCGGGCGACAGGCCGCCGCCGACCGTGTTGTCGAGAAACAGGCACATGAATTCGTTCGTCTTGGACGCCCACGAAAAGAGCAGCATCGCTTCGTACGACGGGCTGCCGTCCTGGCGCCGGTCGCGCGAGACTTCGTGGAATTCCACGTATTCCTTGTTCAGAATCCAGTGCGCCTCGATGTCATGTGTGGCCGGCTTGCCGCCGAGCGTGCCGGTCATCGTCCACGTGCCCGCAAGGCGATCGAGCAATGCCGCGGCATCGAGGTCCTGCGCCTGAGCCGGCGCGGCGATTAGAAGCAGTAACAGAACGTGAGAGAGGCGCGGCATGTTCCTCCGTTAGTGTTGCATGTCCGTCGCAATTGCGACGAATTGCTTGCCGTATGGCGACGGTTGATAAGCACTACACGTTACATCACCCGGACGCGAGCGACACCAGTCGCGGTGCACGTTAGCCGCGATGCTCGGCGCGTCTTCATTTGCTCGCGGTGTGATGAGTTCGCGCGGCCTCACTCCCGCTTGAGCACGACCATCGGTCCTATCCGCGTCACTCGATGCGCGGGCGTTGCGGCAGCAAGCGCGCATAACGCCACAATCACAGCGACTTCGGCGGCCCATATCGTGATCGAGGGCGACGCAATGCCCGCGAGCGTCGCGCCGATGCTGCGAAGGGCGACGAGCGCCAGCAGAATTCCTCCCGCGAGACCCGCCACGACCCCGTTCAGCGCATCGCGCGTCGTCGTCCACCACAACTGTGATGGCGCAGCGCCCAACGCCAGGCGGACGCCGACGTCTTTCGCCCGCTCCGTCACGGTTCGCGCCGTCAGGCCCGCCAGGCCGACGAGCACGAGGAGGAGGCCCGTGGTCCCGAACACGACGACCAGCGCCGTGCGGAAGCGATCGGCGGAGAGCGACGAATCCAGATACGTCGTCATCGGCAGGAATCGGTCGACGACTTGTCCGGTATCGACCGTCGCCACCGACGCACGAATCTCACGCGCCGTCGCGGCCACGTCGCTCGCCTGCGTTCTCACGACCAGCGCGATCGGCAGCGTCGTCGGCAGATGTTGTTCCTGGGACACGTACAGCGTCGGATCGGGACCTTCGGCCAGGCTCACGTCTTTGACGTCGCCGACGATCCCGACGACGGTCATCCACTCGGTGCCAGGCTCTCGTCGCCGGATGCGGTGTCCGATCGGATCCTGGTGCGGCCACACGTGCTCGGCGAGCGATTGGCTGACGAGCGCCACCCACGGCGAGGTCCGGCGATCGGATGGCGAGAGGTCGCGCCCGCGGAGCAACGGAATGTGCAGCGTCGTCAGATAGCCGGGTGCGACGCGGCGGAAGTTTGCGGAGTGCAATTGACCGTCCGCCCTGGGCTGGTTCTCGACCTCGAACCCGGTTGAATAGGTGAAGCCGGGAACGAAGGGCGTGCTCACCGATGATGCTGCCGTGACCGTCGGAAGGCGCCGAATGGACTCGAGCAGCCTGTCCATGACGGCGATCCGCTGTTCGTGCGTCGCATAGCCGCTCGAGAGGCGCACCTGGGCCGTCAGCACACCGCCGGCATCGAATCCAGGATCGATGCGCGACAGACGCCAGAACGATTGAAGCAGGCTGCCGCCAACGACGAGGACAGTGAGCGCGAGCGCCGTTTGAACGCCCACCAGGATTTCCTGGAACCGCCGCACACGCCGCGACGGTGTGGTGTTGACGGCGGGCCAGACTCCCGAAACGCACGCGAGTGCGCCGGCGACGAGAAAGGCGGCGAGGCCGACTCGCCAGTCGATCGTCGTCCGCCCCAGCGTCCGCGCCATTTCTGGATCGAGCGAAAGCATCGCCGGCAGCCCGACGACCGCAAGGAGCAGACCGCCAATCGCCGCCATGCCGTACAGGACGATCGCCTCGACGCACACCAGTCGATACAGGTCCCCGCGGCCTGCGCCGACGCTTGCGCGGACGGCAAATTCTTTTTGTCGAGCGATTGCACGCGCGAGGGTGATGCTGGTCACGTTGCTCGCAGCCAGCAGGAGCAGCAACGCCGCCATCGCGGCGACGACGAGCAGCGCGTCGCGGCGGTCGCCGAACTGGTACTCGCGCAGCGTCACCACGCCGGCCGTCCATCCGCGACGATTGGCCGCCTCGTGCCCGACATCCTCCATGAGCTGCGCGAACTCGCGGCGGGCGTCGGATAACGATCGGCCCTGCGCCAGGCGACCGACGCTGACGAGGTACGTCGCGTTCGGCGTTGGCATGTTGTGGGCGTTCACGCCAAGCGGCGTCCACAGCTCGCTGTCGCGAAACGCCGGCTGAAAGTCTGGCGCCATGACGCCGATGATCGCGTGCGGTTCACCGTCGATCGACAGCCGTCGCCCGACGATCGACGGATCGCCGCCGAACATGCGTTGCCACAAACCGTACCCGAGCACCGCCAGCGCGCTGCCGGGTTCGTCCTCGGCGGGCGTAAAGGTGCGGCCAACGACCGCGCGGCCGCCCAGCAGATCGAAAAACCCCGACGAGACGCTGCCAGCCTTGACGAGGACCGCGTCGCCCGCGCCAACGAGGCTGCGCTCGCGCTGCCAGATCACCTCGAATCGATCGAGTGTGCGCGTGCGCTCGCGAAAGCGGACGAAGTCGACCGACGCGAGCGGATTGCGCGATCGGCTTTCGGTCGCGCCCGGCGGCATCGTGAACACGCGCACGAGCCGCTCCTGCGCGGGAAAGGGCAGCGGCCGCAGCATGGTGCCGTCCACGACCACGAACACTGATGTCCAGACGCCGATCACCACGGCGAGGGTCGTGGCGGGAATCAGGAGGTCGCCCGGACGCCGCACGAAGCGACGTCGCATGCTCGACAGATCGAGGAGGAGTGACGCGGACCAGCGCACGGCGTACACCCGTCACTCGGCCGACAGCGCGAAGCGCTCGGCCTTCCATCCTTCGACGCCACCAATCATCTTTTTGACGGGCCGGCCGAGCGTCGCAAGTCGAAGTGCCGCGCGGTCGGCGCCGTTGCAGTGCGGCCCCCCGCAGTAGACGACGAAGAGCGTGTCAGACGGATAGTTGGCGAGGTTCCGTTCGACGATTCGTCCGTGCGGCAGATTGATCGCGCCCGCGACGTGACCCGCGCGAAAATCGTCGGGACTTCGCACGTCGAGCAGCACGAACCCTGGGTCCGCCAACGCGAGTGCGGCGTGGACATCCCAACAGTCCGTTTCGAGGCGAAGCAGGCTTTCGAAGTGTGTCCGCGCCGCGTGCGAATCGGCGGCCGGCACGTCGGTCACCGGCGTTGTGGTCTTCAACTCAGGCATCTCAACCCTCCAGGACTGCAGTGTGGCGCTCATGCGCCTGGATTGCGAGAGGCAGGAATGCCGATTTCCGTTAAGATCCTGCCATGCAGGCTCCTCATCGCGTCGTCGCTGTCGCGTACCACGGTTTGTGCACGTTCGAGTTCGGGGTCGTCGTCGAGGTCTTTGCGCTGCGGCGACCGGAAGTGAAGGTGCCGTGGTACCGCTTCAAGGCCTGCACGCTCGAGGCGGGGCCCGTGCGCGCGACCGGCGGCGTGACCGTTCACGCCGAGGCCGGACTGCACGCCTTGAGACGAGCGGACACCATCGTGATTCCGGGCTGGCGAAACGCTGACGAACAACCGCCCGACATCCTGCTCGACGCGCTTCGACGCGCGCATCGCCGCGGCGCGCGTATCGTGTCGATCTGCTCGGGGGTGTTCGTACTCGCCGCGGCCGGCCTCCTCGACGGCAAACGCGCGACAACGCATTGGCGGGATGCGGCGGCGTTCGCAGCGAGATTTCCGCGCGTGCGCGTCGAACCGGATGTCCTGTATGTCGACGAAGGCCAGGTCCTGACGTCAGCGGGGAGCGCCGCCGGCCTCGATCTCTGCCTGCATATCGTTCGGCGCGACTACGGCGCCGAAGTTGCCAATCAGGTCGCGAAGCGCCTCGTGGTGCCGCCGCATCGCGACGGTGGCCAGGCCCAGTACGTCTCCGGCTCCGTCCACGCCGACGCGACACGCGGGTTCGCGCGTCTCCTGGAATGGGCGCACGCGAACCTTCAGCGAGAGCTGACCGTCGAGACGCTCGCACGCCGCGCTCGCATGTCGGACCGGACCTTCGCGCGACGCTTTCGGGCTGAAACCGGCACGACGCCGCACCGGTGGGTCACGCACCAACGGCTGCTGGCCGCGCAGCGCCGGTTGGAGTCGACCGACGAGTCGATCGACGAGATTGCCGAGCGCGTGGGGATGCAGACCGCGGCCACGCTGAGGCATCACTTCCGCGCGCGCTTCCGAACCTCGCCGGCCGCCTACCGTCGCCGGTTCACGACGCTGTCCACGCGGCGGTCTGCGTCGTGACGCCGCTTCCCTTGACAATCTAGAGAAGCGGGCGTAGTGTCTTCTCTAGTCGATCGAGAGGAGACGCCGAGGACGAACATGGGCGAGCCGAAGACGCTGGTGCAGGGCACGCTGGACATGCTGGTGCTGAAAACGCTCGCGCTCGAGCCGATGCACGGGTGGGGCATCGCGCAGCGGATCGAGCAGATCAGCGGCGGCGTGTTCCAGATCAACGCCGGATCGCTCTTTCCCGCCTTTCGGCGGCTCGAGCGCGACGGCCTCGTGCGCGCCGAGTGGCGCGCGACCGAGAACAATCGTCGTGCGAAGTACTACACCCTTACCGAGACTGGACGCCGACAACTGCGCGCCGAGACGCGCGACTGGGAGAGCCAGGCCGCCGCCATCACGCGCATCCTGCGCACGTCGCCGGGAGAGATCTGATGTTCGCGAAGCTGCGCGGCGCGGTGCGCGCGTTGCTGAACCGGCGCGAGATCGACGCCGACCTCGACGCCGAAATGCGCGCCTATCTCGAGTGCGCGATCGAAGCGAACGTCAATCGCGGCATGTCGCCCGATGAAGCGGAGCGCTCGGCACGCGCCGAATTCGGCAGCGCGGCGGCGGTGAAAGAGTACGTTCGCGACGTGGGGTGGGAGCGTCTCGTCGACAGCGTGTGTGCGGATCTGCGTTTCGCGGCGCGCGCGATGCGGCGCAACCCCGGATTTACCGCGATCGTCGTCTTCACGCTCGCGCTCGGCATCGGCGCCAACACGGCGCTGTTCACGATCGTCGACGCGGTGCTGTTCAAGCCGTTGGCGGTCCGCAATCCGCACGAACTCGTGCTGATGGTGTTCGATTCGCAGGACAGCCGGATCTCGCTGGCGAGCGGCTACGACGGCTCCGCGACGTCGGACCATTCGCCCACCGGCAATCTCGAGGGGACGTCGTTCCCTTACATCACGTACGAACGCCTGCGCGCGAGGACCGACACGTTCGCGAATGTCTTCGCATTCGCGCCAATCGAACAGCTCAACGTGATCGTCGATGGCAACGCGGAGGTGGCGTCCGGACAGTACGTCACCGGCGACTACTACGCCGGATTCGGCATCGTGCCGTATCGCGGCCGGCTGCTGACCTCGGTCGACGATGCGCCGGACGCGTCGCCGGCGGCGGTCATCACATGGCGGTATTGGCAGCGGCGCTTCGACGGCGCCTCGGACGCCGTCGGCAAAGTCGTCACGGTCAACGGCGTGCGCTTCACGATCGTCGGCGTGTCGCCGCCGGGCTTCAACGGCGCGCTCGAACTCGGCGAAGGCGCCGACGTGACGATCCCCGTGCAGGCGGATCGGCTGGTGCAGCCCGCGAACCTGTCGTTGGGGAAGCCTGCGCTCTGGTGGCTGCGCATGATGGCGCGGCTGCAACCGGGCGTGACGCGCCGGCAGGCCGAGGCACGCATCGATCCGATCTATCAGCAGAGCATCGTCGACGCGTGGAAGGCCGATCCCGACTCTGGCAAGCGAGTCGCCTCGGCGCGCGTGCCGACGGCGACTCCGCACTTGGTGCTGACGAGCGGTGCGCAGGGAGATGAATTCGCCCGTCGCCGCTACCGTCGTCCACTCGGTCTGCTGATGGGCGTCGTCGGACTCGTGCTGCTGATTGCGTGCATCAACGTCGCGAACCTGCTGCTCGCGCGCAACGCCGCCCGTCAACAAGAGTTTGCGACGCGGACCGCGCTCGGCGCGAGCCGCTGGCGCATTGCGCGGCAGCTGCTCGTCGAATCGATGGTGCTCGCGGCGATCGCCGGCGTCATCGGCGCGCTGGTCGCCGTGTGGACGAAAGATCTCCTGCTGCAATGGTCCGCGTGGATCCGCGGCGGCATCGCGCTCGAGGCGGGCGTCAACGGACGCGTGCTGGGATTCACGATGCTGATCTCGGCGCTAACCGGAATCCTGTTCGGTCTCGCGCCGGCCATGCGCATCGGCACACTGCGCCTTGCGCCCGGAGCGCGGGGAGCTGTCGGTCACGCGGATGCCAGCCGGCTGCGGCTGGGCCGACTGCTGATCGTCATGCAGGTTGCGGTGTCGCTCGTCCTGCTCGTGTCGGCGGCGTTGTTCATGCGCACGCTGCGGAACCTGCGTACGGTCGAAACCGGATTCGACACGACGAACGTCCTGTTGTTCCGCATCAACCCCCAGACAAACGCTTATACGAGCGCGACCGTAGGACCGCTGTACGAGCGGTTGATCGATCGGCTCGGTCGCATTCCCGGCGTGAAGGGGGTGGCGCTGTCGCGGCATCCGCTTCTCAGCTTCAGCCATCGCGTCGAAACGTTGTGGATCGCGCCGGGCGACGCTCGCAACGGCGACCGCATCGAAATCAACATCGTGTCGCCCGGCTTCTTCGACACGATGGGCATCCGGACGGTGACGGGACGGAAACTCCTGCCGTCGGACACAGACCATGCGCCGTCGGTCGTCGTCATCAACGAAGCGTTCGCACGGATGTACTCGAACGGTGTGACGCCACTCGGTCAGCAGTTCCTGCTGGGCCGCGGCGGTGAAGGCACCGGCAATCCGAACCGACCGGAGAACATGGCGCGTCCGGCAGGCAACCCGCTCGAAGTGGTCGGCGTCGTCGCCGACGCGAAATACACGGACCTGCGCACGCGGGTGAAGCCGACGATCTATCAGTCGTACCAGCAGTCGCCGACGCTGCAGGCGAACTTCGAGGTGCGCTTCGCCGGACCGATTGCGTCGCTGGCGCCGGCCGTGCGCGCGGCGGTCCAGCAGGTCGATCCGCATCTGCCGATCTTCGATCTGCGGACCCAGGCCGAGCAGTCGGAACTCTCGGTCGGCGAGGAGCGGATGTTTGCGAACCTGTCGAGCGCGATGGGGATCATCGCGCTGGTGCTGGCGAGCGTCGGTTTGTACGGCATCATGTCGTACAACGTGCGGCGTCGGACGGCCGAAATCGGCGTGCGTATGGCACTGGGCGCCGGCCGACGCGATGTGCTGACGATGATCGTGCGGGACGCGATGGCGATCGTGCTCGTCGGTCTCGCCATCGGAATCCCGATCGCGCTGGCGACGGCGAAGGCGGTCTCGACGACCCTCGAGGATGTGGTGTTCGGCGTCGCGCCAACCGATCCGATGAACTTTGCGCTCGCCGTCGTCACGCTGATGGGCGTCGCCGTCTGCGCCGGGTACGTCCCCGCGTTGCGCGCGGCGCGGACCGATCCGATGATTGCGCTTCGCTGCGAGTAGCGGGAATGCGTCCGGTGGAACGCTGAGATCTCAGGCTGCGGATTCTTCCGGATGCCACGAGTGGCCGCAGACGCGACAGTGGCAGCGAGTCACGATGTGGTCGCCGATTACGACGCGTTCGACGGTGACGTGCTCGCGCACGCCACACTCGGGACACTCGTGATCGACGCAAAGAGCGCCGTTGTCGGACAGAAGGTCAGTCATGGTCTAGGTCCACGAGCTTAACAACTGCGCCGCTCGGGCGCGAGCTGATGCATTCGTGGACGATGGCGGTGGGCGATCACGACACCCAGCTCGCCCCTGTTGCCGTCTGTAACGCCTTCAGCACATCCTCGATGGCAGATGGTTTCTTCAACACGGCGCTGAACGGCGTGGCAGCGGCGCGCACGTACGATTCGTCATCGCCGGTGAGCACGATGACCGGGATTGACGCGGTCTGTGGATCGTCGAGCAGTCGTCGGGACAGCTCGAGTCCGTGCAGATCGGGGAGCAGCATGTCCATCACGATGGCGTCGGGTTTCTCGCTGCGCGCAAGTGCATAGCCGTCGGTCGCCGTCCTCGCTGTCAGGACGCGGAAGTGCTCTCCGATTGCGAGCGCGTAGAGATCTACGGCCGCAAGTTCGTCGTCGATGAGCAGAACTGTTGGTAGACCATGTGGAAGCATGCAGTTCGTGCTGAGGGGACATTGATGGTACCACGAACGTCATGGCTGAGTTGGCATCGAGTGGCAGTGTTGACTGCCACCCGACTCCGAACGCTAGCGCCCCGGGATCATGATGTGCGCCGTCGACGTTCCTGATGCCATCAGCCAGATGCCGTTCTCGCGTCGCTGCTCGGGGATCCCGAGCGACGCGCCGGTCGCGCCCGGGACGGCGATCGTCACTTCGTGCGCGCTGACGTGATCTTTGTCGGCGCCGGACATGTGATACCAGATCGACCCGAACTCCGGTTTCGCGCGCGTGCCGTTCGCTTCCATCTCTTTCAGCATCGCTTCGGACTTCGCGCGATCGCCCGTGGCCTCCGCTTTGAGGTTCTGCGCTTCGCGCGGCAGGTTGCCCATGCTCGTGCACTGCACCGCAAACGCGGCCTGCAGCGGCATGCCGGAGCGGTCGTAGCAGACAAGGCCGTTCGTCCCCTTGCGGAGCGTGGCGTAGGTAAAGTCAGGCTTCCACTTGATGACGGTCGTTTGATTGCGCATGCCTTCGGGCAGCGCCATCAGCGGCTTGTCGACATCGGCCTGGGACGCGCCTGGTTCGAGCGGCGCGGGTGGGGCGGGCGGCGCGGCGCCGCGGCGACCCTGCGCAGATACGGCGATCGATACGGTCAACGCGACGAGTAGGAATGGGACAATGCGTTTCATGATCACCTCGCGCTGCGCATTCTACGCCCTCATTCTCCTCGGCTGCACGATGCCCGCTCGCGCCGCGGACTCGGACCGGCTCGTGGCGGTGATGGTCGACACGAGCCAGGCGACGGCCGCGTCGATGAATCTGGTGCGAACGGCCGTCGCGACATTCATCGGCGGACTGCCGCCGGTCGACGAGGTGCTGCTCGCGACGACCGGACGCCGGATGCAGGTCCGCGTCGCGCCGACGACGGATCGGAAGAAAGCTGTCGACTCCGCGAATGGGATGACCGCTGACGGCGGTCCCACGGTGTTGATGGATGGACTGCTCGAGATCGATTCGCGGTTCATCAGGAAAGGGAACCGCAA
>DASREL010000172.1:0-2661 GCA_035652075.1 Vicinamibacterales bacterium
TCGAGATGCCGCCCGAGAAAGTCGACGTGATCTGCCACTACATGGGCGGCGGCTTCGGCAACAAGAATCAGAACCAGGACGCCGACCTCATCACCGCCGTGCTCGCGAAGGAAGCCGGTGCGCCGGTGAAGCTCGAGATGACGCGGAAGGAAGACTTCATCGGCGTCCACGGTCGATGGCCGACCGCGCAGTACTACAAGGTCGGCGTCAAGAACGACGGCACGCTGACTGCGATCCAGTTGCGCGGCGTCAGCGGCATGGGTCCGTACCGCAAGAACAGCGGCGCCCTCGCCGGCATCGAGCTGTACGCGTGCCCGAACAGCGAATCGAACGTTTATCCGACCTACACCAACAAAACCGTCTCGGGCAATTTCCGCGGACCCGAATTCCCGCAGGGCTTCTTCGGCATCGAGTCGATGATGGACGAGGTCGCCGCGAACCTGCAGATGGATCCGGTCGAGTTCATCACGAAGAACATGACGCGCAAGTTCCGTGATGAAACGCCGTATACCAACTACACGCTCGACGAATGTATCCGCCGCGGAGCCGAGCAGATCGACTGGAAGCGCAAGTGGCATCCGGCCGGCCAGACGGCTGGACCGATCAAACACGGCATCGGCGTGTCGTTCATGGCTTTCCGCTCGGGACTCGGACGGAGCAGCGCCGTCGCCAAGGTCGACTCGAGAGGCCGCTACGCGATCCACGTCGGCGTCACGGACGTGGGCGCCGGCGCGAAGACGACGATGGCGATCATTGCGGCGGAAGCGCTCGAGGTGCCGCTGTCGAAGATCGATCTCGTCTGGGGCGACACCGACCGCTGCCCGTACTCGGTCGGCGAGTCGGGCAGCCGCACGACGATCATGACGGGGCAGGCGGTGATGGAAGCGTGCCACGACCTGCGCAAGCAGATCGCGGAGAAGGGGATGCCGAAAGGCGATGACGTCTTGATCGCCGGCGCCACGCCGAGTCCGCAACTGCAGGGACGCGTGCGCCAGGCCTACGGCGCGCACTTCGTCGAGGTCAGCGTCGACGCGCTGCTCGGCACCGTCAAAGTCGATCGCTACGTCACCGTCCACGACTGCGGCCGCATCATCAATCCGCTGACGGCGGAGAGCCAGATCAAAGGCGGCGCGACGATGGGCATCGGGATGGCGCTGCACGAGGATCTGATTTACGACCGGCGCAACGGTCAGCCGCTCAACGCCGGTTTCTACGGCGATCGCATCCTGACGCATCGCGACGTGCCGGAGATCGAAGTGACGTTCATCGAAGACGACGACGGGCTCGGGCCGTACGGCGCGAAGAGCATGGGCGAGTCGAGCAAGGTGCCGGCGGTCGCCGCGGTGGCCAACGCGGTGTTCAATGCGATCGGCGTCCGCATGCGCGACCTGCCGATCACGCGCGACAAGATCCTGAATGCATTGAACGTGGGAGCGAAATCATGAAGGCCTTCACCCACGCGAATCCCAAGACCGTCGCGCAGGCGCTGACCTTCATCCGCGATGCGCAGAAGAACGGCAAGAGCGTCGCGGTCGCCGGCGGCGGCAGCGACATGCTCGGCATGATGAAAGAACGTCTGGTTACGCCCGACATGCTGGTGCGGTTGAAAGGCATCAGCGGTCTCGATCAGATCAAGGCGGAGAACGGCGGCGTGACGATCGGCGGTCAGACGACGCTCGATACGATCACGCATCACGATGTGATTCGCCGTCAGTATCGCGTGCTGGCGGAAGCGGCGCAGGACGTGGCGACGCCGCAGATCAGAAACGTCGCGACGCTCGCCGGAAATGTCTGTCAGCGCCCGTGGTGCTGGTACTACCGCAACGGCTTCAAGTGTTTCAAGGCCGGCGGCAACACCTGTTATTCCGCGAACGGCGAGAACGAATTCCACGCCATCTTCGGCGGCGGCCCCAGCTACATCGTCCACCCGTCGGACACGGCGCCGGCGCTCGTGGCGCTTGACGCGAAGTTCACGATCAACGGTCCGTCAGGGCGACGCACGATCAACGCGGCTGACTTCTTCACGCTGCCGACCGTCGACGCGGCGCACGAGAACGTGTTGAAGGACGGCGAGATCCTCGAGACGGTGTGGCTGCCGGCCGCGAACGCCAGCGTCCGCAGCACGTATCACAAGATCATGGACCGCGAAGCGTGGACGCACGCCGTCGTCAGCGCCGCGATCGTGATGGAGATGAGCGGCGACACCTGCACGAGCGCCCGCGTCGTCCTCGGCGGCGTCGCGCCGATCCCGTGGCGGCTGCCGCAGGTGGAGAAGCTGCTCGCCGGCAAACGTGTGACGTCGGAACTTGCCGCGCAAGCCGGCGAAGTCGCGGTCACCGGCGCGCGGCCGCTGGCGAAGAATGGATACAAGGTGGTGCTGACGAGGAACATGGTCGCGAGGACGGTTGAAGGTCTGGCGCATGCCTAGCGCACGAAGATCACGAAGTCCGCGAAGTCCGCGAAGTCCACGAAGTCCGCGAAGTCCACGAAAGGATATTTCTCCAGACTGCCATTCGCGGTCTTCGTCTTCTTCGCGATCTTCGTGGCCCTCGCGATCTTCGTGGTGCGTTCGATGAACCGCCGGGACTTCCTCCTCCTCCGCGCCGACAAAGGCTCCACCGTCCTCTCCTGCGAGTCGCTCTTCATGCGTTTCATCGACGC
>DASREL010000173.1:0-25200 GCA_035652075.1 Vicinamibacterales bacterium
GCGAACGCGGGGATCCGCTCGGACAACACCGCCGCCCAAAACCGCAGATAGCCGGCGAATAACTCGTCGCCCCCGTCGCCGGTGAGCACGACCGTGACCTTCTGCCGCGTGAGCCGCGACACGATGTAGGTCGGCACCGCCGACGAATCGCCGAACGGCCCGTCGTGATGCCAAATCAACGTGTCGATGAGATCGATGGCCGCGGGCGAGACGCGAAATTCGGTGTGGTCCGTCTTGAACCGGTCCGCCGCCATGCGCGCGTACGACGTTTCGTCGTACGCCGGATCGCCTTCGAACCCGATGCTGAAGGTCTTGACCGGCTCGGACATCAAGCGGCTCATCACGCCGACGACGATCGTCGAATCGATGCCGCCGCTGAGGAACGCGCCGAGCGGGACATCGCTGACCAGGCGGCGCTCGACCGCGCGCGTCACGCGCTCGCGCACGCCGGCGGCCGCCTCGCTCGCGGCAATCGGCCGCACGTCCCGTTCGCGCGGATATTCAAGCTGCCAGTACCGGTGCGTCGACGTGCGTCCGTCGACGTCGATCGTCATCAGCGTCCCCGGATCGAGCTGAAACACGTTCTTGTAGAACGTGTCCGGCGGCGGCACGTAGCCGTAGATGAAGTAGTACGGCACGGCACCGAAGTTCGGCTCGATAGGAATATCCGGATGCGCGAAGAACGCCTTCATCTCCGAGGCGAACGCCAGGAGTTGCGGCGATCGGTAATAGAACAACGGCTTCTTGCCGGCACGATCGCGCGCGAGCAGCAGCTGCTGTTTCCGTTCGTCCCAGATGCCGATGGCGAACATGCCGTCGAGCTCGCGGATGCAGTCGATGCCCTTCTCTTCGTACAAGTGCACGATCGTCTCGGTGTCCGAGTGCGATCGGAACTGGTGACCGTTGGCGACGAGCCGCTGGCGCAGCTCCTTGAAGTTGTAGATTTCGCCGTTGAACACCAGTTGCACGGTGCCGTCTTCGTTCGCCATCGGCTGGCTGGCGTTCGGCGTCAGATCGATGATCCGCAACCGCCGGAACGCCAGGCCGCCGCGGCCGCGCGGCGAGACGTACACGCCGTCGCTGTCGGGCCCACGGTGGTGCAGCTGCTCGCGCATCGCGATCAGTTCCGTCTCGGCGGCGACGCGCGCGCCGTCGAACCTCAGCTCACCGCAGATGCCGCACATCGATCAGATCCAACCCTTCCACCAATAGTCGACGATCGCAAGATACTCCTGCGCGATGCCGCGGATTTGCTGGAGATTCGCGCCGCGATCGTGCGCGTAGAACTGGCTCGCCGACACCGGCTCGGGACGTACGTCGATGTCGGGCGCGCTCTTGCGCCACGTCATCAGCGCGCGACGCATATGATACGGCGAGCTGACGAGCAACACGCGACGCCATCCGTGCGCTGCGAGAATACGCCGCGTGAAGATGACGTTTTGATACGTGTTCGCCGCTTCGGTTTCGAGCTGGATTGCCGACGCCGGCACACCGTTCTGCACCGCCAGCGCCCGCATCACTTCGGCTTCCTTGAAGGCGAACACGAATCCGGACGAGATGACGACGTGCGGCGCGTAGCCCGCGCGATACAGGTCGACCGCCTTCTTCACGCGCTCCTGGTAGCCGCCGCCCGCCTCGCCGGACTCGCCGACGCCGCCGCCGAAAACCACGATGGCATCCGACGCCACCGGCGCAGCTTCGCGCCTGAGCGGCGACGCCATCCACCACACCGCCGGCGTCTCGAACAGGACGACGTACGCCAGCACCACGGCCAGGACACCTTCGAGCAGATGCCGCCGTGCCAGCCGATAGGCGCGCCGCAAGCGCGCTTCCCACGCGTCGCTGGATCGACTGCGATCCGCGAGCGCCTGCTCGATCAGCGAGGACATGTCGTCGATGCGATGGCGCCAGCTGTTCGTCTCGGCGACGCGGCGCCGACGCGCCACTTCGTCAGCCGACGCCGGCGCGAGCGCCGCACGGATCGCCTGCTCGAACTCGGCCACGTCTTTCGCCACGCGCAGCACACCGCCGTGCTCGTCATTGAAGCGCTGGATTTCCGGAAGGTTCGTCGCGACGACCGGCACGCCCATCGCGAGGTACTCGTTCAACTTCACGGGATACACGCTGGCCGTGTACTCGCTCTCGCGATACGGGACGAGGCCGACGTCGAAGCCCTTGATGTAGGCCGGCACAAGCTCGTGCGGCCGCCCGCCGAGCAAGTGGACGTTCTCGCACGCCGCGAGCCGCGACGTGTCGCTGTGCGTCGGCCCGACCAGCGCGAACGAGACGTCGGGCATCCGCCGCGCGAGCTCCGCGACCAGATCCTGGTCCAGCCACACGTGAAGGGCGCCGACGTACCCGGCGATGGGTCCCCCGAGCGCCTTCAAATCGCCAGGCACCGCATCGGCTCCGGATCCCACCGCCGCAAACTTGTCGAAGTTGACGCCCGCCGGAAACCGGTGGACGCGCGTCGTGAACTGCGCCGCCCGGTCCATCAGTTTCTGCGATGTGGCAAACACAAAGTCCGCCGTCGTGAACAGCTCTTGTTCGCTTTTCGCGATGCGGCGGGCGGCATGCGAGCTCGCGGCGAAGTCGTCGGCGCAGTAATATACGACCAACCGCGGATCGACCTCGCGAATCAAATCGCGCGCCGTCGGCGTCGGCAAGAACGTCCACGCGATCGGCCGACGGAAGCCGGTCGCCGCCATCCACCGCCGCAACGGTCGGAACAACAACACACGATTGACCCATCGCGCGATCCGCGAATACGGCAGCGGCAGCAGGAGCGGCGAATAGACGAACAGGTTCTCGCGTTCGAGGCGGAACCCCTTCGTGCTGCGCCACCAGTTCGCAATCCGCTGCCGCACGCGCGTCATGTCGCCGACGCCAGGCGCGCGCACGCCGGTGTTCTCGACGAAGAGCACGCGGTTGCCGTTGGCCGCGAGCGTACTCATCAACTCGTGATGGATCTGCCAGTGGAAGTCCCAGTCCACCGACGAAATGCAGACTATGTCGTGGCCGGTCAGCATCAGCCGAGGGGTGCGATCACCGTGCGATACAAATCGTAGTACGCATCGGCGACGGCGGTGATCGAAAAACGTTCGACAACCGACGCGCGTGCGGCGCGTCCGACCTGGGCGCCACAGTCGGGCCGCAGGAACAACTGCTGCAGCCGCGCGGCCAAAGCATCACGATCCCCCGGCGGGACGGTCCATCCCGTGACGCCCTCCTCGATCACCGCGTCGGTGGCGCCGGGAATCGCCGTCACGATCGGCGGCAGCCCGACTGCCATCGCCTCCAGCAGCGCGTTCGACAGCCCCTCTCGTGCGGAGGGCAACACGAAGATGTCCGACGCCTGCAAATACGATTCGACCGCGGGCGTCTGCTCGACGAAGCGAACCCACGGTTCCAGGCCGTCCCTCGTCACGTGATCGCGAACCTGCTGAACGAGCGTCGCGTCGACCTCGGCGTGGGCCGCATTCGTCGACCCGATGTACAACAGGACGGTCGGGTGATCCGTGGCCCGCCGCGCCCTCGTCCACGCGTCGAACAGCAGATGTGGACCTTTCTCCCGCGACCAGAAGCCGACGAACGCGACGACCGTCGCCGAGGCAGGCAGACCAAGGCGCGCGCGCACCTCGCGCCGCCGGGCGGCGTCGACGGGACTGAACCGGGTCGTGTCGACGCCGTTCGGAATCGTTCGTACCTGCGCATCGGGAATGCCCGCATCACGGCACCGATCGCGCATCGCGGGGTTGATCGCGACGAAACGGTCGACGCGCCGCATCGCCGCACGCAGCCACCACCCATGAGGCCGCCGCTCGATCGACACCGGGTCGTCCCAACCGAGCGACGTCATCTTCTCGATTGTCGGTCGTCGCGCGAGCTTCGCCGCCGCGACGAGCGGCAGCATCTTCTCGGTGAAGCCGTGAAAGTGAAAGATGTCGTGTGACGCCGTCAATGCCGGCAACCGACCCAACATCGCGGCCGTGGCCGTCAGCTTCGTGGCCGGATGCTTGACGTCCACGAACACGCGATCGACGCGGACACCTTCGATCTCCGCTGCGCCCGGCAGCGACCGATCCGCCGTCGTCGTGAAGACTGAAAAATCGACGCGATCTCTCAACGCCCCAATCAGCGTGCGGCATTGCAAGCTGCCGCCCGCCAACTCGGGAAAGTACGCGCCGACGACCATCAGGACGCGCGGCCGCACATGCGCCGTCGTCACGGTTCGACGCCAACGATCTGCTGCACGCGGTAATATTTCGCCGCGCACGCATTGACCCAGTCGGACGGGTCGACGGCGATCGAGCCGACGCCGCCAATCGACCCGACGGCCGGCACGCGCGCGACCGAGACTCCCCGCTCGGCGGCTGAGCGAAGTTGGCGATCGGTTTCATCCCAGCGCGCCGCCCAGGATCGGAGCTCCGCCGCCCGGCGGCCGGTCGTCATCGTCGATCGCACCACGACGACGAGCGCGATCGCCACGAGCGCGGCCAGAAGCCCGCTCGACCATCGTGCTCTCGCGCGCGGAGTCGGTACGACGATCCCGAGCGCATATCCCCACGCGGCCAGCAATGATGCGATCACGAACTGCGGAATGATCAACGTGCGCGGCGGCGGCGGGCTCGACGTGCCGTACGCGCTTGGCGCCATGCACGCCATCACGAGGAGGATCGCAACAACCGGCAGCCACATCACGAGTCGTCGCGCGATCGCGCTGTCGCGCGCCGGCGCCGTCATCGCCAGCCACATCGGTATGCCGGCCAACAGCACGAGCGTCAACGGGGATGACGTCATCGCAAGGGCGATCGGCAGCCACGGCGGCGCGGTCCCGATCGCGTGCGGGACGGCGGCGGCGACGGCCGGACGCAGCAGCGGCAGCACCGGCCGTATCGCCATGAATGCGGTCGATAGCACGGTCCATTTTGCGATGCCGGCGAGGCTTGGCGGGGGCGGAAAGTACGTCTGCCGCGCCGCGTTCCCCGGCGCGAGCGCAATGGCCGCGAGCGCCGCGATTGAGCCAAGCGTGGCCGCGATGGCCACCCGCTCCACACGGCGCGCGCCGCCGAACGCGATCCGATTCAGCGCCATCGCGGCGACGCAGGCGGTCGCTTGCATCGCAGCGTACGTTGGACCGAAATTGCCGGCGACGAACGCCAGCACACACCACCCGACGAACCCGGCCGTCGTGAGTGACTGCTTACCGGCTGGCGCAGCCATCAGCCCAATCCCGACGATCAGCAGCACGAGTGGGACGACGTACTCGAACATCGGCACGCGCAGGTACAACGATTGGATGATGTTCGGGGCGTCGTGCACCGTCGCGAAGACGATCAACTCCGCGAGCAGGAGCGCCGTCAGCAGGGACGCATCGATCGCCAGCGACGCGAATAGCCGCGAGATCGCCCAGGTCGCCGCAGCGACCCACATTACGAGCGCGACCGTCGTCAGCAGCGGCGTCAACATGACGCCGATCGGATTCGTCAGCGCGATCAGGAACACCGTTGCCGGCACGGCGCCCCAGTGGAGATAAAACCAGCGCTGGCCGGCGGCGAATCCTTGATCCTGGAAGATGTACCCGGCGCAGTAGTCGTCGCCCACATACCGGCTTGCCGTGCCGGCATACGCGTGCGCCAGCAATGGGAGGAGAAACAGCACGCACCCGATCGCAACGATTGGCCGCTGCCGAACCGGATCAATCACGTCCGAGCCATCCGCGCACGACCGCTTTCGCTTGGAACAACGCGCGGTCGGCAACCAACGACGGTCCCGCGACGGCAAGCCGCATCGCCCGTGTCACCGCGCGCGGTGCCGGGTGGGCGCCGAGCACGCGTTCGATCGTTGCGGCGTTCGATGCGCCGTTGAAGTGACGCCGGCAGAACTCGTCGGCGTGGCGGTACGTCTCGGCGCACAACGCCGCGTCGCTTGCGAGGCGGCGCAGTGCCGTCGTCCACTGCTCGACGACGTTGTCGCACAGCAACGCCGGCGAGGGGGAACCGAGCGTATCGTACGGAGGTGCGTTGCTCACCACGGCGACGGCACCAGCGGATCGCGCGTTGATCAATACGTTCGCGTTTCGATATGGGTTGTTCGCCGACGGCGGCGTTGGATGTGCCACGACGTCGATCTGCCGACCAGCGAGCGCGTCGAGCGCGGCACTGTAGCGGACTTCGTAAGGTGCGTGAATCACGTCGAGTGACGGGGTCCTCGACGCCGGGATGGCAGCACGGTCGATTCCAAACACGACGAGCTCGACTGGATGCTCGCGCGACAGCTGCATCGCCGCCGGGTGGACAAGCGACAGGAACAGCTCGCGCCGGTGCTCGCCTCCGAAGAATGCAATGCGGAATGGCGTGGCCGCGTCTCGTGACCACTGCGTCCGCTCGCGGAGCACCGGCCACGCGATCGGCGCATATTCGATGAGGCGGGGATGCAGCGCATGATCGCGAAAGTACGCAACGAGCGGCGCCGAGGCCAACAGCACCCCTTCGAATCCTCGAAGCGCGACCCGCACGTTGTCTTCCGTGTAGGCGGACCAAAACGGACCGTACGTTTCGGGCTCCTGCCGCAGCAGCAACAGGTTGTCGTCGAGAAAGTAGTACGAGGGCACGCGCGCGCGTGCGCCGACCGATGCCAGCGCGCCAAACGAAAACAATCCGTGGCGCATCACGATGATCGCCGCGGCGCCGGCCACTTCCGCGGCCAGCGCGTCGTGGCCGAACTCCCGGATCCGGATGTGGCGCCGGAGCTCCGGCGGAAGTCCGTCGAAAAACAGCGCCGCGAACACATCATCGTGCCGCTTCGCGACGACCAGAATATGGCTCATGCGATGGCAGCGCCGGCGAACACGTCAATCAGCGGCAGCACGTACAACACAAACCGTCCATCCCAGTCGGCGAATGTCGCCGCCACGAAGGCGAGATGAGACGCGACGACGATCGCCATCAACCACGCGATGGGCTGGTGCCGCCTGCGAAGGAAGCCGACGACCGCACACGCGTACGTCACGCCGAGGAGAGCGACGACGGCGGCGTTGTGCGCACGCGAATAGAACCGTCTGGCATGCCACAACTCGACGCTGACGCGCGTCACCGCGAGCCGCAGCGTGGCAATCGGATGCCGGGCGGCGTAGCGCAGCGGCGCCGTCGACGTCGCGCCCGCTGCGGCCGGATCGACGACCGCATCGTGCGGCATCGACAGCTGCGACGCGGTGTCCGACCAAATCACGACGCCGTTGCCAAGCCAGCGCCCCGGCGTCTCCGCCTCGGCTCGCAGCGTCGCGCCGGTCGTCACGGCGAGCGCGATCAACAGAATCGCCGCTGCCGCGTACGCCACGACCGCGTCACGGCGCAGCGTCGGTCGCCGTGCGATCCAATACAGGGCCGCCGATACGATGAGGACACGGCCATGCGGGCGCAGCGTGGCGGCAACCAGGACGAGGACGCTCGCGGCCACGTATCGCCAGCCGCCGCGCTCGGCCGCCTCGTGGGCGGCGTACGTCGCGATGATGACCAACGAGATGTAGAGCGAATCGGTGAGCACGAAGAGATGCCACCGCGCGAGGTCGACATTCAACGCAAACAACAACGCGGCGATCGTGCCGCAGGCGACGTTCGACAACCGGCGGCCAATCCGAAAGAGCGCCAACGTCGCCAGCGCCGCGACAGCGATCTGCACGACCACCACGCCAAGCGTTCCGGCGCCCAGCTTCGCGGACGCGGCCACCAGCGCGATGTAGCCCGGAAACAACGCCTGCATCCCTTCGAGCGGCCGGCCCGAAAGCAGATTGCCGGCGCCCTCTACGTACCGGACGGTGTCGCCGCCGATGTGAACGCCGGTCATGGCGAGCAGGCCAAGGTTGACGACGAGGCTGGCGACGACCACGGTTGTCGCGGCGGCGGACTCACGTTTGAGAAAATGACGGTCGAGGAGTGATACCGTCACGCGTGTGATCGATCGAGAGCCACGACTGCGTCGCGCGGCGTGGACGACGCTGCCGGCGATCGCCGCGGGCGTCGTCGGGCTGGCGTCGCTGGCGGTGTCAGCAATTCCATTCGAACGCGTGCAGCGCGCCGTCGATGCGTTCGCCGCCGACGGTCACGCCGAAAGTTTCACCGCGGCGCTCCATCACGCCGCGGTCGTGAAAGTCCGGCTCGTCGCAATCGTCCTGCTCGCAAGCGCGCCTGTGTTGTTCCGGTTCCGTGACGCGATCGCCGCGCGCGTCGCATCCGAGACGGCGGACGTCATCGCATACCTGAGTGACTGGACGCCGGTACGCCTGACGACGTCGGTGGTGTTGGCGATGATCACGGCGATCGGCGCCATTGTGCGCGCGCTGGCGCTTCGGCAGCCGGTCAACTACGACGAAGCCTTCACGTTCATCACGTACGTGCGACGGCCGCTGTGGGTGTCGGTGTCCGACTACTCCTACCCGAACAACCACGTCCTGCACACGATGCTGGCGCACGCCTCGACGACGCTCTTCGGCATCGCCCCGCCGGCGCTCCGATTGCCGGCGTTCGCGGCCGGCGTCGCGCTGATCCCGCTGACGTTCATTGCGGCGCGCAAACTGTGCGACGAGACGACGGCGATCGTCGCAGCCGCATTGGCGGCGACGGCGGAAGTGCTGATCGCCTTTTCGGTCCTCGCACGTGGGTACACCCTGGTGACCGCGTGGTTCCTGCTGATGCTGGTGTTCGCCGTCGATGTGGCCGTCCGCGACGATCGCCGCGCGTGGACGCCGTTTGTCATCGCCGCCGCATTGGGTTTCTTCACGATTCCGACATTCGTCTACGCGTTTGCCGTCGTGTCGGCGTGGATCCTCTGGACGGCACCTCGCACGGCCGGATCGCTGGCGAAGGCCGCTGTCGCGACAGCGGTCCTTGTTGCGCTGCTGTACCTGCCGATCCTGCTCGTCTCGGGCATCCGCGCGGGCGCCGCGTACGGCTACGGCAGCGGTGACGAGGGCGGGCTGATCCAGTTTCTGCGCGCGTGGTGGACCGACCTCGCGCGCGGAGCGAATCCATTCGCCGCCGCGCTCGTCGCCATCGCCGCAGGCGTCGGCGGGGTAACGTCTGGACCACACGTGCGGCGACTGGCAATCGTGTCCATCGGCTGCGCTGCCATGGCGGTCGTCGCGCAACGCATCGTCATGCCGCCGCGTGTCTGGCTGTTCGCGGTTCCCGTTCTGCTGATGCTCGTGGCAAGCGCGGGTGCGACGGTCGTTCGACATCGACGGCCGATCGTCCTGCCGATCGCGCTGCTCATCACGCTCGACGCCTTTCGCGGCCGACCGGCGCAATACACCGAGGTGTACGGACCCGAGGAGATCGCGATGACGCGCGACGTCGAGCCTGCGACCGTGTTCCTGAAAGATCGGCTGAAGCCGGAGGACGCCGTCGCGACCGCATTCCCCACGATCGACCTCGTGGACTACTACTTCCGGCTGCACACGATGCCGATCGATGCGTTGCGGAATCCGCCGCACGCGCCGGCACGAACGTTCATCGTCGCCAACGATCGCGCGGGCAACGACGTCGGGTCGATCGTCAGAGAGAAGCACCTGGATATCGGTCCCGAGCGTCCTCAATTGCTGATGCGGGCAGAGTTCAACGCCGTATACCTGTTATCGGAACGGTCGCAATAAGCGACCGCCCAGGCGGCGCACGATTCGCCATGCCTGCTGCGGCAACGGCGCCCGCGCTTCGGCAAGCTGCCGCTGCAACTCGAACGCCTTTTGACGGATTTCGTTTCGCTCGTATTCGAGCGTCGAATACCGGCGCTCGTACTCGCGGACGATACGATGCACCGGCTCGTGGCGCCGCCGGAACCGAGCCGCCCACGGCGTAATGAACGAGGCGTCGAAATCGACGTCGCGAAAGAAGCCGTGGCGCGCGAACTGCTCCGCCCAATGCTCGGGCGGCTGGACGTTGACGTGCGTCAGCTCTTTGCGGTCGAACGGCGTGGACGAGAACAACACGTCGGAGGTGTGCGCGCAGATGTTCGCGATGACGCGTTCGGCGTCGCCGGCCGGCACGTGTTCGAGCACCTCGACGGACACGATCGCGTCGTACATGCGCGGCAGATCCTCGACGAGCGATCCGGCCCAGCAGTGTGCACGAACCGATTCGTGGACGTGCTGGATCGCATACTCGGACACGTCGACGCCGGCGGCATCGACACCGCGCTCGCGGAGCGCTTCGACGAGGAATCCGAATCCGCACCCGGCATCGAGCATCGTCTTCGGCGCGATGTCGCGGACGATCCGGTCGGCGATGCCGGCGTTGAACTCGAGCCAGGATCGCGTGCGCTTGTACTCGTCGCCGCCGACGCAATTGCGATAGTAGAACGCGTCGTACGAAGAGGTGGTCGTCATGGTTTCATCGATGCCAACGGTGTCGGTCAGTCACGCGTCCCTGAGACCCACAGCGACCCGCTGATACGACGCACGCCGGGCGTCGCCTCCGCGATCGACGCGGCGAGTTGAACCAGCGGGATGAGCGATGGAGGCGTCCGCGGGTGCAGGAAGTCGCGGTGGGTCAGCGATCGGACGGTGAATCCGGCCGATGTCAGTTCGCGACGGAGTTCCTGCGGCGTGAACGCCATCTCGGTCGGGCTCGATCCAACGCGCTTGCGCGTGCCCGGATTGCTGCTGAAATAGACATACTTGTTCAGCGGGTTGAGCAGATTGGGTTCGGAGAACGCAAACCGCCCGCCCGGTTTCAGTTTCTTTCGTATCGCCGGCAGCGCAACCTTCGTGTCGAGGTGATGCAGGACGGAAACGCCGCAGATCGCGTCAAAGGCGCCGTCCTCCAGCTCCACGGGATATTCGAGATTGGTGCGCACGAACGTCACGTTCGGCGCAGGGCACGCGCGCGCGGCCTCGCGCAGCAGCGCGTCGGACACGTCGACGGCGGTCAGCGCGATCCCCAAGCCGGCGAGTCGTCTGGTGAAGACGCCGGTGCCGCAACCGCATTCGAGCACGCGCATGCCGGGACGCAGATCGAGCGCGCGGGCGAACCACGCGATCCGAGCGTCGACGCGACGACGGCCGGCCGGCGTGCCCCATCCCCACGTCGTTTCGGCTCCCATTTCGAGCAGGGTGCCGGCGTGTGCCTGTTCGAGATCGATGTGTCCACCGCGCTGCACGGATGCCTCTATGTGAACTTGATGCGCCGTGCCGCAAAGAGGCACATGCGCAGGAGCAGGACGCCGTCACGCCACCGCTGGATGTTCGGAGCGCCGTACGTCCGCTGCCGGTACCGCACCGGCAGATCGACGATCCGCAGGTTCAGCGCTGCGGCGCCAAACAGGAGATCGTAATCACCGTACGGATCGAAATCACCGAATTGTCCGCGGTTCGCCGTGAGCCGTTCGTAGTTCTTCTTCGACATCACCTTCGTGCCGCAGAGCGTGTCCTTGATCGGCTGCTCGAGCAGCCAGGAGAACGCGAGGCTGAAGAACTTGTTGCCGATCACGTTGAAGAACCGCATCGCCTCGCCCTCCATGGGATACACGAGACGCACGCCGTTGACGAACTCCGCCTTGCCGCTCCGCAGCGCCTCGAGAAAACGCGGCAGGTCCGCCGGCGGCACGGTCAAGTCGGCGTCAAGGATCATCAGGACGTCACCGCTCGCCTCGTCGAAGCCAAGCCGGACGGCGTCCCCTTTGCCCTTGCCGCGCTGTCGAAACAGTTTGCAGCGCCGCTCCGGGTGGGCGGCGATTGCGCGCTCGATCGCTTCGTACGTCTGGTCGCTGGAGTGCCCCTCGACAAACACGATTTCCATCTCGCGCCCCATCTCCGGCAGTTCCTGGAAAAGGCGTTCGATGTTTCCGGCTTCGTTGCGCGCCGCGACGACGACCGACACGCGCGGATCGGCGAGCTCTTCGGACGCGAGATTCGGTCGGGCGACAACGACGTGCGTCAGCGCGATCCGGTTGAACGGCCACAGGCGGACGAGGACGCGGTTCGCGAGCGGCGCGACCAGCGGCGTTGCGAACGGCCACAGCACTTCCGCACGGGTCCACAACACCTCGAAGTCCGACAACCGCAGCAAATGCGCCGCATCGTCAACCGTCAACCAGTTCTGTTCGAGCGTCGGCCGCGCGATGCCGAGCGTCTTCGCCGCGTCCAGAGGCTGCTGCCATAGATGGCTGTGGAAATTCAGGATCAACCGCGTGTTTGCGCGGCACAACGGGCGCAACTGCTCGAACACGCGCTGGACGTCCCACAGGTCATTCACCAGATCCGACAGGATGATGACGTCGAACCTGTCCGACAACGGCAGCGAGTGGGCATCGGCCTGGACGAACCGCAGGTGCGGATGTCGCGCTCGGGCCTGCGCCAGCATCGAGGCAGAAAAATCGATCCCGACGCCCAGCCGCGGGCGAACCGCCGCGAGCAGATCGCCGCCGCCGCACCCAACCTCGAGAACGGATTGTCCGGGGGCCACGTGGCGGCAGACGACCTGCGTGAGACGGCGATGGTAATACCCGCCCCATCCGCGGTCGGTCGATTCGCGGCCGACTTGATCCCAGTGCGCGCGGCGAGCGCGCGTGTACGCGGCTGCTGCCGGATCCGGCACGCGCGTCGTCTCGATTGCGCTCAACACCGTTGACCGACAGCGAGGATGTGGTACGGCGTCGCCCACTCGGTCGCGAGAATCGTGGCGCCGGCCCACGTCAGGGACCGCACAAGCAACGGCTCGTCGAACACGTGGTGATGCAAACAGCGGTTCGTCAGGTTCTGTTCCGATCGCGCCTTGAATGCCGCGTAATCGCCCGCCTGCGGATCTCGCGTCAAGTCGTGGCGGTCGAGGATCTCCGGCAGGTGCGTCACGTCGTCTTCGCCCGTGCCGCGATCGAAGTCGTGGACGAGGTGGTCGAACGTCGTGATCGGACGGCGGTGGTCGAACGTGCCGCGTCGATCGGGAACGATCACGACGAGGATGCCGGTCGGGGCGAGCACGCGCCGCCATTCGACGAGCGCGCGAAGAGGATTGGCGAGATGTTCGAGGGTGTGCGAGGCGAGGACGAAGTCGTATTCGCCGTCGCCGATATCGGAGAGCGCCGCCGCCTCCGTGATGTACTGACGGCCAGGCGGATGTTTGGGATCGTACGTGAAATGCTGGCCCGCGTCCGCGGCGCCTCGCCATACCGTGTGTGCGCTGAAGTTGCAGTTGTCGATCGCGCCGGCATCGGCGTAGACCGGAAACGCGCCGTGGCGCGCGAAGAAGTCGCTCGGGCCGCCGATCTCGAGACCGCGCCTGCCGACGAGAAACGGGCGAGCGACGCGATACGACGGCAGCCGGCGCCGGAGTATGCGCCGGTTAAACGCGGACAGGGCGCGCGTCAGCAGTCGGCGGCTCCTCGCGTCGGCCAACAATTACGTCGAAGGCAAATGCGGCGACCGCCGCGTCATACAGCGCGAGCGCCGCCAACTGCAGCCAGGCATACCGCAGCGGCCGCGGCAAATAGGGATTCGCCCGCATGCGGAACCGCTCGAATCGCGTCGCGGTGTGCGCCGCGTACACGATGTCGCGATCGACGATCTGTCGGTCGCCCGCAATTAGATTTCCGTCGGTCAACGGACCGTCATCCGAACCGATGATCGCGACCGCCGGCGCGATGCCCGCCTGGTCTCGCGAACGGATCGCCGTTTTGACGACATCGAATTGATAGATGACGTTTTCGGACGGGACGATCGGCGGGAACACAAAATGCTGCCAGCTCTTGCCGGCAGGCAGGTCGAGCGTCGCTGGAAATTCGTAGATCGGAACCCAGTGATCGTCGATCTTGTACGGCGCCCAGCCGAGCAGGCGCCACGTGACATCGATCGTCACGGGCCGGTCCGCCGACATTTGCACGTCGAACGACGTCAGGCCGTCTTCACTGCTGCGAAACGTCTGCCCGATGCGTTCGCCTTTTCCGAATTCCTCGAGCGCGTACGGCCGCGCGCCGGCCGCCGCGACCGTCGCGACGGGCCGAAACAGCAGCGCGTACTCGTACGCGATCCCCACGGCGATCGCGACGACGAACAGCATCCGTGTCAGCACGCCGCCTCGTCGCGATACACGCGAATGATCGCGGCGGACGCGGCGAACAGCGTCCACAGCAGGAAGCGGACGCGATCCGACGTGACGAAAATGCCGCTGCCGAAATGATCGCTCAAGGTTCGAAAGAAATACGCGAGCAGGGCGCCGCCAAAGCCGACCGCCAACACGCCGATCGCCGAGGGCGTGACCAGCTTGCGCAGTGCGCCGAGCAGTTGCCACCAAATGGCGAGAAACGCGAGCGAACCGGGGATCCCGAGCTCCGCGGCGATATGGAGCGGCATGTTGTGGGCGTGCGTGCTCCGCGCATCCTGATAGCGGCCGGGCCCGACGCCAAGCCAGGGATGCTGCCCGATCGACGCGATCGCGCGTCTCCAGATATCGAGCCGGCCGAACCCGGTATCGAGGCCGCCGGTATCCGATTTTCCGACACGCCGATCGGCCTGCGGGTTGGCAAACTTCGACATCACGCGGACGCGGACACCATTCGCGAACTGCGCGGCGAACGTCGGTCTGGCGGCAGCGAAAAGACCGATTGCGACCAGGCCCGTGGCGAGCACGACGGCAAGACGGCCGTGCCGGAGGATGGCGACTTCGACCACGGCGAGCACGACGATCGTCATGGCGACGGCGAGGTACGCACCTCGCGAATCGATGTACCACACGGACGCCAGGATCACCGTCGCCAGGAACGCCGACGCGGTTGCAGCGCTCCACCGGCGCGACACGATCGCCGGTGCAAGCGCGAGCGGGAATCCGATCGAGAGCACCAGTCCGACGATCGCCCAGCCGTTCCACTGGCTGATCGTCGGATATTCGTACATGCGCATCTCGCCGTGGATACTCATGACCAGGGAGTCGTACGCCGCGCCTAAACCGATGACCGACGTCCCGATGACGAGGCTCGTCATCACGGCGCCAAGCGCCACTCGCGACGAAACGAGCGTCACGGCGCCATAGAAGAAGATCACGTCGACGGCAATCCGCCACGGCGACGTCGGATCGGCAACCGTCGACGCGGCATGCGGTCCACGATGGACGAGGGCGGACGTGATGGCGAGCGCGGCATACAACGCGATCGGCACGTCGGCTACCGTACGAATCGATCGCCGGCGAAGAAGTGCCGTCATCAATCCTGCGACGCCGACGGCGACAGCAAGCCCCTCGTAGGTCCGCGTCTGCAGAAAAAAGACGCTCCACAGGAGCGATGCGAACGCCGCGAGACCGGCGAGCAGCGTCGCCGCGCTCATCGCCATCATCTACGCCGGACCCGTCGACATCGCACCGGGCATCGTGGCCGGCGCCTCGGTATACAGGCGCACGACCTCTTTTGTCGGGCCATCGGCGACGATGCGGCCATGACTGAGGAGAATCGTCCGCTCGCAGAACTGCGGCAGGACGTCAAGGCTGTGCGTCGCGAACACGACAATGCTCGCGCGCTCCATGAGGCCGTAGATGCGATCGCGCGCGCGCTCGATGAACGATTGATCGCCGGTCGCCATCACCTCGTCGAGCAGGAGCACTTCGGGATCGACCGCGGCCGATGTCGCGAACGCGAGCCGCAGGTGCATGCCGGCCGAATAATGCCGCACCGGGATGTCGAGGAACTCGCCGAGCTGCGAGAACTCGCCGATCGTCTCGATGCGGCGATCGATTTCGTTCGGCGACATCCCGAGCAGCAGTGCCCGCGTGCGGATGTTCTCCCAGCCGTTGGCGTCCCATTCGAATCCGGTGACGACCTCGAACAGCGGGCAGACGTGCCCCTCGGTCAGCACGTGACCGCGCTGCGGCGGATAAATGCCGGCCATCACCTTCAAAAGCGTCGTTTTGCCCGCGCCGTTATGACCGATGAGGCCGACGCGTTCGCCCGACTCGATCTTCAACGACACCGACTGGAGCGTCTTGATGGTCCGCGACGTGCCGCGCCGAAGAAAACGCGCGAACGCCGAACGGAACGTGTCGTGCTTCATCGCATCGACACGGAATTCCAGATCCACGTCCTGGAGTACCAAACGCGCCATCAGCGCCACCACCCCCGGGCGACGTAGACCAGCAGGCCTCCGATTTCGTGCACCACATGTCCGGTGTAGCGCAACGAATCCGCCGATGGCGTCAGCCACCTCCGCATCGGCAGCGAGGCCTCCGGGTCCCTGGCGATCGCCGGCACCGCATCGATGCCGGCGGCGCGGAACGCTCCGAGCGACCGCCGCATGTGGTAATCCGAGGTCACAAGAATCACCCGCGGCGAATGCAACTGTTCGAGTAACGGAAGCACCGCGATCGCCTCTTCGTGTGTGGTTTGCGATCGCGGCTCGAGCAGGATCCGCGAAACCGGTACACCGAGCGACACAAGGCCGTCGCGCATCGCAGCGGCGGTCGTCGGAGCACCGACCTCGTTCGAAATGGTGCCGCCGGAGCTGATGAGCCATCCGTCTTCCACCAGACGGTACACCCGCGCGGCTTCGAGGACGCGCGACGCGCTCTCGCGATCGAGCACCGTCATTTGGCGCTCGTTCCAGTCACGCAGCTCTAACGCACCCGATCCGAGCAGCACGATCGCCGTTGGCGATGCGGCCGGCGGGATCGTCGCGAGCGGTTTGAGGTCGCCGGTCAGCAGCTGCCGCACGGCGTACGGCGTCGAGTACACGCTGCCAACGATGTACGCAAGGACGACGCTCATCAGCAGGATCCGCGGACGGTTCGATGTGGGGCGGTACACGATCCACAACGCGGCCGCACCGACGGCAGCGACACAACCAGCGAAAGAGAAGATCAGATCGATGGCATCGCCCTAGAACTGAAAGTAGATGAAATCGCTCGTCGCGCCGCGCATCATCACGATCGCGTACGCCATGACACCGACGAGCGCCGCGCGCTGAAATGGTCCCAGAGCGGCCACGTGTCTGCGCTCCTCGAGCCATGTCCAGACATGGACGGCGAGAATGGGAAGCAGGAAGACGCCGCCGGCGAGCAGTCCGCGCGGCGGCATCAGTGGACCAACGCGTGAAAAATTTCGCAGCAGCGCGAACGCGTCCCGGACGCCGTCGCTACGGAAAAACACCCACGCGCAGAGGACCGCCGCTTGCACGACGATGAACCAGATCGCGCGTACGAAAACGGGCCTGGCGGCACGTGTATGAAGGCCGAGCCGCCGCTCGCCCGCCAGCGCCGCGCCATGAATGCCTCCCCAGACGACAAACCGATAGGCCGCGCCGTGCCATAAGCCGCCCAGCAGCATCACGATCCCCAAGTTCGCATACGTCCGTGTCGCACCGCGCCGGTTCCCGCCGAGCGGCACGTACAGATAGTCACGCAGCCACCGCGACAGTGTGATGTGCCAGCGCTCCCAGAAATTTCGAAACGACGCAGCGATGTATGGCGCGTTGAAGTTGATTGGCAAGCGAAACCCAAGCACGTAGGCGAGGCCGCGCGCGATGTTGGAATAGCCGGCGAAGTCGGCGAAGATCTGGCCCGAAAACATGACAACGAGCAGCGCCGTGTGAGACGGGGATGCATGACTGCGAATGGCGTCGTTCCAATAGCGATTGACGAACGCAGCGAGATTATCGGCACACACCGTCTTGAGAAAAAGCCCCGACGTGATCAGCCACAGTCCTTCGTACATCGCGTGAAGCCGGAGCGGCCGCGGCCGCGGAATTTGCGGCAGGAATTCGCGAGCCCGCACGATCGGCCCGGCTACCAGATGTGGAAAGAACGAGATGAACAGGAAGAAATCGGAAAAGCGCGACAGCGGCGTCAGCTGACCGCGATAGACATCGATCGTGTACGACATCGCTTCGAAGGTGTAAAAGCTGATGCCGATCGGAAGCACCCACCCGAGCGACGGCAGCGGAGGGACGTCGCCAAACAATCCGACCGCGCGTGCAAGGGTCCGAACGATCAAGTCGCCGTACTTGAAGAGGCTCAGCAAACCGAGATTCGTGCCGAGCGATGCCGCCAGCACGGTACGGCGCAATCCTCGACGATCGTGCCGAAGGCGGCCCAATGCGATCGATGCAGCGAAATCGACCGACGTACTCGTCAGCAACAGCAGCAGATAGGCCGGAACATGCCAGCCGTAAAACACCGCGCCGGCAACGATCAGTACACCGATGTAGCTTCGTTCCGTCTTCCGGCGGCCAATCGTCAGTCGGGCAGCCAGCACGGCAGCGAAGAGCACCGCGAACGCCGGCGAGACGAAATTCATCGGTGGCGGACGCGGTCGCTGAGAACGCGCGTCAGGTATGGCAGCATCGCGCGCGCGACGCGATGATTGCCGTCCTCGCTGATATGAAACGCGTCGAGGAAGACCGGAGCACGTTCGTCCGCAAACTGCAGACTGAGATCGTGGAGCGGTGTGGCGTCGCACGCATCCGACCTTCGGAGTCGTGCGTACGCTCTGTCGAATATCTCACGGGCTGACTCATAGCGACCACGTTCGAGCTGCTCGTATGACGTGAGCTGCGGCTTACTGAAGATCACCGGCTGCAGAAACCACACGGGCGTGAAACCGAACTGGTGGGCCAAACCGCTCACGATCTTTCGGTTCTGACACGCATGCACCTCAATCGCATTCGCCAGAACATCGGCCGACACGGATGGCGACGCCACCGGAGCCGGACGATGGAATAACGTGTTCACGCGTTCCATGCCCGACGTCATCACGCGCAGCGCCGATCCGAGCGCCTCGGGCTGCATCGCGTTGAACTCGAGTGCCCGGTTCGCCTCGTTCTGCGGCACGCCCGCACGGCCATTCTGGTACGCGGCGAACACGTCCTCGGCGCCCACGTAGAACACCACGACGTCAGGCACATCGCTGGCGCGCAGTCGCTCGAGCAGCATTGCAACCGATTGCTCCGTGACATAGCCGCTCTCGCCGTAATTGACGACGTGAACGGGATCGCCGCTCGCGTCCAACTCGCGCGCGATATGTGACGGCAGGGTCTGGTCATCGCGCGCGCCCGTGCCCCACACCGTCGACCCCCCCATCACGAAGATTCGTCGCTCGGGTGCCGCGGCCGGCGTCCACGTCTGACGGATGCCATCCTTGTCGATGTGAATCGACGTCCCGACGTAGGGCCTGCGCCTCCAGTACACGTAGGAGTGCCACTCGACGTCACCGCTGGCGCGGAACTCGCGGTAGTAGTCGCGCGTCCACGGTGCACCGGCGTACGCATCAGCGTTGATGCGTTCGTCGGGCACCCACCAGTCGAATGCATACACGAACGCGCGCGCCCCGAGCTCGAGCATCACCGCGGACGCCGCGATCACGGCCCCGATCACGAGCAGTGTGCTCCACGTTCCGCCGCGGATCGGTTTCAGCCTCCGCGCAGAAAGTCCGGGCGGCGCGTCGTTGACAGCCGGCATCATCGGATCACGCGCGCTGGCACACCTGCGACAACGCAATCGGCGCCGATATCCTTCGTCACCACACTGCCGGCCCCCACGATCGTCCGCGGACCGATCGCGACGCCGGGTATGACCGCGCTGCCGATGCCAATCAGCGTCTGCTCACCAATAACCACGCCACCGGCCAGATTCGCTCCTGGCGCGATGTGCGCGTGCGCGCCAATCGCGCAGTCGTGGTCGACGGTGCAGCCGGTGTTGAGGACCACGTTGTCTCCGATTCGCGTGTCGACATTGACGGCGGCTTGCGCCATCACGACGACGCCGTCGCCCAGCGTGCACCCGGGCGCGACGATGGCGGAGCGGTGAATGACGGTGAGGATCTCGTAGCCGCGCTCACGTAAACGCGCGAACAGACGGCAACGGAGCGCGTTGTCGCCGATGCCCATGATGACGCGCGCCTCGCGCGGCGGCGGCAGCGCGTCAATCGGACCGATGACCGGGAAGCCGCTGACCCTCGTGCCGATGAGCGCCACGTTGTCGTCCACGAATCCGAGGACGTCGGCGTCAGACATCCCTGTCGATCGCGCGACATCGAGCACGACCTTCGCATGACCGCCCGCACCAATGACGACGATTTTCATAGCAGGCGCGCGATATCAGGCATTGGTCCCGACGGTCCCTTGAACTCTTCCGCCGTCGCCTGCCCTTCTTGGTTGATGCCCTCTCGCGTCAACACCTTCCACACCGTCGTCGCCACGATTTTCACGTCGAGTGTCATCGACCAATGGTCGACGTACCACACATCGAGCGCAAACCGTTCGTCCCACGGCAGCTGATTGCGTCCGCTGACTTGCGCCAGGCCGGTGATGCCAGGGCGCGCTTCGTGGCGACGCGCTTGCCATGGCGCATACCGCTCGAGATACGCCATCAACAGCGGCCGGGGGCCGACGAGGCTCATCTCGCCCCGGACGACGTTGATCAATTCCGGCAATTCGTCGAGGCTCGTCTGGCGCAGCACGCGCCCAAATGGCGTGAGACGCTGGGCATCGGGCAACAATCGGCCATCAGACGCGCGCGCGTCGGTCATCGTCCGGAATTTCAACACGTCGAACGGCTGTCCACGCCAGCCCGGACGCCGTTGACGATAGATCACCGGCGATCCGATCGCGATCCGCACGGCACACGCGACGAGCGCCGCGAGCGGTGACAGCGCGATAAGCGCGACGCTGCCGGCGACGACGTCAAAGAGCCGCTTCGGACGGCCGCCGCACGGGCGATCGATCAACGCTCAGACCCTTTCGCTGCAACAAGCGCCCGTACGCGTCCGCCACGCGCGCGAACACACGGCGCTCATCGAAGAGTTCGCACGCCAGCCGACGTCCACCGTCACGCATCCGCGCCGCAAGCGCCGGGTCGTTCGCGATGCGCGCAATCGCCGCCGCGAGCGCCGCCGCGTCGCCGACGGGAACGAGGAGCCCGTTCCGCTCCGGCTGGACGACTTGACGGCAACCGCGGATGTTCGTCGCCACACACGGGACACCCATCGCGGACGCCTCCATCGGCGACCGCGGATAGCCTTCGCGATGCGACGGCAGCACGCAGACGTCCATCGCGGCGTACAGGTTCGGCATGTCGTTGCGGTAGCCGGTAAACACGGCGTCCTCGACGCCCGACTGCCCTGCCGTTTCAGGAGAGACCGCGTCGGCCTTGACCGAATCCACCGGGCCGACAATCAGCAGGCGCGCGTTCGGCAGCGATGACCGCACGCGCCGGAATGCCTCGAACAATTCGACGACGCCTTTCTCGCGAACGAGGCGACCGACAAACCCGACGACGAAGGCGTCCGGCGCGATACCGAGCTCGGATCGAATGTCGCCGCGCATGTCGGTCGATGCACGATCGCGATCGAAGCGCGCCACGTCGATGCCGTTGCCAAGCCATTCGATCCGGTCGCGCGAGCAGATGCCCTCCGCCACCGCCGTGTCGATGTCTTCGGGATTCTGCGACAGGATGAGATCCGAGAAAAGCGCCTGAAACCGTTCGACGGCGATCCACACGCGGCGTTTCAGCCGTGACGTACCGTCGTGAAAATAGAATCCGTGGAGCGTGTTGACGACGATGGGTACACCGGCGAGTCGCGCCGCCATCTGGCCGAACAATGCGGCCTTCGCCTGATGCGTATGCACGATCGTGAAGCGTTCGCGACGACAGAGGCGCCATACGCGCCACAACGCCTTGAGGTCCGCGAGGGGCGTCAGCTGTCGCGTAAACGGCACCACGAAATGGCGGACGCCCGCGGCCGCGACGGGCGCGAGATCGGGTCCGTCCGCCGATCCGGCGGCGACCTCGAAGCCCTCCGCGCGCAGTGCCAACAATTGATTCAACAGCAGATGACGCACGCTCATGTCCACCGTGGTCAGGTGGATCACTTTGACCGTCACGCGGCCATCCGTTGATCGAGGTACTCGCGTGCCCACAGCTCGAAGTTCATCAGCAGCCAGAGATGCGTGTCGCGCACTTCTCGGCCCGACTGGTGATCGCGCCACAATCGTTCGACCGCGGCGGCATCGAAAAAGCCGCGCTGGCGACTGCGCCGATCGAGGAGGACGTCGTACGCGAAGTCGCGCAGTTCGCCGCGGAACCAGGAATCGGTGGGGACGGCGAATCCGTGCTTCGCCTTTTGGAGCGTTTCGGGCGGCAGCAAATCCCGCACGGCATTCTTGAACACACGTTTGCTGTCCGAGCGCGTGATCTTGTAGCGCGACGGAATCCGCATCGAGAACTCGACCAGACGGTAATCGAGCAGCGGCACGCGCGCTTCGAGACTGACGGCCATGCTCGTCTTGTCGACCTTCTCGAGGTACGTGTCGGCGAGCCACGTCTTCATGTCGACGTACATCAGTGCGTTCAGTTCGTCGGCCGCACCGGCGTCGGCGAAATGACGGCGATACACCTCGCGCGCGTCGTAGGCCGCGACGGCGCTCTCGAGCCGCGCGTCGACCAGGTGCCGGAGCGCGTCATCGCTGAACACGCGGAGCATCGACGCGTAGCGGGCGGCCGGATCGGCGACGCGCGCCGCCTCCACGATTTTCTTCAGCCGGCGGAGACGTGGCAGACGATCGACCGCCAGCCCTACAGCCGCCGGTCCGACGCCACCGGTGACGAGTCGCAGCAACCGGATCCATCTTGCGGCCCAGTAACGCCGGTAGCCGCCGAACGCTTCGTCGCCGCCTTCGCCGGTCAGCGCGACCGTGACATGCTCGCGCGCGAGGCGCGACACCAAGTACGTCGGGAAACAGGCGGCGTCGCCAAAGGGCTCGTCGAAGTGGTACACCAGGGTTTCGATCGTGCGGATCAGATCGCGCGATTCGACGACGACTTCGTGGTGACTGGTCCGACAGTGGGCGGCGACACGTCGCGCGTCGGGCAGTTCGTTGAACGCCGGTAGATTGGCGAATCCGACCGAGAACGTCTGCACCGGATGCTGCGTGTGCTGCGCCATCAGCGCGACGACCGCGCTCGAGTCGAGACCGCCGCTGAGGAACGCGCCGACGGGCACGTCCGCGATCATCCGCAGCCGCACGCTGTCCTCGAGCAGCCGCCGCACCTCGCGCGCACACTCCTCTTCGGACATCGTCGTCGGTGGCGGCGGGATCGCGGTCCACCATCGGCGGACCGCCAGATCGCGGCCGCGAACGGTCAGCGTGTGGCCCGGCAGCAGTTTCTTGATGCCGCGATAAATGGTGTCCGGCGCCACCGCGTGCCCGTACGCGAGATAGTTCAGCAGTCCTTTGGAATCGATCTCGCGTGGGATGTCGCCATGGCACAGGATGGCTTTGATTTCGGACGCGAACACGAGACGGCGATCGTCGACGTAGTAATAGAGCGGCTTCACACCGAGCCGATCGCGCGCAATCAGCAGCGTATCGCGCCGCTCGTCAAATAACGCGATCGCGAACATGCCGTTCAGGCGATCGAGGACCGCATCGCCCCATTCTTCGTAGCCGTGCACGATCACTTCAGTGTCCGACACCGTCGTGAACTGATGGCCCCGCGCGACGAGCTCGTCGCGAACCTCTTGGAAGTTGTAGATCTCGCCGTTGTAGACGACGACAACCGTGCCGTCCTCGTTCGCGATCGGCTGATGGCCGGTCGCGAGATCGATGACCGACAGGCGGCGCATGCCCAGGCACGCGCGCGATCCGTACCACACGCCTTCGTCATCGGGGCCGCGATGCCGAAGCGCGGCGATGCCCGCGCGATCGGCCGGCAGGCGCTCGATGCCGTTCCCGCGAAGATCAAGGCGTCCGTAGATCCCGCACATTGTTAGACGTCGCCGACCAGAACGAATCCGGTGCCGGAGCTGTGGATCGGCACGATCTCGATTTTGCGGACACCGGCGTCCGTCGCGATCCGACGGACGTCGGCTTCGCTGTAGAACAGGACCGGACAGTCTTTCCACCAATAGCGAATCTGTCGAACGCGCATGCGGACCAGCGATTTGCCGGGAAACGTCGCGATGACGCGTCCGGTGCAGCGTTCCCGCATTCGGCGCAGGAACTCGACCGGGCGGTCCTGGTAGTCGAACACGCCGACGGCGATCGCGACGTCGAACGTCTCGTTCAGCGCGAGCGACGTGAAGTCGCCTTCGACGAACTCGCAGCGATCCGCGACACCTGCCGCCGCCGCGTACTCGCGCGCGAGCTGTAGCATGCCGGCGGCGTAATCGAGCCCGACGACACGCGCGGCACCGCGCCGGGCGAATTCGACCGCGTAGCGGCCCGATCCGCAGCCGACGTCCAGGATTCGCTTGCCGGCAATCGGCTCAGATTTTTCGAACGTGATCGCGAAGCGCTCGTAGATCGCTTTGCGAAACGCCCGGTTGAGCGCCGCTTGAATCGGCTTGCCTTCGTGATAGATCGAATCGAACTGCGCGGCGTTGCGATCGAAATAGCGTTGTGTCCGGCTATCCACCCTGAATGACCTCCACCGCCGGTGCACACCGGCAGTCCTGCAGGAGACGCTCGAATCGTGTCGCATTCGCGCGTCTGTTGATGTTGTGAAACACGAGGTAGCGACCGCCGGTGACGTACTGACGCCAGGCCGTGACAGTCGGCACGAGCGGCGCCTCGCTGAATTCGTACGGATGAAAGTACAGCACGGCGGGACGCCCCGCGGCGTTGACCGCGGCAATGGCGGCGCGCGTCGCGCGGTACGGCAGCAGGCGGAAATACCCGCCGCCGCCAACCGGAAACCGCCGCGACCGCCATTCGACCACCGTCATCGGCAGTTCCATGATCGTGGCGCCAGATGCCGTCGTGACGCGGTGCGCCGCGAGCGGCGAGTCGGGAATGCCGTAACGCGTGCCGGCAATTGGAAAAATGCTCGAATCGTACGCAAAGCCCAGATCGGCGAGGATGTCGAGCGCCCATCGCGAGCGGTTCGTGATCGAGAACTCGGCGGCGCGGTACCCGGCGATGGGCGCGCCGATGACGTCTTCGAGCAACGCCTTCGCCGATCGTGTTTCGCTGGCGAACTCGTCCGGCGTCTGCCGATAGACGAGACGATGACTCCAGCCGTGGCTGCCGACTTCGTGACCAGCGCGGTGGATGTCGCGCACGAGATCGGGATACGCGCGAGCCACGTGCGCGAGGACGAAGAAGGTCGCGCGAACGCCGTGCCGCGAGAGTCGGTCGAGAATGTTGCGCGTCAGCGCCACCACCCTCGGCGAACACTCCGGCATCGTCCCCGTCAGCTTCCAGTCGACGAGCTGATTCCAGTCCTCGACGTCGAACGT
>DASREL010000174.1:0-11320 GCA_035652075.1 Vicinamibacterales bacterium
GAGAACAGCAGGTTCGTCCGCGACTCGATGCGCACAGCCGTCGCCGCGATGTCGGCAAAACGGCCCGCGTCGATCGACGATCCGAAGTCGGCGCGCCCGAGCGCCGCCGCCCACTGCTCGTGCGCGCGCCACTTGTAGCCCCGCTCCCAGTCGATGTACGTCTCATCGCGGAACCCCGCAGGGAAGAAGCGGAGGAATTTCCTGCGGCAGCGCTCCGGTCCGGACAGTCGCCGAGGCACGGTGTGGGCGATGCACGACGTCTGCCGCGTTGGTGTGGTCGAGCTAGAATGGCACCGTCGTGACGTCGGCGCGGATGCGTCATCGGTTTCGCCGGGCATGATCACGCCAAAACAACGCCACCAGCTGTGATGGGAGACTCAACGGCCGACCGGGAGCCGCGATGGTACGCGCTGGTCGCGATCTTCGTCGTCATCAGTCTGTACTACGCACTGCCTCCCGGATTGACGGTCGGGCCGCGTTGGGTGTTTCCCGCCGCGCTGGGCGTTCTCCTCGTGCCGACCGTCGCATTCCATCGTTCGGGCAATCATCGCCTGGACCGACTGTTTGGATTGGTCACCAACGCCGTGATGACCGCCGAGTTGGTCATCTCTCTGGTTCGCCTCTTGTCGGCGCTGCCATCACGCAGCGAGTCACCGAACGCCTTGCTCGTTTCGGCGGGCACGCTGTGGAGTGCGAACGTGCTCATGATGCTGCAATCAATGGTTTCCCTGACTGTGCTAGCGTTTCTCGCGGCGCGAGCGGTCAACATCCTCTGAACCCTTGCACCGCGCTGTTGGGCGCCATGCTCGTAGATCGGCAGCGGCGGCATTGGCGAGGTGCACGCCTTCGCTGCCGCCCTCCGCGACGGTACATAATCGAGTGGCGTTAGGCGCGTCCGGTTCAACGCGGCTTGCGGCCGAAACCTCGACCGCGCCGTGTGACGCGCGGCGCTGGTTCGACCGGCCGAGGCGGTTCAGTTGGCAGACGGCACCTTTGGCAGACCCACACGCCGCCACAATTCCGAGCGGGACGCGGTTCGAAGCACGAGCAGCGGACGAGTGTCACAACGCTCGTTGAAGCAAGCCGATTTCCATACCTTCGCCGTGTGATACCGATCAGATGGCACCTGTCCGTCGAACGGCATGATCATCACGGGCCATCGGCTTTCTGACGATGCAAACAGCAATGTCGCAGACGTCTGCGGGCAGACGCCTGTCTGCCACAAACCGAAATACTGCGACATGCGCGGGTGACGCCGGCCGCACACATGACTTTATTTCGTCACGTGTGTTTCACAAGAGCGTTGATGATCGCCTGGGTTCCTACGTTTTGCGGACGTTGTGCGGCCGCTTGAGGCGGTATCGGGCTTGCGTTGGGCTGCTGTGTGCGCAGCAATATTGACTCACCGGACCTGGCCTTCGACACACGTCTCGCACTGACGTGGACCATCTTTCTCGCCGTCGCAGCCGGCGCCGTGTATCTGTGTTTCTCGATCCTTCGTCCATTCGCAAGCGTGATTGCTTGGTCTGGCGTGCTGGCGATCATCTGTTACCCGCTGCATCAGCGGCTGCAGCGAACGACCGGGCGTGTCGCCCTCAGTGCGCTGGTCACGAGTCTACTTGCCGTGCTGGCCGGGCTGATTCCGCTGATCGCCGTGACCGCGATCGCCATCGGGCAGGGAATCGCCCTCGCGCGGGCGGTGCACGGTCGGTTCGGCGTGCAGGAATCGCTGATCACGCACTGGCTCCAGCAGCACATGACGGATTGGGGTGCGCGCGCCGGCCAATACACCGTCTCGTTCGCCGCCGGAATCGTCGAAGCGCTCGTGTCGTGCGTGTTCATCTTCATCGCGCTATTTCTGCTGTTGCGCGACGGCGAGGATCTCGTGCGATCGATTCCGGATCTCCTCCCATTCGCGCGCGAGCGCAGCGAGGCTTTGCTGCGCCACATCAAAGATGTCGTGCAGGCCAGCGTGTACGGCGTCGTTGTCGTCGCGGCGCTGCAAGGCGTCCTCTACGGGGTGATGTTCGGGGTGCTCGGCGTGCCATCTGCCATCTTATGGGGCGTCGTGACCGTGTTCGCCAGCGTCTTTCCGGTCGTCGGCGCGTTTGCGGTCTGGGGACCAGCGGCGTGCTATCTGGCCGTGACGGGCCATTGGCCACAGGCAATCGTGATGGTGAGCTGGGCGTTCGTCGTCAACGCAATCGATCACATCGTGCGGCCGCGGCTCGTTGCCGGCCGCGTTCGCCTCAGCGAGCTCGCGATGTTTTTCGCGCTCCTCGGTGGATTCACCGCGTTTGGCGGTCTCGGAGTGGTTCTGGGCCCCGTCGCATTCGCGATGGTGGCGGCAATTGCCGAAACACTTCGTGAGCCAGACGTCGTGACGAGGTAACGGCGGTGCGTGGCTATGTCTCGATGATCGCGGCGGTGTTGAGCGCGGCGATTGCCGCGCGCACGCCACCAATCGCGCTGTTCGAGGCCGTCGGCTTGACGGCGGATCAACGTGCGGCCGTCGACGCCGGCCGCGCCGTCGCCAAGGTGCTGCCCTGGGGTGGGCCCTCCGAGATTTACATCTTCGGTGCGGTTCACGTGGACGGCTCGTCTGAAACGTACCTTAGGACAGCACGGAACGTTCGCGGGTTCGCCGGGATGCCGGGCTATCTCGCCGTCGGCGAATTCCACGACGAACCGACGGTCGACGACATCAACGCCTTGACCTTCGAATCAGACGACGTGAAAGCGCTCAAGACGTGTCGCGAAGGCGCCTGCGACGTGCAATTGCCGACGACGGCGATGCGAGCGTTGCGCGAGGCGATTGACTTTTCGAGGCCGGACGCAGTTGCGCAGGCCAGCACGTTGGCGAGGCCCATGGTCGTGCGGCTGCTGCGGTCGTATCAGCAGGGCGGGAACCAGGCGCTGGGCGAGTACCGCGACAAGCAGAATCCGTCGCGCGTCGGCGAACAGTTCGAAACGCTGATCGCGCGAGCGTCGGCGCTGCCGGATGTGTTGCCGGAGCTTCGCCGTTATTTGCTCGAGTACCCGCACGTCGCGCTTGCGAATTCGGAGAGCTTCTTCTACTGGGAGAGAGTCGACTTCGGCCTCAAGCCGACGATCCGGGTCAACCACGCCGTCATCTACCACGGCCGCGCCGCCGGACACGACTTCAGCGCCCTCGCGATCAAGCAACTGTACGCAACGCACTACTTCCACACCGCGCTCGACGTGTCGGTGTGCGTCGACGACGAGGCGGGCGGCCGGGCGCGTGGCTTCTACCTGCTGACCCTGAAGGGATCGCAGCAGGAAGGGCTGACCGGCATGAAAGGCTCGCTGGTGCGGAAGGTCGTCGTGGACAAAACTCGCGGATCGCTCGAGACCGCACTCGGTTCCATCAAGCGACTCGTGGAACACACTGAGGTGGCGAATGCCGTGCGACCCGAGACTACTCCGGCAGGTCCAGTTCTTCGCGCTATTCGACGATAACGAGCTCGCGGTGCTCGCATCCCGCGTCGAGCCCCGGACGTTTGCGCCCCGGCAGCGGATCTACCAGATCGGCGACGCCGGCGGCACGGCGTACGTGCTGCTCTCGGGCCGCGTTCGGGTCACGACCATCGACGAGGATCATCAGGACGTCCTCTTCGACGAGCCCGCGAGCGGTGACTTCTTCGGCTTCGCGTCGTTGCTCGACGAGGCGCCGCACGAGACGACGGCGATGGCCGTCGAGGAGAGCCGGTGCCTCGAAGTCAGCCGCGACCACATTGCGTCGCTCGTGGAGCAAAAGCCTCACGCGGCGATTGACATGATGACCGTGCTCGGACGGCGGCTGCACGCCGCGCAGACGTTGATCCGCGGCCGCGTCGCCCGCAACCCGAGCGCGTTGATCGAAGCGGAAGCGACGGTGGGCGAGCGTGTGGCCGACGTGGTCGCCAGGTTCGGTGGTTCCTGGACGTTCATCATCGTCACGCTGGCATCGCTGATCGTCTACTGTGCGATGAACGTGCGGCTCGGCAAGGACGCGTGGGATCCGTATCCGTTTATTTTGCTGAACCTGATTCTGTCGATGCTCGCCGCGATTCAGGCGCCGGTCATCATGATGAGCCAGAACCGTGAGGCCAAGAAGGACCGCCTGCGCGGCGAGCTCGATTTCGACGTGAATCGTCGCGCCGCGGCCGACATTCAAGGCGTCGCGGCGAAGTTGAACCTGATGATGGACAAGGTCGACGACGTCGCCCTCAGGTCTGACGTGCGACGCCGCAGCGACGCGTGACTTCATTTCGCCACGCCGCGGCGGCGAAACGCGGCGATTGCCGGCATTTGGCCGGGCACCCTTCTTGCCCTTCACTTGTCCGGAGCGCGCACATGCTGCGCATCGAGATCGAGCAACTAGCAAACGGCGTTCGAATGGACCTGCACGGCACCCTCGGCGGCGAATGGGTGCCGCTGGTGGAGCAGCACTGGCGGTCGATTGTGGACGGCATCGAGCCGGCGCCCACGGTGACCATCGGGCTGTCCGATGTCGACTTCATCGACGGCAGCGGCGCGCGGTTGCTGCGGCGCATGGCCGAAGAGGGAGCCGAGTTCGTCGTGGCCGGTTGCATGAATCGATATGTCGTGGACACGCTACGACCGCATGTGGGCGCACGCAAAGGAGAAGGAACGATGGCGACGTATGAAGATCGGATTGCCGCAAAGATTCACGAGGTCAACGAGCAGATCGATCGGTTCGACGCGATCGCGAAGTCGAAGCGCACGCAGGCGGAGACGGCCGCGATCGAAGGGCTGAAAACCGCGAAGGCCGGCCTCGACTCGGCGCTCGTCAAGGTGGAGAAGGCGCTCGAGGACTTCCGGCAGAAATACACGACCACGGCGGCAAAGGAGTAGTGACATGGCGACACCGACAAGCGTTACCGACAACGTTCGCCACGCGGCGACGTGGTCGATCGTGCTCAGCATCCTCATGATGCTCACCGGCGTCGTGGCGCTGTTCGCGCCGGCGATCACCGGTGTGACGGTCACGCTGATCTTCGGCTGGTTGCTGATCGTCAGCGGCGCGCTGCACATCGGCTACGCGTGGCGCGCGTCCGGCGCGAGCGCGATCCTCTTGGAAATCCTGACAGCGATGGTGTACGCCGGCGCGGGGTTCTATCTGATCACGCGGCCGGTCCTCGGCCTCGAAGCCCTGACGATCGCGCTCGTGGTCTACCTGGTGCTCGAGAGCGCGCTCGAGTTCGTGCTCGCGTTCGTGCTGCGGCCGCTGGCAGGAAGCGGATGGCTGATGGGTGACGGGATCATCACGTTGCTGTTGGCCGTTTTCATCGGCAGCGGATTCCCGGCGAGCTCGGTGTGGGCGATCGGCACGCTGGTGGCGATCAGCATGTTCTTCAGCGGACTGACGCGGCTGATGCTGTCGACGGCTGTCCGGCGTCTCGTCGCGTGATGCGGCGTCAGGACGGAACGCCGGACGGCCGACGGGCCTCCGGCACCGGCCTGACGATGTGCAGCCGACGCATCGTCGAGACGAGCGACGTGCGTTTCAGCCCGAGGCGGGCCGCAGCGCCCTTGGGACCGCCGATCACCCAATTCGTTTCGGCCAGCGCGCGGAGGATGTGTTCGCGTTCGGCGTCTTCGAGCGTCACCGCGGTGGACATCGGCGGCGCCGTCGTTTCGATTTCGGCGCGCGGGACGGCGAGGACGGAGCCGCGCGACAGGATGACGGCCCGTTCGATCACGTTCTGCAGCTCGCGCACGTTGCCTGGCCACGGCCACCGGCAGAGGAGATCCATCGTCTCGCGCGACACCGACTCGATGGGCTTTCGCAGCCGCTTCGCAAACCGCTGCACGAAGTAGTGCACGAGCGGTGGGATGTCTTCGCGTCGCTCGCGAAGCGGCGGAATACGGACGGGGAAGACGTTCAGGCGGTAGTACAGGTCGGACCGGAATTCGCGCTTGCCGACCATCTCCTCGAGGTTGCGATTCGTGGCGGCGATCAGACGGAAGTCGACGCGGATTGTCCGCGTGCTTCCGAGGCGTTCGATCTCGTGCTCTTGCAGGACGCGCAGAAGCTTCGATTGGAGATCCAGCGGCACGTCGCCGATTTCGTCGAGGAACAGCGTTCCCTGATGGGCAAGCTCGAATCGCCCGACCTTCTGCGACATCGCGCCTGTGAACGCGCCCTTCTCGTGGCCGAACCATTCGCTTTCGAGGAGGCCGGCCGGTGACGTCGTGCAGTTCACGGTCACCAGCGTCCGCTTGCTGCGATCGCTCGCGGCGTGCACCGCCCGCGCGAGGAGCTCCTTGCCGGTGCCGGTTTCGCCCAGCAGCAGCACGGTCGTGTCGGTCGGCGCGACCGTCGCGATTTCGTCGAGGATGCGCTGCAGCGCGCGGCTTTCGCCCACGATCTCTTCGAACCGGTTCGATCCGCGGATCTCTTCCTGGAGATAGACGTTCTCCCGCGCGAGCGCTTCTTTCAGCGCGGCGATCTCCTCGAACGCCAGCGCGTTCTCGAGCGCGATGGCGACCTGCGCAGCGACTTGTGTCACGCGATCCAGGTCATCGCGCGTGAACGGATCGGCGGTGAGGCGCCCGAGCGACAGGATGCCGAGGACGCGCCGCGGCGTCGACAGCGGCGCGTTGCAAATCCGCTTCACGCCCGACGCGAGGACCTGCGCGTGCAGGGCTTCCCATCCGGCGGGATTCGCGTTCGGCACGTCAATGTCGACGGCGCGGTCGAGCGGCGCGAGCCACGATTTGTACGGTTCGGCATCCGGTCGAATCTGCGGCGCGAGATCGTTCGGCCATGCCGGCGCCGAGGGATCGATCACGAACGCACCGACCTTCTCCTGGTCGAAGAGGAACACGTTCAAATGGTCGTGAGGAACGATTCGGTGCACGTTGGGCGCGATCGCGGCGCGTAACGCGGCGACGTCGCGTTGCGTGACGACGGCGTTGGTGACTTCGAGCAGCGTGCGCCAGTAGTCGCGCTCGGCTTCGATCGACATACGTGCCTCGGCAGCATCGTACTGCCTTTATCGCGTCACGACACACGCCGAGGGGATCACATTGAAATGGCCGCAACTCCCGGCGAGTCAGACGCATACCCGCGAACGCGGGATGCGGAATCGAACTTGCCATTCTCGTATCGCAAAAAGGAGTTGGCAATGATCTCCCACGTTACGAAGGTGATCGTCATGGTCGGGTTCGCCGCTGCGTCACTGGGCGCAGGCTCGCCCGATCACCGCGAGCAGATGCGGCAGGAAGCGGCGTCGCAATCGGCAAAGGCTGCGAAGGCGTTTAACGCCATCATGGCCGTCCCGGACAAGGCAATTCCCCAGGACTTGATCGCCAACGCCAAGGCGATTGCGGTGTTTCCGGACGTCGTCAAGGTCGCGTTCGCGTTTGGTGGCGAAGGCGGTCGCGGCGTGGTCAGCCGGCGCGTCGGCGATGGATGGGGCGCACCGGTCTTTCTGCGCGCGGGTGGCGGCAGCTTCGGACCGCAGATCGGCGTGTCCTCCACCGACCTCTTCGTCCTGTTGATGACGGACGAGAGCGTCGATTCGCTGCTGAAGGACCGCGTCGGCCTGGGCGGTGAAGCCGGCGTCGCGGCGGGCCCGGTTGGCCGCAACGCCGGCGCGGCGACCGACGCGCGGCTGCACGCCGCGATCCTCTCGTACTCGCGCAGCCGCGGCCTGTTCGCGGGCCTCGCGTTGAAAGGCGTCGTCGTCACCGCTGAAGATGACCTGAACCTCGCCGTCTACAACAAGACCGCGGAGGAATTGCTCACGGCGTCGCCAGATGGTCAAGGCACGATCGAGTCGGACCTCGACGCGTTTCCTCGCGCGTTGGTTCGCTATACGCGGTAATCACGCCCAACGGAGATCTCTATGTTTGTTGTTCAAGTCGTTCTCGCCGTCGTGTTTGTGGCTGCCGGCGTGATGAAACTCGCGAAGACGCGCGACGAGGTCGCACACAACCCGCAGTTCTCGGCGGCACAGGTCAGGTTACTTGGCGCCGCCGAACTGCTCGGTGCCGTCGGCCTCGTCGCGCCGACGATCACCGGCGTCGCTCCGTTCCTGACACGCGTGGCAGCCGCGTGTCTCGCCACGCTGATGGGCGGCGCCGTCGCGACGCTCGCAATCGGCCGCAAGCAGGCGATCGTCCCGACGGTCGTGGCCCTGGTGTTGATCGCGATCGCAACCGTGCGTTGAACGACTGCCAAGTCGCGGGAAGCCAGCAACGGCCAGATCGCGAGTGTCAACTCGCGAGCCGCGGTGTTCACGGAACCTTGTGAAGCTAGCTGGGTCTAACCGTCGTGGGCCCACTCGGTCGTCTTAAAGAGAGTCACATGCCGCATGCAACTCGCGGGGTTCTCCCGCTCGTGGCATCCCGCTTCTTCTGTTGCTCTCTGTTGTGATCCCGGTATCGTCGGAGCGTCCGTTATTGGTCTCGCGTCAGGCGCTGCTCGGCGGATTCGCGGCGAACCGCGCGCTCGAAGTCCACGGCGAGCGGATGCTGAACGAGAACTACAAGCCGGGTTTTCGGACCCCCTTGTACCAGAAGGACCTGCGCCTCGCAGGCGAAGCGGCGATGGCGAGCGGCGTCGCGATGCCGGCAACGGCAATCGTGACGCAGTGATCAACGCGCTCGTCGCGTCGGGCGGCGGCGATTTCGGTACGCGGCCCTGGGCACGGTCCTGTTCAAGCTCTCCCGATGAAACCTTTCCGGCCCCGCGGCGGTAAGACGAGTAGATGCCGATGCCGGACGAGCCCGATCCCGACGTTCTGAGGCGGTTCGCGCAGGGCGACCTGGCCGCCTTCGAGGCGCTCTTCCGGCGCTTCGAAGGTGACGTGTTTCGCTGGACCGTTCGGATCCTCCGCGACGAGGGCGCCGCCGAGGACGTGCTCGTCGACGCCTTCTGGCGCGCCTACCGCAGCCGCGCGCGGTTCGACCCGTCGCGCAGCTTCGGCGCCTGGATACGCCGGATTGCGACCAACGCTGCGCGCGATCACCTGCGCGACGCGCGTACGCGCCGGACGTGGGTTCCGGTCGTCGACGACACGCTGGCGGCGCTGCCGGCCGTCGACCTTCACGTGCGCGACGCCGTCGCGCGCGCGTTTCGCACGCTCTCTCCGAAACTGCGCATCGTCGCCACGCTCGCCCTTGTCGACGACCGGCCGCACGCCGAGATCGCCGATGCGCTCGGCGTGCCGGTCAGCACGATCAAATCGCGGGTCTTTCGCGCCGTCCGCGTGCTGCGGCGCGAGCTCGCGCGACTGGGAGTTCAACGATGACCGACGAGGATCTCCGTCTCCTGCTGCGATCGGTGCAGCCGCCGATCGACGATCGTACACCGACCCGCGACCTGTGGCCGCGCGTCATGGAACGCATCGACGGAGGGCCGACGGTGTCCGCGGTCGACGTGGGAATGGCCGCGCTCGTCGCGATCGTGCTGGCGGCGTATCCCAAGCTGCTGTGGCTGCTCGCGTACCACCTGTGAGGAGGCTGTCATGAGACCGCATCCGTATCTCCGCGCGTACATGGCCGGCATCGTCGTGCCGACGCTGTTTCTCCTCGTCATCATCACCGTGTTCGCCTGGCACCGCTACTACTTCGAAGTGCCGAACCAGTTCGTGATCCCGCTGCCAGGGCGTCCGCTCGAACGCGCACTGATCTTTCCGATGGCCGTCGTGCCGAACGTGTGGGGGCTGTGGAATGTGGCGCATCAGATGGTGCGCGATCGCCTGCGACTCTCGCTCGGCATCTTCGGATCGCTGATGCCGCTGGTACTGATGCCGGGCGGCTTTGCGCTCGCGCGCGCGCTGGACGTGTTCACCATTCAGTGGCGCTTCACAATCCCGATGGTGCCGATCGCGATGGTCGTGTACTACCTCGCGTGGAAGTATTTCGTCGGCTATCTGAACGCGGAGGTCGGGATCGCTTGACTGGTGCAATGGGCGCAGCAGACGGTCTACCGTCTGAGCCAGCGCCGGGCCGCGCGGGGCTCATTCCAGTGCACAACGGGACGCGTGTTCACGCGAGAGGCGCTGGCTCTCGTTGCCGACCGATCACTGACCGGGGTGAAGATGGCGGCGGCGCTGACGCCGATCGTCGCCCGTCGCGGCGCGCCGACGGCGATTACCGTCGACAATGGCGAGTTCGTCGGCCGGGCGAGAGATGGGTGGGCGTACACGCACGACGTGTGGCTTGAGTTCATTCGGCCGGGCAAGCCCGTGGAAAATGCGTTCATCGAAAGCCTCAATGGTCGGTCCGCGACGAATGCCTCACGTCCACGTCTTTGCGTCGACGGTCGAAGCGCAACGCGTGCTCGACGCCTGGCGCGATGATTACAATTACGTCCGCCCCCACAGCAGCTTGCAGGATCGAACGCCGGCTGCGGTGAGCGCTCTGTGGGCGACTCACGTCTGCCACGTGAGTCGACTGCACTTCGGAAAGACCGAGTCGAAACCGAGATCGCAGGTCGCTTCGTGACTATTTCGCCGTACTGAATTTGCGGGGCGGGTCGCACGGGCATGGGTTACCGCCCTGCCGGCCCTATCCGGAACAAGAACCGCGCCTTTCGCGCGACCGTCCGCGGAATTTACTGTGCACGTTTGGGAGCGCACGGTATAGTCGCGCGTCCCACACTCCCTCGGAAATGCGTTTTCGCTCGAAGGAGAGACCGATGCTACACCGACCCCGCTGGATCATGGCCACTGCAGTTTTCGCGACGGTCCTCGTCATGGCGTTCGCGTCCGCGCCAATCGGGCGCGCCGCCGGCGCTGACGATGACGACTCGAAAATCCAACGCGGATTCGCAATTGCGCCGGTGCCGCTGCACCTGAAGGGGAAAAACCGCGAACTCGTCGGCATGGGTAGCTACATCGTCAACGCGATTGGCGACTGCAACGGTTGCCATGCGGGTCCATCAGCGGCCGATCCAACAGTCGCCGCCGAATATGCGCCCGGGGGCGATCCGTTCCAAGGGCAGAAGGCGGTCGTGAATCAACAGGCGTACCTGGCCGGGGGAACGTTGTTGTTCGGGCCGTTCATCCCGCGCAATCTGACGCCGGACAAAACGGGACGGCCTGAGGGTGGGGCGTCGTATCAAGAGTTCCTGAGCATTCTCCGCACGGGCATCGATCCCGATCAGGCGCACCCGCAGTTTGGGCCGTTTCTTCAAGTGATGCCGTGGCCGACATTTCACCACATGACCGATCAGGACATCCGCGCGATCTATGAGTACCTGAGTGCGATCCCCTGCATTGAAGGCGATCCCGGGCTGCCGAACCCGCGACCCATCGGCACTCGGTGCCAGTAGCGTGCTGCG
>DASREL010000175.1:0-14474 GCA_035652075.1 Vicinamibacterales bacterium
CATCGTGGCAGGCCACAGTGGACAGTACCGCGTCTTGCTCCCTTTGCCGCGCAGACGGACGGAGCCGGAGCCGTCGGCATGGCGGTCGACGTCCTCGAGGGTCAGGCTGGCCGCCTCACTCGCCCGCGCGCCACTGTTATAGAGAAACAGCACAAGTGCGTGATCCCGACGGCCCGCGTCGGTCGTCCGATCGGGCGCCGCGAGCACGGCATCGATTTCGGCTTTGTCGAGATACGCGAGCGCTGGGCGATCGTACCGTTTGAACGGGATGCTCCGCACCTCGCGGCACCACGCCAGCCATTCCGGATCGCGCTCGCCGACGAAGTACGCAAAGGCGTGGACCGCGGCGAGCCGCTGATTGCGCGTCCGCACGGTGCAGTGCCGCGCCCCTTCGAGGTGCTGCACGAAGTCTCGCACGACCGGTGCCGAGAGATCGGCCAGCGTCACGCGATCGATCGGCTGCCGCTGGCGCGCCGCCGCGAACGGCAGGAAGAGTCGAAACGTATCGCGATAACTCCGCTGCGTGTGTCGAGAGAGATTGCGCTCGACGATCAGGTGCTCGACCAAGAAGCGCCGCACCCAGGCGCCGGCGAGCGATCGGTCACTGGTCATCGCGCACCTCTGCGTACTGGAGGAACCGCAGGCCGGCCTGCATCGCCACGTCCGACGTCATCTGGAGGTACCGCTGCGTTTCGACGATGCTCTGATGGCCGAGATACGTCGAGAGGTGCGGCAACAGCCGCTGGACATTCTGGCCGTCGCGATACCAGGTCACGAGTCGATTCATCGCGAACGTATGGCGCAGATCATGGAGCCGCGGACGCGACCGCCGGCCGACGGGATGATCGAGGCCGGCGTGGTGGCGGATGCGATAGAACACCAACTCCGCCGTCTGCCGGCGAATGCGGCGCTGCCGATGGTCGGAGAGGAACGGCGCCATCGGCGGGCGATCGGCGCGACCGTACTGGGCGTCGCGGTACCGGCGCAGGAGTCGTGTCACGTCGTCGCCGATCGGCACGAGGCGGCTTTTATAGAACTTCGTCTCGCGAATCGTGAGGAGCCGCTCGCGCAGATCGACATCCCGCATGTCGAGCGCGAGCGCCTCGCTGATTCGCAACCCGGTCCCATACAACAGCAGCAGGAGCGTGCGCATCGTCACCGGCCGGACGAGCCAATCCTCTTCGTGCCGCTCGTCGACGGCGGTGAGCAGGCGGCGCATGTCGTCCTCGGAATACAGATACGGGATAAAGGTCGACGTGACGGTCGGCGTCGTCCGCGGCAACGGCGACGTCGACACGTACTCGCGTCGGATCGCGAAGCGATAAAACGCATTCAGCGTGTGATAGCGCGCCAACCACGCCGGCGACACCGGGCCGCGCCCGTCGAGGAAGCGCCGCACCGCGTCCGGCGAGACCGTGTCGATCTCCCGGTCACCGACAATCCGGAGGAACGTGCTGAGTCGAACCTGCTCGCCGTGGAAGCAGATGCCGAGCGATCGACGATGGCGGACGTACGCGTCGAGACAGTGCGAGAGCGTCATCGCACACCTCCCAAGGACACGCGTGCGACCGCGCGAAGTCCACCGACGTGGCCGATCGGAAAGAACGGCGTTTCGCGCGCCGCACACTGAGCGTCGTGCGCGAGGAGGGCGGCCAGATCGAGGTCGGCCACGCGGCGCAGCGACGGAAGATCCACCTTCGCGTAGATCTGCGTCGCCTGGACGCTGCTGTGGCCCAGATGGTCGCCGATCTCTTTCAGACTAAAGCCCTCGGCGAGCAAGTACGTCGCGGACGCGTGACGGAGGCTGTGCGGCCCGTAGTGCGGCAGCTGCTGACCCAAGCGCTTTTGTGCGACGGCGACGAGCACCGCCAGCGCGCCACCGGTGAGCGGCTGGTACGGGGGCCGCAGGCGCACGAACACGTGTCGGCACGCGCAGCGCGGTCGTGCGCGCGTAACGTACGCCAGGATGGCGTCGCCGACCTCGCGCACGAGTGGATAATGGCCCACCTTGCGCTGCTTCGGCCGCGGCGGCCGAATGATCTCCTGCTGCCAATCGATGTCGTCGAGCGTCAGCCCCCGCACCTCCGCGGATCGAAACCCGTAGACCGCCAGCAGCAACAGCATCGCGCGATCGCGGAGGAGGCGCGGCGTGTCGCCGCGGTGAGCGTCGAGCAAGTGCTGCACCTGCGTCCACGACGGCCCCTGCGGCAGCCGCTCGTACGTGTACAACCGTGGCGCGTCGATCTGCAGCGCGAGCGCCGGCCGGCACCAGCGGCGCACCGCGGCATGACGAAAGAAATTCCGCAGATGATGGACATGCTGCGCGATCGTCACGCGCGCCCAGTGCGGATGGCTCGCGAGATAGGTCGTCACGTCCGCAGCGGTGACCGCATGCCACGGCCGATTGCCGGCGACGCACCAGGCGAGAAACGGCCGCAGCGTCCGCTGGTGATTCACGATCGTGTCGAGCGCGAAGCCGCGCTCATCGCGCAGCGCCTCGAGCAGATCGGTCAGTGCCGCCTCGGCCGACGGTGGCGTGCCGGTGGGCGTCGTCGTCCCGGCGACGTGATGAGGATCGCGATCGAACCGCTGCCACTGTGGGCGATATCGATGCTGAAACATGGGACCTCCAATGACTGAGAGATCCCGAAGTATCGCCGCCGGTTATGTGCGGCCGTCGTCCACAATCACGCCGTCAACTGCACCGTCCTCCGGCAGACCGTACATAACTAACTTCCGTACATAAGTGCGCGTATTCATGCACGAGCACGGTGAACTCGTTGGCTGGCGTGAGCCCGGACAGGATCTCGATCGCGCGGCCTTTCGAGAGTCCAAGTGCGCCATGGAGGTCGTCGACATAGGTCACTTGGATGCCGCTCCCGGTGATCGTGTCGCGGAGTCGGGTGACGGCGTCGCCCGGATCGCCGGCAGCATCAGCCACTTCTGGGAGCGGATCCCCGTCGGTCTGCGCAATGTCGAACACGTACGCGGCTCGGAATCCGACGATCGCACGCGAGTCGTCGCCGTCTGCCGACGTCGTTCGGCGAACAATCGGTGCGGTGATCGCGATGCCCTTCTCGCCGCGGCGCACGAATCGACCGAGCGATTTCCACGTCTGAAAGCCCGCAACGCGGGTCGCCGTCGGGTGCTGCGCGGCGATCAAACAGACGTTGTGCCAGCTGTATTGATGAAAGCGGCTCATCGCGCGAAACATCTCGATCAGACGTTCGCTATGTCCGTGATCGAGCGCCATTGCGAGCGTGTCGAGCGCCGATGCCGTGAGTGTCTTGAGTTCGTCCGTGGTCATGATGTCCTCCGTGGGCTGCGTTTGTTCGGGGTTTCTTCATGACCAAAGGAACCCGACAAACGCAGCAGGAGGACGATCGAAACGCGACCATTCTTACGACACCCTTCACTGAGCGTGTCAGCGATGATTGCTGGCACGCAACGAAGTGCTCACTGAGTTGCGCCGGATTTGGAAAGATCGCGGTTTCGTTTAGTCACGGACGAACTCGAAGGACCAAACGGTCAAGGAAGTCGACGTTCGCGACGGGCACGTTGGGCGATGTTGACGGCGCGCGTATGTCGATGTCGGAAATAGACCTGGGACCGGTCGCGTTCTTCACAGCGCACGGTGATGCAGAGCGGCGCTAGAGATGCTATCGACGTCCTCTAAATTAGCGTTGAAAGTGAACGATCCGGGACCGCGAAGTCCGCCCGAATGAAACGCACTGCAATCGCCTGAAACACAAATTCGAAGAATTCTGGAACAAATTCTTGTCATCAGCCTTCAGGCGTTTTCAGGCAGTTTCGTTGCGGCGTTAGCCCGTTGTTAGCCCGGTCTGGCTCTTAACTCCCAGTACGCTGAATGGCACACAACCGGCACAACCAGCGGTTAACGCGGTGCTGGCACGCGTGCCTTCAGCTCTTCGACCCAATTGAGCACTGCGACGATGCCCGTCGAAGGCGACGGGGTCTGGTCGGTCGCAACATCCCTCTTAATCATCAGGAAGCGCTGACCATCCGGCGCGATATCGTACGTTCGACCAGTGTTCGCATCCTCGTGCGCGAAGTAGTACAGGCCCTGAAACATCTGGCGCGCCGCATGCGACATCCATGCGACTCCGGGTTCAATCGCAACGGCCATCAGTGCGTCGGTCGGCGTGACATAGAACAACTCGCGGCCACTCCGCGCCCACAGGGGCCGTGTACCGCCGCTTGTCGACACCTGCCATTGGCCGGCATTGACGTCGGGAAACGGGCGAACGTAGATCTCCGACTGTCCCGATACCGTCGACTCGTACGCCAGCCATCGTCCGTCTGGCGAAATCTCCGCATTCTGCTGATCCGCACCCGTGTGGAGCAACGGCTGCACGCGTCGCGTCGCGTCGAGGATCAACAGCGACAGGTCGAGTGCTCCACCGGTCGTGGTTTGATTCCGAAAGACGATTCGGGTTGCGTCCGGCGAGATCGTGTACGGCGTTTCGATGTGCCCGCTCGGCGGCAGCAGCCGCTCTGCCGTACCCGTCCCATCGGCGGCCTGCCAGAACATATTCGGCGACCCGTCACGATCGGAGCGAAATATCAGACGCCGGCTGTCTGGCGTCCACACTGGAAATCGATCCTGCCCCGGCGAGAAGGTCACGCGCGTCAGCGTCTCTCGGAGAAAGCTCCAGACCCAGATATCCTGTTCCTGATCGCGCACGTCGAGAGCGACTCGCGTGCCGTCAGGCGAGATCCGCGGATACGTGTACGGACGCGCGGGTGCGTTGATGGGTGTTTCGTGTCCCTGTCGATCTACCCACGCGAGCGTCCGCGTCGACGTCTGTTGTCCGCCTGGAAAGTACACCAGCGTCCCGTCGAGCGCTACGTCGAATTGGCCGCCGCCCCAGACGTTGGTCAGCACGCGCGGGACGATGGCGATCGGTGTGCCGCGTGTCTCCAACCGTTGAAGATCAAACGGAACGGCCCACAACGTCGACGCTCTGCCCGATGCGTCGCGCGTGCCGTTGGCGATGTACACGAGGTGTCCGCTTGGCACATACCGCGCGTCGCTCGCGCCTCTGATAAGCGTCTTCTTGCTGCCGCTCTGCAAGTCGAGCACCGCGACCTGATCAGCCGCGCCGTTGGCGCCGGCCACGGTAAAGAGCACGGCGCGACGACCGGGAAGGTATCTCGGCCAGTAATGGTACGTTTCGCCCTGTTCACGATTCGGCGTTGTCACCACCGTCGTTTCGCCGCTCGCCGACACGCGTCGCAATCCGAATGAATTCTGGCCCGTCGCAAGAATGATCGAGTCATCGTCGGTCCAAGTGGCGCCGCGAGACGCGAGCAACGACTTGGAGACGGGCAGCGCGGGACCACCGGTAATCGGCACCTTCTTCAGCATCGTTCCGTCGAAGAACCCAATCCATCGGCCGTCGGGCGAAACGAAGAGGTCTCTCGGGTGTCCGACGTCCGACAACACAGTCGGCTCCAACTGGTCCAACGCCCGAACATAAATCTCGTTCCCGTTTTCGCCAACGTAGACGACCCGCGATCCATCCGGCGTAATGGCGATGTCGTGCGTAAAGTTCACGGGCCGGCCCGATGCCGCGATTGAAAGGCGCATCACTCGCGGCGGAGTCGCGGTCGGAGCGCGCGTTACGAATACTGCCAGTGCTATCGCAACCGCCGCGGCGATGCCGCCGATCGCCAGCCACACAGGGTTGCGCTTCTGATCGTTCGCGGACGATGGTTCCACCGGTGCGGCCATCGCCTCGTCCAGATCGAGCCTCGCATCCGCAATGTCGGCGAGACGGCGGCGACGATCTTTCATCAGACACCGACGCAACAACCGCGTGACCGGCGCAGGCAGCGTCGGCGGCAACGATGCCCACTGCGGTTCGCCGCGCAGAATCGTCGCGAGCGTCTCGCTGACATCTTCGCCGTCGAATGCCCGCTGCGCGGTGAGCATCTCGTACAGCACACACCCGAACGACCAGATGTCGCTCCGCCTATCTGCTGTGCGGCCTTTTGCCTGTTCCGGCGACATGTAGGCGGCGGTGCCGAGAATCACTCCGACGCCGGTCATCATCGCTGGCGACGTGATGGTCAGAGACATCGAAGGATCCGACCCGGATGACGTGGTCTCGACCGCTTTTGCGAGACCGAAGTCAAGGACCTTCACCAGACCGTCTTTCGACAGCGCAATATTCGCGGGCTTCAGATCGCGATGAATGATGCCCTTCTCGTGTGCCGCTTCGAGCGCCTCGGTGATCTGCGTCGCGATCGCCAACGCCTCATCGAGGGGAATGCCTCCGCGGGCGATGCGTTTATCGAGGCTCTCGCCGTCCACGAGTTCGAGGACGAGGAACTGCATGCTGTTCGCGTCCTCGACGCCGTAAATCTGCGCGATGTGCGGATGATTGAGCGAGGCCAGCACCTGCGCTTCGCGCCGGAATCGCGCGACGCGTTCGGGATCGCTGGTGAACGAGGCTGGTAGGACTTTCAGCGCGACGTCACGACCGAGCTTCGTGTCTTTCGCGCGATACACCTCGCCCATGCCGCCGACGCCGAGCGGTGACAGGATTTCGTAAACGCCGAGATGGGTTCCCGGAACAAGCGCCAAGCTATGCGTCGTGGAACCGGAGAATTATAGTGTCCGGACGCACCGCAACAGCAAAATCGCGCGGCGACGTTCACCCGGCTCGGAGGTCTCGGTTCCACGCCGGTTCTACTTGTCGGTTCAGAACAACCGGACCGCGCCCCCCGGCCGACGGCTGATCTGCACCATTTCACGCTGAGGAGGGTGTAATGCGCCAGATCGCGAACGTCGTCATACGCAACTTTTCCCCATGCGAAGTAGTCGGAAACGGCAAGAATTCGAAAAGTGTGGCCGTCGCGACAAAGACGATGTCGCCGCCGATTGCCACTTCCAGAACGGTCTCATCGACCTCCGTCAGGGCAAACCGATGACGAAGGAGAACGCGGTCGATCTCGATGAATTCGAACGCATTGTGGACATCGGGAAGTGGGCTGCCATTGAGAAACGGTTCGGTGCGCGACCGAACCGGTGAGGAGCTTACCCGCGGGACATTTCGCCGCGGACAGCAGCGAGCATGAGTCCCGGTTCGACGACGAGGTTGATCAAGAAGTGTGCGACCACGCATGGCGCGAGCACGCGATGGCTGATCACGTACACGATCGCGAGCGCCAATCCGAGGACGCCAGTCGCGACCGTGGCGCCGATCGCGGCGACGATGCTGCCACGAAAGAGGCCCCAGACACCGTGCAAGGCGCCAAAGACGAACGCCGAGGCCGCGATTTGGAGGGCGACGCCGTACTGGTCCGTCGCCAGGCGATCCATGAGCGCTTTCCTAAACAGGCCTTCCTCGCACAGCGCGGCCGTGACGGCGACCACGATCCCGAGCACTTTCAAGAAGGACCAGGCGAGAGCGTTTTCACGGACGGAGCGAAACTGCGTCAGAGCATAGCCGGTGAACGCCAGAAAAGTGATGATGGCGGCGGTCCATCCGGCCATGGTCGCGTGCACGTCGCGGAAGCCAAGGAAACGCGCGAACTGCGCGTAGCCAGCGGCCTGCAGGTTCCCGACAACCCACAATCCCTCGGCGACCGCGATGCTCGCGAGGATCACCGCGGCGCGACGTTCAGATGACCAAGCCATGGTTCGGTGTTGCCACTGACGTGAGAACGATACTGCATACCCACGGACGTCGTGTCGGCGGATGTAACCTGCGGCCTTTCATGGCGTCAGCACAAACGGCTCCGAAGTTTGCGGTAGCCGGCGTGATGATTCTGGCCGTCGGCGTTGCGGCCAATACGCTGCGGAGTGGTCGGCTCGAGACCGACAGTTCGCGCGCGTGTAGCTGAATGCGTGCAACTCGATGTTCGTCGCGAGCATCACGCGCAGACCTTCGTGACGTCGGCGGCCAGTGACTATCCCGGCGAGGCCCCTTTCGGCAAGGAGACCTCGTAGCCCAATTTACTTGCTTAAGAGCGCCTTCACGGTAGAGAGCGCTTCGTTACGCGTGACCATTATTGGGTAGCCCCATACTGCCGGGATCGGCACCGGTTCGCGCCATAAATCGCCTGGCGGGTACACGAAATACGCGTCCCACAACGGCGCGTCAGTAATCGGCGGAAGCGTGGCGGCTGCGCGGCGCGGCACAATGCTTGGCAACGCACTCAGGTAGCGAGCGCCGACGGCGCGCGCCTCATCCCAATACTGCATCACGCGCGGATCAACCAGCAGCGTCGACGGCCATTTTTCGCGTGCGTCACTTGGATACATATTGAACCACACGGCGTACACGCGGATCACGGGTTCCGGGTTCAGATCGAGGAGTTCCTGCTGCGCCCACCGGGCGGCGGCCACACATCCGGGTCACGTTGGTGATAATAAGAAAACGATGCGAATCTTGTCGCGATCGTGCTCGAAGGCCGATCGGAGATCCGTCATCGTGTCGAGCGAACGCAACGGTCCAGACGGTTCCCCGCCCGCCTGAGCCTTCGGGCGCGACGCTAACACGCACACCGCGAGCGTCATGAATAAAGGGGCAACAACGCGATGGCACACACGCATCACATGCTGCCTCAACTACCGGGTTTTCGCGGGATCGCATTCGTCGACACCGCAGGACAAGGTGCTTTGATCGCCGTCAAGCACATGTTGCCGCTGAACGTGTTGTTGTTGCTGTCCGCCGACTGATTCCATATGTCCACGCCGATGGCCGTCGGCACGCTGGTGGACTGTTGAATCGGCGGATTGCCCACAACGACGTTTTGCCGGACGCTGTTGTTCGTGGCCGCCGGAAAGACCACGATGCCGTTGGAATTGCCGATCGCCGTGTTCGCCTCGACGATGTTGCCATCGCCCGAGAGCAGACCGATGCCGAAATCCGTACTGGGGCCAGTCGCATAACCGTTACCGCTCGTCTCGTTCCACCGGAACGAGTTATGACTGCCCTGGATTCATATGCCGCCACACGTGGTCGTGGCGGTGCCATTTCTTACCGCGACGTTTCCTTCGACGCTAATGTTCGACGACGTGGGATTCACTCGAATCCCGGCCTGACAGTTGGTCGTGGTCGTGACGTCTTGGATCCAGCCCTTGACGGTCGCCATGAACAGCACGCCGTCCGCGCGAAACCGCTGCACAACACCAGGACCGCGAATACCGACGTCATTCTGGCCATTGGTGCTCACACCCATCTCGGTCGCCACCATGGTGCCGCCACAGCCCGTGGCCGGATCGGCTGGCCCACTAATTGTGAAGCCATTCAACAACAGGACGATGTGCGGGACCGCAAACGCGATACACGGCGCGCCGACAACATTGCACGTGATGTCGCCGACGAGCCGCGTGTTCTCCGATAGCATCAGCGTTCTGACGATCGAGCCACTGATGTCTTCGGCCTGCGCGACGCTGCCTGACAGCAGAAATGCGGCAAGAACGACGGTACGTGCGACGACTCCTCTGACTCGGATCATGCAACTCCTCCTCTGGCTTTATCGACGCCGATCGTGGGGGACTGTGACCGCGACATTGCTTCGGCTGACATGTCCGGCGCCGTCGGCCGCAGAGATGGTCACCGTGTAGATGCGCCCCGAGCCGCTGCCGAGTCGGGCCGCGCGAAGACGCACATGGTGCCCGTCGACGACCAGAATGTCGCCGGCGGCGAGCCGCTCATTCGCCGTCACGGTCAGTGTCGATGTGACCGGACCGCAACCTCCCTCGATGTCGTAGTTGATGCCCACGTCGATGAGATCGCCGTTGGGCGGCCACACGGAAGAGCGGTCGACCGCAGCACTGCCAATCGATGGCGCGGCGCACCACGCGAAGTTGTCGATCAGCGCCTGTGAGTCGTTCAGGCCGTCGCCGGTATCGAACACGACGAACCGAAGTCGGATCTGTTCTCCGGGAACGACGGGCGCCGCGACCCTGCGCCAGCCGGTGGCGGCGCCCTCGGGCCGGCCGGCGACGTCGAAATGCTCCATACCGGTTCCTGCGAGACCGCCGGGATCGGTGACGGTCAGCCACGAGGTGGATGCCGACATCGGCTGCCCCGCCGTATCGATCGCGAGGTTGCCCCGATACGCCCGCGACTCGAGCAGGGCCAGAAATCGATCGCCGAACGTTGTGCACACCGATTCGGGAAACTCGCTCGTCAGGAAATTGAAATCGAACGAGATGCCGGACGCCGTCTCCGGCACCCTCAGCGTGAATCCCAATTCGGTCAAGTCGAAGGCAGCGCCGTCTGGTATGACGTCGGGCCCGATGCTGTCGCGGCACGTGACGGCCGTCGGAAACGGGTTCGCCGTCTGCGCACCGAAGTCCGTTCCCGGCTGCGGATCGGTGAAGCCCGGCATGCCTTCAACGGAGGCGTTACCGGTAGACAGAGCCACCATGCTCGGGCCGCGCTGCGGCTGAATGGCTCCCCAGCGTGACGCGGTCGTCGCGCTGAACAGATGCCGCGCTGGAAACGAAGCCGAGAGAATCGACTCCGTCGGAATGTCCATCGCCACTCCGTAGTCGAGAGGATTTGGATCGTGGTCGTCGGTCGTGGATGGACCGGGCGTGGATACCGGCATGCCGAACAGGTCGCCGAGGTCGGTGGCGTTTGATGCGTCTCCCAGCAGTGGGGCGACGCCGAACAGCGTTTCGATCGTGCGGAGCATCGAGCTGTGCGTGTAGTGGATGCTGTTGGTGTAGCCGTTTCCCTTCGCGAGCGGCGACAGCGCGATGAGACCGATCGGACCGTCGCCGCCAGTGCCTTCGTCCCACGTGATGAACAGGGCGCCACCACTCTGATACGCCTGGGAGGCGAGAATCTTCGGCACTTCTCGCGAAAGCCCCGCATCGCCAGCGACGACCGAGTCTCCCGCGCACGACGACTGCATGTCGTCGCAAACATTCGGCGTGATGAAGTTGTAGTTCGCTACCGAACCTGTTACGAGGTCGGTTTGCAATTCGGCGTACGGACGTACGTGCTTAATGCAGGATGCCGACGCCGGATCGTTTGCGTTGGTCACGTCGTCGAAGTAGACCATGGGGTTGTGGCTGGGCACGTATCGGCCGAACCCGACGAGCGGACAGGCATCGCCTGGGATGTCTTCCTGATACGATCGCCAACTCAGTCCCGCATTCTGGAGGAGTGTGACCAGATGATGCGTCGTTGACTGATGATCCGCATACGGCACGTTGTCGTCGCCGATCGCGAAGTTGCTGCCGCCTTCGAGCCACAGGTAGTTCGGCAGACTCGGGTGAACGCCGGGCGGGTTGAAGTACTGCTCTGCGTGTGATGCGAGCGGCAACAGCGAGTGGTTGATATACGGCGCGGCGGTGCTGCCTTTGATGTCGGCCCAGTTGCGATTCTCCATGACGATGACAAACACGGTGTGGATCTGGCCGATCGGCAGTCCGGTCGGCGGGGGCGACTGCGGAGGCGGCGCGGGGGCAATCGCCGAAAAGCTGTACGACTTCTGACCGGTGCACCCGGCCGCATCGGTCACCGATACGACGAGGGTGATGGATTGCGCGTCTGGCGCCGGGAAGCTGACGATGCCATTCGCCGGAACGCCCTGCGGATTGGAACTGAATGTGTACGGCGCGGTACCACCGCTCGCGGTAAAGGTCACCTGGAGCAACTCTCCGGCGATTGCGACGAGAGTGGGATCGGCGGGACCGATTGTCAGAACCGGGCATTGCGCGCGCGCCGCCACCGCGGTGACGGCAAGCCCCATCAGAACGGCCATCGCGATCCGAACCTTCATCGCATCGTCTCCTCGTGCCGGCGGCATACGTTAGGAAGTTGAAAGGCACCGGCGCGGCTTCCCTCGGAGTTAGAGGCGCGAAATTACACTGAAAAGTGGCACGCGCGAGAAACAGGAATAGACTGAGCCATCACGACCACACCGGCCGACATGACGGCGCTGCTCCTCGCGTGGAGTGATGGAGATCAGACCGCGCTCGATCGGCTCGTGCCCGTCGTGCACGCGGAGCTTCGGCGGCTCGCGCGGCGCCATATGGCCGGCGAGCGCCGCGGGCACGTGCTCCAGACCACAGCACTCGTCAATGAGCTGTACGTCCAGCTGGTGGACCTGAAGCGGATGAAATGGCAGAACCGCGCGCATTTCTTCGCGATGTCCGCTCGGCTGATGCGGCGCATTCTCGTCGATTTCGCGCGGGCGAAAGGTGCGGCTAGACGCGGTGCGAGTCCAACGATGATCTCGCTCGACGGCCTGCAGATTTCCAGCACGCCAGGGCGCGATCTCGTCGCGCTCGACGACGCGCTCGTCGCTCTCGCGGCCATCGATCTTCGGAAGAGTCAAGTGGTGGAAATGCGGTTCTTCGGTGGCTTGGGCGTGAAGGAAACTGCCGAAGCGATCGGCGTGTCGCCGGAGACCGTCATGCGCGACTGGAAGCTGGCGAGGGCGTGGCTGCTTCGCGAGTTGGGGGGCGGCGCTGCGCATCACACCTGAGCGGTGGCGACGCATCGAACAGCTGTATCACGCTGCTCTGAAGCGCGACGTATCGGAACGCGCGGCGTTCCTGAACGATGCATGTGGAGGCGACGATGGCCTCAGGCGTGAAGTCGACTCGCTGCTGGAACAGCCTGTATCGCGCGCGGGGTTTCTCGACGGCGGGGCGCTGGAGACGGCCGCGCAATTAGTGCGTGACACCGACCATACCTTGTCCGCGGGCGCACACCTCGGTCCCTATGAAGTCACCGCGCTGCTCGGCGTCGGGGGCATGGGCGAGGTTTATCGGGCGCATGATCCCCGCCTCGGCCGGGATGTAGCGATTAAGGTCCTCCCCGCTTCAGTCCATACGGACCCACAGGCCAGGGCGCGGTTCGAGCGTGAAGGCCGCGCCATCTCGGCCCTGAACCATCCCAACATCTGTACGCTGTTCGACGTCGGTCCCAACTACCTCGTCACAGAGTTGGTCGAAGGCGAAACGCTACGCAACGTGATGACGAAGGGCCTGACCGTCGACCGCAGCATCGAGATCGCGAAACAGGTACTCGAGGCACTGTGCGCCGCGCATCGGGCAGCTATCATCCATCGCGACCTGAAGCCGCACAACATCATGGTGCGCTTCGACGGGTACGTGAAAGTCCTAGATTTCGGTCTCGCGAAACAACTGACGGAGCTGACGACCCCAGACGGGCAGAGCCGAATCACCTCCGGCGATGTGAGCAGGGAGGGACAGATCCTGGGCACCGTCGCCTATATGTCGCCCGAACAGATCCTCGGCGCAGAGATCGATCATCGCAGCGACTTGTTCGCCGTCGGGATCATCCTGCACGAAATGGTGAGCGGCCGGCACCCGTGGCCGCGGCCGTCACCAGTCGATACGTTGCACGCCATTCTGCACGACGCCCCGCCTGCGGACGCAGGGTCCGAGACCGTCGCAGAACTCGCGATCGCCCGAAAGTTGCTCTCGAAGAACGCCGCCGACCGCTATCCATCGGCTGAAGCCGTGCTCGAGGCACTCGCGGTTCGGAGCGTCCCGCACGCGTCCTCCACCGCATCAGCCTCGACAGCCGAGGCGCTGACGGCGATCGCCGTACTGCCGTTCGTGTTTTTGAACGACGCCGAAGAGCGCAAAGCCTTCGCGTTGGGTTTCGCCGATGCGCTGATCACGGTTCTTGGCAGCCTCGAGGATGTTGCGGTCCTCCCGACGTCGGCGATTCTGAATTACGCCGCCGGATCCGACCCCGCCCAGACCTGTCGCGATCTGGGCGTGCGTCACGTCCTCCAGGGCAACGTCCAGAAACTCGGCGCGAACTGGCGCGTGTCGATTCAGCTGTTCGATAGTCACACCCACAAACCGACGCTCTCCGAACAGTACGATTTCATCACCGAGAACGTCTTCGAAGTGCAGGACGAGATCGGACGCCGCGTCCTCGAATCGTTGCGGATCCGCCTGCTTCGGCCGGCGCCGCGCTCGCGCGATCGGTACAGCGACAATTCGGGCGCATTCGAGGAGTTCATCGCGGGTCTCGGGGAGAGCTATTCCGATCGCGAAGCGACGCTGCGAAGCGCGGCGGCACATTTGTCCAGTGCCATTGAGCGCGACCCGGAATTTGCGCTGGCGCACGCGACGAACGCCTACGTGTCGATGCATCTGCATTGGGAATTCGACGCGGAACGGGCATGGCTGGAGAAGGCCGAGTATCACTGCGGCCGCGCGCTGGCGCTGGACCCGACGCTACCGGAAGCGCACGCCGCGAGAGCCTTCATCCTGTGGAGTCCCGCGAAGAACTTCCAACATGCCGAAGCCATCGCGGAACTGGAACTGGTGCTCGCCGCGCAGCCCAATAATGAGCGCGCCCACAACCGCATGGCGAATATCTGCGCGCACGTCGGCCGATTCGAGGAGGCGCTCACAGCGCACCAGCGCGCGGTGCGCTCGAACCCGAAGACGCGATCGAACAATCTCGAGTTTATCTATTTGTGGAGCGGCG
>DASREL010000176.1:0-20764 GCA_035652075.1 Vicinamibacterales bacterium
TCCTCGTGAACGATCGCGTGCGCCAGCAACTGCGCGAGGAGACGGGCGTCGAGGTGAAGAGCGTCGCGGCGGCGCCGCCGACGAGATTGATGCCGGGGCAGCCGCTGCAGGGGCGGGACGGCGGCCACGGCAGCGAGGCGCCAACGCTGGCCGCAACAGGTCTCCTGAGCAGCGTGCCGAGCCTGATGGAGTACCGCGAGTGGCAGAGCGGCGCGCCGGGCATGCTCAATCTGACGGCCGCGGTGAACATCCCGGATCTCTACGATCGCATCTCGGCTTCGGAGGGGAGCATCGGCCGGACCTTCAGCCAGGGACTGCTGCTGATCCTCTTCGTCATCGGCTCGTTGTTTCTGATCATCGAGGTGATCGCCGCGCTCGCGGGATTCGCGCTCGCGAAGTCGATCACGGGGTCGGTCCACGAGTTGTTCACCGGCACGGAACGCGTGCGCCAGGGCGACTTCACGCACAAGATCGCCGTCCGCTCGGACGATCAATTGGGCGAGCTCGCCGGGTCGTTCAACCAGATGACGGCCAGCATCGAGGACCTCTTGCGCGAAGCGGCCGAAAAGAAGCGGCTCGAAGAAGAACTGCGCATCGCGCACGAAATCCAGATGTCGTTGCTGCCGCAAGGTCCCTTGCGGATGCGCGGACTGTCGGTGACCGCACTCTGCGTCCCGGCGCGCGAAGTCGGTGGCGACTACTACGACTTCCTGCCCCTCGACGACCACCGCGTCGGGATCCTCATCGCCGACGTGTCGGGCAAGGGGACGTCAGCGGCGCTCTACATGGCGGAGCTCAAAGGGCTGGTCCTGTCGTTGAGCCAGATCCACCACTCGCCGCGTGACATGCTGATCAATGCCAATCGGCTGATCGCGGAGCATCTCGACGCTCGCAGCTTCATCACGATGACATACGCCGTGATCGACATGCGGGCGGGGACGATGACGTATGCGCGGGCCGGGCATACGCCGCTGATCTACGTGCCGGGCGGCTCCGCGCATCCGCAGGCGAAAATCCTCGCGCCCGACGGCCTCGTCGTTGGACTGAAGATCGACAACGGCGAGCTGTTCGAGCGTCTGCTGCAGGAAGAGACGATTCCGCTTCGGCCCGGAGATTTGTACGTGTTCTTCACCGACGGCATCAGCGAAGCGATGAACGCGCGGGACGACTGCTTTGGCGAGGGACGCCTCGGGCAGCTCGCCGAACTGCACGCGCATCTTCGCCCTGACGAACTGCGCGAGCGCGTCCTGCGCGAGATCTCGACGTTTGTCGGCGATGCGCCGCAGCACGACGACATGACGATGATTCTCTTGAAGGTCGAAGAGGTCGCCGAAGCCGTTGCCTGATCTGGTCGTCATCTTCCGGACGCATTCGGACATCGAAGCGCAAATCGTGCGCGGGCTGCTCGAGACGCACGGCATCATGTCGATGATCTCGTCGGACGTGCCGCATTCCGTGTTTCCGCTGTCGGTGAACGATCTCGGGGAAGTGCGCCTCGCCGTGCACCACAGCGAAGCGGAAGAGGCGAGCCGCATCATCGAGAGCCACCGGACCGAGCTCAAGAACGGCCAGGTCGTTCGGCTGCGCGAGGAGTTCGAGACATTGCAGCAGGCGATCGGCTATCGCTTTCGCGATCGCGGTCTGCTCGAACACGCGATGACGCACACGTCGAAAGCGAACGAGGACGTCAGCGGCGGTGTCATCGACAACGAGTCGCTCGAGTTCCTCGGCGACGCGCTGCTCGGGTTCGTCGTCGCCGATCTCCTGTTCAAGGAGTTTCCGCAGTTCGACGAGGGAGAAAAGTCGAAGACGAAGGCGACGCTGGTTTCGACGACGTCGCTGGCGAAGCACGCCGAGCGGCTCAACGTCGGTGGCCATCTGCTGCTGGGCCGCGGGGAAGAGAAGACCGGCGGACGCCGCAAGCAGGCGCTGCTCGCCGACGCGTACGAGGCGCTCATCGCGGCCATCTACCTCGATGGCGGCATCGAACACGCCCGCGCCTTCATCGTCCGCGAATTCCGTGACGAGATCGCCGAGGTGCATCGAACCGGCATCGCGGGCCAGGACTACAAGTCGTCGCTGCAGGAACTGCTGCAGTCACGCGACCTGCCGCTCCCGGAGTACCGTCTCGTCGGTACTCTCGGTCCTGATCACAGCAAGCAGTTCGAAGTCGAAGTCCTCGTCAACGGCGAACCGCTCGCGCGCGCAATCGGGACGTCGAAGAAAGACGCCGAGCAGGAGTCGGCGAGAGCCGCGCTGGACAAGCTTCGCAGTTCGTAAATGCAACCACGAAGACGCAAAGACTCGAAGAGATCGTGTAGTACGTAGTGTCCGGCTCGCGACGGTACCCCGCGCGAGACCTCTTCCTGCGCCGACCCGCCGCAGTAGGGGCCCGGACGCGGGCCGAGGCCCGCGTCATTCAGCAATCAGCAATTTGCCTTCAGCAATATTGCTAATCGATTTCGATGATCCCGCCGCTCGACGGCCCGGCCATCGCGTAGGCCGGTTCGGGCTGTGTCGGTGCCGGTGGTGCGGAGCCGCCGGGGTCGTTGGCCTGCGGCAGGCGCGGCAGCGCGTACCGATGCACTTCGCGCGCGAGATCGTCTTCGCTCGGCGCGTTGGCGCGGCAGTGGAGGCGGACCCAGACGCGCAGCAGCGGATCGGTGAAGGTGTATCGCTTGCTGCGTGACGTGACGAGGTCGACGTCTTCGAGCCACGACAGGTAGTCCTTGGTCGAGCCTGGTGTGCGCTGCAGGCGATGCGAGATCTCGGTCAGCGTCAGCCCTTCTTCTTCCGCGAGGATTTCGAGGATCGCCTTGAGCGCGCCGTAGCCGCGCGCGCGATGCAGGCGCAGTTCGTAACAGAAGAAACACTGCTGCGCGATCTTGCCGTCGGCCGCGAGCAGCGCCGCGAGCGCGCCGATCGTATCGCCGCCGCCGGCGATGCCGTGTTCGCGCATCGACTGCAGTTCATCCGCGAGCGCGCGCACGTACGACGGCCGTCCGTCGGCGAGCGCGACGACGGTCCGCGCGAGATAGTCGCCGTCGGTGGCCGTAGAGCCGGTCGGTCCGAGGATGTCGGCCGCGTCCTCGACGCTCAGCGGCGGCATCTGGATGACTTCGAACCGCGACGAGTGATCGCGAAGCAGCCGGAGCGTCCGCGCCGTGTAGCGGCTGGTCAGCACGAACTTGTTCGTGCTCGTGCCGATCGTGTCCACGAATTCGTGGAGCACGCGGCGCAGTCCCGGAAAACTCTCGAAGGTACGCAGCTCGAGGAACTCGTCGAGCAGGAACATCGCCGGCTCGCTCGCCGACGTCCGCGCCTTCCCGAAAAATTCCGTCGTCGCCTCGAACGCGGCGCGCGCGCCCGTAGTCGACGCGGTCGTCACCGGGAACGGCGACGAGGCCGTGGCGGCGCGCAAGAAGCGCTCCGGTGTCGTCGCGGTCCGCTCGACGTCGATGTAGTGCACCGACGTCCGGCCGATTCGCTCGCGCAGCTGCTGCAGGAGCGTCGTCCGTCCGGTCCCGCATCCGCCGAGCAAGACAGGGATGCGCGATGGAGAAGCATCGAGCGCCGCAGTCACGCGGCGGGCCAGAGAAGTACGAGGGGTTAACATGCGCCGTCCTCACGCAACGGGATCCGCAAACCTTGTCGCTCCGCAGTCGCAATCGCTTCGGGGTAGCCGGCATCCGCGTGGCGGATGACGCCGATCCCGGGATCGCAGGTCAGTACGCGCTCGAGTTTTTCGTCTGCGTCGGTCGTGCCATCGGCCACGATCACCATCCCCGCGTGGATGGAGTAGCCGATGCCGACGCCGCCGCCGTGGTGCACCGACACCCACGTGGCGCCGCTCGACGCATTCAAGAGCGCATTCAATATCGGCCAATCGGCGATGGCGTCGCTGCCATCGCGCATGCCTTCGGTCTCGCGATTCGGCGACGCGACCGAGCCCGTATCGAGATGATCGCGGCCGATGACGATCGGCGCTTTGATCTTGCCTTCGCGCACGAGCTCGTTGAGCCGCAGCCCGAACCGCGCGCGCTCACCGTAGCCCAGCCACAGGATGCGCGCTGGCAGTCCCTGGAACGCGACACGTTCGCGCGCGAGTTGAATCCACCGCGCGAGCGCCGGATCGTGTCCGAACATCTCGAGCGCTGCTTCGTCGCTGACGCGGATATCGTCGGGATCGCCCGAGAGCGCCGCCCACCGGAACGGTCCTTTGCCCTCGCAAAACAGAGGCCGGATGTACTCAGGCACGAAACCTGGAATATCGAACGCGTTGGCGACGCCTGACTGTTTCGCCTGCGCGCGGATGTTGTTGCCGTAGTCGAACGTCACCGCGCCGCGTTGCTGCAGCGCCAGCATCGCGCGGACGTGCTCGGCCATCGCATGCATCGATCTCGCGACGTACTCGCCGGGATTCCGCTCGCGCAGCCGCGTCGCTTCGTCGAAGCTCAGGCCGTTCGGCACGTAGCCGTTGAGCGCGTCGTGCGCCGACGTTTGATCCGTCAGCACGTCAGGCGTCACGCCGCGGGCGACGAGCGCCGGCAACACATCGGCGGCGTTCGCGCGCAGGCCGATCGATCGTGCGATCCCATCGCGCGTCCATTGACGGACGCGCTGCAGCGCGTCATCCAGGCTGTCGGTGGCCTCGTCGAGATACTTCGTGTCGAGACGACGCTGGATCCGATGCGGATCGACCTCGACGACGAGCGCCGCGGCGCCGTTCATGGTGGCGGCGAGCGGCTGGGCGCCGCCCATGCCGCCAAGGCCGGCGGTCACCACGAGCCGGTGCTTCAGCGTGCCGCCGAAATGTTTCCGCGCAACGGCCGCCAGTGTTTCGTACGTGCCCTGCACGATTCCCTGACTGCCGATGTAAATCCAGCTTCCCGCCGTCATCTGGCCGTACATCGTCAGGCCGCGATGCTCGAGGTCCCGGAAGTTGTCCCAGGTCGCCCACGCCGGCACGAGCATCGAGTTCGAGATGAGGACGCGCGGCGCGCCCGGATGCGTTTGAAAGATGCCGACCGGCTTCCCCGACTGTATTAATAGCGTCTCGTCGTGCTCGAGCGCCTGCAGCGATCGCACGATCGCGTGAAACGCTTCCCAATTCCGTGCCGCTTTGCCGGATCCGCCGTACACCACGAGCTCGTCCGGTTTCTCCGCCACGTCGGGATCGAGATTGTTCATCAACATCCGCATCGCGGCTTCCTGCGGCCACCCTTTGCAGGTGATCGCGGTGCCGCGCGGCGCTCGGATGATGCGTGTGGCAGTGGTCATGGATGAACGCGCAGGAAAGAATAGACCTTAGAAAGCAGCGCGAGCGTTGTCAATTGCGAAAAGAAAATATTTTTCACTTGACTAGACCCCCCGCGGCGTCTTCGAGCGCGTTCGACGCGATCAATTCCGTGATCGCGACGATATCGGGTGCGGGCGGACGATCCGATTCGAGCATCGGCACGCGCGATCGCACCAACGCGCGAACGTGTTCGAGTACCGGCGACGATGTGAGCGGCGCGAGGAAGTCCATCGCCTGACACGCGCACAGAATTTCGATCGCGACGACCTCTCGCGCGCGGCGGACCGACGTGTCCGCCTTCAGCGCGGCCGTCATGCTCATGCTGACGTGGTCTTCTTTGTTGGCCGACGTCGGGATCGTGTCGACCCCGGCCGGATGCGCCAGCGATTTCAGCTCGGAGGCGACCGCGGCCGCCGTCACCTGCGCCATCATGAAGCCCGAATTGACGCCGCCCTCGCGCGTGAGGAATGCCGGCAGGTCGGAGAGCGTCGGATCGACGAGGCGATCCGTGCGCCGCTCGCTGATCGTGGCCAGCGGCACGATCGCGGACGCGAGGAGGTCGGCGGCGATCGCAATCGGCGCACCGTGGAAGTTGCCGCCCGAGACGATGTCGCCGCTGTCGGCGAAGACCATCGGGTTGTCGGTCGCGGCGTTGGCTTCGACGACGACCGTGTCGCGCACGAATCGCAGCGCCTCCCGCGTCGCGCCGTGAACCTGCGCCGCGCAGCGCATCGAATAGGCGTCCTGCACGCGTCCGCAGAATTCGTGCGACTTGTTGATGCCGCTGCCGCGCATCAGCGCGTCGATGTTGGCCGCCGACGTCCGTTGACCGCGGAACGGACGCGCGTCGTGAATCCGCGCTTCGAACGGGTGGATCGATCCGCGAAGCGCGTCGATCGACAGCGCCGCGGCGATATCCGCCGCGCGCGCGAGCTGCTCGGCGCCGGCGAGCGCCAGCGCGAGCACGGCGGTCGACGCTTGCGTGCCGTTGATGAGCGCGAGGCCTTCTTTCGGTCCGAGCCGGATTGGCGTGCGGCGTGGCGGGTCCGAAAGGACCCGCCCGACGTCGCGCAGGCCGGGTCCTTCGGACCCGGCATCCAATACTTCGCCTTCGCCCACTAACACCAGCGCGAGATGCGCGAGCGGGGCGAGATCGCCGCTGGCGCCGACGGATCCGCGTGACGGCACGCGCGGGTGCACGCCGTCGTTCAGCATCGCGATGAGTGCGTCCAATGTCGGCAGGCTGATCCCCGAGAACCCTTTCGCGAGGACGTTCGCGCGCAACGCCATCATCGCGCGGACCGTGCGGACCGGCAGCGGGTCGCCGACGCCCGCCGCATGACTGCGCAACAAGTTCAGCTGCAGCGTCTCGAGCGCCTCGGGCGCGATCTTGACGTCGGCAAACGATCCGAATCCGGTGTTGATGCCGTACGCCGGCTCGTCATTGCGCGCGCGCCGCTCGACGACGTCGCGCGACGCCTGCACGCGCCGCCGCGCCGCATCGCTCAGGCCGACGCGCTCGCCGCGATCCGCAATGTCGATCAGTTGTTCGAGCGTGAGCGATGATCCGTCGAGGAGAATCATTACAGAGTAGAATCTTACTTCGCTTATGAACCTTGCAGTGTTAGGCGCCCAGTGGGGCGACGAAGGCAAAGGGAAGATCGTCGATCTGTTGACGCCGAACTTCTCGATCGTGGCGCGATATCAAGGCGGACACAACGCCGGTCACACCGTCTATGTCAACGGCGCGAAGTTCATCCTGCGTCTGATTCCCTCCGGCATCCTGCATCCGGGCGTCATCTGCATCATCGGCAACGGCGTCGTCGTCGATCCGCAGGCGTTGTTTCAGGAAGTGGACGAGCTGACGAAGAACGGCATCGATGTCGCGAACCGGATCGTGATTAGCGACAAAGCCCATCTGATTCTGCCGTATCACCGCGACCTCGATCTGTTGTCCGAAGCGCGCCGCGGCGAGCGCAAGATCGGCACGACGTCGCGCGGCATCGGTCCGGCGTACGAAGACAAGATCGCGCGTCGCGGGATCCGCGTGTGCGATTTGACGGATCCGAAGGGCCTCGAAGACAGCATCCGCGACAACGTCAACGCGCGGAATCGGCTGGTCCAGGACAGCACGATGGACTGGAAGCCGGTGTACGACCAGTTGCTGAAGCACGCCGAGCGCATGAAGCCGATGATCCGCGATGTGTCGGTGCTGTTGAACGACGCGATCCGCGCCGGCACGCGCATCATGTTCGAAGGGGCGCAGGGCACGCTGCTCGACATCGATCACGGCACGTATCCGTTCGTGACTTCGTCGAACGCGTCGATTGGCGGCGTCTGCACCGGACTCGGCATCCCGCCGAAGGCGATCGGGAACGTCCTTGGCGTGGTGAAGGCGTACGCCACACGCGTCGGCGAAGGACCGTTTCCGACGGAGTTGTTCGGCGACATGGGCAACCGGCTGCGCGAGAGCGGCAGCGAGTACGGCGCCGTCACCGGTCGTCCGCGGCGCTGCGGGTGGTACGACGCCGTCGCGGCTCGCTACTCGGCGCGCATCAACGGGCTCGACGCGCTCGCCGTCACGAAGCTCGACGTCCTCGACGGCATGGCGCAGATCGACATCTGCACGTCGTACCAGTGCAACGGCAAAACGATCACCGATTTTCCGAACGATCCACGGCTGCTCGCGCAGTGCACGCCCGTGTTCGAATCGATGCCGGGCTGGTCGCAGCCGACCAAAGGCGTCCGCGCGTTCGACAAACTGCCGGAGGCGGCGAAGCGCTACATCGCGAAGTTGGAAGAGGTGAGCGGCGTTCGAGCCGCAATCGTGTCGACGGGATCGGAGAGGGACGACACGATCTTTAGAGAGGATGTATTGCGGATTGCGGATTGAGGATTGCGGATTCAATGTCGACGAATCGACAATCAATCCGCAATCCGCAATCCTCAACCCGCAATACGATGCCTTTCGATAAATCCGTCGACGTCGACCGGATCGGCGTCGACGAACTCCACGCCAGCGCGATAGCGCGGCCCGCTGTTGGGCGGGATCTCGAATGACGTCCACGCGACCTTCGCGCTGAACCGGACGTTCGCCCCCTTATCCAGCAGCTGCATCGAGACCGTCTGGTTCGGTTTGATCGCGCCGGGCGACACCACCTGTGCGCCGATCGTCGACAGGTCGATGATCATCGACGTCTTCCCTTCGACAACCGCGGTCGCGCTCGCCGTCATCTTGAAACGCGGCGCGCGCCGTGTGCCGCGGTGATCGATCGACTGCGGCAGCGGTTCGGACGGACGCGGGATCACCCGCGTGAAATCGCTGTCGTGCGCGAAGACCTTGATTTCCGACTTCGTCAGCTTCTTGTCGACCTTGATCCGGTTGATGAGCGCGGCGCCGCGCGGCGTCGCGGCGAACAGCCGCTCGAGCGCGACGAGCTGCGGCCGGCGTTTGATGATCGTCTCGAGTGCCGTCAACGCGTCGACATCCGTGAAATCGAGCGTCTCGCCGTCGACAGGCCCGACACGTCCTTTGATCTGTTGCAGGCGATCGGCCGACGCGATGATCACTGTGCACGACGATTCTGGGGACACGGCCGAGCAGTATACTCTGCGGCCATGTTCGAACCCATTCGGGACGTGACCGTCGGTGCGCTGCTGACACAGCTCGCGCGCCGGATTCCGGATCGCGACGCGTTGGTTTACCTCGACGGTCCGCGCTACACGTTTGCCGCGCTCGAGCGCGAAGCGCGCACGATCGCACGTGGTCTGGCCGCACTCGGAGTGGACGCGGGCGAGCGCGTGGTCGTCTGGGCGACGAACGTGCCCGAGTGGATCGTCCTGCAGTTTGCGCTCGCGAAGATCGGCGCGATCCTCGTCACCGCCAACACGTCGCTGCGCGCGAAAGATATCGAGTACCTCCTGCGTCAGAGCGAAGCGGCGACGCTCGTCACGATCCAGGGATTTCGGGACGTCGATTACATCGGCGAGCTGCGGAAAGCCGGCGCATTCGACGGCGCGATCTCGACGCTGAAACGTGTCGTCTTCATCGGCGACGCGCCGCCGGCCGGCGCGATCCCGTACCGCGCGATTCGCGAGGCGGCGAGCCGGACGACCGAGGCTGAGATCGATGCGCGCTCGGCGGCGGTTGGCGTCGACGAGGTGATCAACATGCAATACACCTCTGGGACGACCGGTTTTCCGAAAGGCGTGATGCTGTCCAGCCGCAACATCGTCAACAACGGCCACGCGCTCGCGCGCGCGCTGGCGTTCACGCCGGACGATCGGTTGTGTCTGTGCGTGCCGATCTTCCACTGTTTCGGGTGTGTGATCGGCGTCCTCGGCGCCTTCACGCACGGCACGTGCCTCTGTGCGGTCGAATTCTTCGAGCCGACGCGCGTCCTCGAGACCATTCATCGCGAACGCTGCACGGCGCTTTACGGCGTGCCGACGATGTTCATCGCGGAACTCGAGCACCCGGATTTCGCGACGTACGATCTCTCGTCGCTCAGGACCGGCATGATGGCGGGCGCGCTCTGTCCCGAGCCGCTGATGCGACGCGTCATGACCGACATGCACATCCCCGAGATCACCATCGCCTACGGCATGACGGAGACCTCGCCAGGCATTACGGTCACGCCGCGTGACTGCGCCATCACGCTGCGCTCGCAGACGGTCGGCGTCGTGATGCCCGAGCTCGAAGTCAAGATCGTGGACCCGGCGTCAGGAAAAGAGGTGCCGGTCGGCGAGCGTGGAGAGCTGTGCTGCCGCGGCTACAACGTGATGAAGGGGTACTACAACAACCCCGAGGCGACACGCGCCGCGATCGATGCCGATGGTTTCATGCACACCGGCGACGAAGCGAGCGTCGACGCCGATGGCTACTATCGCATCACCGGTCGCATCAAGGACCTGATCATTCGCGGCGGTGAGAACATCGCGCCGAAGGAGATCGAAGATCGTCTCCGCGAACATCCGTCCGTTGCCGATGCGTACGTCTACGGCGTCGCGGACGCGTTCTTCGGCGAAGCGGTCGCGGCGGCAGTCCGGCTGAAACCGGACATCACGTCCGTCGAGCCTGATGCCCTCATCGCCTTCTGCGCCGAGGCCCTCGCGAAATTCAAAGTGCCGAAACACGTGCGGTTTGTGTCGGAATTTCCAATGACCGCTTCTGGAAAGATCCAGAAGTTCAAACTACGCGAACAGCATCAGAAGATTCTGGCGTCCTGAAGCGGCCACCAGCGGACCTTCACTTTGCCGACGATGTACTTCTTCGGCACGGGTCCCCAGTGACGGCTGTCGGAGCTGTTGTTGCGGTGATCGCCCATGACGAAGTAGTAGCCCTGTTGAATGACTTGCGGGCCCCAATCGTCGTGGCTGCGGAACTCGGCGGGGACGTAATCGTCGTGCAGCGGGATGTCGTTGACGTACACGCGGCCGTCGACGATGCGGACGGTGTCGCCCTCTTTCGCAATCACGCGCTTGACGAACATCTTCTCCGGATTGAGCGGGTAGTAGAGCATCACGATGTCGCCGGGACGCGGAACGCCGAGCTCGTACACGAGCTTGTTGACGATCAGCCGGTCGTGATCTTCGAGCGTCGGCGCCATGCTGAGTCCGTCGACCCGCGCCACCTGAAATCCAAACGTGACGATCAGCGTCGCGTACACGGCGGCCGACACGAGCGTCTGCACGCCGGCAATGATCTCGAGCGCCATGCGCTTCCACGGGTTCGTGGTGTGCAGCGGTTCGCTGACCGGGACGACCGCGGGTGGAACCGGCGGTTCTACGGGTGCGAAGGGTTCGGGCTCTGGCGTCGGGACGAGATCTGGCGCCGGCGTGATGGCGAGTTCCTGCTCACTCATTGCTGATGACTATCATTCAGAATAGCATGGGCGTGTTATACTCACTGCCTCACCTGAACATTTTGCGGTAGGTTCCCAGCCTGTTCCGCGCGATTCCCCTTGGAGGACGTGTCGATGAAGCCAGTCGCTCGAGTTGTATCGATGGTGGTCGTGATGGTCGCGTGCGGGTGCGCCGTCGCGTTTGCTCAAGCGCAGAACGCCGACATGCCCGGCTATGCGCAGCTCGATGTGGCTGCGACCCTTGGACACAAATCGGACGCGGCGATCGGCGGCGAATTCGGTTGGCACGTCAAGCCGGACCTGGCCATCTTTTTCGAGGGCGGACACATCGGGAACGCCGCCGCGGCCGACATCGAGGCCGGCGCCAACCGCATCGCGAACGCGGTCGGCGCGACCGCGAATGCGATTACCAAGGTGAATTATTACGACGTGGGCGTCCGCTACGCGTTCGTGATGAACAATCCGAAGGTTCACCCGTACGTCGCCTTCGGCGTCGGCGCCGCGCAGGTCAAGAACGAAACGACATTCGTCGTCAACGGGACGACGACGGCACCCGAGACGCTCGGCATTCAACTCGGCAGCGATCTCAACGGCCAAGAGACGAAAGCGTTCGTGATGTTCGGCCTCGGCGCTCACGTCGACGTCGGATCGCGCTATCTCATCGACGCGAGCTATCGATTCGGTGCGGTGCTCAGCACGACGAGCGCGGTGGCCGATACGGTCGCGCTGAAAACGAACCGCGTCCAACTCGGGGTCGGCGTGAAATTCTAAGAGCGGGCTGGTCCCTTCTTTGCTGTCACGAACAGCACAAGGAGGGACCATGCGTCGCTTCGTCTTCGGCCTGGCGGTGTTCGCGTGCGCCAGCGCCTTCGTGCTCGCGCAAGAACAAGCCACGTTCATTCTCACCAACGGTCAGCGGCAGAGTGGCACCGTCGTCCATCACGGCGGAGACAACAACAACCTCATCGACAATCAATTCAATGTCGGACTCGGCAACGGGCAGGAAAAATCGATCCCCGAGAACCAGGTCGCGGTGATCGATTTCGCGGGCGGGCAGCCGTCGGCCAACGAGCTGCAACAGGTGCCGGCGAGCGGTCAGTTGCTCGCGCTGCGCAACGGTCAGGCGCAGACCGGCACGCTCGTCAACCTCGTCAACGGCAACACCCTCGTGTGGCGCAACCAGGCGGGCGAGGAGCAGCGCTACGCGATCCACGACGTCGCACGCGTCTATCTGAATCCGCAGGCGGCGCGCACGGCGTACAACTACAACGGTCCGTCGGCGACGGCTGTCGGCACGTCGGGGACCGCCGCGCCGCCGGCGCAGCCTGGCGAAGTGCGCGTGATGGCGAATCAGCAATGGAGCGACACCGGCATCACCGTCAAGAAGGGTGATCGCGTGGCGTTCCACGCAACCGGAGAAATCACGTTCGGCCACAGCAACGGCCAGACCGCGGGCCCCGACGGCAACGGCGCAGTCCGCAACGGCAGCTATCCGGTGCCGGTCATGCCGGTCGGCGGATTGATCGGCAAAGTCGGCAACGCGCCTGCGTTCCCGATCGGATCGAACACGCAACCGATCGTCATGCCCGCCGATGGTCGCTTGATGCTCGGCGTCAACGACAACGAAGTCGGCGACAACGGCGGATATTTTTCGGTGGTGGTGACGAAGCAGTAGGGCGGGGGGGCGGGTGGGGCAGGTAGGGCAGGTAGGGCAGGTGGGGCAGGTAGGGCGGGTGGGACAGGTAGGAAGAGCTCTTACCGACCCGGCTTACCAGCCTCACCTGCCTTACCTGCCCCACCCGCCCTACCTGCCTCACCTGCCAATTCAGCCTGCACAATGAACCGCTTCGGCGCGTGGCCGATGAATTCGAACGGCCAGCATGTTACGAGTGTCAGCGTCGGTGTCGGTGTGGGATCGAGGACGTACACGTCCTCTGGTTTGACGATGAACGTTTTCGTCACGCGGTAGCGATACACGCGATCGGCGGTCTTGAGATCCATCTCGTCACCGATCTTCACGTAACGAATCGGACGAAAGATCGTATCGCGGTGACCGGCAATGCCGATGTTGCCCGGCTCGCCTGGAAATGGCGTGTCTTCGATGTGTCCCGCCCCTTTCGCGAGCGTCGCATCGTCGCTGCCTTCGAGCACGACAGACGACAGGTGCAGTCGCGGCACCTCGAATCGCCCGATGACGCTGCCCGGCGCAGGTGTCGGCGGGATGGAGCCGGTGGTCCCGACGTGGACGTATTGCTCCGGGATCGGCAGCGATTGCGTGTAGCGCGCGACGAGCCAGATCTTCGCGCACCATATGCCGAGCGCGACGCCGATGACGATGAGCGTGCGTTCGAGCCACGTCAGCAGAGCGTGTCGCGTCATTGGTCGTGCGCGTCGGCAAAGTAGCCGGGCCGCGTCCGCACGCTGAGCGTATGGCCGTCGATCGGCGGCACGGTCACGCGCACGCGATGGAAGAAGCCGTCGTGATCCGGCGGCGCGTACCCGATTGTGTAGCCGGCGCGAATCTCGCGCGCGATACGCTGGCACGCCGCGAGCAACGGCCCGGCAGATTTCGGCAGGAAGCGCTCGCCGCCCGTCGTCTCGGCGAGCGATTTGAGGAGCCGTGGATTGCGGTCGGGATCCATGTCGTCGAAGATCCCGATCGTGTAAATCGCCGCGTTCGACTTGCGCGCGCGCTCGAGCACGCGGTCGGCGGTCGCGACGCTGGCGTTGTCGCCGCCGTCGCTAATCAGAATCAGCACCTTGCGCCCGCGCTCGCTGCGATCGAGCCGTTCGAAACCTTCCATGAGCGCGTCATACAACGCGGTCCGGCCAGCCGGATGGATCGACATCAATACCTGCTGAAGCGCCTCGACGTCAGCGGCGTGCAACGTCGTCGAATCGCCCATCACGTCCTTCACGTCGTCGTTGAAGCGGATGACGAACAGTTCGTCGTCCGGATTGCTCGACTTCGCGAACGCCAGCGTCGCGGCAATGACCTCGCCGATCTTGCGCGCCATGCTGCTGCTCGCGTCGACGATCAGGCCGACGGTCACCGGGGTGTCTTCGTTACTGAACAACTGGACGTCCACCTTGCGTCCGTTGTCGTACACGCCAAACGAATCCCGCGGCAGGTCCGTGACGTAGCCGCCGTGCTTGTCAGTGACAACGACCGGCAGGACGACAAGTTCGCTGGAGGTGGTGTGGAAGGTGGGGGGCTGAAGGGCGGGAAAGGCAGGAAGACCAGGAACGGCGGGAAGGGCAGGACGGGCAGGAAGGGCAGGAAGGAAAAGCAACGCTAATGCGAGAGCGGTGATCTTCATTCCGGTTTTTTCCCGCCTCTCCTGCCCGTCCTGCCTCTCCTGCCTATCCAGCCTGTCGCATTAGTTCGCTCGAGCGGTGCGGAGGACGCGCGCCGAGAAGCCGCCGGCGAGCGCCAAGCCGCTCAGCAGTTCGATCAGCGCCAACGGACTCGCCGTCCGCGGCAGGCTCTTACGGTTGCGTTTGCCGTTTCTCGACGTGTCGTTGTTCGCGGTGTTGTTGGCCGCGGTGTTGTTGTTCGCCTGGCCCGACGTCCCCACCGTTGCGTTCGATCGCTTCGACGAGGCCGTCGTCGTGGACGCCTTCGCGTTCTTCGACGCGGTCGTGGTCGCCGCGGACGCAGTGGTCGTCGAGGCCTTCGCCGAGTTCATGTCGCGACCGTCAACGGTGTTCGCCGGCGCCGCGGTCGTGGACTGCGCGGTCGTCGACTGCGCGGTCGTCGACTGTGCCGTCGTCGCGGCCGGTCGGCTGTTGTTCTGGGCGACGCTGTCGGCCGTATTGGTGGCGGCGACTTCGCCCTTCATGTTGCCGTTTTCGTCGACGTGCGAGACCTTCGAACCCTTCAGCGACGCGTGACGTTCGCTCTCGCTGCCATTGCTGTTCAGGTCAGCGTCCGTCGCGAGCACTTCTTTGTGGTTCGCCTTCGCAATCGCCACTGCCTGTGACTTCGGATACACGAACTCTTCGCCGATGCGGTCGCCCGGATACCACCAGGCCTGGACGGCTTGCGGCGTACCGGCTGGCGCTTCTCCGAACATCACTACGTTCTCATCCGGCGTGTCGAGCCGATCGTTTGGAATCGTGATGAACATGCCGTAGATCTTCGTGCCTTCTTTGTTCGACACCATCACGACGTGGCGGGCCATGTCGGGATCGGCCAGCTGGAATTGATACGTGCCCGCCGGCAGCGTCGCGCCAGGAATCTGTACTGGTCCGCTGAAGGTCAGGAAGGTCTTCTTGTTCCATTCGTCCGCCCGCGCGCCCGGGGCGAGACACAAAGTAATCGCCGCAGCACAGCAAACAACTTTCAGTAAACGCATGGGTTCTTTTGCCTCCTGTAGTTAATTGCTGCAGATTTGGTGCCGATCGACGCAGGCCCGGCCGTTTTCGACGCTCTTCGATTCGCACGACTCTTGCTTCGTGCGGGCGCATGCCAACTCTTGATTCGTTGAACGAGCTACTGCAAGACGAGCTGAAAGACATGTACGACGCTGAAAAGCAACTCACAAAGGCGCTGCCGAAACTCGCAAAGAAAGCGAGTTCGGAAGAACTGCAGATGGCGTTCGAGGAGCATCTTCGCCAGACCGAAGAGCACATCGAACGGCTCGAACAGGTATTCGAACACCTCGGCATGCCGGCACGCGGCAAGAGCTGCAAAGGCATGAAGAACCTCATCGCCGAAGGCGACGAGATGATTCGCGAGGCCGAGGACGATGCGACGCGCGACGCGCTGATGATTGCGGCGGCGCAGAAGGTCGAGCACTACGAGATTGCCGGCTACGGCACCATGCGCACCTGGGCTAACGTGCTCGGAAAAGACGACGTCGCGTCGCTGCTCGAGGAAACCCTCGAAGAAGAAAAGCAGACGGACGAAAAGCTGACGCAGATTGCCGAGTCGTTTGTGAACCAGGCGGCCGCGGAAGGCGGCGAGGACGAGGAACAAGAAGAGGCGCCGCGGCGGATGCGGGCAGCGCGCGGAAGTACGCGACGCGCTGCCGCAGCCGACCGGGGACGATCGCGCCGACGTTAGCGTTTCTTCAGCGCCGACATGAACGGCTCCGTCACCGCTGGCGGAGCCACTTTCCCCGCAATCACGACATCCTGCACGGTGACGCCGTTGCCGTAGAGATCGGTGTTGTCGTCAGTGTCGGGCTTCACCACGCCGCCCGATAAATTGATCCCGGCAAAGAGCCCCTGCGTCCGCGAGTACGAGAGGATTTCGGCTTTCAGCTGGGCGTCGGTCGCCGCGCGCGCATCGCGTCCCACCGGACCGCCGGCAATGGACGCTTCGGCGCCGAGCGACGTCTTGTTGCGCAGCATTTTCTCCATGCCTTGCTTGTTCATGACGAGCAGCACGAGATCGATCGACTGCGCGCCGATCTGCAAACCCCAGCTGCCTTTGCCGACCTGCATGAAGATCGGGGCGCTCCAGGCGCCGTTCTCGCGACAGCTCATCAACCCGTTGCCGTATTCACCGCCCACGATGAACGCGGCCTTCTTCAACCCAGGCACGACGAGGACGCACTGCGCTTTGTCCCAGAGATCCTGCGGGATGTCTTTGTCGGGAACCGAGTGGATCTCCTGCAGCACCGTCGCTGCCTCTTTGATCCGGTTTGCTTCCTTCGTTGAGATGTCTGCTGCCACGGCGAAGATCAATGCCGCCACTACGAATCGCATCGTCTAACCTCCACGCAATCTGAACTTTCCACCGGCATCTCAGCAAGAACGTTACCACGGCCGATAGCTGAGCAAGACATTTGCAGTACTCCGGTACTGGCGTGACGGACCAGCTGGCGGCATCCATTCTCATCGCAGACGACGACGAAGTCACGGCGCGGTTGCTGAAGCGATTGCTCACGCGCGAAGGTCACCGCGTCACCATCGTCAGCAGCGGCGACGAAGCCTTGCGTGTCTGCACGACGACGCCTCCCGATCTCGTGGTCCTTGACCTGCTATCGCCGCACGGACGCGGCTTCGACGTGTGTCGCAAGTTGAAAGGCCATCCCGCCACGCGCTTTATCCCGGTGGTCATCGTCACGTCGCAGACCGATCGACAACAGCGTCTCGAAGGCATCGATGCGGGCGCCGACGAATTCCTCGGCAAGCCCTTCGACTCGGCGACGTTGCACGCGCGCATCCGATCGCTCGTCAAGTTGAAACGTCAGACCGACGAGCTGGAGTCGGCCGAAGCGGTGATCCTCGGTCTCGGCGCCACGATCGAAGCGCGCGATCCGAACACGCAGGGGCATTGTGAGCGGCTGGCGAACTACGCGACGACGCTCGGACAGTCGCTCGGACTCGACGATGAAGACCTCCATGCGCTCGAGCGCGGCGGATTCCTGCACGATATCGGCAAAATCGGAGTGCCCGACGCGGTGCTGTTGAAAGAAGGGAAGCTCGATCCGGTGGAGTCGCGCGTCATGCGCGAACATCCGATCATCGGCGATGGGTTGTGCGCCGGCCTGCGGTCACTGCAGAACGTTCGACCGATCGTGCGCTCGCATCACGAGCGGCTCGACGGCACCGGGTACCCGGATGGCCTGAAGAGCACACAGGTCCCGCTGCTTGCGCAGATCGTCAGCATCGTCGACGTGTTCGACGCGCTCACCACCGAGCGGCCGTATCGCCAAGCGCAGCCGCGCGACGAAGCGCTCAACGTGTTGTCCGATGAAGCCTCGAAGGGGTGGCGCGATCGAACGCTCGTCGACGCATTCGCCGGCGTGCTACGACACGCGTCGTAACTTGCGCGTGCGCTGACGATACTGGAACACGCCGCAACCGGCCGGACACTCGAAATAATCCCACTGTTCCTTGTGCCGTTCGCTGACTCCACCCACGTGGCTCCGCGTGAACCTCAACGGCTCGTCGCAGGAGGGGCACACGACCGTCGGCGGCGGCAGCGGCGGCTCGGTCGTGACGACACGTTGGTGCGCGCGACTGAGCATCACGCGTCGCGACGTGGGGCGAGCCGCCAGTCCGGGTGGCGGCGGCGCCGCGCTGACCGCACGCGGACCGGCCGATTTCTGCAGCACCTCACGTATTGTCCGCGCCAACTCGTCGGGCAAGCACGGCTTGACGAGTACGCCGTCGGCGCCCACGGTTTGCGCGCGGATCACGTCTTGCGCGTAGGCGTCGCCGGTCACGAACAACACCGCGATGTCCTTCGTCAGCACGTCGTCGCGGAGCAGCCGGCACAAGTCATAACCGCTGATGCCGGACAGCCGCGTTTCGGTGATGACGATGTTGGGGTGGCGCGTCAGCGCCTTTGCGAGCGCCTCGCGGCCGTCTTCAGCCTCGTCGACATCGCACTGGGGCCGCAGGTACTCCGCATACATCTGCCGAGTATCGGCGTCGCGGTCAACGATCAAAGCGAGGGGTTTGTGAACGGACTCGGTTGTCGGCGAAGCCCCGGCCGTCATGCAGCGATCCTAGCGCTGCCGTCCGAAAGGATTCAAGCGGTGAGGCCGCGACAACCCGAGGTACATCGCTTGCTATCTTCTTGCCTATGGCGAAATACGGCAAGAAAGCTCAACAGAAGGTCAAGCGCGCGATGCACGAGCGCAAACACGGCACGTTGAAGTCGGGCCGCTCGGGCAAGAAGGTGAAGAGCCGGAAGCAGGCGATCGCAATCGGCCTGTCTGAAGCGCGCAAAGCCGGCGGCAAGGTCCCTCGGAAGCGCAAAGGCGGGTCCCGCAAGCGTAAGGGCGGCAAGAAACGCTGACCCCCAGACAGCCCTGAGAAAACTCCTCGGCCCCGTCTCACGTATTACTTATAATTGCTGAGATCCGCCAGAGGAGTGTTTGATGAATCGCACGATGCTCGCTGCCTTGGTGTCCGTGTGCGCTGCGGGTGTAGCACCCCAGGCACGACCGGCAGCCCAGGCGCCCCAGGTCCCCACGTTCTCGAAGGACGTCGCGCCGATCCTCTATAAGAACTGCACGAACTGTCACCGGCCGGGCGAAATCGGTCCGATGTCGTTGCAGAACTATGCCGAGGCCCGGCCGTACGCGCGTGCGATCGCGACGCGTGTCGCCGACGGCACGATGCCGCCGTGGCATGCCGATCCGAAGATCGGCGAGTTCCTGAACGACCGCAGTCTGACGCCGGCGGAGAAGGACACGCTGATCAAGTGGGCACGCGGCGGGGCGCCGGAAGGCGCCGCGACCGACCTGCCGAAGCCGCCGCAGTACGCCGAGGGATGGATGGTCGGCAAGCCAGACGTCGTCCTCTCGATGCAGGAGGATTATCCAATCCCGGCGAGCGGGACGCTCGAATACAAGAACTTCGACGTGCCGACGAACTTCACCGAGGACAAATACATCCAGGCGCTCGAAGTGCGCCCAGGGAATCGCGCCGTCGTCCACCACATCATCATCACGATGCGATCGCCTGAAGCGCCGAAGCGGATCACGGCGTTCGCGTTCGGACCTGGCATGGGCAAGGCGCCGACGCCGGACGAGATCAAGCGCAAGCGCGACGAGAACGATCGCCCGGCGCCGCGGCAGCCCGGCGCATGGCTCGGCGGCTTCGCGCCGGGTCAGGGCGTCCGCGTGTATCAGCCCGGGACCGCGCTGCGAGTGCCCGCTGGAACGACGTTCTCCTTCCAGATGCACTACACGACCAACGGCAAGCCGGGCACCGATCGGTCAAGCGTCGGCCTGGTCTTCGCGAAAGAGAAGCCGAAGCAGGAAGTGCTGGTGCTGCCGCTGCAGAATCAGAACTTCGTGCTGAAGGCGGGCGATCCGGAATCGCGCGTCGACGCGGAGATGACGATCCGCGAGGACGTCACGTTGTGGAGCGCGCTGCCGCACACGCACCTGCGCGGCAAGCGCTGGGAAGTGCGCGAGATCACGCCCGACGGCACCGAGAAGCTGATCCTCAACGTGCCGAAGTACGACTTCAACTGGCAGACCGACTACGTGTTCAAGGAGCCGATCCACCTCGCGAAAGGAACGAAGCTCCGCACGTCCGCGTGGTACGACAACTCGACGGGCAACAAGGCGAATCCGGATCCGACGAAAGATGTGACGTGGGGCGATCAGACGTGGGAAGAAATGCAGTTCACCGCGTTCACGTTTACGGTCGATCAGCCGACCACGAGCACGGCAGCACCAGCACTCCAGGCACGTCAGGCATCGGAGGCACCCCAGGCTCCGACGTTCAGCAAGGACGTGGCACCCATCCTTTACAAGAACTGCGCGTCATGTCATCACGCCGGCGAAATCGCGCCGATGTCGTTGATCACGTACGCCGACGCGCGTCCGTGGGTCCGTTCGATCGCCACGCGCGTCAGCAACGGGACGATGCCGCCGTGGCATGCGGATCCGTCGTACGGAGAGTTCCTGAACGATCGGCGCCTGACGGCGGTCGAGAAGGACACGATCCTGAAGTGGGCGATGGCGGGCGCGCCGGAAGGCGACAAGAAAGATCTGCCCGCGGCGCCGCAGTATGCCGACGGCTGGATGATTGGCAAGCCGGACGTGGTCCTCGCGATGCAGGAGGACTATCCGCTGCCGGCGACCGGCACGGTGCCGTACGAATACTTCGAGGTGCCGACGAACTT
>DASREL010000177.1:0-41607 GCA_035652075.1 Vicinamibacterales bacterium
TCGTCGATCTCGGTCGCGGTGCTCTGCGGAAACGTCAACCGGATGCAGCGCGATCGGACCGTCGCGAGCAACATGTCGGGACGCGCCGCGACCAGGATGAAGATCGACGAGGATGGGGGTTCTTCGAGCGTTTTGAGCAGCGCATTTTGCGCGGCATCGACCAGCGCATCAGCCTCGTCGATGATGACAACGCGCCGCTTGCCTTCGAACGGGCGATACATCGCGCGATCGATCGCGTCGCGGACCTGTTCGATTTTGATGGAGCCGTTGTCGCCCGGCTCGATGATCAGGACGTCAGGATGCGCGCCGCGTGCGATCCGCGGATCGTCACCGTTCAACGCCTCCGCCACGGCCAGCGCAATGTCGCGCTTCTCGGGCGCCGGTCCGGCAAAGATCAGGCTCGGCGGCAGCGTGCCGCGCTCGATCGAGCGCCGCAGCAGATCGAGATTCCGCCGATGGCCCTGGAATTCGCGCAGCACAGAGCCAAATCTTATCTCTACTGCGGCTTCTTCTTGTCTTCGTCTTTCTTGTCGTCCTCTTTGCCCAGGCCGAAGAGGCGTCCCCAGAAACCGCGCTTCTTCTTCTCGACCGTTGGCGCCGGGGCAATCGTCGGATCGACGCCGCTCGTCGCGGTCGGCGGCGGGATCGTGGCGTTGTCGATGCGCACCGGTTCCGGGCGCGTCTCGATGCCGATCGCCGTCGCAATCTTCGACATGATGCCGCGCGTCGGATGGAGATCGCAGTACTCGGTCGGCTCGGTGCCGCGCGCGAAGTACTCGGTGTAGACCATCGAGCGATGCTCGACTTCATCGTGGTTGTTCACCACCTCGACGTCCTGGCAGCCGTCGGTGGCGAGCTTGCCGGACATCCGACAGACGATGGCGGATGAGACGCCGGCTGGCGGCAGGAACCAGTCCGGCTTGTCGCCTTTCGTGGCGACTTTCATGAACTTCGCCCACATCGGGACGGCGAGGTCCGCAGCGAAGCCGCGCGGCAGGATCGTGTGCGGTTGATCGAAGCCGACCCAGACGCCGGTCACCAGGTGCGGTGTGTAGCCGACGAACCACGCGTCGTTGAAATCGTTCGTCGTCCCCGTCTTGCCTGCGGCCGGCAAGGTGAAGCCGATCTTGCGCGCGCCCGCCGCGGTGCCGGCGTTGATCACGTCGGCGAGCATCGATGACATCAGGAACGCCGTGACATCGCTGATCGCGCGCGTCGACGCATCTTCGTTCTGGTACAACAGCGTGCCCTGCTGATCCTCGACACGGCGGATCATCACGGGCTTCGGCACGAGGCCGTGGTTCGCGAACGCGGCGTACGCGGCAGTCATTGACTCGAGCGTCACTTCGCCGGAGCCGAGCGCCAGCGACGGTACGCTCGGCACGTCGCCGACGCCGAGTTGCTTCGCGTACGCGACGGCTCGCGAAATTCCGATCTGCTGCAGCATCTGCACGGCGGCGCGGTTGCTCGACGTGCGAAGCGCCGCGCGCATCGTGATCGAGTCGCCGGTCAGATGCTCGTCTTCCGGAGTCCACGCCCCTTGCAGCGTCGAGATCGGATCGTTCAGGTGCTCGATGAGCGTCGCCGGCGTGTAACCGGCCTCGAGCGCCGCGGCGTACACGAACGGCTTGAACGCCGACCCGGGTTGCCGCTTCGCCTGCACCGCTCGGTTGAATCGGCTCTGATCGAAGTCCCGGCCGCCCACCATCGCACGGATGTGGCCTGTCTCCGGATCCATGGCGACGAGCGCGCCTTGCAGCGGCTCGTCATTCGACAGCTTTTTGTATTTCGCGCGCCGCTCTTCGATCGCCTTGATCTGATCCGTCACCGACTGCTCCGCCGTCGTCTGGAGCGCGAGATCGATCGTCGAATAGACGCGCAGGCCGCCTTGGTAGACGCGTTGCCAGCCGAACCGATCGACCAGTTCGCGGCGCAGTTGTTCCTTGAAATACTGTCCGTGCGGCTCCTCCGACCGCAGCCCGTCATGCAGCGCGATCTTTTCGCTTCGTGCCGACTGCCACACGTTCTTCGGAATCGCGCTGCTGTCGACCATGGCCTGCAGCACCACATTCCGCCGCATCATCGCGCGTTTGTAGTTGGCCGTCGGCGCATATGTCGAGGGCGATTTCACGAGGCCGGCGAGCATCGCGGCTTCGGAGACGTCGAGCTCGGACGCGTGCTTCCCGAAATAGCCGCGAGAGGCCGCTTCGGCGCCGTACAACCCGTCGCCGAAGTACACCTTGTTGAGATACAACTCCAGAATCCGCTGCTTCGAGTACGTGTGCTCGATGCGCGCGGCGAGGATCAACTCCTGGAGCTTTCGGCGGAATGTCTTGTCCGGATTCAGGAAACTCTGTCGCGCCAATTGTTGTGTGATCGTGCTCGCGCCCTGGACCACACGAAAATGCCGGACGTTGGTCAACGCGGCGGACATGATCCGCAGCGTGTCGAACCCGTGATGATCGTAGAACCGCTGGTCCTCGATCGCGATCAACGCGCGAATGAGGTTCGGTGAAATCTGATCGAACGGGACGCCAATGCGCTGTTCTTCATAGATCGTGAACGCGAGGCGATCGTTGGCGTCGAACACCGCCGTCGACTGCTGCATGTCCCCGATCTTCTGAATCGCGTCATCGTCGGGTAACCCTCGGCGCAGATCGACGACGTACCAGATGCTGCTGAGAAAGACGAGCAGCCAGAACACGCCGACCGCGGACATGACGCCGACGACGATGCGTGGGTGTTCCTGGCGCGCACGGTTCCATTCTTTTCTCAGCTGATCCAGGCGCTGTTGCAACACGCCTTCAAGCCCTGCAACGGTTGCGCCACTGGCATTTCGGTTGCAACTCCAGCCGGCGGAGAGGTTTGGTGAAAGTCCTCGTCAGCGCACTGGTGGTGGCAACTGTCCTAACGGTGATGGTGTGCGCAATTCTTTCCCTCTCGACGCGTCACCATCGGACCGTGACGATGGCGTCGACGACGCTCGATACCTCCGCCGTATTCGACGACCAGCAGAAGAACAACGACGACATGGTCAAAGGTTCGGTCGACCTGTACGGCAACGACGTGACCGACGCGGTCGCGAAATATAGTCTCGACGCGACGGGCGCCCTCTACGAGGTCCACTCACCGCAGACCGAGCTGCCCAAGCTGGGCTCACCGAAAGGTTGAGTAGCGCCAGCCGCGAAGCACGTCGATCGCCGCGCTCTGCGGTGGATCCGTAATCAGGTTCAACAGGAATCGATTGCCGTCGGCCGAGACCGCGTACTCGAACGATCCGATCGGAGCGCGCACGATCGGTTGATCGAGGATGCGCACCGGCTGACCGGGCTGGAATGTGGGCGCGTCGGCGATGGCGACAGACATCAGAAAACGGTTCTCGGCGACGTAGAACAACTCTCGGCCGTCAGCACGCCATCGCGGTTGATCGCCGCCGTCGTTCGATACCAACCACCGCTGTCCGGTCGCCGGTACCGGTTCGACGTAGACCTCGTTGAATTCTCGGTCGCGGGCCGAGTACGCGACGAAGCGACCATCCGGCGACAGTTGCGCATGGACGGCGGACGCGGACCGAACCTGCGTCGCAGCGCTTGATGTGGTCGCGACAAGTCGCACGCGATCTTCTGCCGAGGCTGCCTCACGCCGCCCGGATCGATCGAACCAGAACAATCCAGCGTCGCGATTGCGGTCCTGCAACCGCGTCATGGCGGTCGTGCGGGCGTATGCCAGGGTGCGATCCGAGGCCGACACGGCTGCGCGCGCAAATCCTGGAGATTCGGCCACGTGAGACGTGAGGAGGATGAGCAGCGGCGTGAACATGAGCCGCCGTGTGTCGAAGAGCTGAAGGCGAATGGTGTCGTACGAGCCGAAGACCATCACGTCCGCCGACGCGACGAACGTCGGCGCTTCGACCGCAGTCTCCAGGACCGTCGTCGTCGATGGTGACGCGAGCGACCCGAGCCGGACGCGATCGAACGCCGGAGGCGCACCGCGTTCGACGAACAGAAAGTGGTGGCCGTCAGGAAGGAACGCCGGCCATCGATGAGAGGTGGCACCGTCGACGACGGTGACGTCGGCGACCGCGCCGCCGGTGGACGAGACACGTTTCAGTCCACCGCCGGGTGTCGCCGCAAACACGATCGTCTCGCCGAACCACGACGCGCCATGCGGATCCGTCGCCGGCGCAATCGTCCGAACGACGCCGCTACCGAGATCGATCACCTTCAGGCGGGATGCGGCGAAGAATCCGACCGCCTCGCCGGCCGGCGACCAAAACGGCGCGCTGGCGCCGTCGGTTCCCGGCAGCACGCGATCGACGCCTGACGACAGCGAATGGATGCATAACCGCGCCGCGCCGTCCGCCGTGCGAACGACGAACACGATGCGATCGTTGTCCGGCGCGACGGCGATCCCCGGCGTCCCGAAATCATCGTCGGCAATCGTCGCGCCCGGAGGCGCCGCGATGGTCGTCTCGCTCGTCGTCGTGCGCGCGACGACAAACCGGGACGTCGCTGCGACGAGAATGATGACTCCCGTGAGAATAACGGCGCGCGGAAGCGCGGTACCTGATTCGCGGACGTCTGACTCGAGGCGGCGCGGCGCGTGCGCACGTCGAAACGCGACGACTGCGGCCGCGGCGGCGACGATCAGCGCGGCGCCGATGACGCGCACGTCCGGCAACCACGAAATTTTGGCGGCCATGCGCAGCGTGAGGGCGGCGCTCGTCGCGAGGACTGCGGCCGCGATGCCGTCCGGCAGCGCGGCCAGCGCAAGACCGCTCGGGAGCACGATCGCGTAGGAGTAAATGTTGATCGCCCGGTGCGGCTCCTGGAGCAGCGCCATGCCGATCATCGCCGGCGCGGTCGCCATCGCGAGTACGCGCACACGACGGTCGGCATCGCGAAGCAGGCCCAGGATGCCCACGATCCACATCGCGCCGAACCCCGCGAACACGTAGAAGAGCGCGATCGCCACATTGCGCGGCCACGGTCCGAGTTGATCGAGCCACAGATGCAGCGTGTACAGATTGCGAATGTACGCGGCGTCGCCCGGGGCACTGTACCGGAATGTCGCAATCAACACGCGACGTGCGATGACCCACGTCAGCGTCGGCGCCGCGATCAATACCGCCAGCCATGCCGGTGACGGACGCGGTCGTTCGTCAGCGAAGATGACGTACACCGTGTAGATGAACGGCATCGCCACGGGACCTTCCTTGATGCACGCGCCGGCGACAAGCAGAACGAGTGCCGACGTGTAGCGGCGGCGCAACAGTAGGAGGATTGCCGTGACGTTCCACAGCAATTGGAACGGATCGGGCAGCAGCAGCGGTTCGTGCGCCGCCGCGAGGGGCGCCCACGTGCACCAGAACGCGAGCACGCATGACATCGCGGCGCGATCGGAGAAGCCGAAATGCCTGGCGACGTGCCACATCATCACGCCCGTGATCGCGGTCGCCGCCCACCCGAGCAGGATGAACGCATCGATCGTCTGCATCGGCAGCAGCGACGCGAGAAGCGGCGCGCCGAATCGAAAGCACTGAAAGGTCGGACAGCCGGCGAACGGGAAAAACGTACCCATCGCGTGATACAGGTACCGCTCACCGCCCGACTCGAGCGCGATCGGCACGACGAGCCGGATCGCGGTCGCGATCGCGGTGCTGACCAGCAGTGGCTTTGCGTAACGCATGGGTCTGGGCTTTCGAGTATAACTACGCGTACGTATGAAACATCGCAGTCGAATTGTGAGCGCACTTGCGATCATCGCGACGACGGCGGCCGTCAGCGCGCAGCCGCCGCGCACCTTCAAAGCGCGGCTCGCGCCAGTGCCGATCGATCTGACGATGCAGGCGACCGTTGCCGGCCACGGCTCGGTGACCGCGACGCTGGCCGGAACCAAACTCTCCATCACTGGAACGTTCGAAGGATTGAAGTCGCCCGCGACGATCGCGCAGGTGCACAAGAGCCCGGTGGCGGGCGTCCGTGGACCGGTGGCCTTTGATGTGAGCGTGACGAAACAGGCCAGCGGCACGATCACAGGCACGGTTGATCTGACGCCGGCCCAGGTCGTCGACCTCGAGAAGGGCCACCTGTACGTGCAGGTGCACAGCGAGAAAGCGCCGGACGGCAATTTATGGGGATGGCTGCTCCCGCAGGAGACCAAGCGATGAAACGAATCGTCTTTGCGATTTCCGCGAGTGCTGCGCTCATCGTCGCCGCGCTGAGCGCGCAAAGCCAGGGTCAGACGCTCACGCGCGAGCAGGCGGCGGCCGGCGCGCAGGTCTACGCCGCGAGCTGCGCGAGCTGCCACATGCCGGACATGGCCGGGCGCAACGAGGCGCCGCAACTCGCCGGCACGAACTTCCGCAACACGTGGCGCGCGCGCACGCCGAAAGATCTCATCGACTTCATCTCTGCGACGATGCCGCCCGACGCGCCCAGCCTGAGGCCGCAGGAGTACACCGCTGTCGCGGCGTACATCCTGCAGGCGAACAACATGCTGGCCGGAACGACGCAGGCGCCGGCGCCGTCACCGACCACATCGAGCGATACGCCGGCGGGACGAGGTGGACGTGGAGGCGCCAACGCCAATGCCGGTCCGCTCGGCGTGACGCTCGACGGCGAGGTGAAGAACTTCGTCCCGGTCACCGATGAGATGCTGCGCAATCCCGATCCCGCTGACTGGTTGATGGTGCGCCGCAACTACTACGGGTGGAGCCACACGCCGCTGACGCAGGTGACGCGCGACAACGTGCGCGAGCTTCAGCTCGCGTGGGTGTCGCCGATGAACGAAGGCCAGGGCAACGAGACGTCACCGCTCGTGCACAACGGTGTCGTGTATCTCGTCAACACGATGAACATCGTGCAGGCGATCGATGGCAGGACCGGCGAGATGATCTGGGAGAACCACGTCGGTCCGAACCAGATGATCGGTCTCGCCGCGATGCGGAACATCGCGCTCGGCGGCGACAAAGTGTTCGTCGCGACGACCGACGCGCGCCTCGTCGCGCTCGACGGGCGCACCGGCAAGAAGATCTGGGAGACGCCGATCGCCGATCGCACGAAAGGCTACGCGAACACCGCGGGGCCGATCGTGATCAAAGGCGTCGTCGTCAACGGCCTCGTCGGGTGCGATCGGTACGGCAACGACGGCTGCTGGATCAGCGGGTACGACGCGCAGACCGGCAAGCAGCTGTGGAAGTTCAACACGATCGCGAAAAGCGGTCAGCCGGGCGGCGACACCTGGGGCAAGCTGCCGGACAATCTGCGTGTGGGCGGCGAATCGTGGATCGCCGGCAGCTACGACCCCGATCTCGATCTCACCTACTGGGGCACCGCGCAAGCGAAGCCGTGGATGCGCGCGAGCCGCGGCACCTCCGCGTTCGACAACGCGCTCTACACCAGTTCGACGCTCGCGTTGCATCCAAAGGACGGGACCCTCGCGTGGCACTATCAACACGCGCCCGGCGAATCGCTCGATCTCGACGAGGTCTTCGAGCGCGTGCTGATCGACATCGGCGCCGACAAGTACGTCTTCACGATCGGCAAGGCCGGCATCCTGTGGAAACTCGATCGCCGCACCGGGAAGTACGTCGCACACAGGGAAACGCTCTTCCAAAACGTCTTCGATTCGATCGATCCGAAAACGGGATCGCCGCAGTACCGCGCCGACATCGTCGAGCAGAAGGTCAATGAGTGGGTGCAGTCGTGCCCGAGCACCGAAGGCGGTCACAACTGGCAGGCGATGAGCTATTTCCCGCCGACCAGCACGGTGATCATCCCGCTCAGCCAGTCGTGCATGGAAATGCGAGGCCGCGTCATCGATCCGTCGAACGGCTCCGGCGGCACCGGCGCGGATCGCCGCTTCTTCGAGATGCCGGGCACGGACGGCAACGTCGGCAAGCTTGCCGCCTTCGACGTCAGGACGATGAAGGAGGTGTGGAGCAAAGAACAGCGCGTGCCGTTTCTCACCTCGGTTCTGACGACGGCAACCGGTGTCGGTTTCGTCGGCGATCTCGACCGCAATTTCCGCGCGTTCGACGTCAAGACGGGCGAGACGCTGTGGCAGACGCGCCTCGCGACGACCGTCCAGGGATCGCCGATTGCGTTCAGCGTCAACGGTCGCGAGTACATCGCGGTGCCGACCGGCAGCGCCAGCGGCGGCAGCCCCCGTGTCGTCCCGCGCACGATCATCCCGGAAGTGAAGCCGCCCGCGAGCGGTAACGCGCTGTACGTCTTCACGCTGCCCGAACGAAAAGGCTCCTGAGGCAACCACGGAACGCGCACAACTCACGGAACCTGTTTCTGTGGATTCTGTGCGTTCTGTGGGTTGCTTTCCTTATAATCCGCAGCGCGGAGGGATCATGAAGGTCACGCTCGCGGCTCTCCTCGCTACCGTCTCGTCGCTCGCGCTTTCAGCGCAATCGCCCACCGTCTCCCAAATGATGGGCGTCCATCATTGGACGGGACAGCCCGTCGCGCCGGCGTACGAGGGATTCGATGTGAACACCGACGGCTCCTACAACATGTGGTTCGGCTACATGAACCGCAACGAAGAGGAGTCGGTCGACATCGCGCTCGGACCGGACAACGCGTTCGAACCCGGCGGAGATCGCGGGCAACCGACGCATTTCGTGCCGCGACGCCACAAGGATGTCTTCAAGGTCGTCGTGCCGAAAGAATTTCCGAAAGACGGCAAGCTCGTGTGGTCGCTGACGTCTCACGGCCAGACCTTGAAAGTGGCCGGCACGCTCAACCCGGTATGGCAGATCGATCACGAGCGCGCGACCCGCGGCGGCAACAGCGAGAAGATCGATTCGAACACGCCGCCGAAGGTGACGCTGCAACCGTCAACGATCGCTGTGAGAGCCGCCGGCGAGTCGACGACGATCACGGTCACTGCGACAGACGATGGGTTGCCGCTGCGCCGCGGTCAACCGATCGGCATGACCGTACTGTGGGCGAAATATCGCGGCCCCGGTGACGTGACGTTCAGCGCCGAGCGCGCGAAACTCGTGGGCGGGAAAGCAGCCACCACCGCGACGTTCTCCGAACCAGGCGACTACATCCTGCAAGCCGTCGTCGACGACGGATCGGGCGAAACGGCGGGACAGTTTGGTTATCACTGCTGCTGGACGAATGCGCAAGCGCGCGTGAGCGTCGGCGGATCAAACGCCAATCAATCCGCAACCCGCAATCCGCAATCCACAATACCGACCTTCGCCAGAGACATCGCCCCGATCTTCCAGAAGTCGTGTCAGACCTGCCATCACCAGGGCACGTCGGCGCCGATGTCGCTCGTGACGTACGAAGAAGTCCGGCCGTGGGCGCGATCGATTCAGCAGCGCGTCGTCAACCGCGACATGCCGCCGTGGCATCTCGACAAGACCGTCGGCATCCGCCACTACAAAAACGATCGATCGCTGTCCGACGGCGAGATTCAGACGATCGCGAAATGGGTCGAGCACGGCGCGCCGCAGGGCAATCCGGCTGACATGCCGAAGCCGCTGACGTTCCGTCCCGAAACGGACTGGTTCATCGGCGAACCCGATCTCAAAGTGACGACGCCGAACGATTTCACGATGTACGCGAACGGCCCGGACTGGTGGATCGATCAGTTCGCCGACATGACGCTGACCGAAGATCGCTGGATCAAGTCGATGGAGATCAAGCCGAGCAATCCGAAGATCGTCCATCACGTCGTCGTGTACGCGATCGAGCCCGATGCACCCGAAGGGACGCCGGAAACGGGCGTGCAGCTGCACGAGTACGCCGTCGGCAAGTACGGCGACATCTTTGGCGACAACACCGGGCGTCTGCTGAAGAAAGGCACGAAGCTGCGCTTCGACATGCACTACTTCGCGATCGGATCCGAGCAGCACAACAAGACGACGATCGCGTTCAAGTTCTACCCGAAAGGCGTCATCCCGAAATATCAGGTGCGGTCGTACGCGATTCGCAACATTCCGAACGACGACCTCGAGGTGCCGCCGAACGCGCTGACGCGCACCGACGGCTACTTCCGCCTGCCGCGCAACGCGCGCGTCGACGCGTTCCAGCCGCACATGCACATGCGCGGCCGCGGCATGACGGTCGAAGCGATCGATCCGCAGACGAATCGGGTCACGGTGCTCAGCTCGGTCGATCACTTCGACTTCAACTGGCACATCAACTACGTATACGCAGACGACGAGGCGCCGCTCTTGCCGGCGGGGACGATGATCCACATCATCGGCGTCCACGACAATACGACGTCGAACCGCCGCAATCCCGACCCGAACATGTGGGTGGGCTTCGGCGAACGCAGCGTCGACGACATGCTGCAGGTGTGGCTCGACATGGTGTATCTCGACGACGCGGACTTTCAGCGGCTGGTCGACGAACGAAAGGGCAAGGTGTCGTCCACGGGCGGCCAGAACTGAAACGGCCTACTGACCTTGGGTGACCGTAAAGGTCTGACCCGCGATCGTGATCGTGCCGGTGCGGCTCGCCGGCTGCGTCCCGTCGGTTGTCGTGTTGGCCGCAACACTGAAGCCGACGGTCCCACTGCCGGTCCCCGAGGCGCCTGACGTGACGGTAATCCAGCTCGCGTTCGACGCCGCATTCCACGTGCACGTGTTTGCCGACGCCGTCACCGTCACCGTGCCGGTCCCTCCGCTGTTCGACGTCGACTGATTCGCCGGCGAGATCGAGAACGTGCACGGCGGCGGAGGTGGAGGCGGCGGTGGCGCGGCCGCCTGTGAGACGGTGAACGTCTGACCCGCAATCGTCAGCGTGCCGTTGCGGGCGGCGCCGCTATTCGAGGCGATCGAGAACGACACCGGTGCGTTGCCGGTGCCAGACGCACCGTTCGTGATTGCGATCCATGGCGCGTTCGATGTGGCGCTCCACGCGCACGTACTCGCCGACGCGGTCACTGTCGTTGATCCGCTGCCGCCGGTTGAATCGACGTTCTGATTCGACGGCGAGATCGAAAAGCTGCACGGCGGCGGTGGTGGCGGCGGCGGTGCCGCGGCCTGCGACACCGTGAACGTCTGAGCGCCGATCGTCAGCGTGCCGTTGCGCGCGGCGCCGCTGTTCGACGCCACCGCGAACGCAACCGATCCGTTACCCGTACCCGATGCGCCGCTCGTGACCGTGATCCACGGCGCGTTCGCGGTTGCACTCCACGAACACGTCCCCGCGGACGCGGTAACTGTCGTTGATCCGGTGCCGCCGTTTGCGTCGACGTTCTGACTGGCCGGCGAAATCGCGACGGTGCACGGCGGCGGTGGCGGAGCCGCTTGCGTCACCGTCAGGGTTTCGCCCGCGATCGCCAACGTGCCGCTTCGCGCGGCGCCGCCGTTCGCGGCCGCGGTGTACGTCACCGATCCGTTTCCCGTGCCGGACGTGCCTCGCGTGATCGTGATCCACGACGCGTTCGACGTCGCCGTCCACGCGCATCCAGCGTCAGCCTGCACCTGCACCGCGTTGCTGCCGCCGCCCGGCGGCACCGACTGGTTATTCGACGCCAGGTTGTAATGACACGGCGCAGGTGCCGGCGTTGGTGTCGGCGCCGGTGCTGGTGTCGGCGTCGGTGCTGGTGTCGGCGCCGGTGTTGGCGTTGGTGTTGGTGTCGGCGATGGTGCCGGTGTCGGTGCCGGTGCCGGTGTCGGTGTCGGTGTTGGTGCCGGCCCAGGCGCGGGCGCAGGTGAAGGCGCAGGAGCCGGTGCCGGTGCGGGCGGTGTTGGTGTCGGTGTCGGCGTTGGTGCAGGCAGTGGCGGAGGCGGCACCGCGGACTGTTGGATCGTGATCGTCTGATCCGCGACGCGAGCGGTGCCGGTACGTGCGGCCCCAGCGTTCGCATCGATCGACAGCCGGGCGCTGCCGTTGCCGTCGCCGATGGCACCGGACGCAACGTGCACCCAGCTCGACTCTGACGTCGTACTCCACCCGCAACCGGTCAGCGTCGTCACGGCCACGCCCACCGTCGCGCCGTCGGCGGAAACGGTTGTGTTCGTCGGCGAGACGGCAAATTTACACGGTGCGGGTTCCTGCGAGACAGCGACTTGCGATCCATTGACGTCGATGGCGGCGCGACGCGACGCGGGGACGCCGTTCGCGTCGACGCGATAGCTCACCGCTCCGCTGCCCTGACCGGATTTCGCCGACGTAATCGTGATCCACGCGGCCGACGCGGATGCGGTCCACGTGCAATCGCGCGTGGTATTCACGGCGATTTGGCCCGTTGATCCCGCGGCCGGCACCATCGGCACGCCGCTGTCGACCGTAACCTGGCATTTGGGCGCGTCGGGGGCGGAGACTGAAATCGAGGCTTGACCGCACGCGGCGGCGAGCAGCGTGCTGAGGAGATACGCGAGCACCGCGAACAGCGGCCGGGCGCGCATACGGCTGACCGCGTGACTGCAAGCGCTCTGCCCGGTAATAATGCCCAGCTCGGACATGCAGCCCGATATCGAGATCTACGACACGACGCTCCGCGACGGCACGCAGGGCCACGGCATCACGTTCTCCGTGGCCGACAAGCTGCGTATTGCCGAGCGCCTCGACGCGTTCGGCGTTCACTTCGTGGAGGGCGGCTGGCCGGGGTCGAACCCGCGCGACATCGAGTTCTTCGCGCAGGCGAAGCATCGAACGTTCACGCGCGCGCGGCTCGCCGCATTTGGATCGACGCGTCGCAAAGAGATCCGTGCCGACGCCGACGATCAGGTGAAGCTGCTCATCGACGCGGCGACGCCTGTCGTCACGATTTTCGGCAAAACGTCGCTGCTCCACGTCCGCGAAGTGTTGCAGACGACGGCCGACGAAAACCTCGCGATGATCGCCGACACGGTTCGCTTTCTGAAATCGCACGGTCGCGTCGTCGTCTACGACGCGGAACACTGCTTCGACGGTTTCGCCGAGGATCGCGCGTACGCGCTCGCCACGCTGCGCGCGGCGGAATCGGCCGGCGCGGACCTCGTCGTGCTGTGCGACACGAATGGCGGATCGCTGCCGTCCGACATCGCCGCGATCACGCGACTGGCGCACAGCGAGCTGCGGTCGCGCGTCGGCATCCACACCCACGACGACATCGGCCTCGGCGTCGCCAACGCGCTCGCCGCGATCGAAGCGGGTGCCACGCACGTGCAGGGGACGATCAACGGCTACGGCGAACGGACCGGCAACTGCAACTTGACGGCGGTGATTCCGAACGTCCACTTCAAGCTGAAGAAGTCGTGCGTGCCGCCGGACTCGTTGCGCTCCCTCACCGAGCTGTCGCAGTTCGTCGACGAGACGGCGAACTTGCGACCGAACCCGCGGCTGCCGTGGGTCGGCGCGGCGGCGTTCTCGCACAAAGGCGGGACGCATGTGAACGCCGTCCAGAAGGTCGTGAGCAGCTACGAGCACATCGATCCGGCCTCGGTCGGCAACACGCGTCACGTGCTAGTCAGCGATCTCGCCGGCCGCAGCAACATCGTCATGAAAGCACAAGAGCTCGGGATCGATCTCTCAGCCGAGACGCCGCAGCTGCGATCGATGCTGCAGCAGATCAAGGAGCTCGAGCATCGCGGCTACGAATTCGAAGCGGCCGACGGATCGCTGACGCTGCTGCTGCGGCGCGGGATGGCGGCGATACCGCGACCGTTCACTGTGGACGCCTATCACGTGTCGATGCGATCCGACGGGAAAACATCCGTCTGCGAGGCGACGGTCAAGGTCAGCGTCGGCGGCGGCACGGCGCACACCGTCGCTGACGGTGACGGTCCGGTCAACGCCCTCGACGCGGCGCTGCGCGCCGCGCTCGTCACGTTTTACCCGCAGCTCCAGGATGTGCGCCTCACCGACTACAAGGTGCGGATCGTCGATTCGCGGTCCGGTACGGCGGCGATCACCCGCGTCCTTATCGAGTCGACCGACGGCGTCTCCGAATGGGGCACGATCGGCGTCCACGAGAACATCGTCGAAGCGAGCCTCGAAGCGCTCGTCGACAGCCTTGAATATGCCCTCGCCAATCCAAATCGCTCCGCCGTCCGTTAAGTCGGGCGTGACTGGACAACATGCGATTGTTGTAGGCGGCAGCATTGCGGGCTTACTGGCCGCGGAAGTTCTTGGCCAGCGATTCGAACGCGTCACGCTCATCGAGCGCGATGCGTTCCCGGACGGCGCCGAGCCGCGCAAAGGGGTGCCGCAAAGCCGCCAGACGCACGGCCTGCTGGCCAGCGGTCGACAGGCGCTCGAGCGTCTGTTCCCAGGGTTCACGGCCGATGTCCTCGAGCAGGGAGCGGTCCCGAGCGACGTGCTCGCCGACACGCTCTGGTTCTTCGAGGGCGGATGGCTGGCGCGGAAGCGAGAGGGCCTCGACGGATTGCTGCTGTCGCGTCCCTTCATCGAGTCGGCGATCCGCCGCCGCGTATTGCAGCGGACGAATCTCGTCCGGCGCGATGACTGCGCCATCGACGCGTTGACGCTGACCAATGGTCGCGTGACCGGCGTGCGGATCGGCAACGAACTGGTGACCGCCGATCTCGTCGTCGACGCAACGGGACGCGGATCGAAGACGCCGCAGTGGCTCGAGGAACTCGGATTCGCGCGTCCGACGGAAGAACGCGTCGAAGTCGGCATCAAGTACATGACGCGCCGGTTCGAGCGCCGCGAGAACGCGCCGGGCGACGCGAACGCCGTCATCATTCCGCCGACGCCCGACGGCAAACGTGGCGGCGTGATGCTGGCGCAGGAGCACGGCGCGTGGACCGTCACCTTGATCTCGAACTTCTGCGACGCGCCGCCGGCCGATCTCGACGCGTTCGTCTCGTACGCGCAGACGCTGCCGTCGCCGATCATTCACGACGTCATTCGAGACGCGAAGCCGCTCGGGGACGCGCTGCCGCATCATTTTCCGTTCAGCGTCCGCCGCCGCTACGAGCTGCTGAAGCAGTTTCCGGACCGATTGATCGTCATGGGCGACGCGATGTGCAGCTTCAATCCGATTTACGGTCAAGGCATGTCGGTGTCGGCGCAGGAGGCGCTCGCGCTCGGCGCCGCCGTCGATGCGGGCCTCGAACAGCTCCCGCGCCGTTTCTTCAAGCGCGCGGCGGCGATTGTCGATATCCCGTGGGGAATCGCCGTCGGCAGCGATCTGCGGATCCCCGAGACGATCGGTCCGCGCAACGCCGGCGTGTCGTTCGTCAACTGGTATCTCGCGAAGCTGCACCGCGCCGCGCATCACGACGCGGCGCTGTCGTACTGCTTCATGCGCGTCGCCAACCTCATCGCCCCGCCGCCCACGATCTTCGCTCCACCCGTCGTCTTTCGCGTGATGCGCGGGAATTGGAAGCGGCGGCATAATGAAAGGCATGTCCACGCGGCGGTCGCCGCTCGCTGACGTCGGCACGCTGATGGCCCTGATCGCGCTCGCGATCTCGGGCCTCAGCTTCTATCGCAGTTACATCTACACGAAACAAGACCTCGAGATCACGGTGACCGAGGTCGAGTACATGACGAGCCAGGGCGAGGTCTACATGACGGTCGCCTTCTCGAACGGCGGCAACCGTGACGCGGCCGTGCTCCGCGTCGAGCCGGCACTGTGGGACAGCCAGCACAAACCGCAAGGTGTCTGGGCGCCGCTCGTGGACAAGGTACACCCGGACATCCCGGTCACGTCGCCGAAGACGCCGCTCGTCGTCAAACAAGGCGGCGTCGAAGTAATGACGCTGTCAGCGAAACTGGATCCGAACGACGCCGAGCGTTTATCGCTGGCCTCGCAAGGCGGCGCGTTTCTCGGGATCCGGGTGGCGACGATGAACTCGGATGGGAATTTGTATCTGCTCGAGCACGCGGTCGCGAAGCTGACGCTCGACGACACGGGTCACATCACCGGCGCCAACCCGGCGATTCATCAAACGCTCAGCGGTTTCGCGGACGTCCAGGGTGCGCCGCCCGGCGACATGCTGCAGTCGAACAAGAAGACGCCGTTCGTCTGGGCCGGCCAGCACTGGGCCGGTCAGTAGCGCGCTACTTCTCGCGCTGTTTCTTCGCGGCCTCGCGCTCCTCGTACCGATGGCCCGCCAGCATGTCGGGAATCGAGAGGTTCGCTTCGTGGCAGGCGTACTCGTAAATCAACTCGTCCTTGTGCCGGAGCGGGATCATCGCCGTCCACGGCTTCGTCCACATCGTCGGATCGTCGACGGTGAATTCGTAGTTCAAGACGTCCGCAGACACCCGCGTCAGCCGCTCGGTCAGGTGCAGTTTCTCGTGCGCGCCCATGAACTCGCTTTTCGGCGAGAAGTTCGTCGTGTCGATGACGAGCGTGTCGCCGTCCCAGTGTCCGCGTGAGTCGCCGTTCCACGATCGCACCCGCGCGTCGGCGTGCGGACGGCCATCCATCGGGATGATCCGGGCATCGTGCGCCATCTCGTTCATGATCATCACGTAGGCCGGCGTCTGCACGATCTGCAGGTAGCTGTTGTAGCCGGCCTGCAGCCGCGGGAGGCCGAAGTTCACGCACCGTTCGCCGAGCGGAAACACTTCGGGATCTTCGAAGGCGTGCTCGCGACGATGCGCGATGTCCGCGGCCCGACGCTTCTGTCCCTCCGGGTTCGGTGGCGGCAGACGCCCATCTGCTGGATCGGTGATGAGCGATGTCCGTCGATCGTGCCAGTCGCGATCGACGACCCAGAACTGGTTGTAGTTGCCGGTTGCCGGATCGTAGGAACCGGGCTTCTCGATGCCCGCGAGGATCGCGTTGATGAAGCCGTCGCCGAACTGCGCGTCGCCGTCGTTCTCTTTGATCTTCGCGGCGACCTGCTGCAGTTGCGCGATCTCGACGTCGGTCAGCGTCGTCTTTCCTTCCCACTGCTTCGGCCGCTGCAACGGCGTGACGGTGTTATTCGCCCACACGCCCTGAAAATCCGGATGGCCGTCCGGCGTCCGCGCCGGTTTCCACGCTTCTTCCGCGGTCATCGAAGCGACCGCCACCGCGACACCACACGCGATCATCAAAACGCGCATCGCAGCCTCCAGCCTCCAGCCTCTAGCCTCTAGCCTCTAGCCTCTACGCCTGATACATCGCCACGCCGCCGACGACCGTCCGCACGATCTGAATATCCTTGATCTTGTTCGGATCCACGGTGTGCGGGTCGTCCGCGAGCACGACAAAGTCGGCGAGCTTGCCTGGCGTGATTGATCCCTTGAGCTTCTCTTCGTATGAAGCAAACGCTCCGTTGTACGTGTTGATGCGAATCGCCTCGTCGACGGTGACGCGCTGGTTCAGACCCCACGTCGTGTCGTCCCAGCCTTTGCGCGTCACCATGCCCTGGATCCCCATCAGCGGCGCGAACGGGCCGGGGCTGAAGTCGGAGCCGGCGCATACTGGCACGCCCGCATCGAGGAACGAGCGAAACGCGAGCGATCGCTTCAACAATTCCTCGCCGTAGAACTTGAACTTGTCGGTGTTGTAGTAGGTGTACGTCGTGAAGCAGGCGGGGATCGTACCGGTCGCCTTGATCCGACGGAGCAGGTCGTCGTTGATCAACGTGCAGTGCGTAATCTTCGGTCGTGAATCGGCGCGCGGGAAATTCTTCTGCGCGCGTTCGACCGCCGTCAGCACGCTGTCGATCGCGACGTCGCCGTTTGCGTGACAGTTCACCTGAATGCCGGCGCGGTGGACGCGTTCGATCCAGGCGTTCAACTCGTCCTGCGTCTCGGTCACGTTGCCCTTGTATCCATTCATCCCCGGATACGGCACGCTCAGCGCCATCGTCCGCTCCGAGAACGAGCCGTCGACCGTGTGCTCGGACGTGGCGCCGAGCTTGATCCATTCGTCGCCAAAGCCGGTCTTGATGCCGCTCGTGATCATCCCTTCGAGCACGCGCCCCTGGACCTCGTAGCTGACGCGATGTTTCAAATCCCCGCGGGCACGGATGTCCTGGAGCGCGGCGAGATCGCCCCCTTCGTGGTGCACGCTGGTCAGCCCGTAGCGCACGAACATCTTCGAGATGTGCGCGGCGCCGTCCCGGTTGCGCTGCTCCACCTGCTGCGAGGTGAACGTCTCGCGCTTGCCGACGCTGTTGAATGCGCCGCGGGCGCGATCGGTGACGCGGCCGTTCAGGTCGCCGAGCTCGTCGCGCTCGAATGTGCCGCCCGCCGGATTCTTCGTTTCCTTGTTGACGCCGGCGAGCTCCAGCGCCTTGCTGTTGTAGAACGACGTGTGGCCACCGCGGTGATGGACCACGACCGGATGATCCTTCGAGACCTCGTCGAGATCGTGGACGTTGAGCAGCCGGTTGTCCTTCACTTTGGTGTCGTCGAAGAAGTAGCCCTCGACCCACGTGCCGGGCGGCGTTTCTTTCGCACGCGCACGAAGTTTGTCGACGATGCTCCGGATCGTGACGAACTCGACTTCGTAGGGGTTGCCGACGAGCACGTCGTACAGCAGCGTCGTGCCAGGCGCGTGGTTGTGGCAGTCCACGAACCCCGGCACGACCGTCATCCCCTTCGCATCGAACGACGTCGTGCTCTTGCCGATCAGGCCGCGGATGTCGTTCGTCGATCCGATCGCCACAAATCGGCCGTTCTTGATCGCAAACGCTTCCGCACGCGGCGCCTGGGCGTCCATCGTGTAGACCATCGCGTTGAAGACCACGAGGTCCGCGTCATGGGCATCGACGGTCTGCGCGAGCGGTGCTTGTCCCGCCGACGCCGGGCTCGCGAAGGCGGAGACGACGCCCGCTCCAGCCAATCCCAAAAACTCCCTGCGGTTGCGGCGATCATCCTTGGTCATGGCCGGTATGATAGTTCCACACGGAGGCGGTATGTCGAGCCAGATGCGCACGGTTGCGGTAGCCCTGGTGGCGACGTGCGTGGTTGCAATCGGACTCACGCGGGACGTCGTCGGCCAAGGCCGCGGACGGGGACAGGTCGCGTTGCCGGACGGCCCGGGCAAGGATGCGGTCCAGACGCAGTGCACGAAGTGCCATGCGCTCGGCCTGATCGCAAATTCCGGCGGCTACACGAAGCCGGACTGGGAACAGCTGATCGGCACGATGGTATCGCTGCCCGCCGGCGAAAAATCTGATATCAGCGAGTACCTCGCCAAGAACTTTCCGGAACAGCCGCGTCCCAAGCCCGTGATCCTCCCCGGCGCCGTGAAGGTGAACATCCGCGAATGGAATGCGCCGTCGCTCGGTTCACGACCGCACGATCCCGAACCAGGTCCTGACGGATCGATCTGGTGGACGGGAATGTTCGCGAACGTGATCGGCCGAGTCAACCCGAAGACCGGTGACATCAAGGAATACAAACTGAAGACGGCGGGCTCCGGCCCGCACGGCCTCGAACTCGATCGCGACGGCAATGTCTGGTTCACCGCGAATCAAGCGGCGTACATCGGCAAGCTCGATCCGAAGACCGGCGACGTCGTGGAATACAAGATGCCCGAAGGCGTCCGCGATCCGCACACGCCGCTGATCCGCGCCGACGGCATGGTGTTCTTCACGGCGCAGAATTCGAACGTCGTCGGCCGCATCAATCCGAAGAGCGGCGAGATCAAAGTGGCGAAGACGCCAACGGACCGCGCGAACCCGTACGGGATGGTGTTCACGACGAAGGGCGTCCCGTTCGTGTGCGACTTCGGCACGAACAAGATCATCGAGATCAATCCCGACACGCTCGCGATCAAGGAATATCCGCTGCCGAACGCCGACAGCCGTCCCCGACGGATCGCCATCAGCCCGGACGACATCATCTGGTATGCCGACTACTCGCGCGGCTATCTCGGACGGCTCGATCCGAAAACAGGTCAGGTGACGGAGTGGCCGTCGCCAAGCGGGCCGAAGTCGCAGCCCTACGGCATCACCTATCTGAACGGCGCGATCTGGTACGTGGAATCCGCGATCAAACCAAACGTGCTGGTGCGTTTCGACATCAAGACGCAGAAATTTCAGTCGTGGATCATCCCCGGCGGCGGTGGCGTCGTTCGCAACATCAAGGCGACCGACGACGGGAAGTCGATCGTGATGGCGGAAAGCGGCGTCAATAAGATCGCGCTCGTGGAGATCGGATCGTAGCGCGACGGCTGTCAGGCGAGCGTTATCGCGGCAGGTAGTGCAGCAGCTTCAGGATGTCGGAGAAGACGCCCATCGCCGTGACGTCGGCGCCGGCGCCAGGCCCCTGCACCACCAGCGGAGTGCGCGAATAACGTTTCGTCGTGAACGCGATGACGTTGTCGCTGCCCTTCGCCGACGCGACTGGATGAGTCTTCGCAAACTCTTTCAGTCCCGCCCGGGCGCGGCCGTCCTCGAGTGTCCCCACGTACCGCAGCACGTTGCCGCGCGACGCCGCCTCCGCAAAGCGGTTGGCCATCTGACGGTCGTAGCGTGCGTACGCCGACAGGAACCGATCCGAGTACGCACCGCGGCTCAGCGGCTTCGGTACGAGGCTGTCCACTTCGACATCGCGCAAGTCCATCTTGTGACCCGTCATGCGCGCGAGAATCAGCAACTTGCGCGCCACATCGTTGCCGGACAAATCTTCGCGTGGATCGGGCTCGGTAAATCCGCTTCGATGCGCTTCGGCGACGAGCGCGCTGAACGGCGCGGATCCATCGAAGTTGTTGAACAAGTAGCTCAACGTTCCGGACAGGATGCCGTCGATCCGCACGATGTCGTCGCCGCTCGCAATCAAATCGCGCAGCGTCGACACGATCGGCAGCCCGGCGCCGACGTTCGCTTCGAACAGGAAATGTTTCTTTCGTGAGGCGAGGAGCGACATCAACGCCGCGTACTGCTTCCACGGCAGCGCGTTGGCCCACTTGTTCGGCGTCACGATGTGGAGATTCGCCTCGATGAACGACGCGTAGGCGTCGACGACGGCGGGGCCGACGGTGCAATCGACGAGCGCGGCGTTCGTCAGGTCCATGTCGGCGACGCGCCGGGCGAGTTCGGCGGCATGCATGCGATCGCCGGATCCGCGGAGCGTCTCGCTCCACCGGCCGAGATTGACGCCGTTCGCGTCGACAACCATCCGCGTGCTGTTCGCGACCGCGACCACCGTGACGTCGAATCCGCGCGACAACAGATAGTCGCGCTGCTGGTGAAGCTGACGCAGAACCGCGCTGCCGACGTTGCCGACGCCGACGAACACCAGCGCCAGCCTGGTGCGCATCTCGAAGAACGCCTGGTGGATGGCATTGAGCGCCCGCCCCTGCTGCGGTCCGTCGATGACGCACGAGATGTTCCGCTCGCTCGCGCCCTGCGCAATCGCGCTGATGTTGATGTTCTGGCGGCCCAGCGAATCGAAGACCTTTCCGGCGATGCCGGGCCGGCCGATCATCCCTTCGCCGACGACCGCAAGGATCGCCTGATCGTCTTTGCGGTCGACGGTCAGCAGATCGCCGGCCATCTCGAGCCGAAATTCCTGCTCGATGAGGTGAATGGCGCGCGCCGCATCGACACTGCGGATGCCGAAACAAATCGTGTGCTCGGACGAAGCCTGTGAAATCAAGACGACGTTGACGCCGCGCGACGCGAGCGCGCGGAACAACCGCTCCGCGACCCCGGGCACGCCGACCATCCCCGGTCCGCGCAACGTCAACAACGACAGATCGCCGACCGCCGTAATCCCGGTCGCCGGACGGCCGCTGTTGTCCGCCTGCGTGCCGATGACCGTACCGGGCGCGCTCGGATTGAACGTGTTCTTGATCAGGATCGGGATCTTCCTCGCAACCGCGGGCGCGATCGACGCGGCGTGCAGCACCTTCGCGCCGAAGTACGAGAGCTCCATCGCCTCTTCGTAGGTCATCCGCGGGAGCACGAACGCCGAGGGGACGATGCGCGGGTCGGCGCTGAGCACGCCGTCGACGTCAGTCCAGATCTCGATCGCCGACGCCTTGATTGCCGCGCCAACGATCGCCGCGCTGTAATCCGATCCGTTCCTGCCAATCGTCGTCGTCTGGCCGTCTTCGGTCGCGCCGATGAAACCGGTGACGACTGGAATCACACGGCCGTGGTACTCGCGGTCGATTCGCGCGAACACGCGACGCGCCCGCGGGTTGGTGCGGGTGAAATCGACGTTCGCGTCGGTAAACCGATCGTCGGTCACGAGGAACTCGCGCGCATCGACGAACGCCGCCGGGTAGCGCGCGTTGATGTGCGCCGCAACGATGACCGCCGACAAGCGTTCGCCGAAGCTGGCGGTCATGTCCAAGGCGCGCAACGGGCAGTGCCGCAGCAGATGAATGCCCTGGAGCGTGCTCGACAACTCCTCGAGCAGCGCATCGACGGCGGCGCGCGTTCGCGCGCTCGTGCGCATGCCGCGAGGCGGCGAGGCTGGGACGAGCGACGCCACCGCCGTCCGATGGCGCCGCGCGATCTCGTCGAACGTCTTCCGAAACGAGGCATCCGACCGCTCCGCCTGCCGAGCCGCCTCGAGCAACTGATTCGTGACGCCCTGAAACGCGGACACGACCACGGTCACCGGCTCGCGCTTCCGTGCGGCGAGGACGATTTCGGCGACGCCGCGCACCGCAGACGGTGTCTTCAGCGACGATCCGCCAAACTTGAGCACGTTCATGAAGGTGCTCAATGATAAGTCAGCCGCCTGATGTCATCGGCGGCGCGTGAACGTCAGCGGCGCCGACTGCTGGTTCTCGGTGAACGTGCCGGCCAGCGAGCCGTCGGCCGTCAACGATCCGGTCCATGTGGCGCCGATCGCGGCGGACGTCAGCGTCACCGTGGCGCCGTCGCGCGCGATCACGAGCGGGATCGTCAGGCCGCCTTCGTCGACGCTGATCAGCGTGGCGATCGCGCCGCCGCCGTCGTTCGCGAGCGTCAACTCGAGATGCTGGCCCGCCAACGAACCGCTCCATCGCCCTTCGAGGTCTGCCGCGACCGGCGCGCTGCGCGGCGCCGGGGCGATCGTCGCATCGCCGGTCCGCTTCAGCGCGAACGGCGCCGTCATGTCCGCGGTGCTGTAGTCGCCCGACAGCGTGCCGTCGGCGTTCAGCGTGGCCGTCATCAGTTGATCGCTGCGCGCGCTGAGGGTCACGTTGTGTCCGTCGAGCACGATCTTGATGAGCGGCAGGCCGGTCAGGTGCTGCGATGGGACGGTGATCGTCCCGATCAACTCACCCCTACCGTCCTTCGCGACGTCGATCTGAAACGCGACGTCCATGTTGCGGGCCGCAAGCGATCCCTCCCAATGACCGGTGATCGCCGCCGGCGACTGTGCGCGAACCACGGCTGAACACACCACGAGCGAGGCGACAAGAAATCTGCGCATGACGAGCTCCTCTCTTAGAGATCGAGTTGGACGAAATTCAGCAATGCCGCATAGAACAGCGACGCCGATATGGCAATGGTGACGAGCAGGCCGCCCCACGGCAGCGCTCCCGACCGGAAGTACGTTTCGGCGCGCATCACGGCGAACACGCCGTAACCGCCCATCTGCCGGACGACCGTTTCGACGACCCCGATGCCGATCGCGACGAGGCACGTGACGAGCGCCGGCCGCCACATGTCGTGGAACGTCGTCGACATCAGTACGGCGAAGCTGTAGAACACGACGCCGGCGAGAAACATGCACGACGCGTGCACCAGCGCCGTCGTCAGCGAATACGATTCGCCGACCGCGGGCGACAGCAGCCAGATCAGCAGCGACGGAACCACTGCCAGGACGAGCAGTTCGATCATGCAGGCGCCCGCGCGGATGCCCAGGAGCTGCTTCCGCGACGCCGGCAACGCCGCGGTGAACAGCGCCCCTTTCGATCCCGACACCAGGAGGCCGCCGCTGCCGAGCAGCACGGCGAACAGCGTCCACGTTTGCGTGAAGTTCTGGCGCACCCACTGCCACCAGATGAAGCCGCGATAGTCACGCTGCGTCTGGATCGCTTCGTCGATCGCACGGCCGACAATACCGGTGCCGTGCGGCAGCGTATCCGCGAGCGGTAAGAGACGTGCGGTCGTGGGATATTCGAAAACGTTTCCGCACGCCAGGACGACGAGGATCGCGAGGCCGATCAGAAACGGCCAGCGCGTATCGAGCCAAGCTTTGTACCAGAGCATGTTCATGCCTCCGCGTTCACGCTTTCGAGAAAGATGTCCTTCAACGTCACCGGAGCGACGTCGATGGCGACCGGGTTCAGCGCGCGGGCCTCGGCCACGACGGCATCGGCATCGGCGCTCGTGAGAATGGTCAGCACGCGCCCCTCGCGGCGGACGCGCTTGACGGCGGCGGTGCGGAACGCCGGCGTCGGCGCCGCACCGTCGAATACAACCTGGATCCGCCGGAACTGGGCGCGCAGATCGTCGAGCGCGCCGGCGACGGCCATGCGCCCGCGGTCGATGATGCCGACGTGATCCGCGATCTGATCGACTTCCGACAACTGGTGAGACGCGAAGAAGATCGTCAGCGGCTCGGTTGCCACGTGACGGACGAGCACCTGCAGCACCTCTTCGGCGGCCGCGGGATCGAGCCCCGACGTCGGCTCGTCGAGGATGAGCAGCTCGGCGCCGCGGCACAGCGCGAGGAGCAACGCGAGCTTCGTCCGTGCGCCGCGTGACAGTTGCTTGACCGATTGCGCGGGGCGCAGATCGAACGTCTGCCGGTACTGCTGCGCGAGATCCGCGCGCCATGTCGGAAAGAACGACGCCGTGAAGCGTGCGATCTCGTCGACTGTCATCGAGTCGATCAGATCCTTGTCTTCGGAGACGAACGCCGCCCGTTGACGGATCGCCACGCTCGCCTGCGGGTTGGTGGCATCGAGGCCGAACACGCGCGCGATACCACCGGTCGGCTTCACCATCCCGAGCAGCGTCTTGATCGTCGTCGTCTTGCCGGCGCCGTTCTTCCCGAGGAAGCCGTAGATCGATCCGCTGGGCACCTGCAGCGTCAGCCCGCGCAGCGCCTCGGTCGACGCGTCGTAGGCCTTCGAGAGGTCCGCCGTTTCGATAACGACAGGGTCACTCACGGTGATCTCCTTTGCCGCGCAGTTCCGCTTCGAACAGGCGGCGAATTTCTTCGTCGGTCAGCCCCTGGCCGCGCAGCTTCTCGACCGCGGTCGCGACGACCGGCTGTGCGGTGCGGAGCTTGTCGGTCACTTTCTTCGCGCGCGCGTTGTTGGCGACGAAGGCGCCCGCGCCGTGCCGCAGTTCGATGACCCCCTCGTGCTCGAGTTCGCGATAGGCCTTCGCGACCGTGTTCGGATTGATCACGAGCTCCTCGGCGAGCGGCCGGATCCCGGGCAACTGGTCCCCTCCGCGTAAGGCGCCAGTTTCGATGGCGTGCTTCACCTGCTCCATCAGCTGGAGGTAAATGGGCACGCCCAACGAGGGATTCGGACGGAAGATCATACAGTCACTGTGCTAGTGAACTAGCACAGTGACACTCTTGCCGAACTTGCCGGCCGTTGTCAAGCGTGAAAATTCGAGGGGCGACGGATTTTCCGCGTCCGCTTCCTGTCAGATCGGCAGAAACCCTCGAAAATCAAGGCTTTCCGATGTGGCCGGACGCTTGCACTACCGTGCAGCGAGCATGGAGACCTGCCCTGTCCGCAGCCGCGTGCTGGTGGTCGACGATGATCGCCTGATGCGCTGGTCGCTGCACGAGACGCTCGCAGGCCATGGATGCCAGGTGCTCGAGGCGTCTGACGCGCGCGCCGCCTTCCAGGCGATCGCCGATTCGACAATCGAACCGGACGTCGTGCTGTGGGACGTCCATCTGCCGGACTCGCACGACCTCGAGCTGCTCTCGACAATCCACGAACACTCCCCCGTTCCCAAGATCGTCGTCATGTCGTCGTTCATGAACGCCGACATCGATCGCGAAGCGCGGGCACGCGGCGCGTTCGACGTGCTCACCAAGCCGTTCGAGATCGAGGCGGTCATGGACGTCATCGCTCGCGCCTCGCACTAGAAGTACGCGATGATTCGGAGGAGTTGACCTCCAATCCGATACACATCTTCCAGGACCTCTACGCGAAAGCGGCGCAGGTGCTCGACGAACCGGACGCGATGGTGCTGTCGACGGTCGGCGCCGACGGCCAGCCGTCCGGCCGCTTCGTGCTGCTGAAGGCGGTCGACGACCGCGGCTTCGTGTTCTACACCAATCTCGGCAGCCGGAAAGCGCGACAACTGACCGCGCACGCGCAGGCGGCGCTCACCTTTTATTGGCCGCCACTCGGCAAACAGGTGCGTATCGAAGGCGTCGTCGAGCCGGTCAGCGCCGACGAGGCCGATGCGTACTTTGCGAGCCGGCCCCGCGACTCGCAAATCGGCGCGTGGGCGTCGAAGCAGAGCACGCAGATGACGGCACGCACCGATCTCGATGCGCGCATCCTCGACGTCTCGGCACGGTTCGAAGGCGTCGCCGTTCCCCGGCCGCCGTTCTGGTCGGGCTATCGCCTCGTCCCGCGGATGATCGAGTTCTGGACGCGCGACCGCGCACGCCTCCACCTGCGCGAGCACTACGAACGCACCAACGACGGCTGGTCGCGATCACTGCTGTATCCCTGACCGGCGTTCGATTTGCACGTCTCCCGGCGCGGGGAGGCATACATGAAAAAAGCGATCGTGACGACGGTGCTATCGGTTTGCGTCGCGAGCTCGGCGTTTGCGGCGCTCTCAAAGGACGAGGCGAAGCGGCTCAATGAAGCGGGGACGATTCTGACGGAACTGCGCAATTCCCCCGACAAGGGAATCCCGGACGACATCTGGAATCGCGCGCAGTGTGTCATCGTGATCCCGTCGGTCAAGAAAGTTGCGCTCGGCATCGGCGGCGAATACGGCTCGGGTGTGATGAGCTGCCGCACCAACGATCAGTGGGGCTCGCCGCTGTTCATGCAATTGATGAAGGGAAGCTGGGGCCTGCAGATCGGCGCGCAAGAGACTGACCTCGTCATGCTGCTGATGAACCGACGCGGTCTCGAAAAACTGCTCGAGGACAAAGTGTCGCTCGGCGCGGATGCGTCGGTGGCCGCCGGTCCGCTCGGCCGGTCGGGCAGCGCCGCGACGGACGCGCAGATGAGCGCCGAAATGCTGTCGTACTCGCACTCACAAGGCGTCTTCGCCGGCATCGATCTGTCCGGCGGCGTGCTGCGTCCCGACAAGGAAGCGCTCGAGCGCGCCTACGGCGCCGGGATTTCGGCCCGCGACGTCGTGATGGGCACCAAGCAGGTGGCGCACCTGGATCAGGCGCAGCCGTTCATGCGCGCGCTCAGGACCGACATTCGCGCAACGACGGGAAAAAAGCCGGAGTAACGATCACCGCGCCAATAACCAGCGAGCAATACGAGGATGGGATACCGGAGCGGCGCCATCGGCCGGGCGCCGCTCGATTGTCTCGAGGACGGGCTTGCCGCACCGAAGCTCACGCTAGCCGTGCGGCAAGCGTGAGCGAAGGTTGGCGGGGTCGACGGGACTCGAACCCGCGGCCTCTGCCGTGACAGGGCAGCGTTCTAGCCAACTGAACTACGACCCCAAAGATGATGTCTGTCTTCGAGCGCTGTCACACGCCTGACCGAAGACTGGGCGGTACAGGATTCGAACCTGTGACAGCCGGCGTGTAAAGCCGGTGCTCTACCACTGAGCTAACCGCCCTCACGGCCCGACTGCGCCCCGGGAAACAATCCATTATACCGATCACAGGAACCAGTACCAAAACCGCATTTTCAGAAACAGCAGTAGCCAGACCGTCGCCACTCCGAGCATCGCACGCTGTTCGTGATTCGCGGTCGCCTGCGCCAGGCTGAACCGCCGTTGGGCGTCAGGATCGCGCACCAGCTCGCCCCGCTTGAATCTGTCGTAGCGCTCACCGAAGGTGCGACGCAAGAAGGCTTCTTCGCTTCGAATCGCCGCGGTCAGCGTCAGCGCGAGGTACAGCGCGATCAACCCGATCGCAATCAGGCTGTGCGACGCGATCCCAACGCCTAGTCCCAGCAGCGACGAGCCCACGTAGAGCGGATGCGACAACCAGCGGTACGGACCTGATGCGGTCACCTCGCGAGACTTGTTCAAGTGGCCGGCGGCCCAAAAACGCAGCGCTTCGCCCACCAGCGCGACGATCAGTCCCGCGACGAGCGACGCGACCGTCGGTTCGGCGACGAGCAGCACCAACGGTCCGAAGACCCATCCGAGTGCGACTCGAAACCGCGCTAATAGTTGCATCGTGATTGACGGCGCGCAATCAGACACGACTCGGCTCGACGGCGAGGCGCCGTTCGACGGCTGACAGCACTTCCTCGACTTCGATATCCAACAGGCACATCCGATCGCGCGTGCAGCGACGCAGATGATGACATTGACAGATGCTGTCGCGCGAGACGCTGACGTCCAACGGCGACAGCGGTCCGTTGCGCGACGGCCGCGTCGGACCGAACAACCCGACGATGGGCGTGCCGACCGCCGACGCAATGTGGGTCGGACCGGTATCGCCCGAGATCATGACGGCGGCACCGCGCGAGATCGCGACGAGATCGGCGACCGTCGTTTCCGGCGACGCCAACGCGGCCCCCTGTGCGGCCGCGACGACGGCATCGGCGAGCGAACGCTCACCAGGTCCCCAGATGACGACCGAGCGCAGTCCCACGCGGTCGCGCAGCGCCCGTGCGATCGCCGCAAAACGTTCGGGTGGCCATCGCTTGTTCGGCCACGCGGCGCCGGGGTTGATGAGCACGTACGAGCCACCGGCGTCGCGCGCGACCGTCGCTGCGGCCTCGGACTGCACCGTCTCAATCGGAAACTCCGGCCGCGCGGCGGTAATGCCGAGCGTCTCGAGCAGGGCCAGATTGATGTCGACGACGTGACGCGTTTCGCGCGGATCGTAGATGCCGCCGCGACCGGGGTCGAACGCCTCGGTGTAAAAGAGCCGGGCGATCCCCTCCCGCGCATAGCGTCGCGAAAACCCGATGACGCGCGGCGCACCCGACAATCGCGCGAGCAGCGCCGATTTGATCAACCCCTGCAGGTCGAGCACGACGTCGTAGCGCGCCGCACGGAGATCCCGAATCGCGTGCACGACGTCGTTGATGACGAGCCGCCGGTCGATGACCGGCACGAGGTCCAGAATCTCGCGATGTTTGGCGCTGACGAGCCAGTCGATGCGCAACTGCGGGAACGCCGTCCGCAGCGCCGCGGCAACCGGAATCGCGTGGACCACATCGCCCAGCGATCCGAGGCGGACGATGAGCAGCCGCTTCACGAACGGGCGATCCTCGCGAGCAGATCGCGCGTCGCATGATCCTTGGGATCGCCGACGATCGCCGTGCGCCCGCCGTACGACTGCACGACCGCGCGTTCGGGCACCGTCTCAACCGTGTAGTCGGTACCTTTGCAGTGCACGTCGGGCTTGATCAGCAGCAACAGACGTTCAACGGTCGGATCGTTGAAGACGACGACGTAAGCGACGCCACGCAGGGCGGCAACCAGCTCGGCGCGATCGCGCGCCGACAGAATCGGTCGGCCTGGCCCCTTCAACCGCCGTTCCGACTCGTCGTCGTTGATCGCGACGATCAGACGATCGGCTTCGGCGGCCGCGCCTTGCAGATACCGCACGTGACCGACGTGGAGGAGGTCGAAACAGCCGTTCGCGAACGCGATCGTCCTGCCGTTCGCGCGATCGCGCGCGACCGCCTCAACCAGCTCCTGTTCCGAAAGGATCACGTGCGTCGGCCTTGGGCGGGACCCTCTTGAGACCAGTTCTCGAGCGAGGTGTCGTGATCGCTGTCGACAGCGGACGCGAGTTCGGTCGCCGCGATCGTGGCCGTCCCGCGCTTCATGACAACGAGCCCACCGGCGTAATTCGCCAGACGCGTCGCCTCGTAGAACGATGCGCCCGCGGCCAATGCGAGCGCGACCGTCGCGATCACCGTGTCGCCGGCGCCGGTGACGTCGGCCACTTCGTCCGATCCGAAGATCGGCACGTGCACCGTCGGCCGCTTCGGCTCGAACAGCGCCATCCCGCGGCTGCCGCGCGTGATCAGCACCGCCTCGCTGCCGACGCGTTTCAACAGCGCGCGGCCCGCCTTTTCCAACGTCGCGGCATCGTCGCCGATCGTGATCCCGAGGAGCTGTTCCACTTCGCTTTCGTTTGGCGTGCACACCGTGACGCCGCGATAGTCGAGCAGGCGATAGCGCGAGTCGAGCAGCACCGGAATCCGACGGCGTCGCGCGCGCTTCGCCACGGCGCGCTGGACCGCGGCCGCGAGCGTCGGCGTCACGAGACCGGATCCGTAGTCGGAGAGCAGCACGGCGTCACACCCGTCGACCGCCGGCTCGATCCGCGCCGCCAGCGCAGCGCTGATCGCGTCGTCGAGCGGCCAACCCGTCTCGCGATCGATGCGGACGATCTGCTGACGCGCGGCATGGATGCCACCGGCGAGAATGCGCGTCTTGACCGGCGTCCGGTACGCGCGCGATCGAATGATGTGCTGCCGCTCGACGCCGCGCTGAAAGCTGGCGACGAGCCGCCGCCCTTCGCTGTCGGCCCCGACAATGCCGGCGACACGCGCGCGTCCGCCGAGCGCGGCGACGTTGTTCGCCGCGTTGCCGGCCCCGCCGCCCACAATCTCGGTCGCGTCGTACTTGAGGATCAGGACCGGCGCCTCGCGCGAGACGCGGCTCACATCCCCGTAAATGAACTCGTCGGCGATCAGATCGCCGACGACGAGCACGCGCCGGCTCGAGAACCCGTCGACGAGCGCGAGCAGCCGCTCTTTCCGTTCCGCTTCGCCGGGAAGCGGGTGCACGCTACGTGCGATCAACATGCGTCAGTATCCAACTGGCGGCAGCGGCGAGATGATCGACGACTGCGTCGGGCTCGACCGTCATGCCGCGTGTGTCCTTCACACGGCCGCTGCCGGTGCGGACGAGCAAGCCGCGCGCGCCCGCGGCACGCGCCGCGCCGATGTCGCTCCAGGCGTCGCCGACGACGACCGACCGGCGCGGATCCAGCCCGAGGTCGCGGGCGGCGCGATCGATCATGCCGCACGCCGGCTTCCGGCAATCACACGCGATCCGGTACGCCTCGACCGACCCGTCGACGTGATGCGGACAATAGTAATACGCGTCGATGCGCGCGCCGCCGCGCGCAAGGTGGGCGTCGATCGCCCGGTGCACGTCGTCGATCAGGCTCTCCGCGAAATAACCGCGCGCCACGCCCGCCTGATTCGTGATCACGACGACCGGCAACCCAGCCGCATTCAACGCGCGAATCGCGTCGACGCTCCACGGATACCACGCAATCTTGTCGATCGCATCGAGATAGCCGACGTCCTCGATGATGGTCCCGTCGCGATCGAGAAAGACGGCGGGCCGGCTCACAGCGTCCGGCGCGCGGCGGCGACGACGGTCGCCGCATCGATGGTGCGCAGGCACCGGTGATCGAGCGGGCATTCGCGCAGCATGCAGGGCCGGCACCAGACCGGATTCGTGATCACTGCGTGCGCGTCGCCGCGAGGTCGGGTTTCGGCGTCACGCGTCGGTCCGAAGACGGCTGTGACCGGCAATCCCACGGCGGCGGCAAGATGCATCGCGCCAGAATCGTTCGTCACGAGCGTGCGGCAATGGGTGAAGACGCCCGCGAGCGTCGGCAGATTGGTTTTGGCGACGAGATCGACCGCAGGCGTGAAGGCCTGCGCCACAACCGTCGCCGTCGCCACGTCCGCGGCACTGCCGACCATCACCGTCTGGACGCCGTCGCGAGCAAGCGATGCCGCGAGCTCGGCGAAACGTTCGGCAGGCCATCGTTTCGCGCCGCCGTACGCGGCACCGGGCGCGATGGCAACGAGCGGCGAGCGGCCATCCCAGCCGCTGGCGACAAGCAGCGCGCACGCGTCCTCGCGCGGCGCATCGCCGACGATGATTCGCGGCGCGTCGGTGCCCGTCGCGAAGCCGAGCCCCGCGATCAAATGCCGGTAGTAATCGACCTGATGCACCGACTGTGTGGGCCGATCGACGCCGCGTGTCAGCAGGAGTCCTCGACCGTCGGTGCGGTAACCCCACCGCTCCGGGACACCGGCACGCCACGCGAGCAACGCGGTCCGGAATGCATTCGGAAACAGCAGCGCGATGTCGGCTCCGGCGATCTGCGCGCTGTCGACATGGTCGTCGACCTCGGGCACGAGCGCAAACAGCGGGGCGACCGAGGGTCGCGCAGCAACCGTGATCGCCGCATCCGGCATGGCACGGCGCACGTCAGCGATCGCCGGCAGCGCCATGACGGCGTCGCCGAGCCAATTCGGCGCGAGGATGACCAGCCGTTTGCTCATGTGGTACGTTCAGTCCGACCGTGCTTCACGACCCGCTGCTGTCCGTGGTCATGCCCGTGTACAACGAGCGTACCACGATCGACGAAATCATTCGCCGCGTGCTCGCTGTTCCCATTCGCATCGAGCTCGTCGTCGTCGACGATGGATCGAAGGACGGGACGGGTGACATCCTCGAGCGCCTGCAGCGCGAGCTTGGATTCAAGCTCGTGCGCCAGCAGAACGGCGGCAAGGGCGCGGCGCTGCGTCGCGGCTTTCAGGAAGTGACCGGCGACATCGTCGTCATCCAGGATGCCGATTTGGAGTACTCGCCGGAAGAATTTCCTGAACTGATCGATCTGATCGTCCAGGGCAAGGCGGACGTCGTGTACGGATCGCGCTTCCTCGGGCGTCATCGCGCGTTCATGTTCGCGCACTATGTCGGCAACAAGTTCGTGACGTTCGCGACGAACCTGCTCTACAACACGATGCTCACCGATATGGAGACGTGCTACAAGGCGATGCGGACCGACGTGATGCGATCGATGACGTTGAAGTCGAACGGCTTCGGCATCGAGCCGGAAATGACCGCGAAAATTTTCAAGCGCGGCTACCGCGTCTACGAAGTGCCGATCACGTACGCGGGCCGCGGCTATCAGGAAGGCAAGAAGATCACCTGGCGCGCCGGCTTTACGGCGCTGTGGGTGCTGCTCAAATACCGGTTCGTCGAATGAAGATCGCGCTCCTGCAAATCGATCCGACCGTCGGCGATTTGCGCGGCAACGCACGACTGATCCTCGATGCCCTCGCGACGGCGAAGCAACGCGGCGCCGATCTCGCCGTCACCCCCGAACTTGCGCTCGTCGGGTACCTGCCTCGCGATCTGCTGTTGATGCCGTCGTTCGTCGACGCGAGCTGGCGTGTGCTCGCCGACGTCGCGCGCGACGCGGCGGCGCTGCCCCCGGTGCTCGTCGGGTTGCCGGAGCCGAACGGATCCGATGAAGGTCGACCGCTGTACAACAGTGCGGTGCTGCTGCACGACGGCCAACTCGGTCAGCGGTTCCGGAAGGCGCTGTTGCCGACGTACGACGTCTTCGACGAAGACCGCTACTTCGAGCCGTTTCACGGACCGCAGATCCTCGAGATCAACGGACGCCGTCTGGGCGTCAGCATCTGCGAGGACATCTGGAACGACCGCGATTTCTGGAAACGGCGCCGCTACCACCACGATCCAATCGACGAGCTCGCGCGCGCCGGTGCCACCGCCATCGTCAACTTGTCGGCGTCGCCGTTTACCGTTGGCAAGCACGCCCGCCGCGAGCAGATGCTCGGCGCGATGGCGCGCAAGCACCGCGTGCCTGTCGTCTACGTCAATCAGTTCGGCGGCAACGACGATCTGATCTTCGACGGTCGCAGCTGCGCCTTCGACGTGGAGGGCTCGCCGGTTGCTCGCGCGCGATCCTTCGACGCCGACGTCATGATCTGCGACCTCGAGGCGATGACGCCGATCGCGCCGCCCACCGACGTGGGACACGAGAGCGAGGTGTGGCACGCGCTCGTGCTCGGCACGCGCGACTACGTCCGGAAGTGCGGTTTTCGCGACGTGGTCCTCGGCTTGTCGGGGGGCATCGACTCGGCGTTGACCGCGGCGATTGCCGCCGACGCCGTCGGGCCGGATCACGTGCTCGGCGTCCTGATGCCGTCACCCTACTCGAGCGAAGGCAGTTTGACGGACGCGCGCGACCTCGCGAGCAACCTCGGCATCGACACGATCACGCTGCCAATCGAAACGGCGATGCGCGCGTTCGGCTCGACGCTGCACGACGCGTTCGCAGGCGGCGACGCGGGCGTCGCGCTGGAAAACATCCAGGCGCGCATTCGCGGCACGCTGCTGATGGCGCTCTCGAACCAGCGCGGCGCGCTGCTGCTGACGACGGGCAACAAGTCGGAGCTGTCGGTCGGGTACTGCACGCTGTACGGCGACATGAATGGCGGCCTCGCGGTCATCGCCGACGTGCCGAAGACGATGGTGTATCGCGTCTCGCGATGGCGAAATCAGTCCGCGGGACGATCGATCATTCCGGAGTCGAGCATCACGAAAGCGCCGTCGGCCGAACTGCGCCCGAACCAAACGGATCAGGATTCGCTGCCGCCGTACGACGTGCTCGACGACATCCTGCAGCGCCACATCGAGCAGCATCTCTCGGCGGACGCGATCATCGCCGACGGCTTCGACGCGGCGACGGTCAACCGCGTCCTACACCTGGTCCGCATCGCCGAGTTCAAGCGGAAGCAGGCGGCGCCCGGACTGAAGGTCACCGATCGCGCGTTCGGCACCGGCTGGCGCATGCCGATCGCGAAACGCCTCACCGTGTAGTCATTCCGCTGCGGGAAAGATCCCGCCTTCCTGATGCGGCGTGTCGCGCCAGCGCCGATGCATCCACAGCCACAGATGCGGATCGCGGCGGACGTACATCTCGAGGACGTCGGTGCAGCGCTGCGTGAACTCGCGAATGGCGTCGACCGCGTCTTCGCGTGGCGGCGCGATCGGATGCTCGTAGATCATGCGATACCGTCCGCCGCCGAGCGGTAACGCGAATACCGGCACGACCGGCGCGCCGGTGCGCAACGCGAGCGCCGCGACTGCCGACGTCGTCGCCGCCGGCCGCTCGAAGAAGTCCACGTAGATGGCGTCCCTGCTCATGATGTGTTGATCGATGAGCATCGCGACGCCGTGCTTCTCCTGCAGCGTGCGCAGGACGCGGCGGAGCGTCCCCTTGCGGTAGATGACCGTGTTGCCCGTCTCCTGACGGATGCGTTCGAGCAGTTCGTTCAGCTGCGGGTTGTCGAGCGCGCGGCCGATGACGCCGACCGGTTCGACGCGCAACGCGTGCACGAGCGCCTGCAGTTCCCAGTAGCCGAAGTGTCCGGTGACGAACAGGACGCCCTTGCCCTGCGCGTACGCGCTGCGCGCGCGCTCTTCGCCATCGACCTGGACGCGCGCGAGCATCTCCTCGTGCGTCAGCGTGGCGAACTTCAGCAGCTCCATCAGCAGTCGGCCGAAGTGCGCGAACGCCTGCCGCGCGATCGTGCGCCGCTCCGCGTCGGTGCGTTTCGGAAACGCCGTCGCGAGATTCTGGAGCGCAATGCGGCGGTGGGCGCCGTCAACGGCGTAGAACGCGAGGCCGAGCAGCGTCCCGACGCCGCGGACGACCGCATGCGGCAGCACGCGGACGATCGCGAGCAGCGATCGCACGAGCGCGTATTCGAGCCGGTGCCTCATGACGCCGGCTGACTGCTGGCAGCCGGCGGCTGGATCTTTGCCATCAACCACTCGCGAAAGCGTTCCGGGTTTTCCACGCCGAAGACGAGCGGTACGGATGCAATCGGCAGGTCGCCCAGGTCGCACGCGCTCAGGCGCACCGCGTCTTTTTCTGTCGTCAACACGATCGCGCACCGCGCGGCCTGCGCCGCCGCGGCAATCTTCTTCACGTCGTGGGCCGTGAACGGATGGTGATCGCGAAAGGTCAGCATGCCGGCGATTTGCCAGCCGGCGCTCGAGACGTCCGCTTCGAACCGCTCCGGTCGCGCGATACCGGCGACGATGAAGACACGCGATTCCGGCGGGACGACGACCGACTCGCGCGGCCCGGCGACCATCCGCGGCGCGCCGATCGTGCGCGTGACGCGAAACACCGTCGGCACATGCAGCGCGCGGCCGATGCGCTCGGCGGCCGAATCGTACGTCGCCGTCACGAGCACGGCATCGGCATCGGCGGCGGCCGACAATCGTTCCCGCAGCCGTCCGGCCGGGAGCGGTCGATCCGTCAGGTCATCGTCCGACGCCAGCAGCAGATCGACGTCGCGCGCCAGCTCGAAGTGCTGAAACCCATCGTCGAGGATGTGGACTGTGGCGCCGAGCTTGCGCTCGGCGAGACGGCCGGACAGATAGCGGCTGGCGCCGACGAGCACCATGGCGCCTGGGAGCGCGCGCGCGAGCATCAGCGGCTCGTCGCCCGCTTCCGCGAGCGGCGCGCGCACCGCGGCGCCGTCCGACACGACGGTGACGCCATCGAGCGGACGCTGCCGCGCGTAGCCGCGCGTCAGGATCGCCGGTCGCTCGCCTTCATCGAGCAGCAGGCGCGCGATGTATTCCACCATCGGCGTCTTGCCGCTGCCGCCGACACGCAGGTTGCCGACGCTGATGACCGGTCGCTGCAGATAATGCCGCCGCCGCGGATCGCGGACGTACCAGCGGCGCCGCCATGCCGCCGCCGCGCCGTACATTGCGCTGAGCGTGCCGATCAATGCACCAGACGGAAGGGCCGCACGGTCGCGCGGCTGCGACCGTCATCGAGCGGCAGGAGTTCGGTGATGACGTCCATGGTCTTCGTCTTCGCGCCGCGATTCGCTTCGACCAGCGCGCGTGCCGCCGCGCCGAGACGCGCACGACGAACGGGATCGCTGACGAGCGTCAACAACGCCTCCTCGAGCTGCTGCTCCGAGTGCACCTGCAGCGCGGCGTCGTTGGCCAGAAACGCGTCGGCGATTTCCTTGAAGTTCTGCATGTGCGGCCCGAACACGACCGGCTTGCCGAACACCGCCGGCTCGAGGATGTTGTGGCCCCCGTGGTCGACGAGGCTGCCGCCGACGAACACCGCCGTCGCGAGCTGATACAGCTGCGCGAGCTCGCCGATCGAGTCGAGCACGATCACGTCGGCGCGCGGCTCGGCATCAATCGGCAAATCGCTGCGGCGCATCGTCATGAATCCGGTGTCGCGCGCGAGGCGTTCGACTTCGCCGAACCGCTCCGGCTGCCGCGGCGCGAGGACGCACAGCGCGCTCGGCATCAGCGTCTTGACCCGCGCGAACGCGCGCAACACCGCGGCCTCCTCGCCCTTGAGCGTGCTGCCGGCGACGATCACCGTGCGGCTGGGCGAGAGGCGGAAGAACCGCAGCACGCGCTCCCGCGGCTTGCCGTGCGCCGTGGCGGTCGGCAGTTCCAACGAATCGAACTTGAGACTGCCGGTGACGGTGACGCGCGACGGATGCGCCCCGAGATCGATCAACCGGCGCGCCGACTCGTCGCTCTGCATGCAGAAGCGGTCGACGTCGGCCAGCACTTTGGCGAAGAACGATTTCACGAGGCGATAGCGCGGATACGAACGCGAGGAGATCCGGCCGTTGATCAGGACCGTCTTGATCCCGCGCTTGCGGCACAGCCGCAACAGGTTCGGCCAGATCTCGGTCTCCATCATGATGAAGAGGCGCGGCTTCACCAGGTTCAGCGTCCGCGTCGACGTCACCGTCCAGTCGAACGGAAAGTAGAAGACGCCGTCCAGGTTCGACAGGCTGCGCCGCGCCACCTGTTGCCCGGCGATCGTGGTGGTCGACAGGAACAGGCGCAGCTTCGGATACCGCGCTTTCAGATCGGCCGCGAGGGCGCGCGCCGTCAGCGCCTCGCCGACCGAAACCGCATGAATCCAGATCGATTCGTCGCCATCGATGTTGAACGAGATCGGCAGAAACCCCATTCGCTCGCGCAGGCTGCCGATGTATTTCTTGTAGCGGATCGCCTGGTACAAGAAATACGGCGAGACGACGACGAAGACGAGGAGCGTGAGAAAGCTGTACGCGAGATACATTTGCGCGGAAGCCATATTGTAGAATGAAACGTTTGCCCGGGAGGCGACGACATGGCCGTCAAGGTTGGCATTAACGGGTTCGGCCGCATCGGCCGGAACATCATGCGCGCGGCGTTGGGCGACAAAGAGATCGACTTTGTCGCGGTCAATGACCTGACCAACGCGAAAACGCTCGCGCATCTGCTGAAGTACGACTCGGTTCTTGGAAACCTGCACGCCACGATCGAGGCCAAACAGGACTCGATTTCGGTCGATGGCGACGAGTTCAAGGTGCTGTCGCAGCGCGATCCGGCGGCCCTGCCGTGGAAGGACCTCGGCGTCGACGTCGTGTTCGAGTCGACCGGCCTCTTCACCGATCGCGACGCTGCGGCGAAGCACCTCGCTGCCGGCGCGAAGCGGGTGGTGATCACCGCACCCGCGAAAAAGCCCGACGTTACGGTCGTCCTCGGCGTCAACGAAGAGACCTACGACCCGGCGAAGCATCACATCATCTCGAACGCATCGTGCACGACGAACTGCCTCGCGCCGCTCGCGAAGGTGCTGCATCAGAGCTTCGGCATCAAGAGCGGGTGGATGACGACCATTCACTCGTACACGAACGATCAGCAACTGCTCGATCTGCCGCACAAAGACCTCCGGCGCGCGCGCGCCGCTGCCCTCTCGATGATCCCGACGACGACGGGCGCCGCGGTGGCCGTCGGCGAAGTGCTGCCGGAATTGAAGGGCAAGTTGGACGGCTTCGCGATGCGCGTGCCGACACCGAACGTGTCGGTCGTCGACCTCGTCGCCATCGTCAACAAGAACACCTCGGCCGACGAGGTGAACGCGGCGTTGACCGCGGCGGCCAACGGCCCGATGAAGGGCATCCTCGCGATCTCGAACGAGGAACTCGTCTCGATCGATTTCAAGGGCAACAAGAACTCGTCGATCGTCGACTCGGCGTACACGAAGGTGATGGACGGCAACTTCGTGAAGGTGCTGTCCTGGTACGACAACGAGTGGGGCTACTCGAACCGCTGCGTCGACCTGCTCCGCCTGCTCGTGAAGAAAGGCCTGTGAAACTCTCGATCCGCGATCTCGATATCCCGGGCAAACGCATTTTTGTCCGGGTCGATTTCAACGTCCCGCTCAAGGACGGCGTGATCGGCGACGACACGCGCATTCGCGAGACGTTGCCCACGATCCGCTACGTGATCGAGCACGGCGGGACGGCCGTCCTCGCGAGCCATCTGGGTCGGCCGAAGGGCAAGGTGAACGCGGCGATGAGCCTGCGGCCCGTGGCCGATCGGCTCGCCGATCTCCTCGGCCGCACGGTGATGTTCTCGACCGACTGTGTCGGCGACGAAGTGACGAAAGACGTCGACCAGGTGCACAAGTCGGGCGTCGGCGTCGTCCTGCTCGAGAACCTCCGCTTCCATCCGGAAGAAGAGAAAAACGATCCCGCGTTCGCGAAGCAGCTCGCCGCGCTGTGCGATCTCTACGTGGACGATGCGTTTGGCGCGGCGCATCGAGCGCACGCGTCGGTGGAAGGGATCACGCATTACGTGCGGAAAGCCGCTGCCGGGCTGCTGATGGAAAAAGAGCTGCAGTATCTCGGTCACGCGCTCGAATCGCCGGAGCGGCCGTTCGTGGCGATCCTGGGCGGCGCGAAAGTGTCGGACAAGATCGACGTCATCGAGAACATGCTGGGCAAAGTCGATCGCCTGCTGATCGGCGGCGCGATGGCCTACACCTTCTTCAAGTCCCGCGGCATACCGATCGGCCGCTCGTTGGTCGAAGACGAAAAACTGCCGGACGCGGAACGCATTACCGCGGACGCGACGAAACGAGGCGTTCAACTGCACCTGCCCGCTGATCATGTCGTCACTGACAAAATCGAACCGGGCACGGCGCACGAAGTCCTCGCGGTCGGCGACGCGCGCATTGGCGAACGGATGGGCGTCGACATCGGGCCCGCCACGATCGCGCAGTACACCGAGTTGATCAAAGACGCGAAGACGGTGGTCTGGAATGGACCGATGGGCGTCTTCGAAGTGGATGTGTTCGCGACCGGTACGAACGCGGTCGCGCGCGCCGTCGCGGCGGTCCACGGGACGACGATCATCGGCGGCGGCGATTCGATCGCGGCGATCAGGAAATCGGGGCTCGCCGATCGGATCACGCACATATCTACCGGCGGCGGCGCGTCGCTCGAATTCCTCGGCGGACGCACGCTCCCTGGCGTCGCGGCACTCACCGATGTCTAACATGCGGATTCCGTTCATCGCCGGCAATTGGAAGATGTTCAAGACGGTACAGGAGACCTCCAACTTCGTGAAGGAGGTTCGCGGCCTCGTCAAGGACGTGACCGACGTCGAGATCGTCGTCGCGCCGCCGTTTACCGCGGTGCATGCGGCGGCCGAGGCGGCGCGTCATACGAACATCGGCGTCGCGGCGCAGGATCTCTACTGGGAGAAAGAAGGCGCGTTCACCGGAGAAGTGTCGGCGCAGATGGTGAAAGAAGCAGGCGCCGAATACGTGATCATCGGGCACTCGGAGCGTCGCCGCTTGTTCGGCGAAACGGACGCGACGGTGAATCGGAAGATCTTCGCGGCGATTGGCGTCGGCCTGACTCCCATCGTCTGCGTCGGCGAGACGCTCGAAGAACGTGAGCGCAACGAGACGCTCGCGATCCTCGATCGCCAACTGAAGGACGGTCTCGATCGGTTGACGGCGGATCACGTGGCCGATCTCGTGATCGCGTACGAGCCGGTGTGGGCGATCGGCACGGGGCGGACGGCAACGTCGGCGCAGGCGCAGGAAGCGCATGCGCATATCCGCACACGGCTGCGTCAGTGGTTTGGCGGGGACGCCGCGGATCGCTGTCATGTGCTCTACGGCGGGAGCGTCAAACCCGACAATATCCGCGAATTAATCGCGCAACCGGATGTGGACGGCGCGCTCGTCGGCGGCGCGAGCCTCGAGGTCAAAAGCTTCGGGGACATCGTGCTGCGGAGCCGCCCGGCTACGGTATAATCGGGGTTTCCACGTTCAGAAAGCATTGCAGTCTATGTTCTTGACTTACTATCTCGTGTCCGCGCTCTATGTGGTCGTCTGCGTCGTGCTGTTGCTCGTCATCCTGATGCAGCAGGGCAAGGGCGATATGGCGGCGGCGTTCGGCGGCGGCAGCAGTTCGTCGGCGTTCGGCGCGCGCTCGGGCGCAACGGTGTTGTCGAAAGCGACCGCGATTCTCGCCGTGCTCTTCATGCTCGGCGCGCTCGCGCTCGCCATCATGGGTCAGCGCGGTCCCGGGTCGTTGATGAGCGGCACGTCGGCGGCGCCGGCTCCGCGTCCAGCGCCGGCCGTCCCGGCAGCGCCGACGCAACCGGTTCCGGCGTCACCGTCCGCGCCAACCGGTCCGACAGGCAAGTAAACCCTCGTACGTCGTGTCCGGCTCCAGCCGGACGTCCCACTTGCGGAAGTGGCGGAACTGGCAGACGCACCAGCTTGAGGGGCTGGCGCTCGCAAGAGCGTGGGGGTTCGAATCCCCCCTTCCGCACCATACCTCGTTAATTTCATTTTAAAACACATCATCTTTCAGCGCAGACGTCAGCGACGCAACGCTGTAGCGGCGGCAATTCGTTGCCAGCTCTTGCTTAACCGTTGGCGTCGCGGTAATCGCTGCGCGTGGCTGCGACCGCTCAGCACCAAAAGTTGTTCAGGATTAACTATTTCTATGAGGTGGGAACGAGGTCGGCGAGGATAGGAAAAA
>DASREL010000178.1:0-20424 GCA_035652075.1 Vicinamibacterales bacterium
GAACGATATCCGCGAGAGTTCAGCGGCGGCCAGCGCCAGCGCATCGGCCTCGCGCGCGCGCTCGCGCTCAACCCGTCATTTCTCGTGCTCGACGAACCGGTGTCCGCGCTCGACATGTCGATTCAAGCGCAGATCGTCAGCTTACTGCGCGATCTGCAACAGCGGTTGAAGCTCACGTACCTGTTCATCACGCACGACCTTCGGTTGGTGGCGCACATCTGCGATCGCGTGGCGGTGATGTGTCGGGGAAAGATCGTCGAGATCGGAGCGACAGAGTCGATCTTCGCCGCGCCCCACCACCCTTATACGAAGGCGCTGCTCTCGGCGATTCCGACACTCGATCCCGATGTGAAGCGCGAACGAATCGTGTTCGATCGTTTCTAAACGGTTAGCAGTTGGCAGTTGCAGTTGGCAGTTGGCAGTTGGCAGTTGGCAGTTGGCAGTTGCAGTTGCAGTTGGAACAGATCATGCGGGCGATTCCTCAATCACCCGTATGTCCAAGAACAGCGTTGAGGAGTTGGTCGTTTACCAGCGATCGGTCGCCGCCGCAGATGCAATTTTTGCTATGGCAACGCGCGTTGCGTTCAACCGCGACCCGGAATTGCGCCAGCAGATGCTCTCGTCATCCGGACGTATCCAAGCTCATTTGCAGGAAGGGTCGGGCCAAAGCACCCGAAAACATTATGCGCACTTCGTCTCCATCGCTCGCGGCAGCGCCAAGGAAATGAAAGGTCACCTGCGCCGCGCCCTTGGCGCCAAGCTGATTCAGCAGGAAGAGTACGACAAGTTTGGAAAGAGTACGACGAGATCGCGGCGATGCTAACGGGCTTGAAGAGATATCTCGAGCGCGGCTAGCGACGGCAATTGGTCACTGCCAACTGCAATGGCGACCTGCTAACTGCTAACTGCAACTGCCAACTGCCAACTGCGAACTGATTCAAGCAGCCCGGCGGACGTCGTTTTCGACCTTGCCGTCTCGGATGTGGATCGAGCGGTACGCGAAGGCGGCGACGTCGGGTTCGTGCGTGACCAGGACGATCGTGTTGCCGGACTTGTGCAGGCGTTCGAAGAGCGCCATGATTTCGTTCCCGGTCTTCGAATCGAGGTTTCCTGTCGGCTCGTCGGCGAGCAGGATCGACGGATTGTTGACGAGCGCGCGCGCGATCGCGACGCGCTGCCGCTGACCGCCGGAGAGCTCGTTCGGACGGTGCGTCATGCGCTGCGCGAGCTCGACTTTTTCGAGCGCCCCTTTCGCGCGCTCTTCGCGATCCTTCGCGGCGACACCCGCATAGACGAGCGGCAATTCGACGTTGTGCAACGCCGTCGCGCGCGGAAGCAGGTTGAATGTCTGGAAAACGAAACCGATCTCCTCGTTGCGAATCCGCGCGAGTTCGTTGTCGTTCATCTGGCTCACCTGCTTGCCGTTCAGCAGGTACGACCCTTTGCTCGGCGTATCGAGGCAGCCGATGAGATTCATCAACGTCGATTTGCCGGAACCCGACGGGCCCATGATCGCGACGTACTCGCCGCGCTCGATTTGGATGGACACGCCACGCAGCGCGTGGATTTCTTCGGTGCCCATCACGTAGGTTTTCCAGAGATCGACCGTCTCGATAAGTGCCATACGAAGGTTAGACGGCAGCCATTATGCCCCGGTTCGAAGCCGGGTGAGGAGCGTTCTCACGACGGGCGGCGCATCGGTCGGGATCCTGGCATCCCAATCGCGCGAGTCGACGGGGATCAACGTCACTTTCGACTTGCCATGCGTCTTTCGACGCTGTTCGGCGATCGCCGCCGCCAGTTCGCCCGCCGGCGCGATCCCGGAGCCCATCAGGAACACGCACACGTCATCGGTCGGGAATGCCTTTGCCGCCTGCGTCCACGCGTCGGTGATGCTGTCGCCGTTCACGGTCTCGACGAACCGCACGAGCAAGTGCGGTCCCTTCGTGCCGCCGAACAATTTCTTCTTCGGGTTGAGCGCCACGTCGAATCCGCGCACCTCGTGAGTGTCGTAGCCGCCGGCGACCACGTCGAGCGCCTGACGGACGCGACCGACGAGCGCTTTGCGGACGAACGCATCGCGGCTCGCGCGCTCCTGCGTGAACCGCGATCCGCGCGGCGCTTCGGGTTCCGACGGCGGCGGCGGAGGCGGCGGCGCCGTGTGTGGACCGGCACTTTCGGCGGCGCCCGGACGAGTCGCTTGCGACGCGGGACGTGCGGGCTCGGCTGCGCGACCCTGAGGCGGCCGTTCCACATCTGCGGTCGCGCCGGCTTCCGCAGCGATCTGACGGTCGTACTCCGCGCGTCGGCCTTCGTCCGAGAGGATGCGGTACGCCTCGGTCAGTTCGGCGGCACGGCCGGCCGCCATCTCCTGAAATTCCTGGCCGAGATGCTGGACCTTGTCGGGGTGGTACTTGGCGATCTGTTGGCGAAAAGCTTTCTTGATTTCCTCGGCGGTCGCGGTCGGCGGCAGCTGGAGGAGCTGGTAGTAATCCTTGAGAGGCACCCGTTACTTCTTGAATTCCGCGACGTTGGCCGCTGGGAGTTCGCGCCGCTGATCGGTTCGCACGTCGCGATCGCGCAAGCGCTTCGGGACACGCTTCGGTTCGGTCGCACTGCGTGCGCAGTACGGACAGAAATTCCAACCGGGCTGCAGCGCGCGGTTGCAATGGGGACATCCGCCGCCGATCCGTTTGCCGCAGTTCGGACACGCCATGAAATCGACGCCGACCGCCACGCCGCATCCCGAGCAAAGCGTGCGCACTTCGCGCACTTCGGTGACGACGCGCAGCAGTTCTTCCGGCGTCGTGATCCCGTTCTTCACTTTCGCGAGACCGTCTTCCCCGAGCGAGATCATGCCGCCCGCGATGGCCGCTTCGCGAATCTGATCCTCGGTCGCTTTCGACGAAATGAGCCGGCGCAGCTTGTCGGTGACCCGCATCACCTCGTAGATGCCGATTCGGCCGCGATAGCCGGTGTGGTTGCACTGATCGCAGCCGACAGCCTTGTAGAAGACGAACGCGGACGCGTCGTTCTCCGACAGGTTCATCGCGCGCAGCGTTTCGGAGGGGGGCGTGTACTGACGGCGGCAGTGCGTGCACAGGCGCCGAACGAGGCGCTGCGCGATGACGCCGATGAGCGCGCCCGCGATCACGTAAGGCTCGGTGCCGATATCCGCCAACCGCGTCACGACCGACGGCGCATCGTCGGTGTGGAGCGTCGAGAGGACCAGGTGGCCCGTTTGCGCCGCCTGCATCGCGATCTTCGCCGTTTCCGCGTCGCGGATTTCGCCGACGAGGATGACGTCGGGATCCTGACGCAGGATCGAGCGAAGCGCGCTGGCGAACGTCAGCTTGATCTTGTCGTTGATCTGCGTCTGGTTGACGCCCGGGATTTGATACTCGACCGGATCCTCGACCGTGATGATGTTCGTCTTCTCGGACTGCACCGACTTCAGCGCCGAGCTGAGCGTCGTCGATTTGCCGCTGCCCGTCGGACCGACGACGAGGATCATGCCGTGCTGGTGGCGGAGGAAGTGACGCACTTCCTCGAGCGACGTCGCCGACATGCCGATTTCCTCGAGCGCCGGCAGGCCCTTCCGGTGATCGAGCACGCGCATGACGACCTTCTCGCCCCACACCGTACGCAGGGTCGAGACGCGGAAGTCGACTTCGGTGCCGTCCTCGGACATCGATCGCAAGCGGCCGTCCTGCGGCAATCGCTTTTCGGCGATGTCCATGCCCGCCATGATCTTCAAGCGGGCGATGAGCCCTTCGTGGACCCACTTCGGCAGGTCCATCACTTCTTTCAGCAGCCCGTCGAGGCGATGCCGGATCAGCACGCCTTTTTCCATCGGCTCGACGTGCACGTCGCTCGCCTTGCTCTTGATGGCGCTCTTCACGACGAGATCGACGAGGTCGATGATCGGCGCCGCTTCGCTGCTCGCTTTGAGCCCGGCGGCCGGCGACTCGAACACGTCTTCTTCGACGCGCTTGACGAGCGCCGTCTCGTTGCCGATCGCTTCGGCCGGGCCGCTGCCCCGCCGCTCTTTCGGCGCTGTCGGAGCAACGACCGCGAGATCGTTCTGCGGCGCAGCGGTGCGAATCGCCAGCGCTTTGTCCGGATAACACGTGTTGATCGCATCGATGATGTCGCCGCGCGTGGCGACGACCTGCTTGATGCGATTGCCCGTCTGGAACTCGAGATCCTGGACGAGGCTGAACAGCAGCGGATCCGACATCGCGACCGTCAGCAGGTTCTTCTCGAGCTTGACGGCGATGCAGATGCGCTTCAGCGCCACTTCCTTCGGAATCAGGATGACGGCAGAAGGATCGGGCGGGTTTTCCGTGAGGTTGATGTACGGAAATCCAAGCTGGAATGCGAGCGCCTTCGCGATCTGCTTCTCGGTCGCGAGGTTCATGCGTACGAGGACGACACCGAGCCGTTCGCCGGTGCGCTTGTGCTCCGCCAACGCGTTGCGCAGGTCGTCTTCTGTGATGAGGCCTGCTTGGATCAGGCACTCACCGATCTTTTTTCGCATTCGGAAACTACAATTTTACGCCAGAAAAGACGAGTTCAATCTCATCCGTTTGGTCGTGCACACTATTTCCCGGTACCGGCCAGCGCGAGCCTCCGCAGCTTTCCCTGACCGTCCCGCAACATCACCGTCGTCGGCGTAATTTCGACGATCCGCGCGCCTCGCACCGTGTCCCCGACGCCCACAATTCGGCCGTCCACGATCGCCAGCTTCCTATCCGACGCATACAGAATCGTCGACAGGTCAGCGTCGAACGCGGTGACTGGTTCTTGTTTCGGCTCGACAGGCCTGGAAGTTTTGGGTACAGGCGGAATGACCGGTCTCGGCTGGACCGGAGCGGGCGCACGCGTCTCAACGGCTGGCGGTCGGGGGGTCACCGCAGGTTCCGCAACCACACGCGCGGGTGGCGGCGGTTTCGGCTCGTTTTGCTGCGGCAACGGTGCACTGGGCGGCGGAGCCGGCGCCGGCTTGGACTGCACGAGCGTCTGCGGCGCCGGCTTTGGCGTCGGTTGAGGCGCCGCCTTTGTCGGAGCGCTCACTGTCGGTGGCGGCGCCGCCCTTGTCGGAGCGGCCACTGTCGGTGGAGGCGTCGCCTTCGGTTGAGGCGGCTCGCTCGCGACCGGCGGCAGATAGGCGCTCATCGGCGTCGGGGTTCGCACCCGCAACGCGACCAGTGACGCCGGCGGCGTTGTCCGTCGAGCCGTGAGAAGCGGTGGCGGAGCTGGGGTGGCCGGAGGTGTGACGACCTTCGGCGGTGGAACGCCAACGGCCACTGGAGGCGTGGTTGGAACCGGAATCGGCGCTGGTTTCGGCGATGCTTTCGGCGCCGGGTTCATCGCCGGTTTCGGAGCCGGCTTCGCGGTCATCGTCATCGCCGGCCACTTGACGGTGTGCGCCAGCTGCCACGCGCCGCCGACACCCGCGATCACGCCGGCGGCGATGGCCGCCGCGCTCAGCGAGCGCGACGACCGGCCGCGATGACGTGCGCGCAGCAAGTTGAGATACGGCGGCCAGTCGGCGGCCACGGCCCAGGCGAGCCGCAACTCCGCGATCCGCTCGCGAAAATCGGGTTCCGGATCGGGCAGGTGTTGGGCGTCGATGCCAAACAGCGAATCGAACGGCTCGACTTCGACGTCGAACCGATCCATCAGCGGCATCGTCATGCTGCGCAGTTCGGGGACGCCGCCGCAGATGCAGACCTGCGCGGCGGTGGACGGCGAGACGCCGAGCGCGTCGAAGAACTGATCGAGTTCGAGCGCGAGCCGCGCCGCGAGATCGTCTTTCGTGCGCGTCGTGCCGGCTGCCGCGTCGGCAATGTAGCCCCACGGCAGCTCGCGTGCGATCGTCAGCACGCCGTCGCGCATCAGCGCGACGCACGACATCGACTCTTCGATCGCGACGTACACCTCGATCCCGCCCGGCAGCGAGAACGCGCGACGCACGCGCGCGATCGACGCGAGCGCCACGGCGGGCGTGACGACGCTGCGGACCTGAATGCCGGCGCGAACGAGCGGATCGATCGCCAACATGACCGCGTCCGAGTCCGCCAGCGTGACGACGACGGGACGCCGCGATCCGCGCTTCGCTTTGCCGCCGATCGGCGCAATATCCGCCACGACGTCGTGCGTGCGCACGCCGGCAGTCGCGAGCGCCTGCAGCGCCTCGGCGCGCATCGTTTCGTACCGCCCCTCGGTCACGACGACCTGCCGATGATCGCTCGCCGCGCTCCAGGTGACGACCGATGCCACGCGTCCTTTGAGCGTCGCCAGCAGCGCATCGGTCTCAGGCCCTGACGGCGGCAGCACGGCGAACGATCGCACGCGCGATTCGACCGGCTTGCGCACCCCTGCACGCGCATCGATTTCGATGAGCCGGCACGCAGCCGGCGAGAGCTCAATCCCGAGTCGCGTCGCCACGGTTTGTTATGATTCTGACACCGGCCATGGATTCGCAGGATCCCGCCTTCTCAGGCGACGAAGGCGCGCAGGTCCAGGACGACCTGCGACAGCAGATTTCATCCATTCTGCTGGAGCAGATCGATCTCATCACGGCCGACACCGTCGCTATCTTTCCATACAGCGGGTCCGAGTCGCTCGACTCCGAATACTGCAGCCGCATCGCGAATCTCCTCGTGCGGCTGCTGGCGATGGCGGTGCGCGACGCCAAGCTCGAACCGCGCGGAGGTCTCGTCGCCGACTTGCACCGAGTCATCCTCGAACGCGGGCTGGCAATGGAGCGGTTGTTCACGTTCGCGTATTTGATCGAGCGAACGATCGCCGACGAGCTCGCGCTGAGCGAGACGCTCGGGGCCACCAGCGAGCCGTGGCCCCTCGTCGCGCAGCTCGTTCGCCGAGGATCGTTCGATCTGCTGGCCGCGTACGTCGAACGCGCGATGATGGAGCCGGCCGAAACCGCGGTCATCGACCGCTTGACGACGCTCCACACGCGCGCGCTGCTCGACGCCGTGCTCGCGAAAGAGCTCGAGCGGGCCGGCCGGTTCGGGTACACCATTTCGCTGATCCTGTTCGACGTCGACCATCTGTCGGCGATCAACCAGGAGCATGGATATGGCGTCGGCGATCGCATCCTCGAGCGGCTCGGCATCCTTGTCCGGAAATACTTCCGGCAGCACGATTGGGTGGCGCGTCACTCCGAAGACTCGATTGCGGTGCTACTGACCCGCACCGATGCCGATCAGGCCGCGGAGCTCGCGGAAAATCTCCGGGTGACCGTCGAGGAGCGCCTCGAGTTCACCGATCATCGCACCGATCGACCGGTGCACGTCACGCTCAGCGTTGGCGTCATCAACCTCGACATCGCCGTCGGCGACGTCATTGATCCCGAGCGTCTGCTTGCCGACGCCGAGGCGGCCGTCGAACGCGCCAAGCAACAGGGCCGCAACCGCATCGAGCGGGTCGATGGGTACTCCGGCTACACCTCGCGCTCCTCGTAGTTCGCTTTCAACTTCGCGACGACCGCCGGATCCGCCAGCGTCGTCGTGTCGCCCAGCGCTTTCCCCTCGGCGATGTCGCGCAACAGCCGGCGCATGATCTTGCCCGATCGTGTTTTCGGCAGATCGGCGGTGAACAGTATGTCGTCGGGACGCGCGATCGCGCCGATCTTCTTGACGACGTGCTCTTTCAGATCGTCGATCAGATCTTTCGACTGCGCGTTGACGCCTTCCTTCAAGGTCACGAACGCCGCAATCGCCTGACCTTTGATCTCGTGATTACGCCCGACCACCGCCGCTTCGGCCACGCTCGGGTGGTCGACCAGCGCGCTCTCCACCTCCATCGTCCCGATGCGGTGGCCGGCCACGTTGATGACGTCGTCCACACGGCCGAGGAGCCAAAAGTAGCCGTCGGCGTCCCGCTTCGCGCCGTCGCCGGTGACGTACACGCCGCTGCCCCACTTGTTCCAATACTGTCGAACGTATCGGTCCGGGTCGCCGTAGATGCCGCGCAGCATCGACGGCCACGGGCGCGTAATGGCGAGCAGTCCGCCGCCGACGTCGACGGTATCGCCGCGCTCGTTCCGGATCTCCGCGGCGATTCCCGGAAACGGCTTCGTCGCCGATCCCGGCTTCATCTTCGTCACGCCCGGAAGCGGCGTGATCATGATCGCGCCCGTCTCCGTCTGCCACCACGTATCGACGACAGGACATCGCTCGCCGCCGATGAATTTGTAGTACCAGACCCACGCTTCGGGATTGATCGGTTCGCCGACCGATCCGAGCAGCCGCAGTGACGACATGTCATGTTTCGCCGGCCAGTCGGTGCCCCAGCGCATGAACGCGCGAATCGCCGTCGGCGCGGTGTAGAAGACGGTGACGCCGTACTTTTCGATCAGCGACCAGAAGCGGTCTTTCGCCGGCCAATCCGGCGCGCCTTCGTACATCAGCACGGTTGCGCCGTTGGCGAGCGGACCGTAGATCACGTAGCTGTGACCGGTCACCCACCCGATGTCTGCTGAACACCAGTAGACGTCATCGTCTTTCAAATCGAACACGAGCTTGCTCGTGGCATATGTGCCGACGAGATAGCCACCCGTCGTGTGCACGATGCCTTTCGGCTTACCGGTCGTACCAGACGTGTAGAGGATGTAGAGCATGTCCTCGCTGTCCATCGGCTCCGGGTCGCATTTGTGCGGCGCGTCCTGCATCAACCGGTGATACCAGTGATCGCGTCCCTCCTTGACGTGCACGATGCCGGGAAAGGGGCTCGCACCGCGCTGCACCACGACGACGTGCTCGATCGATGGCGTACCGGTCAACGCTTCGTCGGCGATCTGTTTCAGCGCGACGATCTGGCCGCGACGATAGCCGCCGTCAGCGGTGATCAGCAGCCGCGCCTGCGCATCGTTGATACGGTCTCGCAACGATTCGGCGCTGAACCCGCCGAACACGATGCTGTGCACGGCGCCGATCCGCGCGCAGGCAAGCATCGAAATCGCCAGCTCCGGAATCATCGGCAGGTAGATCGCGACGCGATCGCCTTTCTTGACGCCGAGCGACTTCAGCACATTTGCAAACGTCGACACCTCGCGCTGCAGATCGAAGTAGGTCAGCGTGCGCGTATCGCCCGGTTCGCCCTCCCAGATGATGGCCGCTTTGTTGCGCCGGCCGTTGCGGACGTGACGGTCGATGCAATTGACGCTCGCGTTGATGGTGCCGCCGACGAACCATTTCGCATGCGGCGGCTGCCAGTCGAGGACCGTGTCCCACGGACGCGTCCACTCGAGCTCGCGAGCGAAGCGCGCCCAGAACGCTTCGGGATCGCGTTCGGCTTCGGCGTATAGGCGCTCGTCGCGAACGTGCGCGTGCGACGTGAATGTATCGTCGGCGGAAAACGTGCGGTCTTCGCGGAGGAGATCGGCGAATTCGGCGGGTTTCGGGTCGGCCATGCGGCCGATTCTCTACCCGGCGCCCAACGCCGTCAATCGCGCGCGCACCTGCGGCGCCAGCTCGGCATGTGACACGGTGCCGAATCGCAGAAACGCGCGGTAGTGTTCGATCGCTGTCGTCTGATCCCCGGTCTCGTCGGCGACGACGGCGAGGTTGTAGTGGCTGCCGGCGTTGCGCGGATCGATCTGCAGCGCGCGGCGCAGCAGGTCGCGCGCGTCGGCGACGCGGCCGGCGGCTTTCTGCACGAGCGCAAGGTTGACGAGCGATTCGACGTTTCGCGGATTGTCCGAGAGCGCGACGCGGAACTCGGCCGCCGCGGCATCACCGCGGTTCGCGCGCATCAGCGCCACGCCGAGGTTGTTGTGCGCCTTCGCGTACTTCGGATCGATCGCGATCGCGCGTTGGAACTGCTTGATCGCCTCGTCGGTGTCACCGCGCTGCTGATAGAGCAACCCGAGGTTATTGTGGACTTCGGCGCTCGCCTCGTGGTCTTCGAGGAGCGTGCGGTAATGGCCAAGCGCGCTGTCGTAGTCGCCGATGCGCTGGTAGTACAGCGCCAGGCGGAAATGATCCTCGGCGGGCGCTGCCGGCGGCGGAGCGGCCGGTGCCGCAGCGACTGCCGGCGCACTCGCGGGCGCCGGCTGCGGGCGGGGACGCGGCGGCGTCGCGCGCACCGGTGGCGGCGCTGTGGTGGGTTCCGTCGACCGCGCTTCCGGAAGCGGCGTCGCCGACCGCAGTGGCAGTGGCGACGGCGCTGGCACGGCGGCGGCCGGCCTCGCGGGCGGTGGCGTCGGCTCCAGTCGGGGCGCCATCGGTTGATCGCGTGACGGCGCCGACTGCCGCGGCGAATCGGGCAGGCGCGGGGCCGCGGGCGGAACGTTCATCGGCCGCATCGCCGGAGGCGTCGTTGCTGTCGTTCGCGCGACAGTCGTGGCGGCAGGTGGCGGCGTCGGCGCGAACAGGAAGACCAGTCCGGTGACGACACCGAATCCAAGGACAACGGCGACGATGCCGCCGATGACGAAGGTGCGGGTCGGAATGCGCGATCCGGTCGCGGAGCGACGGGGATAGCCGAGCGTCGCGAGCACGGAATCGGTGCGCGACGAGGGCGGATCGTCCTGGGGATCGACGGGCTCTTCCACGGCGTCGGCTCGACCGCCGCGCCGCAGCGCATCGAGGATGACGCTCACGGCCGCGCGCGTTCCGATTCAGTGTACATCGCGCGTTCGGCGGGCGCGGCGAACCGCTCGTACAGAAACGCCGTCGCGGCGACCGCCGTCGTCGCCGCGGCAAGGGCCAGCAGGGCGGCGGCCCACAACGATGCGCGCGGCTGGAATGCGCGGACGCTGCGCGCCGGCGGCGGCGGCGTGTGAACCACGTCGAGGCTTTCCGCGGCGTGTGCGACATGCTCGCGCAAAACCCGCGATGTCTTCAGGGAATACGCCGCCAACAATGCCCGATCGCAAATCAAATTGATCAGCCGCGGGATCCCGCGCGACAGCCGATACACCTCGTCGAGCGCGTCGGATGCAAAGGTAATCGCTGCGTGACCGCCTGCGATCGCGAGCCGATGCGAGATGTACGCGGCGACGCTGTCGCGATCGAGCGGCTTCAACTCGTAGCGGATCGACACGCGCTGATCGAGCTGGCGCAGCTGCGGCGAGCGCAACAGCGTCTGCAGCTCGAGCTGGCCGACGAGGATCACCTGCAGCAGCTTAGCCTTGTCGGTTTCCAGGTTCGACAGGATGCGAATCTGCTCGAGCACGGGCAGCGGCAGGTTCTGCGCCTCGTCGATGATCAGCACCGCGTTCGCCTTCAGCGCGACAAGGCTGAGGAGAAAGTCGTACAGCGTCTCGATCAATTCCTGTTTCGTCGCCGATGCCAGCCGCCCGTTTTTGACGTCCTCGCGAGAGATCACGCCGAAGTCCTGCAGGATTCGCTTGAGCAGGTCCTCTTCGGTGAGAAACGGATTCAGGACGAGCGCGGTGAACGTGTTGCGATCGATCTGCTCGAGCAGCGCGCGGCAAATCGTCGTCTTGCCGGTCCCGATGTCGCCGGTGACCACGACGAATCCTTCGCGCCGGCGGATGGCGTATTGGAGCAGATCGAACGCGTTCGCGTGCGACTCGCTGCGATAGAGATATTTCGGATCAGGCGTCAGGCTGAACGGCTTTTCCGCGAATCCGTAGTAGGTCTCGTACATGGCTATTGCGCGCTCGCGCCGACGACCACGTGCGGCGTCAGCAGGAGGACGAGTTCGAGCTTTTTGTGGACCACGACGGTGCCGCGGCCGAACCATCCGCCGCTCAACCCGAGGTTCTTCTTCTCCTTGACGTCACGATCTCTGGTGAACCCCGCAAGGACAATCGTTTCGCCGTCGGCGACGCGCATCAGCATGTCGGCTTCGCGCGCAGACGCACCTTTCATGATCGGTGTGACGTCGAGCATCAAGGCGCCGTCGGTGCCGATCTGCGGTGTGACGCTGACGGTCAACGTGTCACTCCGCACGATGGCCGGCTCGTTGTTGACCGTCAGGAGCGACGGCGAGGCGAGCGTCGTGACCGCACCCTGCATCGCGAGCTGCGACAACAATCGCGCGACGTCAGTGACGCGCATCCCGCCTGTCGTCGGCTTCGGCTGCCCCATCGCGTCGACCCAGTTGATGCCCTGCGCCTTTTCGTCGTTCAGTTCGACTTCGATGACGCGCGCATCAACCTGCACCTGGCGGTGCACGCGGTCGTTCACCGTCTCGAGGTACACGGCGACGCGATCGAGACGTTCCGCAAAGTCGGTCACCTGCAGGAGCCCGGCCTTTCGATCCACAGTGACGGTGCCTTTGTCGGAGAGCAACGCGCGCACGCCCGTCGCGACGTCTGCGAACAGGTCGGTATGCGTCTCGGTCGCCACGCTCGCGCGGCTGCTCGCGCCGTTGTCGCCGGCGATCGTCGTCGTGCCGGAGCGGATCGTCGCGATGTAATTGACGTCGAACATCCGCGTGTCGGTTTCGCGTTTGAAGACGCGAATGACGGTGCCGTCGACGCCGAAATCAAACCCGTGCGGCTGCAGGATCAGCGTCAGCGCCTGACGTACTGTGACGTTCTTCAACTCGCCGATGAAGGTGCCGCTCAACGCGGGATCGGGCACGATGCTCAGCGCGGTGCCGCGAACGAGGAGCAGCAGCAGATCGCGCAATTGGACCGGCTGCGCGAATGTCAGGCTGAACGTCCGGTTGTCGAGATCCGACGCCGGCTGCTGCTCGTCGAGCTGCGTGAGCGGCAGCGACGGCATGCGCGGCGGCTGCGCTTGCAGCAACGCACCCAGCACGAGGCAGACGGCACCAGGCACCCGGAGATAGTCCACGTCACTTGTTTCGGGTTGGGATGAATCCCGCGATAGTACGCGGCCGTGTGCAGCCGCGTGAAGTTATGCCGTGGGCGGCGTCGCGGGCGGCAGTTTCTTCTGGAAGATCGCGTGACCGATCAGGCCGCCGATCGTCGAGAACGCCGAACCGAAGAAGAGATAGGCAATGAACCCGAGGAAGAGCCGGATGCCGCCTCCGGCGGCACGCTCGGCAAACGAACGAAACTCAGGCGGCATGTCGCCCCATTGATCGCGCAGGCGTTCCATGAACATGCGCTCGAACGGCGCGACCATCAGCGTGACTGGAATCGACACGATCAGGTAGACGAACGCGCCGACGAGGCCTGCGAGCAGGCCGACGATCGCGCCGTCACCCGCGGTGATCGGCGTCGACTCGTTCTGCTGCAGGATGTAGGCGGCGATCATCCCGCCGCCGATCACCCACATGCAGCAGCACAGATTGCCGGCGGACACGATCGGCAATCCGCTGAGGACGCCCATCACCACGCCCCCGATCAGCGCCGGCTGCGCGTAGCGGTTAGTCGTAGTACTCCCGGCCAAGGTGCGTGATCAACTCCTCGCCCTTGAGATAGCGCAACGTGTTCTTCAGCTTCATCAGCTGGATGAAGAGATCGTGTTCGGGATATACCTCGGCGGCGTGCATCGGGCTCTTGAAGTAGAACGAGAGCCATTCCTGGATGCCGTGCATCTTCGCGCGCTTCGCCAGATCGAGAAACAGCGCCACGTCGAGCACGATCGGCGCCGCGAGAATGCTGTCGCGACAAAGGAAATTGATCTTCAGCTGCATCGGGTAGTTCAGCCAGCCGAAGATGTCGATGTTGTCCCAGCCCTCTTTGTTGTCGCCGCGCGGCGGATAGTAATTGATGCGGACGACGTGCGAGATGTCCTTGTAGAGATCGGGATAGAGGTGCGGCTGGAAGATGTAATCGAGCGCGCCTTTCTTGCTCTCTTCCTTCGTCTTGAACGATTCGGGATCGTCCAGCACTTCGCCGTCACGATTGCCGAGGATGTTGGTCGAATACCAGCCGTGCACGCCGATCATGCGCGCTTTCAGTCCGGGCGCGATGACCGTCTTGATCAGCGTCTGACCGGTTTTCATGTCGTTGCCGCACACCGGCGAGCCCGTTTTCGCGGCGAGCTCCTGCAGCGCCGGCACTTCGGCGCTCAGATTCGGCGCCGCGTTGCCGTACGGAATCCCCTCTTTGATCGCGGCGTACGCGTAGATCATGCTCGACGCGATCGCGGGATCGTTGCTCTCGAGACCTTTTTCGAACGCCGCGAGCGATTTGTGGCACGGCGCCTCGGTCATGAAGATCTCGGTGCTGCCGACCCACAGCAGCACGAGGCGATCGCACTTGTTGTCCGCCTTGAATGCGCGGATGTCGGCGATCAACTGCTCGGCGAGATCTTTCTTGTTCTTCCCCGTCTTGACGTTCGGACCGTCGAGCCGTTTGACGTACTGCCGGTCGAACACCGCCGGCATCGGCTTGATCGCCTCGAGCTCGTCCTTCACCTGGTCGAGCAGTTTCTCTTCGAGCACGCCCGCGTGCTTCGCCGCTTCGTAGCAGTTGTCGTCGAAGATGTCCCAGCCGCCGAAGACGATGTCGTTGAGATCCGCGAGCGGGATGAAGTCCTTGATGAGCGGCGACCGCGCCTCGGTCCGTTTGCCGAGACGGACCGTGCCCATCTGCGTCAGCGACCCGATTGGTTTCGCGAGGTGCTTTCGAATGGCGAACACGCCGGCGATCGTCGTGGTGCTGACGGCGCCAAGGCCGACCAGCAGCACGCCCAACTTGCCGCGCGACGGAGCAATATCGACGGGAGTAGACATGAAACATGGATCATATCGCTATCAGCTTTCAGCTGTCAGCTATCGGTGCCGGCTGGTGCGGTAAGCTCAGAACTGCCAGCTGAAAGCTGACAGCCCTATGTTCTTCAAACGCGACAACCCCCACACGCTCGTCGTCGGGATGACGGGCGTGAAAATGGGCGACAAATTCCTACAGGTCGGGTGCGCGCACGGTGGACGCATGGCGGCCATCGCCAGCAAAGTCGGCCTGTCGGGCCGAGCGGTGATCGTCGTGCCGGACGAGGGACAGGCGAGTCAGGCACGCAAAGGCGCGGCGTCCGCAGGCGTGCTCATCGAGCTCGAGGTCGCACCCGCGTCCCATCTTCCGGTCGACAACGGCGTATTCGATCTCGCGGTGGTTGACGACACCGGCGGGCTGCTCGCCAACGCGCGTCCCGAGGATCGTGTCGCGACCGTGCGGGAAGTCGTGCGCGCGCTACGGCCCGGCGGACGCGTCATGATCATCGGCACCTCGCCGCGCGGCGGTTTCGGCGCCGTGTTCTCACGCGCACAAAGCGGACCGCCTTTCACCGCCTCCGGCGACGCGAACAAACTCCTCGAAGCCGACGGATTCACCTCGGTGCGCACCCTTGCTGAACGCGAAGGGCTGGTGTTTGTCGAAGGCCTGAAACCCCGCACCTAGCGCGCGCACGTCAGGTGTCGCCCGCCGTCGATGGGGATCGTTTCCCCCGTCATCCACCCCGCGCGATCTGACGCGAGGAACAGGATCAAATCAGCGACTTCGTCCGCGTTGCCCGGGCGGCCCAGCGGATGCGTCGTCTTCGATCGCTCCAGAAACGCGGCGTACTGCTCATCGTTCATCCCCGACCGCTTGTGCAGATTGGTGATCGTTACGCCTGGATTCACGGCGTTGACGCGGACGCCGAGCGGCGCGAGTTCGATCGCCGCGCAGCGCGTCAGGTGATCGACAGCGGCTTTGCTGACGTTGTAGGCGAGGACGCCGGCAAACGATCGCAGTCCGTTGACGCTCGACACGTTCACGACCGCGCCTTTTCGTTCCTTCAAAAACGGCAAGGCTTCGCGCATCAGCCGAAACGGCGCGCGCGCGTTGATCGCCATCATCGAATCCCACAACTGATCGGTCGTCGACTCGAGCGGCGCTGCCGCGATGATGCCCGCCGCGTTGACGACCACGTCAATCCCGCCGAACGCGTCGACGGCGGTCTGGACGACGCGAGCCGGCGCCTCGTCCGCGGTCAGGTCGACGGCGCAGGGCACCGCGCCGGCGATGGCCTGGAGGCCGTTCACGTCGCGACCGACAGCGACAACCTTCCCGCCCTCGCGCAAAAATGCCAAGGCGGCCGCCCGTCCGATGCCGCTCGTCGCCCCTGTGACGATGATGCTTCTGTCCCTGAACATGACCGGAGTGTACCCGGAACAGCACAACCCGGCAGTGCCGCGGTACGTCTAACTTGCGAAGTTTCAAGGCGAAAGCGCCGAAAAGCGTAGGCAGGGGTTTTGCGTTTGCGGTTGATGGTGACCGATCTCTATTCGCCGAAAGACATCGCGCGCGCCGCAGGTGTGCCCGAAATCCATGTCATCGCGGCGCTCGGCGGATCCCGGTCGGTCGCGCGCGCCGAGGCGGTGCAGGTGGGCGCAGCGGTGGTGTTGAAGCTGCGGCCCGCGAACACGCCCGACGGCCTCTTCGCGATCTTCTCCGGACACGCGCACGACCTGCGATCGCGCAGCGTATTCGCGCTGTCCAGCACCGTCCACGCGACCATCCTCGCCGTCGTCGTCTTCATCGCGACTTTCAATCTCGCGCCGCGCGCGGCGACGCTGGCGCACGACGAGAAGCCGTCCGACATGATGCGGCTCATTTTCCTGGCGACGCCTGGTCCCGGCGGTGGTGGTGGCGGCGGCGGACTGCAGCAACCGACGCCACCGCCGAAAGCGATGCGCGAAGGGCATCACTCGATCAGCAGTCCTGTGCCGCCCGCGAAACCGATCGTGCCGGCGCCCACACCGAAACCGCCCGAGCCGATCAAGGCGGATCCGCTGCCCGCGATCGCTGCGCCGATCGTCAACTCGCCGGCGGATTCACGGGACCGCGTCGGCGTGCTCGAACAATCGGCCGCGGACGCGGACGCGCACGGCCGCGGCACCGGCGGCGGAGCTGGAACGGGCAACGGGACGGGTCTGGGTCAGGGCAACGGTCCCGGCGTCGGCGCCGGATCCGGCGGAGGCACCGGTGGCGGTCCGTATCGGCCCGGCAGCGGCATCGACGCGCCGCGGTTGCTGCAGGAAGTGAAGGCCGACTATACAGAGGAGGCGCGGCAGCGCGGCATCACCGGCGACGTCGTGATGGAGATCGTCGTCCGCCGCGACGGCTCGATCGGCGACGTCAAGATCCTGCAGGGCCTCGCCAGCGGATTGAACGAGCGGGCCGTCCAGGCGGTCCGTCAATGGAAGTTCGCGCCGGCGACGAAACAGGGTGTGCCGGTTGATGTGATCGTCGAGGTCGCCGTGGAGTTCAAACTGCGATGAGCGGGCTCCTGGTCGTGACGCTGGTGTCAATGGTTCTCGCGGTCGTGATGAGCGCGATCGCGTGGCGTGCGTCGCGCGAAGAAAAGCGCCGCGCCGATCTGCGGATCGAATCGCTCGCGGCTGACATCCAAGACGCCGTGGCACGCGGGAGGTCGCAACAAGCCGTAGTCGGGCTGCGCGGCGTCCCGTGGCCGTCTCCAAAAGGCGCCGCCCTGCGAAGCGATTTGTTCGCCGGCCACGAACCGACGAGCGCGAGCTCGCGGTCCGTCGTCGTCGTGGGTCTCGGACTGCTCGCGTTCGCGACCGTCGGCGCGCTTGCGGTCGTGTTCAGCAATGGATCGACGGCAACGGCGCTGCCGGCGGCGCCGTCTTCGGCAACGGCGCCGGCCACGGTCGCGTCGCCGGCAACACCGCTCGAACTGGTCGCGCTCGGGCAAGAACGCGATGGCGATCGCCTGATCGTCCGCGGCGTGATTCAGAATCCACCGCGCGGATCGCGCATCGATCATCTGGTCGCCGTGGTGTTCCTCTTCGACCGTGACGGCAACTTCCTGACGAGCGGTCGCGCGGTGATTGACGACGCGACGCTCGTCCCGGGCGGAGAGTCGTCGTTCACGGTGAACATTCCCGGCGCGACGAACGTCGCTCGGTACCGCGTCAGCTTCAGGACGGAAAGCGCGGTCGTGCCGCACGTGGATAAGCGTCATGGATAAGCGGGCAGAAACGGCAGGAGGGGTGGGAAAGGCGGGATGGGCGGGAGTCCTCCGTTTTCTCTATCTCCTCGCCCTCCTGCCTTTCCTGCCCTTCCTGCCCTTCCCGCCCTTCTTGCTCCTCCTGCCCTTCCCGCCCCTCTTGCATGCGCAGCAGCAGGACCAGCCCGCGTTTCGCTTTCGCAGCGGTGTCGATCTCGTCAACGTCACGGTGACGGTCTCGGATGTCAATGGCCGCTTCGTCCCAGGGCTGAACGCCGACGACTTCGTCGTGTACGAAGACGATCAACCGGTACAGGTGACGCACTTCTCGGCCGATCGCGTCCCGGTCAGTCTCGGCATCGCGCTCGACACCAGCGGCAGCATGGCCGGCCAGAAAATTCAGCAGGCGGAAGAGGCGCTGAATCGATTCGTCTACGACCTGCTCGACAAGCAGGACGAGATGTTTCTCTATCGCTTCAGCAACGTGCCGATCCTGCTGCAGGACTGGACGAGCGATCGACAGCAGATCGCGCGGGCGCTGTATCGGCTCGCGCCGAGCGGCGGCACCGCGATGTACGACACGGTCGCCGAAGCGATTCCGCTGGCGCAACGTGGCAAGAATCGCAAGAAGGCGCTGCTCGTCATCTCGGACGGCAACGACACGACGAGCCACACCGATATCCGCGATCTCAAGCAGCAGATTCGTGCGAGCGAAGTGCTCGTCTACGCGATCGGGATCGATGCCGACGAACAGACCGATCGCTATCAACCGGCGCCGCGGCAGCCACGACCGCCGGTGCCGATTCCGATTCCCATCCCCGGCATGCCAGGACGAGGGCGCGGCGGCTGGCCGAATTATCCGCCGCCGAACACCGGCGGCGGTGGCGGCAACGGTCAGGGCTGGCCGCGGTCGTCGCGCGGCAACGACGATCGCGTGAACGTCGTCGCGCTCCGCGACCTGACCGATGACAGCGGCGGCCGAACCGAGATCCTTCGCGACCCGCGCGATCTCAATCCGGCAACGGCCAGCATCGCCGACGAATTGAGCAAGCAGTACTACCTCGGCTACCCGGGCGTCGCGAAGAAAGATGGCCGCTGGCACTCGATTCGCGTCGAGGTCCGCAACCGCAATTATCGCGTGCGCGCACGGCGAGGCTACACAGCAAGCTAGAATTGGTCGGTGTCCATCGACCAGCGCAACCTCGCGACCGTTCAAAAAATGTGGCGCCGCGAAGTGGAGGCGGCGGCCACATACCGTCACCTCGCGGGCCGCGAGAAAGATCCGAAGCGCAGAGACATCCTGATTCGGCTGGCGGAGCAGGAAGACAACCACGCGACACGCTGGTCCGAACGCATCGCGCTGGCCACCGGCCACGCGCCCGATCCGAAGGAAGTTGAACGAGGACTGTCGTGGTTTCAGCGGATTTCTGATCCGTCGGTCGTTCTGCACCGCCTCGAGCAGGAGGAGACCAAAGCGGATCAGGAATACGGCGAGCTGATGGCGCGGCTCAGCGATCCAACCGATCGGCAGATCGCGGAAGAGGCGATGTACGAGGAGCGCGACCACGCCGTGATCCTGCGTAACCTGGCTGGTGGAGCGGTCACCACGCCGCGCTCGGCGCTCGATTCGATCCTGCGGCGCGAGCGATGGCACGTCAGGGGCACCGGCTGGGTCGGCGATGCGATCTACGGCGTCAACGACGGCCTCGGCGCCGTCTTCGGCATCGTCAGCGGCATGGCGGGCTACACCGGCGGCAGCGAGGTCGTCCTCGCGGCCGGCCTCGCCGGCACGCTCGCGAGCGCGCTGTCGATGGGCGCGGGCGCGTACCTGGCTGCGAAATCCCAGCGCGAGGTCTACGAGTCAGAAGTCTCGCGCGAGAAAGCCGAAATCGAGGAAGACCCACACGAAGAGATGCTCGAGCTCGAGCTTTTCTATCAGTTGAAGGGTTTCTCGTCGGAAGAAGCCCGCGCGATGGCTGAGCGACTGCAGAAGGAACCGAAGCAATTCCTGCGGACGCTCGTGCACGAAGAACTCGGGCTCTCAGAAGAGTCGTTCCCGAACCCGTGGCGCTCGACGGTATCCGCGAGTGTGTCGACGGCCATCGGCGGATTCATCCCGATCATCCCGTTCTTCTTCGCCGTGGGGATGCCGGCAGTGATCGCGTCCTTCGTCATCAGCACGCTCGCGCATTTCATCGTCGGTGCCTCGAAAGCACTCGTCACGATGCGGCCGTGGTGGGCGACGGGGCTCGAGATGACGGCGGTCGGCATCATCGAAGCGGCGATCACGTACGGCGTCGGTGTCGCTTTCGCAGGACACGGGCCGCACTAACTCGAAAAAACACTCGAAAAATCAACGCTCCCATTGGCATTCCCTTTGCCCCGTGAACGGGTAACGCGGAGGTTGAATATGAAACGCGTACTGGTAGCGGGAGTTGTGTGTCTGCTCGCGGCGCAAAACGCGCGCGCAGCGTCGGTCCAGCCGGACCGGAAGGACTTCCAGGTATTGAAGGACGTTGCGACAACGGTCGAGCGCTACGTCCACTTCACGATC
>DASREL010000179.1:0-6062 GCA_035652075.1 Vicinamibacterales bacterium
ACGCGGAACGACGACACGCTGGCGGCGTTCAGCTCGAAGGGTCCGACGTTCATCGACTTCGGCGCGAAGCCGGACATCGTCGCGCCGGGCGTCGGCACGGTCTCGTTGGCGGCGCCGGGCAGCACCTTCTACATGACGAAGGCTCAGTACCTGCTCGACGGCAAGCCGCGCCTCGGTCTCAAACCGTACTTGACGCTGAGCGGCACGAGCATGGCCGCGCCCGTCGTCAGCGGCACGGTCGCCCTGATGCTGCAGGCGAACCCGAACCTGACGCCGAACTTGATCAAGGCGATCCTGCAGTACACCGCGCAGGCGTATCCGGCGTACCACCCGCTGCAGCAGGGCGCGGGATTCCTGAACTCGCTCGGCGCGGTTCGCCTCGCGCAGTTCTACGCGACGAACGGCACCAATACGAAGATGCCGGTGCAGAAGGTGTGGAGCCGCCAGCTGGTCTGGGGCAACCACTTGATCTCCGGCGGCTACATCAACCCGAAAGCGAATGCGTGGGCGACCAACGTCGTCTGGGGCACCGCGAAGACGGCGGGCGCGACCGGCCAGAACATCGTCTGGGGCACCGACTGCGGCACGTCGGATTGCGAGAACATCGTCTGGGGCACGAGCGACGCGAATGGCACGAACGTCGTGTGGGGCACGAACGTCGTGTGGGGCACCGCGTTCGATGACCAGGGCAACGTGGTCTGGGGCACGGGCGATGACGAGAACATCGTCTGGGGCACGGACTGCGGCGGCGCTGATTGCGAAAACGTGGTTTGGGGCACCTACGACGATCAGGACAACATCGTGTGGGGCACGGCGGATTCGGATGAGAACATCATCTGGGGCACGTCGGACGATGACGGCAACGTTGTGTGGGGCACGAGCGCCGACGTTGATGTCACGTGGGGCAGCGCATCCGACGACGAAACGATTTACCCGGATGACGCGGATCTCGAACCGCTGCCGAGCATCGACCTCGAATTCGGCGACATCGTTCCCCTTGTTTCCGTCACAGACAGCACTACACCTCTTGACAGTTCGTCAACCGGAGTCGGCGGAGGCTTCTAGTCATGGAAAAGATGCCCTACCAGGCGGGGCTGGACGTGCAAGTCCAGGTGCCAACCGCCGGACAGGTCATCAGCACCGACTGGCAGCAGCGGCTGCCGGTGCTGACGGGACAGCAAGTGGTGTTACGCGAATTGCGCACGAGCGACGCGATGTCGTTGCTCGCGATGCTCTCGACCGAAGAAGTCTCGCGGTTCATTTCACCGCCGCCGACGACGGTCGAAGGGTTCGAGCGGTTCATCGCGTGGACCCATCGGATGCGCACGGCAGGGACGTATGCGTGCTTCGCCGTAACGATTCAGGGTTACGACACGGCGATCGGCATCTTCCAGGTGCGTGAGCTCGAACCCGGGTTCGGGTCGGCCGAATGGGGATTCGCGATTGGATCGGCGTTCTGGGGAAGCGGCGTGTTTCAAGACGGCGCCGAGCTCGTCCTCGGATTCGCGTTCGACACGATCGGCGTGCACCGGCTCGAAGCGCGGTGCGCGGTGAAGAACGGACGCGGCAACGGCGCCTTGCGCAAGGTCAATGCTGTGCAGGAAGGCGTGTTGCGGCAGTCGTTTCTCAAAGATGGTCAGTACCTCGACCAGGTGCTTTACGCGATCGTCGAGGACGATTGGCGCGCGTCACACGCGTCACGAAGGACGACCGGAATGACGATTAACTAAGCGGACCAGGCGTCCGCCACATCGAACGACCGACAACAGGAGGCCGGCAGCGATGCCGGCCTTCTGCATTTTGCGACTACCGCACCACGACCGCGCCGCCATCGGCCGCGCGATGATCCGTTCCACCTTCCAGCACATCGTTCTTCGCGTCGAACACGATCACCTGCGCCACGCCTTGACCGTTGCCTTCGCGGAGCGTGTGACCGCGGCGCTGCAGTTCTTTGACCGTGTCCGGTGAGAAGCCAAATTTTTCGTAATCGATTCGATCCGGCAGCCACTGGTGATGGAAGCGCGGCGCATCGACCGCTTCCTGCGCGTTCATCCCGAAGTCGACGACGTCGAGGATCGTTTCGAGCACGGTGTTGATGATCGTGCGTCCGCCGGGACTGCCGGTGACCATGAACAACGTCCCGCCTTTGGCGACGATCGTCGGCGCCATGCTCGAGAGCATCCGTTTGTTCGGCGCCGCGAGATTCGGATCGGTGCCGATCAGTCCTTGCTCGGTGGTGATCCCCGGTCCAGCATTGAAGTCGCCCATCTGGTTGTTCAACAGGAAGCCGGCGCCGGGCACGACAATCTTCACGCCGTAGCCCTGCTCCAGCGTGTACGTCATCGACAGCGCGTTGCGGTTCGCATCGACGATGGAGATATGGGTTGTCTCGTCGCTTTCGTGCGGCCACTCGAACGACGTCGTCGACGGCTTGGCGGCGTGCTCCATGTCGATCGTCTTCCGCAAATCCGCGGCGTAGTCTTTCGACATCAGCCGGTCGAGCGGCATGTTCGTGTTGAAGTCGGGATCGCCAAGGAAGTGTGCGCGATCCGCGTACGCGCGCTTCATCGACTCCGCCATCAGGTGAATTTCCGCGGCCGAGTAGAAGCCGAGCGACTTCAGGTCGTATCCTTCGAGGACGTTCAGCATCTCGATGATGCCGACCCCGCCGGAGCTCGGCGGCGGCATCGAGATCACCTCGTACCCTCTGTACGTGCCTTTCACCGGCGCGCGACGCACGGCCTGATAGTTTTTGAGGTCGTCGCGCGTGATGAGACCACCATGGGCAGCCATTTCCTTCGCGAGGAGCATCGCCGTCTCGCCGTCATAGAACCCGGCGGGCCCCTGGTCGGCGATCCGTTGCAGCGTCCGCGCGAGATCCGGCTGCTTCAGCACGTCGCCGGGTTCGTACGGCGTGCCACTCTTTGTGAACTGCGCCACCGACGCCGGATACTTCTGCATCGTCCGCTGCGCCTGCTTGAGCGAACGTGACAACCCGTCGCTGACGACGAACCCGTCGCGCGCAAGCGCGATCGCCGGTTCGACGAGCCGCTTCCACGGCAGCTTGCCCTGTTCTTTCCAGGCGAGATGCAGGCCCGCCACGGTGCCGGGGACGCCGACGGCGAGGTAACTGTTGTGATGCCGCTCGGCGCTGTATTTCCCGTCCTCGAGCCACATCGTCGCCGACGCTTTCGCGGGCGCCTTTTCGCGGAAGTCGTACGTAACCGGTTCGCCATGTGCCGGTCGGTACACGATGAATCCGCCGCCGCCGATGTTGCCGGCGGTCGGATGCACGACGGCGAGCGCGAACGCCGTCGCCACCGCAGCGTCGACCGCCGTGCCGCCGTCCTTGATCGCATCGGCGCCGATCTTCGACGCGATTTCGTTCTGCGAAGCGACGATGCCTGTGTGCGAGCGAACGGGAACCGACGTCGCGCTGACCGTGATCACCAGCGCGACGCATGTGCCGATGGATAAGAGCAGCCTTTTCATGCCGCGCATTATAGGCACCCAAGGCACCCGAGGCACCTTAGGCACCTGAGGCACCTGAGGCACCCGAGGTACCTGAGGCACCCTGGGCACCTGAGGCACCCTGGGCACCCTAGACACGTTTTGTCTTCCATGTTCCGCGCCTGAACAGCGCCACCGAACTGACCGCCATCATCACGAATCCACTGGTGATCGCGACGAACACGCCCGACGGTCCGTACGAGAGCCGCTGCGCGAGCACGTACGCGAGCGTGACGCCAAAAACCCAGAAGCTCACGAGGTTGACGATCATCGGCGACCACATGTCGCCCGCACCGTTGAATGCCTGCGACACGACCAGGCCGAGCGCATAGCCGAGAAACCCGATCGTGGCGATCCGCAAGCCCGGCGTCGCGATGGCGAGGACTGGAGCGTCCCGCGTGAATGCGCCCACCAGCGGCGTCGCGACGATGAGAAAGACGACGGTCATCGCCGCGAACACCCAGAACGCGTAGCGACACGTCTGCCAGACCGACAACTCGGCGCGTTCCGGTTCGCCGGCGCCGAGATTTTGTCCGACGAGCGTGGCGGCTGCGTTCGCGAGGCCCCATGCCGGCAGCAGCGCGAAGATCACGATCCGGATCGTGATGGTGTATGCCGCGACGGCGTTGCTGCCGAACGATGCGATCGTCCGCACCAGGACGACCCAACTCGTCGTCGCGATCAGCGACTGAAACACGGCGCTTCCAGATAGACGCACCATGTTCAACATGATGTCCGGTTCGATCCGCAGGTGATTCCACCGGATGGTGATGCGATCGGTGCCTCGCCACAGCACGATCAACTGCAGCAGGACGGCGATGCCGCGTCCGGTTGTCGTCGCGATGGCGGCGCCGGTCACGCCGAACCGATGAAACGGACCGAGGCCGAAGATCAAACACGGATCGAGACAGAGGTTGATCGCGTTGGCGGTCCACAGCACGCGCATCGCGACCGTCGCGTCGCCGGCGCCGCGGAACACGGCGTTCAGCAGGAACAACATCAGGATGACGATGTTGAGGCCGAACATGACACGGGTATACGAAACGTTGGCAATGACGCCCGGTGATGCGCCCATGAACGCGAGCATCCGCGGCGCAAGCCACACGCCGCCGATCCCGACCGGGATCGAGAACGCCACGCCGAGGGCGATCGCCTGTACGGCCGCGCGCGCCGCGCCGTCCGCGTCACGTTCGCCGATCCGTCGCGCGACCACCGCCGTCACGCCGGTGCAGAGCCCGATGACGACGGCGTACATGATCGTCAGCATCGACTCGGTCAATCCGACCGTGGCGATGGCATCGGCGCCGAGCCGCGACACGAAAAAGACGTCGACGACGGCCAGCACCGATTCGAGGATCAACTCGAGAACCATCGGAATGGCGAGCATGAGCACAGCTCGACCGATCGGGCCGTCGGTGTAATCCATGTGTGATCCGCGGAGCGCGTCGCGGAATAATGTGAATATGTTGCCGCTCTCTCGTGTCTTGAGCATTCGTCACCCAATCATCCAATCCGGAATGGGCCGCGTCGCCGGACCTGAACTTGCCGCGGAGGTGTCGAAGGCCGGCGGCCTCGGGATCCTCGCGGGCTTGAACCTGGCGCCTGACGATCTCCGGCGAGAGATCCGTCGCGTGCGCGCGCTGACCGACGCGCCCTTCGGCGTCAATCTGTGGCTGCTTCCGGAGCTGCAGCCGCCGATCGACCCGCGTCGTCTTCGATCAGAGGATGTGCGTGCGGTGAATGCCGCGTTGAATCGCGCGCGACGCGAGGTCAGCGTGCCGGAGACGGATGCGGCGCCGGCCGCGCGTCCCGACTATCTGGCCGATGCGATTGAGGTCGTGCTGGACGAACGAGTGCCGGTGTGGAGCGTCGGACTGGGATTGCCGTCAGCGGATCTCGTCGCGCGATGTCATGAACGCGGGGTGCTGGTGATGTGCATGGTCGCCAACGTTGATGATGCGCGCGCCGCCGACATGGCGGGAGCGGATGTGATAGTAGCACAGGGCGCCGAAGCGGGCGGCCATCGGTCGGTGTGGCGTGCAGACGCGCGATCCGACGTGACGACGATGTCGCTCGTGCCGGAGGTCGTGGATGCGGTGGGCAAACCGGTCGTTGCCGCGGGCGGCATCGGGGACGGTCGCGGCCTCGTCGCCGCGCTCGCCCTCGGCGCGTCGGGCATCCTGCTCGGCACCCGCTTCGTCGCGACGAAGGAATCGAAGGCCCCCGACTTCTGGAAGCGTGCGATTCTCGAGTCGTCGAGCGATCGCACGACGGTGACGCGCTCGTTCACCGGTCTGCCGGCGCGCGTGCTGCGCAATAAATTTCAGCAGGAGTACGAGTCGTCGCACACGCCGGTGTTGCCGGGGCTGTTGCAGTCCTCCCTCGAGTTCGACATCTGGATGGCTGCTGCCAAGGAGAACAAGCCTGACTACTTCCCGCTGTACGCCGGTCAGAGTGTCGGCGTGATTCGAGATCTCCCGAGTGCCGGGGAGGTCGTGACGACGATCATGAAAGAAGCGCAGGACGTCGCGAAGCGTCTTGTGTTGTAGCGC
>DASREL010000180.1:0-31459 GCA_035652075.1 Vicinamibacterales bacterium
ACGCGGAATCCGCTGCCGAGATCGCTGAACTCCTTGATCGCGGCGAGGCGTTTCTTCGCGATCGGGGACAGGTTGTCTTCGGGCGGAATCAGCAGATACGCATAGGCGGGTCGGTCCGAGCGACCGACGCGGCCGCGCAGCTGATACAACTGCGACAAGCCGTAGCGATCCGCTCGGTTGATGATGATCGTGTTCGCGTTCGGAATATCCAGCCCGTTCTCGACGATCGTCGTCGCGAGCAGCACATCGAACTTGCGCGCCATGAAATCGAGCATCGCGCGCTCGAGCGTGTCCTCGCTCATCTGGCCGTGGCCGATGACGACGCGCGCTTCGGGCACGAGACGGTTGATCAAGCTGCCGATCGAAAAGATCGACTCGACGCGGTTGTGGACGAAGAACACCTGGCCGCCGCGTGCGATCTCGTTGCGGATCGCCCGGCGAATGACTTCCTGATCGAATTTCACGACGTTCGTCTGAATCGACAGGCGATCCTTCGGCGGCGTCTCGATGATCGACATGTCGCGGATGCCGACGAGCGACATGTTGAGCGTCCGTGGAATCGGCGTCGCGCTCATCGTGAGCACATCCACCTTCTTCCGCATCTGCTTGATCTTTTCTTTGTGCGCCACGCCGAAGCGCTGCTCTTCGTCGACGACGAGCAGGCCGAGATCGCGGAACTCGACGTCTTTCGACAGCAGTCGATGCGTACCGACGATGATGTCGACTTTGCCCGCGGCGAGGTCGGCGATGACGTCTTTCTGCTCTTGCTTCGTACGGAACCGGCTGACCATGTCGATCCGCACCGGGAATCCGGCGAAGCGATCGCGCAGCGTCTTCTGATGCTGAAACGCGAGCACCGTCGTCGGCGCGAGAAAGGCGACCTGCTTGCCGTCCATCACCGCCTTGAAGGCGGCGCGCATGGCGACTTCGGTCTTGCCGTAGCCCACGTCTCCGCAGAGCAGGCGGTCCATCGGCTGCGGAGACTGCATGTCCGCCTTGATGTCGGCGATCGCGGACTTCTGATCGACCGTCAGGTCGTACTCGAAGGCGTCCTCGAACTCCTGCTGCCAGTGCGAATCAGCGCTGAACGCGTGGCCCGGGACGGCTTTGCGCGCGGCGTAGAGCTTGAGCAGCTCCTCCGCCATGTCGCGCATCGCTTTCTTGACCTTCGTCTTCGCGCGCTCCCACGACGTACCACCGAGTTTGTCGATCGGCGGCTTGGTCGCGCCGGTGTACTTCTGGACGAGATCGAGGCGCTCGACCGGCACGAACAGCTTGTCCTCGCCGGAGTAGCGAAGTTCCAGAAACTCCTGCTGTTCGGCGCCGACGCCGATTTGCTTCAGGCCGACGAAGACGCCGATGCCGTGATCGACGTGGACCACGTAGTCGCCCACTTTGAGGTCGCGAAGGTCCGACAGGAACGCTTTCGTCGCCGAACGGCGCCGTTCGGGCGCACGCTGTTCTTCTTCGAAGACGTCCGGTTCCGCGAAGATCTGCAGTCCGGCGTCGGGCAATCGGAATCCGCGCGAGAGCCCACCGACGGCAACGAGCACGGAGGCATAGCGCGCGTCTTCCGCGCGTTCGACCGGGACCGCGAAGATGTCGTACTCCTTCAACAACTCGATCGTCCGTTCGGCACGCCCCACGGTCTGCGCCACGAAGAGCGTCGTCTCACCCTCGTCGCGCAGACGGCGAATCTCGTTCACCCAATCCGGAATCCGGCCGCGCATTTCGACAGCGGGTTGGCAACGAACTCGGGATTCGGGGTTCGGGATTCGGGATTCGTCGACCAGGCCGAGTTGGGCGAGGTGCGTGCCGGCGGCGAGGCGGGCATCGACGTCAGGCCACGAGGCGAATAATTCAGCTGGTGTAGGCCGACCCTTCAGGGTCGGCGCGTTGCCGGGGCTGAAGCCCCGGCCTACGACTGAGCGCGAGCGGCGACGCGCCTTCAGTTCAGCGCGCTCGGACATGATCTCGGGATCGTCTTCCTGACTCAGCTCCGCCCATTCGTCTTCGGTGACGACCGGCTGATCCGCTTCGATCAGCCCCTCGTACGACCGCTGGATTTGTTCGAGCAGCTTCTGCGCGCTCGCGTCGACCTCGTCGCGCTCGGACACGATGATTCGAGGCTCCTTCGCGCGAGACAGGTAGTCGAAGAGCGTGGCCGATCGATCATCCGATAGCACGTCGCGCAGCGGAACGATCGCGGCCTGATCGATCGGCACGATCGATCGCTGCGTCGACGGGTCGTACGTCCGCATCGTCTCGATCGTGTCGCCGATGAACTCGAGGCGGACCGGGTGCGCTTCGCCCGCGGGAAAAATGTCGACGATGCCGCCGCGGACGGCGAACTCGCCTTGCTGGTCGGCGGGGTCTTCGCGACTGAACCCGGCGTCGACCAGCAACTCCGCGAGATCCTGCGGAGCGATGTCCTGACCGGGTTTCAATTCCAGCGACACCGACAACAGGCGTTCCGGATTGCTGACTCGAGGCAACAGCGCGTGAGCCGACGCGATCACGACTCGCGCGTTTCCTTTGGCAATCCCGTGCAACGCACGGGCACGGGCCGACGTCACGCCGACGTGCGGCGACATCCCGCGATACGGATCCACTTCGTGCGAAGGAAATGGTAAGACCGCGCGTTCGAGCGATGCCGCCGGGATCCCCTCCAACGCGGCGAGAAAGAACGACACGTCGGTGCAGGCCTGCTCCAAATCGCGGTCGGTCGGGACGACGAACATGACGATCCCGTGCGGGCGCGCCTGCGCGGCGGATGCAACGAACAGCGCTTTAGCCGCCGGGGTCAGTCCCGACACGAGATGCGCAGGCGTATCCATTCCGCTACGGGTGATGGCGGACTTGAGCACGGCCCGAAGATTCAACGAAGTGGATGTCGCCATGACTGCGCGTGGAGCGAGCTAGGAAGAACTATTCAGTGTACTCGACCCTGTGATACAACTTTCGTCGGCTCACCTCAGCCAAAACGTGAAAGGACGAACGATGCGCTCTGCCCGTATTTGTGTGATCGCCCTGGCCGTCTCCGTTGGCGCCGTGACATCCGTGTGGGCGCAAGCCCCGGTCAAACCCGGCGGCGGTATTGAAGTCGGCCTCGACATATCGCACGTGTCGCCCGCCAGCACCGGACAAACCATCGAGTTTGCACCGGGCTTGCTCGCGGGCATCTTCGGAACGGTGCCCGTCACGAAGACGATCGGACTGCAGGTCGGCGCCGACTACGTTCAGAAGCACACCAAGATCAACAACAACGAGTCGAACATCGACTATCTCGAGATTCCCATCATGGCGAGGATGCCGCTGTTCAAGGGCCTCTACATGAACGAGGGCGTCGGGTTCAGCTTTCCGGTCAAGGCGACGGGTAAGAGCGCGACCGCCGGCACCGAGACCGATTTCAAAGATCAGGTGACGAGCCCGGACTTCAGCATCATCATCAGCGGTGGAATTCCGATCAATAAGAAAGCGGCGATCGAAATCCGCTACGACGGCGGGTTCAAGAAGGTGATCGATCTGCCGAGCGCGCCGGTGCAGCGCCAGCGCGTGTGGGGATTCCTGCTTAGCTGGAAGCTTTAACTTTTTCGATGATCGCGGTCGTGGAGTACCCCTCCGCGATCGCGATCCGCACGACACGCCCGCCTTTCGCTTCGACGACATCCCGGCCCACAATTTCATCGGCAGCCCAGTCGGCGCCTTTCACCAGCACGTCAGGCTGAACGCGCACGATCAGTTCGTGCGGCGTCGGCTCGTCGAACACGATCACGTCGTCCACGCACTGCAGCGCGCGCAACACTTCGGCGCGCTCGCTTTCGGGATTAATTGGTCGCGACGCCCCTTTGATCTGGCGAACCGATCGATCGGAATTGATGCCCACGATCAACCTGTCGCCCAGTTTCCGGGCATCCTGCAAGTAGCGCACGTGGCCCGGATGGAGGATGTCGAAGACGCCGTTGGTGAAGACGATCATCATCCGAGTGTGATACAAGAAACCCCTGCTCTTCAATTCCGCCGCATACGCCGTGTTCTTTCCGCTGGTGTGCCTCGCGTACTTCGCGACGCCGCATCGACTCCGTTGGATCACGCTGCTCATCGCGAGCTGCATCTTCTACATGGCGTTCATTCCAGCGTACATCCTGGTGCTCTTCGGTCTCATCGTCGTCGACTACACGGCCGGGATCGTCATCGAGCGTTCCAGCGGCGCGCGGCGGAAGGCGCTTCTCGTCGCGAGCCTGACGTCGAACATCGGCATCCTTGCGGTGTTCAAGTACTACAACTTCGCTGTCATGTCAGCGGCGGGCGTGTTTGGATCGACCGCCGGTGCGCATCTGCCGCTGCTGTCGTGGGCGCTGCCGCTGGGCTTGTCGTTCCACACGTTTCAGTCGATGGCATACACCGTCGAGGTGTACCGGGGACGCTATCCGGCAGAGCGGCATCTCGGTCGATACGCCCTGTACGTCATGTTCTTCCCGCAGCTCGTCGCCGGACCGATCGAACGTCCGGCGCACCTGCTGCCGCAATTTCTCACGCGGCACCGGTTCGATCCCGATCGCGCGGCGAGCGGGCTGAAGCTGATCGCATGGGGCCTCGTGAAGAAGGTCGTCATTGCCGATCGGCTGGCCGGTGCCGTGGATACGGTCTACACGTTGCCGACGGCCCACCACGGCCCGGCGATCATCGTGGCCACGATCTTTTTCGGCGTGCAGATCTACTGCGATTTCTCCGGCTACACGGACATCGCGATCGGCAGCGCCGAAGTGCTCGGGTTCTCGCTCGTCACGAACTTCCGTCGACCGTACCTGGCGCGTTCCGTCGGTGAGTTCTGGTCGCGATGGCACATCTCGCTGTCCACGTGGTTCCGCGATTACCTGTACATCCCGCTCGGCGGCAACCGGGTGCCGCGCCGACGGTGGATGCTCAACATCCTCCTCACGTTTCTGATCAGCGGCTTATGGCACGGCGCGAACTGGACGTTCGTCGTCTGGGGCGCGCTCCACGGCTGCTATCTCGTCCTCGGACGCTTGTCGGCGCCGCTTCGCGATCGCGCGCGCGCCCTTGTCGAACAGACCGCACTGTCGTCGATCGTGCCGGCGGCGCAAACGGCGATCACGTTTGCGCTGGTGACGCTCGCATGGGTCTTCTTTCGCGCACGAAGCGTCCGCGACGGCTTTGTGCTCGTGTCTCGCGCGACAGATTGGTCGGTGTTCGACCTCGATGCGCTCGGCCTGACGCGCGGCGAGTTGACGGTCTCCGTCGGACTGATCGCCGCCCTGTTCGCCATCGAAGCACTGTCGCCCGACGATGACGCGCGGTCGGTGCTGAGAGGGGCACCCATCTGGATGCGGTGGTCCGCGTATTACGGCGTCATGGCCACGTTGCTGCTGCTCGGCGTGTACAACAACTCGAAGTTCATCTACTTCCAGTTCTGATGCGCGCCTTTGTCGCGAAGATCGCGCTCGCGTTGGTCCCCGTGGCCGTGATGATCGTGACGAACGTCATCTACGATCCGAGCCATCTGCTGCGCGAAGGACCCGAGCGGCACATCGCCGACCGACTCGTGAGCGGCCAGCCGGTCGCGGGGGTCGTCAACTTCGATGAACGGCGAACGCTGTGGTACGTCCTGCAACGTCAGAGTGCTCCCACCGACGTGGTCGTGCTCGGCTCGAGCCGGGGGATGCAGGTTTCCGCGCACGCGTTCCCGGAACAGACATTCTTCAACGCCTGCGTATCGGCCGCGGCTATTCAAGATCTGATCGCGATTGCGGGCGAATACGCGCGCCGCGATCTGTTGCCTCGAACGTTCGTGCTCGCACTCGATCCGTCGTTCCTCAACCGCATGCATCACCATGACGGCTGGCGTGTCATGGAAGACGGGTACGACGAGGTGATGCGCGAGGCCGGGCTACCGCCGGCCTCTCCGCAACCGCCGTCGTTCGATCGGCTCGCGGTGATGTTGTCACCGGCGTACTTTCAGCAGGCCTTGCGCGAAATCAAAGCGCGACGCAGCCTGAGCCTGGCCGTGATGGACGAGGCCGACGGCGATCAACTCGGCATGCTGCGGTCCGACGGCTCGCGCGTGTACCCGCGCTCGGTCCGCGAACGAACGCCGGCACAGGTCGACGGCCTCGCCGTGTCGAGCGCCTCCGATATCCGTCGGGATCCGGAAACCGCCGCGTTCACCGAGCTCGATGCATTCGCGATGCGCCGTTTCGAGGCGCTGCTCGGATTCGTCGCTCGTCGAGGCACCCACGTCGCGTTTCTGCTTCCGCCGTACCATCCGGCAACGGTCCGATTGCTGCGAGATGCCGGCGTGTTCACGTCGTTCGACATGGCCGAGCGCTACTACCGCGACGTCGCCGCGCGATTCCGCATCCCCATTGCGGGATCATTCGATCCAGCGTCCACGGGATGCGACGCAACGGAGTTCTACGACGGTCACCACCCGCGCGAATCGTGTCTCGGACGGATTGTGCGGATGCTTACCCGCGCGGCGCCGGGAATCTGACGCTGGCCGAAAATTTCCATGAGTGCCGGGGCCGATAGATCCCGACATCATGCGTCCGCGACTTGACGCGGAACGTGTACAGCAGGCGGTGATAGTCGTACGGATACCCGTCGCGTTTGTGGACCGCGACGTCGATCTTGTAGGTCCCTTCCACGAGATCCAGCGCGTCGATCGCGAACGTCGCTTCGCCGTCGCCGGCCAGCGCCGCCGGCTGCATCTCTTCGATATAGGTGTTCGTGCCGTAGCAACAAACGCCCTCGGCGTTGAAGAGGCCGATGCCGAACACGCAGTCGTCGTTCGGCTGTTGTGCACGGACCTTCAATCGAATCGCGAGGGGATCGCCGGTGTGGAACACGTGCGACGGCTGACCGTTCGCATCGAGCAACGTGACGTCGGTGATCTCGATCTCACGCGATCCCCATCGCCCCTCGGTCGCGCGGAACATGTTGTCGGTGGGATCGACTGGGCCGCCTTTTTTGCCTTCCGACCCATCCCGCCCCTCCTGCCCTTCCTGGCCCGCCTGCTCGAGCGCCTTGGCGGTCGTCGCGATCATCAACTGCTCTTCGTTCTCTTCGACCGCCGTCAGGTACGCGTTCACGACACGTTTGGGATCGCCGACGGTTTGCACGTGGCCCTGGTCGATCCAGAGCGCCTCGTCACAAAAACGCTCCACGAGGTTGAGCGAGTGCGTGACGAGCAGAATCGTCTTGCCGCGGCGACGGAACTCCGAAAACTTGTCGAGGCACTTATGCGTGAATCCTTCGTCGCCGACAGCGAGGACTTCGTCGACGAGCAGGACGTCCGGATCGACGTGAATCGCCACTGCAAACCCAAGCCGCATGTACATGCCGGACGAGTACGTCTTCACCGGAGCATCGATGAACTCGCGCAGCTCGGCGAAGTCCACGATGTCATCGAAGCGGTCCTGAATTTCGCGCTTCGACAAGCCGAGCATGATGCCGTTGATGAAGACGTTCTCGCGGCCGGAAATTTCCGGATGGAAGCCGGCGCCGAGCTCGATCAGCGCGGAAATCCGTCCGTCGACGCGGACCGTGCCGCTCGTCGGCTTCGTGATCCCGGCGACCAACTTGAGCGCAGAACTCTTGCCGGATCCGTTGCGCCCGATGACGCCGTAGGTCGATCCCTTCGGCACGCTGAACGACACGTCCGTCAGCGCCGGGAATGTCTCGCTCGGCTGCAGATCGCGCAGGATGCTGCGCTGCAAGAGCGCGCTCTTCAGCGTCGCGAACTGGCGTCCGCTGTAGCGCCGGTAAACCTTGCTGACGTTCGTCAGCTCAATCGCCGGCGTCACACCGCCTCCGCGAACGAATCACGCAGCCGATCGAACAACCAGTAGCACGCAAGAAACAGCAGGACCGACAACGCGCCGAGCGCCGACAGCCAACGCCAGTGTCCGATCGGTCCGTAGTAGAAGAGGATCTCCTGGTACGACACGGCGAGGTGGGTGAATGGATTCGCATTGAAAATCCACTTGTACCGCTGCACCGTCTCGAGACTCATTGGATAAATGATCGGCGTCGCGAAGAACCAGAGCGTCAGGACGTTCGCGAGGATATCGCGCACGTCGCGAAAGTGCACCGCCAGCGCCGACACGAGCAGCGCGAGCGCGCAGGTGAAGACGAGCTGCACGACCACCGCAACCGGGAACCAAATCAAATCCCACGCGTCTGGCGGATGCCGATAGATGATGAGAAACGCGATCAGAATCGGCAACCCGAGGAAGAAGTGCACCATGTTCGTCAGCACGCTGACGATCGGCAGCACTTCCGCCGGGAACAACACTTTCTTGATCAAGTTGCCGCCGGCGATCAGCGAATTCGCCGCTTCGGACAACGACGCGGCAAACCACGTCCACGGCAGGATGCCGCAGAACATGAACAGCGCGTACGGCTGAATGCCCGGCGTCGGGTTCGGCAGCACCCACGTGAACACGAACGAGTAGATCAGCAGCAACAACAGCGGGTTGATGAACGACCAAACGAAGCCGAGCACCGACCCGCGGTACCGCGCTTTCAACTCGCGCGCGACCAGACTCGTGATCAAGCCGCGATAGCGGATCAGGCTTTTGAGGTTCGAGAACATGTAGCGCAGCCCTTCAGGGCTGCCGCACCGTAGCGCAGCCTTTGAAGGCTGCAAGGTCGGCAGGCCTAAAGGCCTGCGCTACATCATGCACGGGTTCGTGCTCGGGATGCCACCTGAAGCCGGACGAGCGCCTTGAGCAGCGCGATTCTCGCCCGTTCGAAATCCATATCGACCGTCGGCTTCGCCAAACGCTCCTCGGCGCGCTTCTTCGCCGTTTCGGCGCGCGCGACATCGATCTCGTCGGCGCGCTCGGCGACCTGCGCGAGGATCGTGACGCGATCGGGCTGCACTTCGGCGAACCCGAACGCGATCGACAGGTAGTGCTTCTCCTGTCCCTGCCGGTACCACAACTGGCCCACCTGCAGCGTCGTCAGCAGCGGCGTGTGTCCAGGCAGAATGCCAAGGTAGCCGTTCGTGCCCGGGATTTGCACCTCGTCCACCGTCTCGTTGACGAGCGATCGTTCCGCCGAAACGATCTCCAGACGCAACGTAGCAGGGATAGCCATCAGCCTTCAGCCCTTCGCACTACGCCGCTTTTCTCTTCCGCGATCGTTCGACGACTTCTTCGATGCCGCCGGCCATGTAGAAGTCCTGTTCGGCGATGTCGTCGTGCTTGCCGTCGACGATTTCCTTGAACCCGCGAATCGTGTCGGCGATCGGCACGTATTTGCCTTCGAGGCCGGTGAACTGCTGCGCCACGAAGAACGGCTGCGACAGGAACTTCTGGATCTTGCGCGCGCGCGACACGGTCAGCTTGTCGTCCTCGGACAACTCGTCGATGCCGAGAATCGCGATGATGTCCTGCAGGTCCTTGTAGCGCTGCAGGATTTGCTTCACCGCGCGAGCCGTCTTGTAGTGCTCGTCGCCGATGATGCGCGGATCGAGAATGCGCGACGTCGACGCGAGCGGATCGACCGCCGGATAAATGCCCAGCTCCGAAATCGCGCGCGACAGGTTCGTCGTCGCGTCGAGGTGCGCGAACGTCGTCGCCGGCGCCGGGTCGGTGTAGTCGTCGGCAGGGACGTAGATCGCCTGCACCGACGTAATCGAACCTTTTTTCGTCGACGTGATCCGCTCCTGCAACTCGCCCATCTCGCTCAGGAGCGTGGGCTGATATCCGACCGCGGACGGCATACGTCCGAGGAGCGCCGACACTTCCGACCCGGCCTGCGTGAAGCGGAAGATGTTGTCGATGAAGAGCAGCACGTCTTTGCCTTCGGCATCGCGGAAATATTCGGCCACCGTCAGCGCCGAGAGACCGACGCGCAGACGCGCGCCCGGCGGCTCCGTCATCTGTCCGTAGACGAGCGCCGCGCGCGACTTGCTCGAATCGTTGATGTCGATGACGCCCGACTCCTGGAATTCGTGCCAGAGGTCGTTGCCTTCGCGCGTGCGTTCGCCGACACCGCCGAACACCGACACACCACCGTGCTTCAGCGCGATGTTGTGGATCAGCTCCATGATCACGACCGTCTTGCCCACGCCGGCGCCGCCGAACAGTCCGATCTTTCCGCCCTGCAGGTACGGCTCGAGGAGATCGATGACCTTGATGCCCGTCTCGAACATCTTCAGGTCGGTCGACTGATTCTCGAGGGTTGGCGCGGAGCGATGAATGGGCCACCGCTCTTTTGACTTGACCGGACGATCGGGGAAGTCCACCGGCTCGCCGATCACATTCAGCACGCGGCCGAGCGTTTCGGGTCCAACCGGCACCGAAATGGGTTCGCCCAAATCGACCGCTTCCATGCCGCGCTGCATGCCGTCGGTCGGCTTCATCGCGACCGCGCGCACACGGTTCTCGCCGAGATGCTGCTCGACCTCGGCGATGACGTCGATGGCCTCGCTGCCCTGCTTCGCCGGCGCCGAAATGCGCAGCGCGTTGTAAATCTCCGGCAGATGTCCTGCCTCGAATTCGACGTCGACGACCGGGCCGATGATTTGAACGATCTTTCCAGTGTGATGTGCCATTAGAGCGCCTCTGCGCCAGAAACAACTTCGATGATTTCGCGCGTAATTGCCGCCTGGCGAACCTTGTTCATGTAGAGCGTCAGGCTCGAGATCATGTCCGCCGAGTTCTTGGTTGCCGTATCCATCGCGGTCATCTGCGCCGCGAAAAACGCGGCGTTCGACTCGAGCAGCGCACGATAGACCTGCACTTCCACATACCGGGGCAACAGGTCGTTGAAGATCGCCTGCGGCGACGGCTCGTAGATGTAATCGGTGCCTAAGGTGCCTACAGTGCCTGAGGTGCCTGAGGTGCCTGAGGTGCCTTCGACGTCAGCCCGCGCAATCGGCAGCAACTGATCGATGACGATGCGCTGCGAGATGACCGACTTGAATTCGTTGTACGCGAGGATCACGCGGTCCACGTGCCCCGACGTGAACGCCTCGATCGCCGTCTGCGCAATCGACCGCGCATCGTCGAACTTCAGCTTCTGGAAGATGCCGACCTGCTCGAAGAACACGTCGAAGCCGCGGCGGCCGAAGAAATCGCGGCCTTTACGGCCGACGAGACCCAGCGTGCACGGCATCGTGCTGTCGACGATGTACGCGCCTGCGGCTTTGATGATGTTCGTGTTGAAGCTGCCGCACAGCCCCTTGTCGGCGGTGACGACGATGACGAGCGATTTACTCGCGGACGTCGCGTCACGAACCGCCAGCAGCGGATGGATCGACGGATCGACGCGCGTCGCCAGGCTGCCGAGGACGCGCTGCATCTGCGTCGCGTACGGCCGCGCGAGCATCATGCGCTCCTGCGCGCGACGCAGCTTCGACGCCGCGACCATCTTCATCGCCTTGGTGATCTGCTGCGTGTTCTTGACCGCGCGGATCCGCCGACGGAGATCGATAAGAGAAGGCATATGTCTACGACGTCAAGCGCAGAAACCGCCGAACACGCTGAGTAAACCCCTCTGCGGATTCTGCGCGTTCTGCGCTGATCGGTGTTACGCCGCTGCGACCTTTCTCGACGCGAAGTCGCCGGCAAATTCCTTCACCGCCGCGTCAAGCGACGCCTTCAGCTGATCGTCGAGCTGTTTCTTCTCGACGATGCCGCGGAAGATCTGCGGATGACGCGTTTCGATGAACTTGTAGAGCTCGGTTTCGAACGCGCGCACGTCGCTGACCGGCACGTTGTCGAGAAACCCGTTCGTGCCGGCGTAAATGATCGCGACCTGACGCTCGACCGGCAGCGGGTCGTACTGCGGCTGCTTCAACAACTCGACCAACCGGGCGCCGCGATTGAGCTGCTCCTGCGTGGCCTTGTCGAGGTCGCTGCCGAACTGCGCGAACGCCGCCAGCTCGCGATACTGCGCGAGCGCGAGCCGCAAGGTGCCGGCGACCTGACGCATGGCCTTGATCTGCGCCGAACCGCCGACGCGCGAGACCGAGTTGCCGACGTTGATCGCGGGACGCACGCCCTGGTTGAAGAGGTCCGACTCCAGGAAGATCTGGCCGTCGGTGATCGAGATGACGTTGGTCGGAATGTACGCCGACAGGTCGCCCGCCTGCGTTTCGATGATCGGCAGCGCGGTCAGCGATCCGCCGCCGAGTTCCTTGTTCAACTTCGCCGCTCGCTCCAGCAGCCGCGAGTGGAGGTAGAACACGTCGCCCGGATACGCTTCGCGGCCTGGCGGACGACGAAGCAGCAGCGAGATCTCGCGATACGACTGCGCATGCTTCGACAGGTCGTCGTAGACGACGAGCGCATGGCGTCCGGTGTCGCGGAAGAACTCGCCGAACGTGCACGCTGAATACGGACTGATGTACAGCAGCGGCGCCGGATCCGACGCGCCCGCGGCGACGACGATCGTGTAGCGCATCGCGTCGTTCTCTTCGAGCGTCCGCACGACCTGCGCGATCGTCGACTGCTTCTGGCCGATGGCGTTGTAGATGCAGATGACGCCGGTGTCTTTCTGATTGAGGATCGCATCGATCGCGATCGCGGTCTTGCCGGTTTGCCGGTCGCCGATGATCAGCTCGCGCTGTCCGCGTCCGATCGGCACCATGCCATCGATCGCCTTGAGGCCGGTCTGCAGCGGCTCTTTCACCGACTGGCGATCGACGACGCCCGGCGCGAGGCGTTCGATCGGCGAGTACTGCTTCGTGACGATCGGGCCCTTGCCGTCAATCGGCTGGCCGAGCGCGTTGACGACGCGTCCGAGCAGCTCCTCGCCGACCGGCACCGAGATGATGCGGCCGGTGCGCTTGACGAGGTCGCCCTCTTTGATCTCTTTGAACTCTCCGAGGAGCACCGCGCCGACGCTTTCTTCTTCGAGATTCAGCGCGATCCCGAACACGCCGTGCGGGAACTCGAGCATCTCGCCTGCCATCGCATTGTCGATGCCATGCACGCGCGCGATGCCGTCGCCGATCGAGATGATGCTGCCGACTTCGGCAACGTCGACATCGACGGCGAAGCTCCCGATCTGTTCGCGAATGATTTTGGATATCTCTTCGGCTTTGATGTCCATTTAAGCGCTCTCCACGAGCCGGTCTTTCATCTTCTGCAACTGACGAGTGATGGACCCGTCGTACACGGTGCTGCCGATGCGGGCGACGACGCCGCCGATGATCGCGGGATCGATTTTCGTCTCGAGGACGACCGTTCGGCCGGTCATCTGCGCGAGACTCGATTCAATCGCCTCTGCTCTATCAGACGCCAGTGGCGTGGCCGTGGTGACTTCGGCCCGGACGACGTGCCGGTGGTCCAGCAGGCGATCCCGATACGACGCGAGCAGGTCTGGCAACAGCACGAGACGATCGCGCTCCGCGAGCAAGGTCAGCAGCTTCGACACGATCGGCGACGTTTTCGCCGTCGCCGTCAGTTCAGCCATCGCCGCCCGCTTGCGCGGAACCGGGACGGCAGGATTGAGCAGTACTTTTGCGAGCGGCGGATACTGCGAGAACAGATCGACGAACTGCGCCAGCTCGTGCTCGATCGTGTCGAGATTCGCTTTTTCCTGGACGGCAACGTCCAGGAGCGCGCGCGCGTAGCGAGTCGCGGCAGTTTTGTTCGTCATGATCGGATCTGCTGCACGTAGCGATCGACGAGACGCTTCTGATCCTCGTCCGTGATGTTCTTTTTGATCCGCTCGGATGCGACGCCGACCGCGAGATCCGCGGCGTGCGCGACGAGCTCGCGCTCGGCGACCCGCGCCTGCAGGTCGATTTCACGCTTGGCCTGTTCGAGCAGGCGTTCGCGTTCGGCGGCCGCAGCCGTCCGGATGCGTTCTTCTTCCGCGGCGATTTCCTGCGCCCCTTGCGCGCGCAGCGCTTCGAGCTCGCCGGGCAGCGCCTTCATCTTGCGATCGATTTCTTCGATCTGCGCCGCCGCGGCCTGCTTGGTCTCGGCCGCGTTCACGAGATCCGATCGAATCTGCCTGCTGCGATCGTCGAGATACTGGCCGATCGGCGATTTCAGCAACCACCACAGCGAACCGGCGAGAATGCCAAAATTCACCAGCCGCGCGATCATGTCGGTGATCGGGTGGCTCTCTTCCGTTTCCGCTTGGCCCGCTTCGGGCGTGCCCGGGGCCGGGTTCGGTTCCTGTGCGCGCAGCGGCGCTCCGCACATCACGGCCACGAATGCGGCGGTGGCTACAATGCGGGTGAGCTTGTGTGCTGTTTCACAAGCTCGCTCGGACACCGGGTTGGCCGGAAGGTTCGCGTGCATCGTTGTTAGGAGGCTTTCCTGCCGAGGACGCGCTCGACGATGGTCGACGCCAGCGCATCAGCGTCGCGATCGATCTGCGCGCGCGCCGTTTCTGATTGCTTCTTGATCCGATCCGTCGCAGCACTCGTCGTCTGCTCGACCTCTGCCCGTGTGGCCGACACGATCTCGGCGCGGCGATCGAGCGCGGCGCGCCGCTTATCTTCCATCTGCTTGTAAACTTCGGCGCGGGCCGCGCGCGTTCTCGAGTCGAACTCGTCGCTTGCCGCCTGTGCTTTGGCGCGCGACGACTCCGCCAGATCGCGCGCCGATTTGATTGCGCCTTCGCGCTGATGCATCACCTGCGTGATCGGCCGCAACAGCAAACGATCGAGGATCACCGACAACAGGAGGACGAACGCGATGACCCAGAGGGTTGACAGGTCAGGAATCAAAACAGAGTTTTATACCATTCTGTGACAAACGTCGTCTACGGCTGTATCAGAACGGAGACCCCGTGTGGCGCGTTTTCGACGCGTCCAATGCGCTTTGCGTGAACTTTCGCTTCAGTTAGCGCATCTTCCACGCGGTCCGCGGCCGCGCCGGCGGCGGCAATCAGCAACCCGCCTGACGTCTGCGGGTCGTACAGCAGCCACTCGAATTCCACCGCGACCCCTGGCTCGATGCGGATGCCGGTACCAAAGTGCTCTTGGTTCGCGCCTAACCCACCGGACCGATTGGCTTTGGCGATCGCCGCGACACCGTCGAAGACGGGCACCGCCGCAGCGCTGATGACCAGCGTCACGCCGCTGGCGCGGGCCATTTCAGTTCCGTGACCCGCGAGGCCAAAGCCGGTGATGTCGGTGCATGCGTGGACCGAACCGTCCGGCAGCCGCGCGATGGCTTCCGCGGCGGCGCGGTTCAGGGTCCGCATCGACGCGACGGCCTCGTCGGCCAGCGCCTGGTCGACACGTTCGAATTTGATCGCTGTTCCGACGATGCCGGTGCCCAGCGGTTTCGTCAGAAACAACACGTCGCCCGGCTGCGCTCCGGCGTTTCGGAGAATCCGCGATGGATCAATCGCGCCGGTGACCGCATAGCCAAACTTGATTTCCTGATCCTGCACGGTGTGGCCGCCGAGCAGCGCGACGCCCGCTTCGCGCAGCTTGTCGTATCCGCCCTGGAAGATCGCGGCGATCGTGTCCGGCTCGAGACCATCCTTCGGGAACCCCGCGATCGCGAGCGCCGTCAGCGGCCGGCCGCCCATCGCGTACACGTCGCTGACCGAGTTCGCCGCGGCAATCTGCCCATATATATAGGGGTCGTCGACAATCGGCGTGAAGAAGTCAACGGTCTGCACGAGCGCCGGTCCACTCTCCCACCGGTACACACCCGCATCGTCTGCGGTCCTGAAGTCGACCAGGACGCGATCGTCGGATGGATTGGGGATGGCGCTCAGCACCTGAGCGAGCTCGCCCGCGGCGAGTTTGCTCGCTCAACCGGCGCAGGAAACCATCTGCGTGAGACGCTTGGCCATGACTCCTTTCATCGCTCGGTGAGCTGATCGTAGATGCGAATCAACTCGTCTTCGCTGACAAAATCGATTTCGATCCGTCCGCCTTTTCCTTTGCGGACGATGCGGACGCGGGTGCCGAGCATCAGCTTGAGGCGATCTTCGGCGGCGCGCGTGTGGACGTCCGTCGGCTTTGGCGGCGCCGGTTCACGCGGCGGCGCGGCTTCGTCCGCGATCTTCTTGACGAGCGTCTCGGTCTCGCGAACCGACAAGCCACGCGCGATGACGTCGCGCGCGGTGCGCCGTTGATCCGCTTCATCGGTGAGCGACAACAGCGCGCGCGCGTGCCCCATCGACAGACGTCCCGTGGAAACTTCCGTGCGCACTTCTTCCGGCAGCTTCAACAGTCTCACGACATTAGCGACCGTCGCGCGATCCTTCCCCACCGCGGTCGCGATCGCTTCCTGCGTCAGGTGGAATTCGTCCCCGAGACGGCGATACGCCTGCGCTTCTTCGATCGGATTCAGGTTCTCGCGCTGGATGTTCTCGATCAGCGCCATCTCGAGCAGCGACTGTTCCTGGCCGTCGGCGACATCGCGGATTGCGACAGGAACTTTCAAGAGTCCAGCGATCTTCGCCGCGCGCCACCGCCGTTCGCCGGCGATGATGTGGAACTGCTCTCCGACTTTCCGCACGACAATCGGCTGGATGACGCCGTTGCTCTTGATCGATTGCGCGAGCTCTTGGAGCCGGGCTTCGTCGACGTGCAGACGCGGCTGAAACTGATTCGGAACGATCTTGTCGATGTCGGCTTCGACCGTCGTCGTCCGCGCGGGAAGGTCCGGAAGGTCCGGAATCAGCGCGCTGAGGCCTTTGCCGAGAGCAGGACGTTTGGGTGGTTGCATAGATCACGTTTCAACCACAGAACTCACGGCACGCACGGAAACAAAGTTGTTCCGTGGGTGCTGTGTGTTCTGTGGTTGCTTTATGCCGCGGGGGCGGCGGTCCTCTGTAACACTTCTCGTGCGAGCGCCAGGTACGCTTCGGCGCCGCGCGACTTGACGTCGTACAGCATGACCGGCATCCCGTGACTCGGCGCTTCGCTCAGTCGCACGTTGCGCGGGATCACCGTGTGAAACACTTTCTCTTTGAAAAACTCGCGCACGTCGGTCGCAACTTGTTTGCCGAGATTGGTCCGCTCGTCGAACATCGTCAGCAGCACACCGTCGATGTCGAGATTTGGATTGAGCGACGCGCGCACGCGGCGCATCGTGCCGACGAGATCAGCGAGGCCTTCGAGCGCGAAGTATTCGCAGTGCAACGGAATCAGCACGGCGTCGGCTGCGACGAGCGCGTTCAGCGTCAGCAGCCCCAGCGACGGCGGGCAGTCGATGAAGATGTAATCGAAATCGTCGCGTACCGATGCCAACAGAACGCGCAGCCGTTCTTCGCGTTGCGCGAGCGGCACTAGCTCGATTTCGGCGCCTGTGAGATGTCGATCGGCCGGAATCAACTGCATGCGGTCGACGTTGGTGTCGATCAAGAACGGATGCGCATCGGTTATCGGGTCCGCGGTTGTCAGCGCGTGGTAGATCGTTCCAGCCGTCGCTGCTTGGCCCTTCTGACCAACGCCACTCGTGAGGTTCGCCTGCGGATCGACGTCCACGAGCAGCACCCGCTGCTCAGCTAGGGCCAACGATGCCGCCAGATTGATCGTCGTCGTGGTCTTTCCGACGCCGCCCTTCTGATTTGCGACCGCTACAATACGTGCCATTTGGTTGTTCGACCAATTAACATTCTGGCCAATGAGTCTGACTAGCTGGTCAGACTTGGAAGTCTGACTAAACAGTCAGACTTCGTCAAGCGCCGAGTGTTTCACGTGGAACAATCGAGAGACTGGGACCGAATAACATCAGCCGGCCATCTGGCTTCAACAAGCGTCGGCAGGCTGACTCCAGTCGTCCGTCTGTCCGGACAGCCCTCACGGTGATCAAATCAACAGATTCAGGTTCCGTGTTGAGGTCTTCGAACCGGCTGTTTTCGACTCGAGTCGAGCCAAGGTTGAGCTCGCGTGCGACCGCCGCCAAGAACGCAGCTTTTCGGCTCCTCGACTCGACCATCGTCAAACGCATCCGTGGGCGGATCACCTTGATCGGAATCGCGGGCGAGCCGCCGCCAGATCCGAGGTCAAACCACTCGATGCCGGCATTCTCCAGTTGCAATGCGGCGCGGATCGGCTCGACGAACAGCCGATCCAGCGCTTCATCGGCCAGAGGATCGAGCGAGAGCGCTGTCAAATTGATCTTGCGATTCCACTTCGACAGCAACTCGAAGTACTGTTCCAGTCCCGCTGACTGATCGTCTGAAATGCCCACTCTGGCAGCAAGGCGCGTGTGAAAATCCGAGGACGCCACTAGATGTTGTGGTCAGCCGTCAACCGTCCCACATAGGCTGATAGGACAGCGACCGCGGCAGGAGTTACTCCAGGGATGCGCGACGCCTGACCGAGCGTGTCAGGTCGTACTTGCGTCAGGCGCTGGATAACCTCGCGCGACAGGCCGGGCACACGCTCGAACGGAAACGCCGCCGGGATGCGACGCCGTTCGTCCTTCCGCGAGCGCTCCACTTCGGCCTCCTGGCGCTTGAGGTAACCGGCATACTTGATCGTCGTTTCGACGCTGGCCACGTCGACACCAGCCGCATCGTTTGCGCGCTCGAAGCCAGAAACGAACCCGCGATCGATCAAATCTGCCAACTTGGTTTCAGGCTGCCGCAGCAGTTGTGACGCCGGAACGCGATCGCCTGACGTAGTGCGGACCAGCGTCGCGTCGAGCTTCCGAAGATTGCCCTCGAAACGACTCTTCCGGCCGCAGAATTTTTCCCATCGGCCATCGTCCACCAATCCGGCCTCGCGGCCACGCGGCGTGAGGCGCAAGTCAGCGTTGTCAATGCGCAGGAGCAGCCGCCGTTCGGCGCGCGACGTGAACATACGGTACGGCTCGAGGCAACCTTTGGTGATCAAGTCGTCTACGAGGATCCCGACATACGCCTCGTCGCGTCCGAGCGCGAGACCGCCGCGGCCGAGAACGCGATGCGCCGCATTCGCGCCTGCGACGAGACCCTGCGCCGCGGCCTCTTCATAGCCGGACGTCCCGTTGATTTGGCCGGCCAGGAAGAGTCCGCCCACGCGTTTCGTTTCGAGCTGTCGCGTCAACTCGGTCGGCTGGATGAAGTCATATTCGACGGCGTAGCCGGGACGCAACAGCACAGCGTCCTCGAGTCCGGGCAACGCATGCACCAGATCCGTCTGCACGTCGCGCGGCAACGACATCGAAAAGCCATTCACGTAAATCTCGCGCGCGTCGATCCCTTCCGGCTCGAGGAAGATCTGATGGCGTTCCTTGTCGGGGAAGCGAACGATCTTGTCCTCGAGCGACGGGCAATAGCGCGGACCGATCCCGCGGATCTGACCGTTGAACAACGGCGATCGATCGATATTCGCGCGAACGACATCGCGCACGCGATCGTTGGTGTGAATCAGATAGCAGTCGATCTGCGGACGATCGATCGCGTCGGAGAGAAACGAGAACGGCACCGGCGGCCGGTCGCCTTGCTCCACAGCGAATCGACCTTCGCGCACGTGACGATCGAAATCAATCGAGGCGCGATCGAGCCGTGGGGGAGTGCCGGTCTTGAGTCGCCCCCACTCGAAGCCGAATGATTTCAACGACGCCGCGAGATCGCAGGATGGCGGCTCGCCGACGCGTCCCGCCGCGTGCTGCTCAGGACCGATGTGAATCAGGCCGTTGAGAAACGTCCCGGTCGTGATGACAAGCGCGTCGCACGCGTACGCATCGCCTTCTTCCAGCGCGAGACCGACGACGCGGCCGCCGCCGACAAGAATGCGACCGGCCTTGCCGATGATCCATTCAATGTTCGGCTCGGCATCGAGTTCGCGCTTGACCCACTGGCCGTAGATCTTTTTGTCCGCCTGGGCGCGCGGGGACCACACGGCGGGGCCGCGACTGCGATTGAGCAGCTTGAACTGAATGGCGGTCGCGTCGATCGCTCGACCCATCAGTCCGCCGAGCGCATCGATCTCGCGAACGAGGTGACCCTTGGCGGTGCCGCCGATCGCCGGATTGCACGGCATATGGGCAACGGTGTCGGGCGACAATGTGCAGAGTCCGACATGGACCCCGAGCCGCGCCGCCGCAAACGCCGCCTCGCATCCCGCGTGCCCCGCGCCAATCACGATGACGTCGAACCGTTTCATTTGCCGATGCAGAAGTTCGCAAATATATGCGTTAAGAGATCCTCGGTCGCGCGGCGACCGGAGATTTCTTCGAGCGCGTCGCGCGCGTCTTGAAGATCCGCGAGCAGGAATTCCTCCGGCATCGCGGCGTCGTGTGCCGCCGTCGCCGCGCGCAGCAAGGCATCGTGCGCGCGCTGCACCAGAACAATATGACGAACGTTCGTGATTGCCGGCCGATCGCGCACGGGTTCGACATCGAGCGCGCGCACGATCGCGGCACGCAAATCACCGATACCCGCACCGGTCGTCGCCGACACGCCGACGCCGCGACGGCGGCGGCCAAGATCGATCTTGTTCTGAACTAACAAGTTCTTTTCAGCAGAAAGTTGTTCCGGTTCGTCGTCGTCATCGACGACGGTCAACGTCAGGTCGGCGACCGCTGCCGCGCGGACCGCGCGTTCGACACCTTCGGTCTCAACGGCATCAGCCGTCGACCGCAGGCCCGCTGTGTCGACGAACGTCACGCGCACGCCGTCCAGGTCGACCGTCTCGGTCACCAAATCACGCGTCGTCCCGGGAATATCGGTCACGATTGCTCGCGACGCGCCGACCAGCGCGTTGAACAAACTGGATTTGCCGACGTTCGGACGGCCGACGATCGCGACCTGCAGTCCGTCGCGGACAATCCGGCCGCGGCGCGCGTCGGCGAGAAGAGCGTCCGTCTGGTGGATCAGCCGATCGATCGCGTTCGCAAGATCGCCGGGTTCGACGAAATGAAATCCTTCCTCCGGGAAATCGACCGACGCCTCCAGCTTCGCGATCAAATCAAAGAGCCCCGCGTCGATGGACGCGATGGCCTGCGTCAGCGTCCCTTCGAGCTGATCGAAGGCCGCGCGCGCCTGCAGCGGCGTGACCGCATCGATCAGATCGGCGACGGCTTCGGCCTGCGGAAGATCCATGCGCCCATTGAGGAACGCGCGCAGCGTGAACTCGCCCGGCTCGGCGAGCCTCGCGCCGGTGCCGATCGCGGACGACACGATTTCGCGCAGCACGACCGGACTGCCATGCGCGCTCAGTTCGACGACATCTTCGCCGGTGTAGGAATGCGGCGCCGGGAAGAAGATGACGATGAGATGGTCGATCGCAGAGGCGGCGTCGCCGACGCTCGCGACGGCGTCCGGCGCGCGAAGGCGGGTGAGGGTCGCGCGCCGCGGCTCAAGATCGCCGCGATGGGTGATGAGTTGCTGCGCGATGCGACGCGCATCGGGACCGCTGACGCGCACGACACCGATGCCACCGCGTCCTGGCGGAGTAGCGATCGCCACGATTGTGTCTTCGGTGGAAAACATTAGCCACGAAGCTCTTCGTGCTCACTTCCGCGCAGAGATCAGAACCGTCTTCGAAAACGCGTCGCCCACGCTCTCGGTCGTGACGCCGGGGACTTCGGCAACCGCCATGTGCACGATGCGGCGTTCGTACGGATTGAGCGGACCGAGCTGCTGGTCCATGCCGCTCGACTTCGCCTTCTCGGCGAGGAACGTCGCCATCTTCTTCAGCTCGATGTCCTTGCCCTTGCGGTACTCGAGCGCGTCGACAAAAACGCGTTTCTCGTCCGGCAACGATCGGCCGAACGCCATGTCGACGACGTGCTGCAGCGCCTTCAACGGCTCGCCGCGATGCCGGACGAGCAGCTCCGCTTCCTCGCCGGTCAGATTCAAACGCGGACCGTCGTCTGTCTCTTCGGTCGCGACGGTCGCGGTGATGCCGATTGCCGCGACGAACTTCTCGAGGAACTCGGTAATCGGGCGCGTGGCTTCGTTGGTCATGGCTACTGTTCGTTCGTCGCTCGCTTGAGCCGACGTTCGGCCGGTGGACGCACCGTGCGCACGTTCGGCGGGCCAATGAGGTAGTTGGTCAGATACTGCTGACCGATCGTCCAGATGTTCGTCACCACGTAATAGATCAGCGCCCCAGCCGGCAGCCACAAGAAGATGAACATCATGAAGAGCGGCATGAACATCATCATCTTCTGCTGCGCAGGGTCACCTCCTGCGGCCGGCATCATCTTCTGCTGCCAGAAGCTCGTGCCGCCCATCAGGACGGGGAGGACGTACCACGGGTCGTGCGACGACAGATCATGGATCCATCCGAACCAGGGCGCGCCCCGAAGCTCGATGGACGTCTGCAGCAGCGCCCACATCGCGAAGAGGACCGGGAACGTCAGGAGCATCGGCACGCAGCCCGCGGCGGGATTGACGCCGCGCTGCTTGTAGAGCTCCATCAGCTCCTTGTTCATGTTCTGCTTCTGCGGATCGCTCGCCTTGAACTTCGCGTAGCGATCCTGGATCGCTTTCACCTGCGGCTGGATTTCCTGCATCTTCCGCATCGACACGGCGCTCTTGTGCCGGAGCGGAAACATGATCGCGTTGATGATGACCGTCAGCAGGACGATCGACCATCCCCAGTTGCCGATGAACCCGTGCACCCATTTGAGCGAGCGCAACAACGGCACGACGATGACGGCGAAGACGCCGAAGTTGATGGCGCGCGTCATGTCCGGACCGATGCCGGCGAGGACGTCGAAGTCCTTCGGCCCGACGAAAAACTTGATGGGGTGATCGCCGTGCGGTTCGATCGAGTATGCGACGAGCGTTCGCGGTGTCGCTTTGGATCCCTCCGGCACCGGCAGTGTGATCGACTGGAAGCTCACTTTGCTCGGACCGGGCGCGAGCGCAACGGTCATGAAGTAGTTGTCATCGACGCCGGCGAATCGGAATTCCCCGTCGTAGACCGACTGCTTCGCGAGGTCTTTGGTCGCGAGGCGATCGGGCTTCGACGCGTCGAGACGATCGACGATGGCTTCCGGCGGCTGTGTGTAGCGGCTGACTTCGGCCGCGTCGCCGACGGCAGGTCCCCAGACGATCGACGGCGTCACCTTCTTGCCGTTCTCCTCGACCGTCGCGGTCACCGAAATCATGTACGACGTCGCGTCGAAGTGGAACTGCTTCAGCGCGTGCACGCTGCCATCGCGATACTCGAACTTCGCGTCGGTGCCAGAGACGTTCGACGCGTACAACGCGCCATTCAACGTTCTCGTCGCCGGCTCGTTGGATGTCTGGAGCGAGAAGGGCAGCGGTTGATTCGGGATCGCCTCGACGAGTTGCTGCGGCTGCTTCGTCGCCGGATCGAGATATTTCTTCAACCGCAGGCTCTTCAACCGCCCGCCGCGATTGGTGAACGTCGCGATGAGGTCGTTGGTTTCAACGGTCACATCGCGCTCGCTCGGCTCAGTCACTGACGCGTCTGCGGCAACCGGTGCAGCGGCTTGCGCCGGCGGTACGACCGCCGAAGGCACCGAAGGGGTCGGCGTCGGTATCTGACCGCCAGTCTGAGCCGGTGCCTGGGTACTGGTACTGGCTTGATTACTCGCTGTGGCGGCGGCCGGCTTCGGGACCGGTTTCACGACGAAGGCCTGGTACACGTACAACACCAGGAAGGACAAAAAGATAGCGAAAAGGACGCGTTTTTCCATTACCTGACGGGATCGAACCCGTGGCCGCCGAGCGGATGGCAGCGAGCAAAGCGGCGGACGGCCATCCAGCCACCGCGGATCACGCCGTAGCGGCCAATCGCTTCGGACGCATAGTCGGCGCAGCCGGGGACATACCGGCACGAGCCTCGAAAATAAGGCGAAATGAACAGTTTATAGCCTCGGATCAACGCCAGTACGGAGGCGGAGGCGACGTTCGAGGGTGTTGCGGTAATCAGCTTCAAGGACCGTCAGGCTGGCGTTGAACAACTCGCGCTTCGGGATCACGACGATGTCGTACCCCGAAGCAACCTGGTTACGACGGAAAATCTCTCGTATCAGTCGTTTAGCGCGATTCCGTTGAACCGCTCCGCCCAGTTTCTTGGTCGCCGCAATCCCGAGCCGCGTGACCGTTAAGTCATTCGGCAACAAGAAGATAGTGCTGTAGCGACCGCCTATCCTCGTGCCGCGCTCGTAGATATGCTGAAACTCGGTGCGGCGACGAATCCGCTGCGCTGGGCGGAATCTCAATAGCTAGTCAGTCGACACCGTGAGGCGCTTCCGCCCCTTCGCGCGGCGGCGCTTGAGCACCAGACGGCCGTTTTTCGTGGCCATCCGAACGAGAAATCCATGTGTGCGCTTGCGGCGGCGCGTATTGGGCTGAAACGTCCGTTTACCCTTCATCGAGTCCCTTCCGAATCTGCAGAAACGCTAATGATATCGGGACCATTCGAGGGGTGTCAATGCGTCGCGTACTGTGTTAGAGTCGGCGTCCTTTCCGGTCGTTCCGGCCCCGGCGAAACCCCATGAACGTTTGGTCTACAAACCCAGTTTTCCACAACTGTGGAAAAACCTGTGGAAAATCGCGAACCTGAGCGCTTTTGACCGTTTTGTAATGAATATCTGGGAACAAGTCCTCGCACGGATTGAGACGAAGGTCGGCCGGCACCCGTTCTATACCTGGTTTCGCCCCACGACGTTCGTGTCCGAGGACAAGGCGTCCATCACGATTCGCGTCCCGAACCAGGTCTTTCAGGAGTGGCTGACGAAGCACTACTCCGGCCTGATCAACGAAGCGCTCGCGGAAGTGAACCGGCGGAACTTCACGCTGAATTTCGTCGCCGACCGCGACTCCGACGGGCCGCCGATCTTGCTGAGCGCCGACGAGGCCGCGGCGCTGGACGACGGCGCCGGGACGGCGCTACCGCCGCCAGGGCCGGCCGGTCTCAACCCGCGGTACACCTTCGACACCTTCATCGTCGGATCGTCCAATCAGTTCGCGCACGCGGCGTGTCGTGCCGTCGCGGAAGCGCCGTCACGGTCCTACAACCCGCTGTTCATCTACGGCGGCGTCGGACTGGGCAAAACGCATCTGATGCATGCGGTCGGGCAGTATGTCCTTCGTCACGATCGCAATTTGAAGCTGACCTACATTTCGTCCGAACGGTTCATGAACGAGATGATCAATGCCGTGCGCTACGACCGCGTGCTGGACTTTCGAGAACGGTATCGGTCCGTCGACGTGCTGCTGGTCGACGACATCCAATTTCTTGCCGGCAAAGAAGGAACCCAGACCGAGTTCTTCCACACGTTCAACGCGCTGTACGACTCGCAAAAACAGATCGTCCTCAGCAGCGACTGCCCGCCGCACGAGATTCCCGCGCTCGAGGAGCGACTGCGATCGCGGTTCGAGTGGGGATTGATCGCGGACATCCAATCACCGGATCTCGAGACGAAAGTCGCGATTTTGAAGAAGAAGGCAGAGACCGAAGCGGTCCCGCTGCCGGATAACGTCGCGATGTACATCGCGGGCAAGATCAAGTCGAACATCCGCGAGCTCGAAGGGTCGCTGATCCGCTTGATCGCGTACGCGTCGCTGACCGGGCAGGAATTGTCGCTGTCACTCGCGCAGGACGTGCTGAAGAACATCATCGATCACGAGGAAAAGGCGATCACGATCGATGCGATTCAGAAATTCGTCGCCGAGTACTACAACTTGAAAATGGCGGACCTGAAATCACGCAATAACGCCAAATCGGTCGCGATGCCGCGGCAGGTGGCGATGTATCTCTGCAAGTCGCTCACGCACGCCTCGCTGCCGGAAATCGGCCGCAGCTTCGGCGGCAAGCACCATTCGACCGTGATTCATTCCATTCGGAAGGTCGAAGACCTGCGGAAGAGGGATCCTGATTTCAACAGCCAGATCAGTAATTTCCTTGAGAGTTTTCGCTGATTGGCGGGTTTCAACAGGCTCAACTGTGATACGTCTGCGGGTGGCCTGTGCACCGATTTTAGGGGGTGTGCCGGGGGCCAAAAAGCGGCCTTTTTACCCACATTTTTTCCACAACGTAAGTTCTTGACCGGTAAGGATTTTTAACCAGGGCACAGTTTTCAACATTCACTCCTTTCCTATATAATTTTCCTATTCTCAGATCTCTCCTCTCCTGAGGTTCAGCACAGCCATGGAACTTGTCGTCCGTAAGAACGACCTTCTGCGAGAACTGCAACTTTTTCAGGGAATCGTTGAACGCAAAAACACGATCCCAATCCTGGCCAACGTGCTGATGGAAGCGAAAGGCGACGAAGTGCGTTTTCTCGCCACCGATCTCGAGGTCGGTCTGCGCAGCAAGTGCAGCGCATCGGTCTCGAAGAGCGGATCGCTGACGCTGCCGGCGAAGAAGTTTTTCGAAATCATCAAAGCGTTGCCGGAAACCGACATCCGGATCGCCGAAGACAAAGGCGGCGTCAAAGTCGCTGCCGATCGTTTCGATTCGCGGATGCAGACGCTCCCACGCGAAGACTTTCCGACGCTGCCTGAATCCGGTGGCGCCGTCGTGACACCGCTGCCGCGTGCGGCGCTGAAAGAGATGGTCGCCAAAACGCAGTTTGCGATCACCGGCGAGGACACCCGGTATTTTCTCAACGGCGCGCTGTTCGTGCTGCGGCCCGATGCGATGAGCCTCGTGGCGACCGACGGTCATCGCCTGGCACTGGTCACGGTCGACCGCGACGGCAAGGCCTCGAAAGACGCCGACGAGATCAAAGCGATTCTTCCGAAGAAGACGCTCGGCGAACTGTCGCGTCTCTTGATGGAAGGCGACGGCGACATCACCTACGAGCGCGGCGAGAATCACTTGTTCTTTCACGTGGGCGACCGCCTGTTGATCTCGCGAATGATCGACGGGCAGTTTCCGGCGTACGAACGCGTGATCCCGAAAGGCAACGACAAGCGGATCGAGTTCGAGCGCGATCGGTTGACGAACGCCGTCAAGCGCGTGGCGCTGCTGTCGAACGAACGCTCGCGCGCGGTGAAATTTCAGATCGAAAAGAACAAAGTGGATGTCACCTCGAGCAGTCCAGACCTCGGCGAGGCGAAAGAAACGCTGCCGGTCGAGTACAGCGGTGCGGCCATGCAGATCTGCTTCAACGCGCAATACGTCCTCGATTTCCTGTCGGCCGTGGCGACCGACGTCGTCTCGCTCGATCTGAAAGACGAAGTCAGCCAGGCGGTGATGAAGCCGGTGGGGGCCGAGGGCTACGACTACACGTATGTGATCATGCCGATGCGGGTTTGATGGAACACATCGAACAGACAGAACATCTTGCCGAGCAGGTCGGCGCAGACGATTACGGCGCCGACAAAATCAAAGTTCTCGAAGGCCTCGAGGCGGTTCGCAAGCGGCCGGCCATGTACATCGGGTCGACCGGCGTGGCAGGGCTGCACCATCTCGTCTACGAAGTCGTCGACAACTCCATCGACGAAGCGCTCGCCGGCTTCGCGACCGAAGTCAACGTCACGATCCATATAGACGGGTCGGTCACGGTCGTCGACAACGGACGCGGGATCCCCGTCGGTATGCACGAGAGCGGCAAGTCCGCCGCCGAAGTCGTGCTGACCGTGCTGCACGCCGGCGGCAAGTTCGAGAACAGCGCGTACAAGGTCTCAGGCGGTCTGCACGGCGTCGGCGTGTCGGTCGTCAACGCGTTGTCCGAAACGCTCGATGTCGAAATCTGGCGTGACGGCCAGGTCTACCAGCAGTCGTACGTCCGCGGCACACCGAACGCCCCGCTCGAAGTGACGGGGACAACGAAGCGCCGCGGCACGAAGGTGACGTTCAAGCCGGACACGCAGATCTTCGAGACCGTCGAGTTCAGCTTCGACACGCTGGCGCAGCGCCTGCGCGAGCTCGCGTTCTTGAACGGCGGCGTGACGATTACCCTCGACGATGAGCGCGACGGCAAGTCTCACAAGTTCCACTACGAAGGCGGCATCGTCTCGTTCGTCCAGCACCTGAACAAGAACAAATCGTCGGTCAACGAGAAGCCGATCTTCATGAAAGGCGACAAAGACGGCATCGACGTCGAGATCGCCCTGCAGTGGAACGACAGCTACGCGGAAACGGTGTACTCGTTCGCGAACAACATCAACACGCACGAAGGCGGCACGCACATGTCCGGCTTCCGCGCGGCGCTCACGCGAACGGTCAACTTCTACGCGAGCAAGAACAATCTCACGAAGGACCTGAAGGAAAGCATCACCGGCGATGACATCCGCGAAGGCTTGATCGCGGTCATCAGCGTCAAGATCCCGCATCCGCAGTTCGAAGGCCAGACGAAGACGAAGCTCGGCAACACCGAGGTCAAAGGCATCGTCGAAGCGATTCTCAACGACCGGCTTGGGGCGTTCCTCGAAGAGAACCCGACGGCCGCGCGGAAGATCATCGGCAAAGCAGCGGACGCCGCCCGCGCGCGTGAGGCGGCGCGCAAAGCCCGCGACCTCGTGCGGCGCAAAGGCGCGCTCGACGGCAGCTCGCTCCCCGGCAAACTCGCGGACTGCCAGGAACGCGATCCCGCGCAGAGCGAGCTGTACATCGTCGAAGGCGAGTCGGCAGGCGGATCGGCGAAGCAGGGACGCGATCGTCGCTTCCAGGCGATTCTGCCGCTCAAGGGCAAGATTTTGAACGTCGAGAAGGCGCGCTTCGACAAGATGCTCAGCAGCGACGAGATCAAGACGATGATCGCGGCGCTCGGCTGCGGTATCGGCGCCGAAGACTTCGACGTCGAAAAGGCGCGGTATCACCGCATCATCATCATGACGGACGCCGACGTCGACGGCTCGCACATCCGGACCCTGCTCCTGACGTTCTTCTACCGTCAGCTGCCGGCGCTCATCGAGCGCGGGTTCGTCTACATCGCGCAGCCGCCGCTGTTTCGTGTCAAACGCGGCAAGTCCGAGACCTACATCAAAGACGAGCGCGGCCTCGACAACTTCCTGATCCATCGCGCAACCGAAGCGCGTGTGCTGCATGTGGTGGCGACCGGATCGCAGATCTCCGGCGCCGATCTCGAGCGGCTGCTGCAGAAGATGATCGCGCACCAGAAATACCTGCAGATCGTGGAACGTCGCGGTCACCCGCGCGAGATCGTCGAGGCGCTCGTGGCCGCCGGCGCCGACCGGGAGTACTTCGCCGACAAAGACAAACTCGACGAGCTGTGTCGCGCATTGCTGACGCCGACCAGGTCGGTCACCGTGCAGCGCGACGAAGAGCACAATCGGTACCTGCTCCAGATCGACGATCGCTCGACCGGTTATCCGCGTCACCACTCGATCGGCGTCGACTTCGTGACGACCGCCGAGTACCGACAACTGCTCGCGAATCATCGCGAGATTTCAGCGGCATCCGGCGAGGTGATCGTGTCGTCGACGGCCGACGCCGAGGAAAAGGTCGGCGACGTCAAGCTGCGATCGCTGGACGAGATCGTCGAGTACTTCCTCACCGCCGGCAAGAAGGGCGTTGCCATCAACCGCTACAAGGGCCTCGGCGAAATGAACCCCGAGCAGCTCTGGGAAACGACGATGAATCCGGAAGTGCGGACGCTGCTGCAGGTCCGCGCGGAAGATCACACAGAAGCGGATCTGATGTTCACCACGTTGATGGGCGATCAGGTCGAACCGCGACGCAAGTTCATCGAAGACAACGCGCTGGATGTCAAAAACCTTGATGTGTAGAGGCTAGATGCTGGAGGCTCGAGGCTCGACGTGGCAGATCTGATCCCGCAGCAGCATCCCGTCAACATCGAAGACGAAATGAAGCGTTCGTACATGGATTACGCCATGAGCGTAATCATTGGACGAGCGCTGCCCGACGCGCGCGACGGGTTGAAGCCGGCGCATCGTCGCGTGCTGTACGGGATGAAGACGATGGGCCTCGGGCCCACGCGCGCGTATCGCAAGTGCGCGAAGGTCGTCGGCGAGGTGATGGGCAACTTCCATCCCCACGGCGACCAGTCCATCTACGACACGCTCGTGCGCCTCGCCCAGGACTTCAACATGCGGTATCCGCTCGTTGACGGCCAGGGGAATTTCGGCTCGATCGACGGCGACCCGCCCGCGGCCATGCGATACACCGAGTGCCGGCTGCAGGCGCTCGGCGACGACATGATGACGGATCTCGACAAGGAGACCGTCGACTTCGTTCCGAACTACGACGAGACGACCGAAGAGCCGAGCGTGCTGCCGACGCCATTTCCGAACCTGCTCGTCAATGGGTCGGCGGGTATTGCGGTCGGCATGGCGACGAACGTGCCGCCGCACAACATGCGCGAGGTGATCGACGGCTGCGTCTGGCTGATCGAGAACACGTCGCTGATCGCTGCCGATCAGATCGCCGAGGGATCGGCGCCCGTGCTGTCCCGCGGCGAAAAACTGAAGCAGCTGATGAAGCTGATTCCCGGCCCCGATTTTCCGACCGGCGCGTACATCGTCGGCACCGGCGGCGTGCATCAGGCGTACGCGACCGGCCGCGGCTCCGTTCTCCTGCGAGCGAAGTCGACGACCGAGACGAACAAAAAGGGCGATCGCGTGTCGATCGTCTTCACCGAGATTCCGTATCAGGTCAACAAGGCGAAGTTGATCGAACGGATCGCGGAGCTCGTTCGCGAGAAAACCATCGAGGGCATTTCAGATCTTCGCGACGAATCCGATCGCGACGGGATGCGGATCGTCATCGAGCTGAAGCGCGGCGAAGTGCCGGAGGTGATTCTCAACAACCTCTACAAGCACACGCCGCTGCAATCGAGCTTCGGGATCATCATGCTCGCGATCGTCGGCGGGCGTCCGAAGGTTCTGAACCTGCTCGAGCTCGTCGAGAGCTTCATCGACTTTCGCCGCGAAGTGGTTCGTCGCCGGACCGAGTTCGAGCTGCGGAAGGCGGAAGCGCGCTACCACATTCTCGAGGGGCTGAGGATCGCCCTGGATCACCTGGACGAGGTGATCAAGCTGATTCGCGCGTCGAAGACCGTCCCCGAAGCACGCGACGGGTTGATGACCAGCTTCGGCCTGACGCAAATCCAGGCGCAGGCGATCCTCGACATGCAGCTGCAGCGGCTGACCGGCCTCGAGCGGCAGAAGATCCTCGACGAGCTGGCCGAACTGCTGAAAACGATCGAGCGGCTGCGGGCGATTCTGGCCAGCGACCGCCTGCTGATGCAGATCGTCGTCGACGAGTTGAAGGCGGTCCGCGAGAAATACGGCGACGATCGCCGGACCGAGATCCTCGAGGACGAGGCCGGCGAGATCAACATCGAAGACCTGATCGCCGAAGAGGATATGGCGATCTCGGTCACCAGCACCGGCTACATCAAGCGGACGGCGATCTCGACCTATCGCAGCCAGCGCCGGGGCGGCAAGGGCCGCATCGGGATGCGGACGCGCGACGAGGACTTCGTCAGCCACTTGTTCGTCGCCTCGACGCACGCCTACATCATGATCTTCTCGGACCGCGGCCGCGCCTACTGGCTGAAGGTCCACGAGATTCCGGACGTCGGGCCGGGCGGCAAGGGCAAGTCGATCGCCAACCTCGTCCAGATGGAGGACGGCGAGCGGATCGCGGCGA
>DASREL010000181.1:0-8089 GCA_035652075.1 Vicinamibacterales bacterium
CGCGTAGCCGATGCGGACGCCGGCCATGCCGTACGCCTTCGACATCGTCCGCGCCACGATCACGTTCGGCGTCGTCAGCGCGAGCGGAATCGCCGTCGAGAACGCCGGATCGCTGACGTAGTCGCAGTACGCTTCGTCGAACAAGATCGCCGTCGTTGGCGATGTCTTGCGGACTTCGGCCACGAACTGCTTGATCTCGTCGGCGGTGTTGATCGTTGCCGTCGGGTTGTTCGGGTTGCAGATGTAGATCATCCCCGCGCCCTTGGCGAGCGGGAGCAGCGCTTCAAGATTCGTCTTGAGCGTCTTCTCGCTGACCGGCGCGGTTTTGACCGTGACCTTCATCACGTTCTGCGCGAAGCCGGCCGGATCGCCGTAGGTCGGCGACGGGATGACGAGGTGCTTGGTCGGCGACAGGAACACGCGCGCCGAATTCTTCAGCAGCTCCTGCGATCCGACGCCGAGGACGACGTTCTCGCGCTTCGCGTTGTAGATCTTCGCGATGAGAATCTCGAGGTCGGCATCAAGCGGCGTGCTGTTGAACGGATAGCGGTTGGCCTCGGGGAATTTTCCGAGGATCGCATCGATCGCGTTCTTACCGGGACCGAGCGGGTTTTCGTTGCTGCTGATGCGGATGGCTTGCACTCCAGGGGGGAGATTCGGCCGCATACCAGCGCCACCGTCTCGGCGCTGCTGCAGTTCGGCCATGAAATCTTCATGTCCGCGGGCCGCCAACCACTCGCGAGCGTGGTCAACGTTCCCCGATCTCAAACCCTGAAGGAAACCGCGGCGCGACACCGACATGAGCTCCTCCTTCAGTTACCTAACCAGTACGAGAATAATAGTGTGTAAGGTTACGCCCGTACCCATGGGGTGTCAACGAGTTGTGGTACTCTGGTCGAGCCTCCCCGCGCCCGTTACATCTCGGTACATTACATGTATATGACTACGCGCTCTACTGGTCTGTACCTCGCCGTTGCAGCGCTGCTGTACGCGGCGACACCCGCTTACGCACAGTACAAGCCCAAGCCGCTCAACGATCCAGCGACCGGCGAGTCGTACCACATTGAGGCGTCGGCCGGCTTCTGGTTTCCGACCGCCGACATGACGGTCACCAGCGAAGGTCTCGGCATTCCCGGATCGAGCATCAACGCCGAAAACGATCTGGGCTTTCCGACGTCGAAGCGGCTGCCGGAATTCCAGGTGACGCTGCGCCCCGCGCGCAGTCACAAGCTGCGCATGCAATACATTCCGATTCAGTTCGACGGTTCGAACACCGTCACGCGCAGCATCGTGTTCAATGGACAGAACTATCGCTTCGGCACGCTCGTCAACTCGACGCTCGACTGGAAGGCGTGGCGATTCAACTACGAGTACGACTTCATCACGACGAACCGCGGGTACGGCGGCTTCATCCTCGAAGCGAAGTACACCGATGTGCGCGTCGATCTCAACGCGCCGCAGCTGGGCCTCGCCGAATTCGCGCACGCGCGGGCGCCGATTCCGGCGCTCGGCGGCATCTTCCGCGTCTACGTCGTGCCGAACATCTCGATCACCGGCGAAGTCACCGGCTTCAAGCTGCCCACGGTGCAGAACAAGTATGCGGGACATTACGTGGACGTCGATGTCTACGGGACGCTGAACCTGACGAACAACGTCGGCGTCCAGGGCGGCTACCGCGCGCTCGATATGGGCTATCTCGTGAACGCCGACACGGGCAGCTTCACGCTGCGCGGACCGTACGTGGCGGCTGTGGTGAGGTACTGAACACCGCGAAGATCGCGAAGACCACGAAGTTCACGAAGAACCTTTGGGTTTGATTTCGTGTTCTTCGTGGGCCTTCGTGATCTTCGTGGATGTTCCTAGTGCACCGAGATACGCGCTGCGACCAGTTTCTCCAGCCGGCGATCCGCTTCCTTCAGCGTCTCATCCCGCTTACAGAAACAGAACCGCAGCTTCGTGCGCCCGTGCGCGGCGTTCTTGTAGAAACTGCTGCCGGGCACGGCGGCGACGCCGATGTCCTTCACCAAGTACCGTGCGAACTCGACATCGTCTGAAAATCCGAACGCGCTGATGTCGGTCATGATGTAATACGCGCCGAGCGGCTTGTAGCACGTGAAGTGATGCCGCTCGAGGATCTCGAGGCACACGTCGCGGCGGCGCTGGTAGTCTTTCGCGAGCTTCGTGTAGTAGTCGTCCGCGATGGACAACGCGACCGCGCCCGCTTCCTGCAGCGGCGCGGCGGCGCCGACCGTCAGGAAGTCGTGGACTTTGCGAATCGCGCCGGTGATCGACGGCGGCGAGATGGTCCAGCCCACACGCCAGCCGGTGACGCTGTAGGTCTTCGACAACCCGTTGATCGTCACCGTGCGGTCGGCCATGCCTTCGAGCGTCGCGATCGGGATGTGCTGCTGGCCATCGTAGATGATGTGTTCGTAGATCTCGTCGGAGATCGCGATCGCATCCCATTTGCGGCAGAGCGCGGCGATCGTCTCGAGCTCCGACTTCGAGAACACCTTCCCCGTCGGGTTGTTCGGCGTGTTGATGATGATCGCTTTCGTCTTCTCGTTGAACGCCGCCGCGAGCTCGTCGGGATCGAACGACCACGTCGGTTCGTGGAGCGTGACGTAGCGCGGCGTCGCGCCCGAGAGGATCGCGTCGGGCCCGTAGTTCTCGTAGAACGGTTCGAAGATCACCACCTCGTCGCCCGGATCGATGATCGCCATCATCGTCGACATCATCGCCTCGGTCGAACCGCAGCAGACGGTGACCTGTTCGTCGGCGACGACGTCGACACCGTAGCGGCGCGTGAACTCGCGCGCGATCGCTTCGCGCAGCAGCCGCGCGCCCCACGTGACGGCGTACTGATTGACGTCCGCGTTAATCGCGGCGCAGGCCGCGTCCTTGATGGCCTGCGGCGCGGGAAAATCCGGAAAGCCCTGCGACAGATTGACGCCGCCGTACATTTGATTGAGCCGCGTCATCTCGCGGATGACGGATTCGGTGAATTGGGTGGCTTTTTTTGATCCGGTGAGTTTGCTCATGTCTCGATCACGATAACCCACGAAGCCCACGAAGATCGCGAAGCCCACGATGAAAACATCAGATCTTTCGTGAGCTTCGTGATCTTCGTGATCTTCGTGATCTTCGTGGTTTAGTTATGCCGCCTTTCGACTCCTCTTGGGCGTCGGCTTTTTCTTCGCCGGCGCCTTTTTCGTCGAGGCGGCCGGCGCCTCGTGTTTCGTCTCCGACGCCACGACCGCGTCGCTCGCCGTGACCGGCTCGTTCCCGTACAACTTCCGGTAATCTTCCGCCGTTCCGAGAATCCGCTTCACGTAATTCTGCGTTTCGGGGAACGGGATGTCGTCAATCCACTCGTCCTGCTCCATCCCCGGCTTCTCGGCAATCCAGCGGACGATGCGGTGTTCGCCGGCGTTGTAGCTGGCGAGGGCGTAGTGCGCGCCACCGAACTGGCGGACAAGATCCGCGAACATCGCGGTGCCCATGCGAATGTTCGTGTCGGCGGTCGTCAACATGCTGAGGCTGAACTTCCGCGGCAGCCGCAGCGACCGCGCGTACTGGCGCCCCGTCGACGGCAGCAGCTGCATCAGGCCGTAGGCGTTGGCCGGCGACTTGATGTCGGCGGTGAAATTCGACTCCTGCAGACACAGCGCCGCGATCATGTACGGATCGACGTGGTTCGCTTCCGAATATTTCTTGATCAGGGGCCAGTAGTTGATCGGAAAGAGGACCTTCAACAGATCCGTCGGCAGCTTCTCGCCGCCCGCAGCCATGTACTGCGGATACGCGCGCTTGACGGCGTTGATGCCGGCGCGCAGATCGCCGCGCTGGTTGTAAATCCAGCCGAGGGTTGCCTGGATCGCCGGCGAATCGCCGAACGCTTTCTGCGCGAAGTGCAGTTCGTCGATCGCTTGATCGTAGAGTTGCAGCCCGAGCAGCGCGCGAATGATCGGCTCGTTGGGCGGCAGCCCGCTCGTTTCATCGCCGGACTGCACGTCGACCACGAGCCGGCGGTCCGGCACGCGACCGTCGAGGCGTTTCGCCGCCAGACGTCCGTAGTACGTGTTCAGGTAATCGGTCGCGACGAGCGTATAGCGATCGTCGGCGAGCGACGTCTCGTTCAGGCGGCCGTGCGCGCGTCCCGACCAATAGAGCCACGCCGGCCGATAATCCGACCGCGGAAATCTCGCCGCTGCGCTCTCGAAGAACTTGATCGTGTCGGCATACTCGCCGTTCTTGTAGGCATACCAACCGACTTTCCAGGCGGCACGCTCGGCGTAGTGGCCGGTCGGATACTTGTCGCACATCTCGCGGAACGTCGCGTCGGCGGAGATGTCGTCGTTGCGAATGATGTAGAACGACGCCAGGTTGTTCAGCGCTTCTTCCGCCCAGCTCTGCGTGGGGAAGTCGTTGACGATCTGCCGCACCATCCGCAGGTACACCGCCTCGTCGCCGAGTTCGCGCGTCGCGACGGCGTAGAAGTACATCGCTTCGCCCTGCCGCGACGCTTTCTCGATGTACGGCCGGATGCCGTCGCGCGCGTTGCGATAGCGCTTCTGGAAGTAATCGATCTCGGCGAGCCTGATCTGGACCAGCTCGCGATCGTCACCGGTCGCGGGGCGCCGCAGCGCTTCGAACGCGGGTCGCGCTTCGCTGTAGCGGTGTGCGCCGAACAACCGCTCGGCGCGACCGAGTTCGAGCTTGTAGCGATTCGTCCCCGACTCGATCGGCGCGACCGGCAGTGTTTCGAGCTCGGTCGCGGCGAGCGGCGCGAGATCGCTGAACGGAAATTCGTAGACGACGCGCGCAAAGGCTTCGGTCGCTTTGTCGGTGCGGCCGAGCGTCCGCGCCGCGCGTCCCATCCGCATCAACACGTCTTCCGGCGACGTCGTTTTTTGCTTGGCGAGGCGGTCGTAGACGTCGAGCGCCGCCGCTTGGTCGTTCATCGCCTCGTCGGCTTCCGCTTCACGCAGCGCCGCCGCTTCGATCATGTAGCCGACGGGATGTTTCTCCTGCAGCGACTGGAACGTCTTCCGCGCGTCGGCCGCCCGTCCGAGGCGCAGCTGCGCGAGCCCTTCGTAATAGATCGCGTAATCGCCGAGCGTCCCCTGCTGCACCGACGGCAGCGCGAGAAGCGGCAGCGCGCGCGTGAAATTGTTCTCGACTTCGAACTTCACCGCTTCGGCAAACTGCTGCGTCGCCGCGGCCCGCGCGAGCGTCGTCCGCTGCGGCGCCATCCACAATTTGCTGACGTCGGCCGGCAACTGCGGATGGCTCGTGGGCTGCAGCGTGACGGGCTCGCCGCTCTGCTGGGCGTGGGTGACCACGACCACCATCGCGATAGCCGCGAACGCGAACGTTCCGATCCGTGTCATAACAGGCTTACATCCCCATCGGCGAGCGTGCGGACCAGTTCATCGTGGAAGTAATCGGCGCGGTCGCGGACGTGCGCCGGCACGCGCTGATCGTACAGCACGCGCGCGCGCGCAATCTCGCCGCCGAGCCGCGACGTCAGATCGCGCTCGCGGCGGCCGGTCATCACATCGCCTTCGTGATACAGCTTGATTTCAGACACGAGCAGCCGCGCGTAGCGTCGCGCCGACGCCTCTTCCTCGTCCGTCGTCGTCGCATCCGGCGGCTGCGCGTCCGCTTTGGCGAGGGCCCGCGCCGTCTTGAAGGCCGTCGTCGCTTCGAGCGCGCGTGACGCGTGGCGCGCGAGGATTTCCATCGCCGGCGAGTCCTCGTCTGCGTACACGGCGCCGATCATCTCGCCCGCAATCACAATCGATGCGTGCGCGGCGCCGGCGAGCGCGGCGGCGTCGACGTCGCCGTCGAAGCCGATGGTGCGCCAGGCGTGCCAGCGTCCGCCGCGCCGTAACAGCACCGCCACGCGTGCGGCGTGTTGCGCCACGCCGTCGGTCAACGCGTCCAGCGTCGCACTGAGCGATCCCGCTGCGTCGATCGCCCGAACCGCCTCCACCACCGGGGTCAGACTCGGGCCAGACTCGGGCCAGACCGGGGTCAGACTGGGGTCAGACTCGGGCCAGACTGGGGCCGGACTCGGAGGCACGGGCGGCTGGGCGTCAATCGCCTCGCGGACCTGTCGCGAGACCTCGGCCTGAATCAGCTCGGTCAAGGCATCAAACGCTCGCTTGAGGTCGTGATCAAACGTCATCTGTATCGATCTCGGACACGGTCGCTCTGGCGGGTGAAAGCATTATACGGCAACTTCATGTTACGAAAGGGTTTATAATGGTTGTTGCACTACGCGAGCACCTTCGCAGCCACTCCTTATATATGGGGGCGACTTGGCTTCGACGGGGGTAAGGACTCGTGGGATGCATGCCGAGCGCCATCGCCTCGTAAATCCGGTGGAACACACTAACTGCGAATACGCAGCTCGCTCTCGCTGCTTAATTAAGTAGCGACGTTCCCTCGTAGCTTTGCCTTCGGGCTGCGGGGGAATGTCAACACAGAAGGCTGGTCGTCACTGGCGGTTCCGACGGGTGACGACGAGATTCATCGGAGCTAGTGCCTGACGGTTTCCGTCGCGCTTTGACGTCAGGTGCGAAACTTCAAGAGCGGCTACGCATGTAGATTCCTGCGAAGGCGTACTCTCGGACGCGGGTTCGACTCCCGCCGCCTCCACCATCATTTGAGGCCTGATTTCATTGAAAAATATGAGTCAGGCCTTTTCTGTGTACCTATTATGTACCAACTTTCGCGGTACTATGGGGCGTGGCCCTCACGATTTACCGTCGCCATCTGGACACCTGCAAGCACGCCGGCAAGCCGCGGCGGGATGCCTGGTCGCAAAAGTGCGCCTGCCCGATCTGGGTGCAGGGCTCTCTCGGCGGCCAGTATCTGCGCCGCAGCTTGGATCTCGTCTCATGGGAGGCCGCGCAAGATCGCGTCCGTGGCTGGGAGGCGTCCGGTGAAATCGGCGTCGTCAATTCGGCGATTCCCGACATTGCGGACGCGGTCGAGCGGTTCTTCGACGACATCAGGAGCCGCGGGCTGTCGGAAGCGACGATCGGCAAGCAGAACGTCCTGCTGCGGAAACAGTTTCTCGCGTGGTGCAAGACGCGCGGCTTCTACTCCCTCAAGCAGATCACCGTCGACGAGATCACGCAGTTCCGTAGCACGTGGACGGACAGCCCGATTTCGAAATACAAAAAGCAGGAACGTCTCAAAGGTTTCTTCCACTTCTGCGTCGCGCGGGAGTGGATGCGGACGAATCCGGTTGCGGCGCTGAAGCCGATCAAGGTGCCACCCTCTCCAACGCTGCCATTTGACGAGGAGCAGATGGCCGAGATCCTGAAGGCGTGTGATCGGTATTCAAGCAACGGCATTTATGGCGAGCACAACAGCACGCGGTTGCGGGCGCTCACGCTGTTGATGCGCTACTCAGGACTCCGGATTGGCGACGCGGTGACGTGCGCCCGTGATCGGCTGGTCGGCTCGAGGCTGTTTCTCTATCAAGCCAAAACGGGCACGCCCGTGTATTGTCCTCTTCCGCCGGTCGTCGTCGACGCGCTGAAGGAAGTCCGCGGGCCAAATGCCAAGTACTTTTTTTGGACCGGCAATGGCAAGCCGAAGTCTGCCGTCGCCGATGCGCAGCGGTCGTTCCGAAAGCTATTCGAACTCGCCGATGTCACGGGGCACCCGCACATGTTTCGCGACACGTTCGCGGTGGAGTTGTTGAAACATGGCGTGTCGCTCGAGACCGTGTCCATGCTCCTCGGACACGCGTCGATCAAGGTGACTGAGAAGCACTACAAGCCATGGGTCAAGACCTTGCAAGACAAGCTTGAGGCGGAGGCGATGAAGGCGTGGCCCCAGAGGTCAACGCGACGTCTGCGCCCTGCGTCGCGTCGTGGCGGAAGAACTCGAAGGAGTGTGTAGCTGTAGCTGATGCCGGAAAAACTTTGCGAGTCAGATGTGCGCGTGAGCGATCCCTGCATCGGGGGCTGGAGCGGCACGTAAGAACGTTTAGTCGGTAGGAACTTCGAAGGGCTGCCTGTGAGTCAAGAAAAGTGGCCCACCCCCTTTTTAGAGGTGGGCCTCAATG
>DASREL010000182.1:0-2281 GCA_035652075.1 Vicinamibacterales bacterium
ACACGATCCCCGTCGCATCGCGCTGAGAGTTGACCGTCCTTTGTTTCGTACGTGATTGACTGCGCGCGCGGTCGGGCGCCGGTTTCCCACAGCAGGTGCGACGCGGCCAGCGTGCCATGACCGCACAGCACGAGTTCCACCGTCGGCGAAAACCAGCGCAGCTCGGTGCGTTCGCCAACAGTGCGGACGAACACGGTGGCGCCAGCATTCATCTCGCGCGCGACGTTCTGCATCCAGTCGTTTGGCGGCCACTCGTCGATGCGGCAGACCACCGCGGGATTGCCACGGAACGGAACGGTCGTGAACGCATCGACGTGGGAGAACGGTACGGTCGGCATGATCAGCAGCGTAGCGGACGCAGGGGCGCGCGCCCGCTCCATTCGGCGAATGGACTGCTAGCGCCGCGCGGCGATCGTGTCGATGATCTTCTGACCGTGGAAGCGGCCGTTCTCGATGAACACAGTGCCGGTGTCCTTGCCGGCGATGGTGCCGCCGGCGACGAACAGTCCCGGCACGTTCGTTTCGAACGTTTCCTTGTCGTGGACCGGTGCGTCGCGTTCGTTCAAGCGCACGCCGGCGCGACACAACAGATCGGTGTCGGCACGATAGCCGGTCAGCAGGTACACCGCGTCGGCCGGGATCTCCTCAGCAGGTGCCGTTGCAGTTCCAGTTGCAGTTGATGAGGCCGGCGACACAATCGTCGACGCGGGTGCGTGCGACGCATCGGCGTCGGCGAACAACTCCCGCTGCCGCTGCGCCTCATCGTCGGCCGCCGGTCCCTGAATCGGTTGTACGACGACCGACGTCGGCCGGATTTCGGTGACGCACGTACGGAAGCGCGCCGCGATCGATCCTTCCTTGATGCGGTTTTCGATGTCGGGCCGGACCCAGTACTTGATCGTGCGCTTCAGCGTCGGGTGGCGATGCACCACCGTGACGTGCGCACCCGAGCGGTACAGCAGCAGCGCCGCTTCGGCCGCCGAATTGCCGCCGCCGACGACAACGACACGCTGGCGATAGTGGACGTGCGGATCGCCGAAGTAGTGGCTGACGTGCGGCAGATCCTCGCCGGGGATGCCGAGCATCACCGGATGGTCGTAGTACCCGATGGCAAAGACGACGTTGCGCGCGAGCCGCACGCGTCGGACGCCCTTCGACGAACGCGTTTCGAGCTCGAAGAGCTGCTCCGCCTCGTCGCGCTTGACCGACAGCAGTTGCTCATCAAAGCAGATCTGCAGATCGAAGGTGTCGACCACTTTGCGGTAGTAGCGAAGCGCCTCGGCGCGCGTCGGCTTGTCGAACGGCGACACGAACGGGATGCCCCCAATCTCGAGCAGCTCGGGCGTGGTGAAGAACACCATGTGCGGCGGAAAGTCGAAGATCGAATTGACTAGCACGCCTTTCTCGAGCACCTGGTAGTCGAGACCGTGTTTCTTCGCAGCAATCGCGGCGGCCAGTCCAGACGGCCCGGCGCCCACGATGATGACGTCGCGGACGGACATATCCAGCGATAATAACGCGTTCAAGGAGTTGCCATGGTGCGTCGAATGTCAGTCGCGGCGGTTGTGCTCGCGGTGCTCATCTGGTCGCCGGTACCGCGCGCGCAATCGAAACGGTTCATCACCGAATCGGATCTCTTCAAGTTCACGTGGATTGCGGATCCCCAGGTCTCGCCGGACGGATCCACCGTCGCGTTCGTGCGCGTCACCGTGAACGAAAAGGAAAACCGGTACGAGACGTCGCTCTTCACGGTGCCCACGTCGGGATCGGAGACGCCGCGGCGGTTGACATCAGGCATCCGCGATACGACACCGCGATGGGCGCCTGACGGCAAGCAGCTCCTTTTTGTCCGCGCGCCGGACAAAGACGGCAAGCCGCAGCCGCCGCAGTTGTTCGTGCTCGACACCGCGGGCGGCGAAGCGCGGCAGATCACCGACGTGGCTCGCGGCGCCGGCGGCCCGATGTGGTCGCCCGACGGGAAATCGATCGCCTTCACCTCGTCCACCGGTCCGGCCGAGCCGACCGGCGACGGTCATCACACCGACGTAAAGGTGATCACCAAGGCCGTCTACCGCGCGAACGGCAATCCTGGCTGGCTCGACACCGAGCATCACTCTCACATTTTCATGATGCGCGCGCCGGCCGATGCCGCCGACAAAGCAATTCCTGAACAGATTACCGACGGCGAGTTCGACGAAGGCGGCATCACCTGGTCGCCAGACAGCTCGAAGATTTATTTCACGTCGATCCGTTCAGCGGAGCCGTACTACGACGAAGCGGG
>DASREL010000183.1:0-4794 GCA_035652075.1 Vicinamibacterales bacterium
TACCGCAGGATGGTGCCGTCGAGATAGTGAAACCGATCGCATCCCGGATCGTTGGCGAACAACGTCGGCGCAAAGAACTCGCCGATTCGTGCGACGACACCCGGCGCCGACCGTCCGCGATCGCGACGGTTCGCGCCGACGAATCCCTCCCGAGCGATCGTCGTCTTGAAGTGATAGAACGCGATGGCCTGCAAGTGGACCCACGTCGTATCGGGAACGAACGGCCAGCCGCCATAGTCCGTCAAGTGTGCCGCGGAGACGGCGCCATTATCGACGCCGGGATAGTTCCACACGAACAGCTTTTGATCGGCAAACCATGCGGCGCGGCCGATCTCGACGCCGTCCTTGAACAGAACCGCGCTGACCGCCTTTCCGGACAGCGTCTGCTTGTTCTTGCCTTCGCGGTCGCTCGTCGTGACCGTGACCGTTCGCCGACCCGAGCGAACGCTCATGCCCTCGGCCCATTCGGTCGTCATCTCGCTCGTCGCGGCGTCGGCGTCAACGGCGGCGCCTTCGTGCGGTTGCATGATGCCGCCTTTCCAGGCCAGCGACCGCCCACTCGCGCCGCGCGTCTTCCATAACGCGTACGCCTGACGCGCGCCCCATTCCAACGCCGGACGCTCACCGCTGTCGTTCAACGCATACACGGTCCCGCCGCCGTTCGCTTCGGTGTATCGCAGCGCATCGGACGTGGCCGACAGTTGCGCCACCTCAGCGCCCTTCGCATCGTGCACGCGCACGCTCACTCCACCCGTTGCGCCGCGCTCGGCAACGACCGTTGCGTCGCCGATTCGCGCGGTCACCTTCCCGGCCTGCGATTCGTACCAGTAGTACGTGTCGCCCTTTTTTCCGACCGCGCCGGCCACACGCGATCCCGCCGGCATCGTTCGCGCAGGACCGTTGCCGCCTGCCGGTGCTTGCGCGGCGGCCGCACGTGCGAATGGCAGCCTGCCGCTCGTTGTCCCGAGCGCGATGAGCGAGATGATCCCGGCGCCGAATACAGCGCTTTTCACCCTGAGTCGAACCATAGGTCCCCCTCCGCGGCCGGAGCCGCCCGCGACGCAGGGAACGTGTGATCTCGCAGTTGTTCACTGCCTGCTTCGTTCGCCAGTTAGACCGGAAGCTCCCGGTGATCTGGTGGAGCCTCGCCGACATCGGGCGCCGGCTCCCGTAAGTACGTTTGCAATGTGTGATGACTGATGTCGAGGACGCGCGCGGCCTTGCGTTTGTTGCCGCCGCATTGGTCGACCATCAGCCGCACGTAGCGCCGCATCCAGGCGCGAAGCGTGTCGTTGCGCCGCAGCGCCGGCTCGATGGACGTGGCGTGCCAGCCGCGGACGAGCGGCGGCAGGTCGTCGAGCTGAATCGTGTCCGTTTCGGCGAGCGTGACGACACGCTCCATGACGCGTTCGAGCTCGCGGACATTGCCCGGCCAGTCGTAGGCCAGGAGCGCGTCGGACACGACCGGGGACAACCGCAGCGTGCGACCGTTGCGATGACGGGCCAGGAAGTACTCGGCGAGCTCGATGACGTCCGCTTTTCGCTCGCGCAGCGTCGGGACCCGTACGTCGACGCCGCTCAACCGATAGAACAGGTCCGCGCGAAAGAGCTGACGTTCGACGAGCTCGGACAGCCCGCGGTTCGTCGCGGCGATGATGCGGATGTCGACGCGGTGCGATCCGTTGCTGCCGACGCGCTCGACGGCGAAGTCCTGGATGGCACGCAGCAGCTTTGCCTGCGCCGACATCGAGAGGTCCGAGACCTCGTCGAGAAACAGCGTGCCGCCATCGGCAGCTTCGAACTTCCCCAACCGCCCGCGGACGCCGGTCGCGGTCCGTTCCTCGATCCCAAACAGCTCCGCCTCGAGCAGCGTTTCGACGAGCGCGGCGCAGTTGATCGCGACGAACGGACCCTTGCGCCGGCGACTGAGCTCGTGGATCTGTCTCGCGACGAGCTCTTTGCCGACGCCGCTCTCGCCCTCGAGCAGGACCGTGAAGTCGGTGGCGGCGACGCGCTCGATCGTCGATCGCAGCGCCTGCATCCCGCTCGTCGTCCCGATAAGCGGCGCGGCGCCATCGCGCGGCAGTCGCGCGGACGGATAAAGACCGTTGCGGGCAAGCTGCAGCCGGAGGCGCTCGATCTCCAACACCATCGCGCCCACGTGGCTGGCGGTGTCGAGCATCTGAAAATCCCACTCTCCCAGGCGACAGCCGGGATCGAACGTCGCTTCGAGCACACCGCGTGCGACGCCGTCGCCGGGCACGTCGAGCGTCACCGATTCCGCGACGGGGATCGTCTCCGGTCGCGTCAGCCATCGACTCGACGCGTCGCGCAGATGAACGGTACGCACCGGCACGATGCGGCGCAAGAGCTCCTCGAACGTTCCGCGCAACAGCGAGATGTCGTGGCGCCGGTCCAGCGCCTGCGTCAGCGCGCCGAGCATCTCGGGAAACGCCTGCCGGCGCTCGCGCTGGCGCGGACCGTAGAGTCCCTCCATGGATTCGCTCCTTGTCGAAGACGACGAGCGAGAACCAAAGATGGTGCCGCGCGGCGATGGGGTGAAATCCCGAGGAAACGCCTGCGTTTCGACGACGAACGGTGTCACGTTACCGGATTTCACGAGTAGTGCCTTCCCCTTCGCGCCGCTCTCGAATGACTGCTGACGTGGGCACGTGATACCCGTCGCGATCGCGCTGCAAATCGATCGGGCGCTCGAACGCGATCGCGCCGCGGTAGCAGATTGCCGGCCTGACGTGCACGACGCTGCACCGGACAACCTGTCCACGAACGTACACGTGATGCCGATGCGTCGACATCTGGATGTCGACGGTGCTGCCCGGCAACAACCGCAGCGGGGTGTCGAGCAAAATGCCGCTCGTCGAGATATCAATCACGCGTGCGCCATGGCCGGGACGGATTCGAGATGTGACGATGCAGTGGACGCCGCTGCGATGGCGTTCGGCCGAGCGCCGCTCCGTCACCGTGACCGCAGTCATAGCGGCACCCACTGCTTGTTGACGGCGTCGTAGCGCATGATCCGTGTCTTGCCGGTGTCGCCGTAGATCCGCACGACGTATTGGGCGCGCTGCCCGCGGATGTAGACGCTGCCGCTGGTCGACGTGCCGTTTGGATTGAAGCTCGCGATGTTGGCGCTGCCGAGCCGAATCGGATCGCTGCCGGGCGCCGTGCCGCCCGAATCGACCGGCGGCAGGTTCGGCAGCGCGCCGAAGTCGACGTGCGCGAAGAGATCGGTGAGCTGCTCGGACGGCATGATGACGACGTCCACACCGGAACGGATGTCGGCGGACCGGACGCCGTTCTGGTTGCCGTCCGCGTACGTCGTGTAGGCGTAGCTCGCGTCGACGGCGACGAATCGAATGCCGATCTCCACCGATCGCATCACCGCCTCCATCCGCGCCCGCTGAAATCGCGCCGACATGTAGCGCGCCGCGCCGAGCGTGCGCGAGTCGTCCAGCGCCGCGAGCGTCTGCGGCACCGCCATCGCGCTGAGCGTGGCGACCAGCCCGGCCACGAACACGAGTTCGATCAACGAGTAGCCAGTCGCCACGGCCGGTCCCCTACTGGTTGTCGTGATCGGTCTTCGCCGCAGTCACGGTGATCTGCGGCTTCAGCTTGAGGAAGTTCTTCTCGCCGACGCCGCGGACGTTCATCAGCTCCTCGATCTTATTTTTGAGGATGATCGGCTCAATGTTTATGCGGGTGAACTCGAAGTGCGCCCACCAGGTGCGCCCACCACCCAGCCCAATTGGGAGGGGCGCTCCCCGTGGCGGGGCGCTTACGCGCCCCGTCCAGAGTCGCGCAGCCCGAGCGCAAGCGTGGGGATTTCGATACGCGGTGTGGCCGACCTAGGCCCCGGTCTTCGCTTCTGTAGGCGAGCGATTACAGGTGCATTCCCGACGCTTGCAGCGTGCCCCGGCGCAACGCGCGCGTTTTCATGAGGTAGAAGATCACGGGCGTGATGATGAGAACGTGAATCGTCGACGTCACCATGCCGCCGATGATGGGCGCCGCGATGGGCTTCATGATGTCCGACCCCACACCGGTGCTCCACAGAATCGGCACCAAGGCCGCCATCACGACACTCACCGTCATCAACTTCGGCCGCAGTCGCAAAACTGAGCCTTCGATCGTCGCCTGACGGATATCCTCCGCCGTGATCGTTCCACCTTCCCGGAGACGTTTGTCTAGGGCCTCGTGCAGATAGACCACCATCACGACACCCGTCTGAACGGCCACCCCATAGAGGGCGATGTAGCCCACCCACACCGCCACCGAAAAGTTGTAGCCGAGGAGCCATTGCAGGATGACTCCACCCGTCATCGCGTACACGACCGAGAGCATCACGATTGTGGCTTCCGATGCCGAGTGGAACGTCATGTAGAGCAGCATGAAAATGATGAAGAAAACGAGCGGGATCAGAATCTTGAAACGTTCGCGCGCCCGCACCTGGAACTCGTACTGCCCCGTCCACAGCAACGTATATCCAGCCGGCAGCTTGAGACGTTCCGCAATCGCGCGCTTGGCTTGATCGACGTAGCCGCCGATGTCGGACGTCGCCGTGTCGACGTACACATACCCCGCCAGTTGGCCGTTCTCGTCACGGATCATCGCCGGCCCCGGCGTTAAGGTGATCGCCGCGAGTTGCGCGAGCGGGATCTGGGCGCCCGTAGACGTCTTGACGAGGATGCGCTGAACATCTGGCAACGTGTCGCGGAACCCCTGCTCGTACCGCACGTTGACGGGATACCGTTCCCGCCCTTCAATAGTGCGCGT
>DASREL010000184.1:0-36686 GCA_035652075.1 Vicinamibacterales bacterium
GTTGATCAACGAGATCAAGGCGCACGAGGGATCGATGATTCAACTGACCGGGATCATGAAGAAGGAACAGCTGCGGACCGACGGCGTCAGCATCGGCGGCGGCGTCCGCGTCGGCGCCGCCAGCGGCATGCAGCCCGGTGCGGGACAGAACTTCATCGACGTCGAGGGCTACAGACCGCTGCCCGGGAAGGACTGTCCGACAAGGCGTTAGGCGGTAGGGATTAGGGATTACGCATAGCCTGCCTGCTTGTGACGGCTCCCGACGCGGAAAGTGTTCGGTCACCTCGTAAACGAGGTCGGTGAGATCCATCGCCTTCTACCAAACTACGAGATCGCGGAAGCTTGTTAAGTTGGACATAGCGCTGCAATACAGCAACCTCGGTTCCGCTAGTACCGCCGCAGCGTCAGGTTAAAGCGCCCAGCGAGCGCGAGTTCGATCGGCGCTGTCTGGGCGACGATTTTCGACACGCCGTGATAGCGCAGCCGCGCCGGGCCGCCGAAGACGAACGCGTCGCCTGACTGCAGCAGGATCGACTCGACCGGGTCCTTGCGTTTCAATCCCCCGAACAGAAATCGTGCGGTATCTCCGATCGAGATCGAGACGACGGGAAAGCCTGCCGCGATCGAATCGGCGCTCTCATCTTTGTCTTGATGCAACCCCATGCGACCGTCGGCGTCGTAGTAGTTCAGGATGCACAGGTCGACGTCCAGCGACATGCCGGCGGCCGCGGCGATCTCGCCGGCGAGCGCGCGGAACGAATCGGGCAACGGGGGCGCAGGCAGGTTGTCGAAATCCGATCGAGTCGGTTCGTAGGTGTACGTCTTGCCGTTCCAATGGCGGCCGAGGCACAGCATGCGCACGTGCATCTTCCCCCCACCGCGCACCACCGGCACATACGCGGGCACGTCACCGTCGACCAGCGCGCGGCACTCATCGACGATCGCGCGCTGCCGCGCCGCATCCAACCAGCGTGAGAAGTGGTGCGCGCCGGGCGCGATCTCCATCGATTTACGTTACCATTGCGCCTCTGTGAAACGGCTGATGTGCGCGTTCGTGCTCGCGCTGGTGTGCCCCTCCCCGGCGGCCGCGCATCCCGTCCCGTTCAGCTATCTCGACCTGCGGCTGCAGCCCGGCACGGTTGACGGAACGCTCGTCGTCCATATGTTCGATGCCGGTCACGATCTGAAAGTCGACCCGCCCGAGAAACTCCTGGAGCGCGACGGCGCGGACCGGTACGCGCGACTGCTCGCCGAGATGCTCGCGCCGCGATTTCGGATCACGGCTGACGGCCGGGAGCTCACGCCCAACTGGACCGGTTTCGAAACGATTCCCGATCGCCAATCGCTGCGGCTCCGTTTCACGATGCGGCTGCCGGCAACGCCGGGCACATTGACGGTCGTCGCGCACATGTTTCCGTACGATCCGCAGCATCAGACGTTTCTCAACGTGTATGAAGGCGAGGCGCTGACGCAGGCGATCGTCGACGCCGGCCACGATCGCTTCGAGTATTTCGCCGGCACGCGTCAGGGCGCGTTCGCCGTGATCAAAAAGTTTCTGCCGGCCGGCATCCATCACATCCTGATTGGACCTGACCATCTCCTCTTCTTGATCGGTCTGTTGCTGCTCGGCGGAACGATTCGCCAGCTCGCGGTCGTGGTGACGTCGTTCACGGTCGCCCACAGCATCACCCTGTCGCTCGCCGCGCTCAACATCGTCTCGCCGCCGGCGCGGATTATCGAACCGGCGATCGCGCTCAGCATCGTGTATGTCGGCGCCGACAACCTGCTGGTCAAAGACGGACGCGACGTGCGCGCGTGGATCGCGTTCGCGTTCGGCTTCATCCACGGGTTCGGATTCGCGAACGTGCTGCGCGAAATGGATCTGCCGGCGCGCGCGCTCGGCTGGTCGCTCTTCGCGTTCAACATCGGCGTCGAAATCGGCCAGCTCATGGTCGTGATCGTCGTCGCGTCGGTGCTGGCGTGGCTACGGGCGCGCAGCGAAGCGATGGGGCGTCACGTCGCGTTCGCCGGGTCGATCGTCGTGATCGCGGCAGGCGCATTCTGGTTCATTCAACGGGTCTTCTTTCCTGGAGGCATCTCATGAAACGAGGGATCGTGCTCGGGCTGTTGCTTGCCGTCGGCGCCATCGCCGCCGTCAAGGCGCAGCCGCCGCAACAAGGACCGATGGTGATCGAGGTCGACAAGGTCAAGGACAACCTGTTCGTGCTGAAAGGCGGCGGCGGCAACACCGCGGTCTTCGTCAACGCCGACGGCGTCACCGTCGTCGACGCGAAGAATCCAGGCTGGGGCGAGCCGATTCTCGCGAAGATCAAAGAGCTGACGCCGAAGCCGGTGACGCGGTTGATCAACACGCACACGCACGGCGATCACGTCAGCGGCAACGTCGCCTTCCCCGCCACGATCGACATCGTGGTGCAGGAAAACACGAAGGCGAACATGGAGAAGATGCCGATCTTCAAAGAGAACAACGGCCGCGGCATGGCGAAGCGGACGTTCAAGGACAAGATGACGATCGGCAAAGGCGCCGACCAGATCGATCTCTACTACTTCGGTCCCGGCCACACGAACGGAGATGCGATCGTCGTGTTCACTGCGCTGCGCACCGCGCACATCGGCGACCTGTTCGCGAGCAAAGGCATCCCGCTCGTCGATTCCAGCAACGGCGGCAGCGTGACCAAATATCCCGACACGCTGAAGAAAGTCCACGCCGGCATCAAGAACGTCGACACGCTGATCAACGGTCACAGCAACACGACGACCACGTGGGCGGACCTGCAGACGTTCCAGGAATTCAATGCGGATTGGACCGCGTGGGCCAAGGCCGGACTGAAAAGCGGAAAGACGCCGCAGCAGCTTGCCGACGAAGGCTGGACGGTACCTGCCAAGTACACCAGCGCTGGCTATCCGCAGTCCGTGGCCAACCCGAAAACGCCGCCGCAGAACGCGCCGCTCTTCGGAGGGTTGACGGGACGGATTCAGACGCTTGCGAACGAGATGAAGTGAAACATGGGTTCTAAGGTTCTTGGGTTCTTGGTTCTGGGTACGTTGGCGGTCAGCGCACTCGGGAACCAAGAACCCAGAACCTCAGAACCAAGAACCTCGGATTCTCTCTTCCGCTTTCAAAACAACTTCTGGGTCAACCTGCATCACGTCGTCCGACGAGAGGCTCGCCGGCGCGTCGACAAGCAGGCGCCGACGATCAAACTCGAACAACTGAGTGAGAGCGAACGGGCCGCGTGGTCCTCGGCGCTCGACGCCTACGCGACGCTCTCGCAGAAGACGATCTTTCTCGATCCGCAAACGATCGCGATCAACAACACGCTGACCACGGTGCCAGACGACGGCTCACCGGACGGCCGCGGACTGGATCCGAACATCACGAGCGCGTTGATGCGGGCGGCACCCATCTACCGCGCGCATTATTGGGTCGCGCATCGACAAATCAACGAGCGCTGGATCGCCGCGGTGCAATCGATGATTGCGCAACACGGCTCGGCGATGGCGCGCGAAGTCGCCAAGGCGTACCGCGTCGTGTGGCCGGCGCAGCCGATCGTCGTGGACGCGTCGGCCGACGCCGGTCCGCTCGGCGGATACACGACGGATGGGCCGCCTGGCACGGCGGCGCATACCGTCATCCAGTCCGACAACCCCGAGTATCAGGGCGAGATGGCATTCGAGATGGTGTTCCACGAAGCCTCGCATGCGACCGGCATCTTTGGACCGACCCTCAACGCGCTGCAGCGCGAGGCGCAGCGGCAGCACGTCACGCTTCCGCGCGACCTGTGGCATGTCCTCCTGTTCTACACAGCGGGAGAGCTCGCCCGACGCGAGCTCGGGATGATCGGCGACGCGCATTACATGCCGTACGCATACCGGTACGGCGTCTACAGCGGCGGGTGGGAGACGCTCCGCGACGCGGTCGTCGCGGAATGGCAGCCCTACCTCGACGGCGCCCGAACGTACGACGCGGCGATTGCCGCCCTGGTCGCAGCCAACCAATAGAGCGCCGGTCTCGTCTAAGCAGTCTACAAAGTAGACTGACGCATGCCGACGCCGGCCTATCTGGGCGAATTCGAACAGCTCCTGCTTCTGGCGATCCTGCGCCTCGGTGACGAGGCGTACGGCGCCGACATCGCGCGCGAGCTCGAGGCGCGCGCCGGCCGCACGGTGTCGCGCGGCCATCTGTATACGTCGCTCGATCGACTCGAGGACAAGGGGCTGCTGCGATGGAAGATCGCGAGCGGCACGGCGATTCGTGACGGCTTGCCGCGCCGGCACTACACCGTCACCTCCAGCGGCCTCGCGTCGGTCCGCGCCTCGCGTGACGTGCTGCGCAGGATGTGGCGCGGCCTCGAGGACCTCTTGCGGGAGCCGTCGTGAGGCGGGTCCAAAAGGACCCGCACGACGTGATGCGAAAGGGCCCGCCCCGCGTCGTGCGGTGGATTGTCGACCGCGCGCTGCCGCGCGACGAGCGCGGCAACGCGATGCGAGGCGATCTGATCGAAGAGTTTCGAGAGCGGGGCGGGTCTGCGCTCTGGTACTGGTGGCACGGGCTTTCGGTGGCGCTGCGATACGCGCGCATGCGCCGGCAGGAGAAACGATCCATGCGACTCGAGTCGATGTGGCAGGACATTCGGTACGCCGTACGCGCATACGCGAAGACGCCGACGTTTACGCTCGCGGTGATCGCGACGCTCGCGCTCGGTATCGGCGCATCGACGGCGATCTTCTCGATGGTGAACGGCATCCTGCTCGAGCCGCTGCCGCTCCAGGACCCGAGTCGGTTGATCTATGTCAACGAGGTGAATCCCGTAGGCAATCGGATGTCGGTCGCGTGGCCGACGTATCAGGATTGGGTGCGTCGGGCGCAGTCCGTGGACGCGCTCGCCGATTCGCGCGAAGAGCCGATGACCTTGACCGGCCTCGATCGTCCGCTGCGGATCACCGCGCGACGCGTCACCGCCAACTTCTTTCACGTCGTCGGTGGCCATCCGGCGCTCGGCCGTGATTTTTCGGCCGACGCCGACGTCCCCAATGCCGCCGGCGAAGCGATCATTTCCGACGCATTCTGGCGTGCCAATTTCGACGCGAGCCCGAGCGTCGTCGGACGCCAGGTGACGCTCGATGCGGTTCCATTCACGATCGTCGGCGTGATGCCGCCGGCCTTTCAGTACATCCGGGCCTACGACGCGTTCGTCACGATGGGGCCGATCTCCGGTCTGCAGCAAGTGACGAACCGCGGCAACCACAGCGGGTTCTATGCGGTCGGCCGGCTGAAGCCAGGCGTGACGGCCGAGGCGGCAGACCGCGAGTTCAAGACGATCCAGTCGTCGCTCGAACGCGAGTATCCGAAAACCAACGCCGGCATCAGCGCGCGCGTCGAGTTGCTGCAGGACCGCGTTGTGTCGGACATCAAGCTGACGCTGCTTGCGCTGCTGGGTGCGGTGGGCTGCCTGCTGCTGATCGCCTGCGTCAACGTCGCGAACCTGCTCATCGCGCGCGGGACCGCGCGGCAACACGAGCTCGCCGTCCGCGCCGCCGTCGGCGGCAGCCGCGCCCGCCTGACGATGCAATTGCTGATCGAGAGCGCGTTGGTGTCGCTGGCGGGAGGCCTGGCGGGTGTGGCGATCGCGTTCGCGCTGCTGCGAGCGCTCGTGGCGGTCGCGCCCGAAGGGACGCCGCGCATCGACGCCGTTCACCTCAACACGACCGCCTTGTGGTTTGCGTTCGGCGCCGCGGCGGCATCCGGCCTGCTCTTCGGACTCTTTCCCGCCGGCGCCGCGTCACGCGTGCAGGGATCGGAGTCGTTGCGGCTGCGATCGAGCGGGGCATCCGCCGGTTCGCATCGCGTACGACGCGCGCTGATCGTCGTCGAGACGGCGCTCGCAATCGTGCTGCTCGTGGGCGCGGGGCTCACGATGCGCACGCTTCAGGCGTTGACGCGCGTCGACACCGGTTTCCAGCCGGATCACCTCGTCACCATGCGCGTCAACCTGGCAGGGGATGCGTGGACGCCGGCGCGACGTCTGAACTTCGTCACCGAAGTGCAGTCGCGCGTGAGCGCGATACCGGGCGTCACGCGCGCCGCAATCGCGTACTCGCTGCCGATCGACGGTTCGCAGTGGAATTCGGTGTTCGTCGCCGCCGATAAACCGGAACCGATTCGTGCCGAGACGCCCAGCGCCGCGATGAGTCCGATCGGCCCACAGTACTTCGACGCGCTCGGCATGAAAGTGCTCGCGGGACGACCGTTCGACGCGCGTGATTCGGCGACATCGCCTCGCGTCGGCATCATCAACGAAACGCTGGCCCGCCGCATCTGGCCTGGCGAAAGCGCAATCGGCAAACGGGTCAAGCAGGGTTGGTACGACTCGCCCGAGTCGTTCTCGCCGTGGATCGAAATCGTCGGTGTCGTCGGCGACGTCAAGTTCGAAGGCGTCACGGCGGAGACGCCGATGCAGCTCTATCTGCCGCTTCCGCAGGTGCCGATCCGGACACCCGCGATCATCGTGCGAACCGCGTCGGATCCCGCGTCGGTCGTGCACGCCGTCGAAGCCATCGTCCACGACATCGACAAAGATCTTCCGGTCTACTCGATCCGGACGATGGATCAATTGCTCGATTCTTCGATCGCACGGCAGCGGATGGCGATGGTCGTGTTCGCGGTGTTCGCGGGCGTCGCGCTGCTACTCGCCGCGATCGGCCTTTACGGCGTCGTCGCGCAAGGGGTGACCGAGCGCACGCACGAGATCGGCGTCCGCATGGCGCTCGGCGCCGACCGTCGTCACGTGCTGACGCTCGTTGTGCGTCAAGGATTGTCGATGGCGCTGCTCGGTGTCGTCGTCGGCATCGTGACGGCGGCGGCACTGTCGCGGTCGATCCAGAGCATTCTGTTCGGCGTGAAGCCAACGGACCCTATCACGCTCGTTGGCGTGGTCGGCGCGCTTCTGACGGTGGCCACGATCGCGTGCTGCGTGCCGGCGTGGCGCGCGTCACGTGTAGATCCAACTCAGGCGCTGCGGTCGGAATAAGATCGTCGCGTGCACCTCGTGCAGCTTTTGCTGCCCGTCACCGACAACGACGGACATCCCTTTGCGGAATCACTGTTCGTGGACGTGCGGCGCGAGCTGACGAGCCGTTTCGGGGGCGTCACGGCGTACATGCGTGCACCGGCCACCGGGCTGTGGAAAGCGCCGACCGGGCACGTCGACCGCGATGAAGTAGTCATCGTTGAAGTGATGGTCGATGATCTGGATCGAGAATGGTGGCGTCGTTACCGCGCCGAGCTCGCGCGAACATTCCAGCAACAAGAACTGGTCGTCCGCGCGTTGAGCGCCGAGCGACTCTAGTTACTCCGCACGGAGCGCGTCGAGCGGTCGCAACCGCGTCGCCCGTCGGGCCGGAACGTAGCACGCGAGCGTCGTCGCGGTCGCAAGGACGACGGCCGCGACCGTCAACACCGTCGGGTCGAACGGGCTGACGTTGAAGAGGAAGTTGCTCGCGAGCCTGCCGATGCCGGCCGCCAGCAGCGCGCCGACAACGAGCGCGATCGCGGTCGTGCGGCCGCTCTCTTCGAGCAGCATCCGCTCGATCGACCGCGTCGTCGCGCCGAGCGCCATGCGGATCCCAATCTCGCGCGTCCGCCGAGACACGTCGTAGGCCTTCAATCCGGACACCCCAACCGCCGCGAGCACCAATGCGAGCGCGCCGAAAACACCAAACAACGTCGCCGCCGCGTGGACCGCCCAGACGTCCACGCTCGAGTCGCGCTGCACCGTCATGGTCTTCGCGGAGAGAATCGGCAGCTGCGGATCGATGGCGCGGAGTTCGCGCTGGATCGTGGCGAGCGCGGCGGTGTCCGACATCGACGGCGCCGTCCGCACGTGCAGCGTCATCATCGACGCGAACTGCGAGCCAAACGGTGAATAGACATGGGGACGCGGGCCGTCTTCGAAGAGCTCCACACGCAAGTCGGGCGCGACGCCGACGATGGTCATCGCCTGCAGCGGATCGCTGGGGCGTCGCTGGACGAGGATCGATCGGCCGAGCGGATCGGCATCCTTGAAGAGCATTTTCGCAAGATGCGCGTTGACGATCGCGTTCGGAACCGACGGCCCGTCGCGCCGTCGCTCTTCTGACGCGTCGAACTCGCGGCCGCGCACCACGCGAACGTCGAGCGTCTCGAAATATCGAGACGCGACGATGTCCGACGTCGCCTCGATGGCGGTATCTTCGGGCCGCGTCCGCACCTTCACGCTCGTCTGGAAATCGCCGAACGCGACCGACGAAGCGAGGCTGGCCGACTCGATGCCCGCGAGGCCACGCACGCGCTCGAGAACGGTGCGATATACCGCTCGCGTGCGGTTCTCGTCGTAACCGGCGAGGCCTGCGTCGATGCCGACGACAAGCTCGTGCGCCATCGCGAAGCCGCCGTCGATGCCGGCGACGTTGATCGCGCCGCGCGTGAACAAACCGGCAGCGGCCACGAGCGCAAGCGACACCGCGAGTTGAGATGCGACGAGCAGTGGGCCGATACCGCGACGACGGCCGGCGCCGCCGCGATCGCCCTTCAGGTCTTCGGTCACCTGCGGGCGCGAGAGCGACCACGCGGGACCGACGGCGAAGAGGATCGTGCTGATCACGGCGAACGCGCCGGCGGCGGCGATCAGGCGCGGCGACGGCGACACCAGCAGATCGATACCCAACGTCAGCGCGCTGCCGAGCCATGCACCAAGCGCCGTCGTCGTCCACCATCCGAGCAGAAGTCCGGCGGCGCCGCCGATCACCGACAGCACGAGGCCTTCGACCACCAGTTGCTGGACGATGCGCGCGCGGCCGCTGCCAAGCGCTTGACGGATCGCGATCTCGCGCCGGCGCGCGACGCCGCGAGCCAGCAGCAGGTTCGCGAGGTTGAGACACGCAATCGCCAGCACGAGCAGCGCCACGAGCGTCAGGAGCGTGGCGAGCGCGACGACCCCGGCGTCGTGTTGCGGACGCGTGCTGACGGTCATCCGCGGAAGGCCTCCTGCGAAGAACGTGCGGTCCTTGTCCGTCGATGAGTACGTGGCGCCGAGTTGCCGCGCGAGCGTGTCGAGCTGCGCCGTCGCGGCCGCACGCGTCACGCCGGCCTTGAGCGCCGCGATCGGCATCAACGCGTGGGTCGCGCGCGAGCGAATACCATGCGTGCCGTCGCGAAAGAGTTCGTTGACGATGCGATCGTAGGCGCCGATCGGCACGAACCATTGCGGCGACACGAATGCGGTGACGCCGCCGAAACCCCTAGGCGTCACGCCGACGACCGCGCAATCCGTCCCGTTGATGCGCACGTGACTGCCAATGAATGCTGGATCGAGGTTGTGCTGGCGCCACACGCCGTACGACGCAATGGCAACGGCGGTTGACGCGCGCCCGCGCTCCTCGTCGAGCGTGAACGGGCGGCCTGCCGCAAGCGCCACGCCCATCGTGTCGAAGTAGTTCGCGGACACGAGCGCCGCGAACACCTGTCGTGTCACGTCCCCGTCGCGTACTCCGAGTGTCGTAAAGCTCTGCGCCGTGACGCTGTCGAATACATCAGTGCGGTCCCGAAGGTCGACGTATGCCGGATACGAAAACCCGCTGTAGGCGGTCTGGTCGGTGCGATCGCGGTTGTAAATCGTCGAGAGCGAATCGATACGCCCGGGTCGCGGCTGGAGCACGAGCGTGTTGACGACGGAGAACACGCCGACGTTGGCGCCAATCCCCAGCGCGAGCACCAGGATGGCGATGGCACTGAATCCCGGCGTCCGCTTCAGCAGCCGGACGCTGTGACGAAGATCGTTGAGGAGGTTGGACATGCGCGCTCCCGTATCTCAGCTGATACGGGAACGCGCGAGAGAAGGTTCACATGCCGATTTTGAAGGGCACCGTCGCGACGTTCTTGTCCCACAACAGCGCAATCGTGCCGCCGCTCGGCGTCATGTCGACGAATTGCCAGGAGAGCTGCTCGAACGAATGACGCGGCGTTTCGAGCGTCATCTTCGCGCGGACGACGTCCTTGTCGGGCGTGTAGTTGTAGCCGCCCCAGATTTCTTGCTTGTTGTTCGGGTCGTAACGCGTCTGCGCCTTCCAGTCCGACACGATCAGCGTCCAGTTGTTCGGCTTCAAGTCGACGAACATCGTGTAGGTGCCGGGCGCAACGGTCTTGCCGTTGATCACCAACGGCACTTCTGTCTTCAATTGCGTCGTCACGTTCGCGCCGGCGCGCCATACCGGTTGATCCGGGTTCGCGACTTTGCCGTAGTTTGCGTCCGGCTTGCCGAACACATCGCGCCCGCGAAGGATCGGACGGCCGTATGTGATCTCGATCCACTTGCCGCCGACATACGTCGGTTCCGCGGCCTTTGGATCGTACTTGCCGCCGACTTCGACTGCCGAACTGCCGGCTGGGCTCGCGGGACGCCGCTGTTCCTGCGCCCCCGCGACCGCACCCGCTGCACACACCATCGCGGCCACAACCGCCGCTGCACTGAATTTCCGCGTCATCGGATCTGCCTCCAGTCGTCTGCTCCATTATCTATAATCGCGCGCGTGAAGTCAGACGACGATCCGACGCTGGGCGTCACGGCGGCGACCGTCGCCACGATGCCGGGCCCGCGAACCGACTCGAAGCGCTTCGCAACCGGCGCGATCATTGCCGGCCGATATCGCCTCGTCGCGATGCTCGGCCGCGGCGGCATGGGCGAGGTCTATCGCGCCGAGGATCTGACGCTCGATCAACCGGTGGCGTTGAAGTTCCTGCCCGAGGCCGTCACGGGCGACACATCGCGTCTGACCCAATTTCACAACGAGCTGCGCGTCGCGCGGCAGGTGTCGCACAAGAACGTCGTCCGCCTCTACGACCTCGGCGAAGCGGACGGCCGTCCGTTTCTGACGATGGAGTACGTGGACGGCGAGGATCTCGGCTCGCTGCTCCGCCGCATCGGGCGCTTTCCGCAGGACAAAGCGCTCGACATCGCGAGGCAGTTGTGCGCCGGCGTCGCGGCGGCGCACGACCGCGGCGTCGTCCACCGCGATCTGAAGCCGGCGAACGTGATGCTCGACGGCGAGGGCAACGTTCGCATCACCGATTTTGGAATCGCCACGGCGGCGCACGATGCCGGCGCGGAGATTGCGGGGACGCCGCCGTACATGGCGCCGGAACAATTCACAGGCGCCGCTGCGTCGACCGCAACCGATATTTATGCGCTCGGCTTGATCCTGTTCGAGATCTTCACCGGCAAGCGCGCGTACGAAGCGAAGACGTTCCACGAGCTGAAGCAGCTTCACGACACGCGTACGTTGGCGACCACGCCTTCCTCGATCGTGCGCGATTTGGATCCGGTCATCGAACGCGTGATCCTGCGGGCGATCGATCGCGATCCGTCGAAGCGACCGGCGTCGGCGCTCGCCGTCGCGGCCGCGTTGCCCGGCGCGAACCCGCTCGCGGAAGCGCTCGCCGCTGGAGAAACACCGTCGCCGGAACTGCTCGTCGCCGCCGGCGAAGCGAACGTGTTGCCGGTGTGGAAGGGCATCACGGCGGTCACGGTCATCCTCGTCGCGCTTCTCGCACTTGTGCCGTTCCTGATCAAGACGTCGTTCGCGCGGTTTCAGCCGCTGGACAAGCCGCCGGCCGTGCTCATCGACCGCGCCGAACAGATCCTCCGGTCGGTCGGATACACCGAGCCGCGGGTCGACACCGCCTTCGGGTGGGGCCAGGATGCGGCGTACGTCGCGTGGATTGCGCGCACCGACGAGTCGCCGAATCGATGGTCGGCGCTCGCGAAACCGTTCCCCACACCGCTCGCGTTCTGGTACCGCACTGCCCCGCGGCCGATGATGGCGAGCGCGATCGCCTTTGCCGCGACGGCGTCGGACCCGCCCATCCGGGACAGCGACTCGCACTTCGTCGAACTCGATACGCAAGGACGGCTGATCCAGTTGCGATCCGTGCCGTCGCAATTCGAACGCGACCCTGCGGACGCCGCAGCGCCGCCATGGCACACGCTCTTCGAGGCCGCCGGGTTGACGATGACGAATTTTCAGCCGGTCACGCCGCAGTGGACGTCGCCGGATTTTGGCGACACGCGCACGGCCTGGGAAGGCCCGCACGACGCGCGCGCCGACGTGCGGATTCGTGTCGAAGCCGCGGCGTTTCGAGGCCGGCCGGTGTACTTCGTCGTGCTGGGTCCGTGGAACGTTCCCACACGGATCGCGACGGCGGTGCCCATGTTGCAACAGGTGTTGACGCTGATCTTCCGGCTCGGGATCATCGCGCTGATGATGACCGCGGTCGTGCTCGCGCGCCGCAACACGAAGGCGGGCCGCAGCGACATGCGTGGCGCGACGCGATTTGCGCTCGTCCTCGGATGGATTCTGTTGGCCAGCCAGATCATCGGCGGTCATCACGTTGCGAACACGCCGCTCGAATACAACGCCCTCACCGTGGCGGTGATGACGACAACGTGGCAGTCACTGATGTTGTGGATGGTGTATCTCGCGCTCGAACCGTACGGCCGTCGATTCTGGCCCGACATGCTGCTCGGGTGGAGCCGCCTGCTCAGCGGTCACTTTCGCGACGCTCGCGTGGGGCGCGAGGTGCTCGGCGGCGTCGCATGCGGCATCGCGTTCGTCGCGGTTCACACGGCGCGGCTGCTCCTGCCGCAGCAGTTGGGATATCCCGCCTATCGCCCGATGATGGGGGCCGGCATCGACACGCTCCACGGGACGGGACTGTTGATCGGCGCCTTCCTGAATGCGTTCTTCCGCGAGGTCGGGGCCGCGCTGCTGACGACGCTCGTGTTCGTCGTGTGCCGCCTCATCACGCGACGACAGGCGCCGGCGATCGCGCTCGGGATGGCGATCCTGTTTTATTACTGGTCGTCGCTGGCCAATGCCAGTCCCCTGTGGCTGGAAATCGTGCTCGAGATCGCCGCCGTCGCCGTGTTGACCATCGCGACGATCCGGTTCGGCCTGCTTGCGTCGGCGTGCACACTGTTCCTGTACGAAGTGCTCGAGCGCGCGCCGATGACCTTCGATGTCGCACACTGGTCGGCGACGCCGGCGAACCTGGCGCTCGCGATCGTGGTGTCGTTGACGCTCTTCGGATATTACGCGTCACGAGGCGATCAGCCGTTGTTCGGACAGCCGGCGTGACGGGCCGCGCTACCTGCGCGTGGTGCGATGCGTCGGCGTGGCGTTCCATGGATCGTCGGGCCATGGATGCTTCGGATAGCGGCCGCGCAGTTCTTTTCGGACTTCAGGATACGTGCGATCCCAGAAGCTGCGAAGATCGCGCGTCAACTGCACGGGACGTCCATTCGGCGCGAGCAGCGCCAGCAACACCGGCTCGCGGCGCGGACCGATTCGCGGGGTATCGGCCAATCCAAACAGCTCCTGCAACTTCACCGACGCAGTGACGCTCCCGTCGTCTTGATAGTCGAGGCGCGCCGTTCGTCCGCTCGGTAGCGGGATCGACACCGGCGCGTCGCGATCCAGATCGCGAAGCCGTGCCGGGTCCAGCGCGCGCGTCAAATCGACCTCGGCGAGCGTCCGCACGCCGTATGCCGCCGTGCGAACGAGCGCATCGAGATCGAACGGCCGGCCGGCGAATGTCGCGCGTCGAATCAACTGCTGATCCTCCTGCGAGGGTGCCCATGCTTCGCTCAGCAGCCGCGCGGCAGTTTCGGCGTCCGGAGTCGTCGGATGCTCCGACAGCACAATCGCGTCGTACTTCTTGACGACGACGGCTTTGACGGACTGTGAGGCGGTGTCGAACCGATGGACCGTTTCGGCCGATGTCGGCTCGAGCCAGTCGCGTTCGATCGCGCTCGCGATGCGGATCAGATCGTTGGTGACGTCGACGGCTACCATGAACTCCGCCTGCACGCCGCTCTCGCGTCCCATCGTGGCGCCGGCGCCGGTCGACAGGAGAACGGCCTGCGATCGCGGCTCGCGCCGTTTGGCGATGCGGTCGGGATATCCCGCAAAGATCGCGCGACAAAACGCGCGCTCATCCACCTGTCGGTCGTCGACGATTGAGAGCAGATCCGATGCCGTCGATGCCGTGCGTGGCGGAAGACGATGACCATCGGTCAGGAATTCGCACGCGCGCATCACCGCGCGCGCACCATCGGCCGCGACGACGATCCGCGCAAGCCGCGGGTGCATCGGAATCCGCCTGGACTGCTCACCGATCGCCGTCAGATGGAAGGTTAGGTTTTTTGGATCCGCCGCGATCACATCGAGGCGCCGCAGCAGGTTGATGGCCGCGTCGAGCGCGTCCTCGCGCGGCCGTTCGAACCAATCGAACGTGCGCGGGTCACCGCCCCACGCGATGACATCGAGCACTGCGGACGAGAGGTCGATCCGGTGAATCTCCGGCTCTCGATGCGGACGCAATCGATCGCGCGCGTCCCACAGCCGCCGCACGACGCCTGGAGCGAGCCGGCCCGCGCGCCCGGCCCGCTGATCCGCGGCATCCATCGTGATGCGTTCGGTCTCGAGACTGTCGATGCCGCGATCGGCGTCATAGCGCGCAACCTTATGGAGACCGGAATCGACAACGGCCGTGACACCCGGAACGGTCAGCGACGTCTCCGCGATGTTCGTCGAGACGATGATCCGGCGTTCGGCCGACGGACGAATCGCGCGGTCCTGGTCGCTGCTCTCGAGCGATCCGTGCAAGGGCACGACGTCGACGCCCCTCGTCAAGGAACCAACGACGCGGGCGATCTCTGCGGCGCCCGGCAGGAAACACAAGATGTTGCCACTCGTGCGATCCAGCAATTCGAGTGCGGCGTCGGCGACCGACTGTCTCGGCGCATACGTGATGTCGAGCGGATACAGGCGGCCGGGCACCTCGATGACCGGGCAGTCGTGTAGAAACGACGAGACCGCTGCGGTGTCGAGCGTCGCCGAGATGACGACGATCCGCAGATCGGATCGTGCGATCCACGCCTGCTTCGCGAGCGCGATCGCCACGTCGGCATGGACGCTGCGCTCGTGAAACTCGTCGATCACGACCGTCGAGAAATCCGACAGCAGCGGATCCGACTGCAGACGGGCCGTCAGGATCCCTTCGGTGACGACGAGCAGCTGCGTGTCGCGGGTGAAATTGCGGTCCTGACGAATCTGCCAGCCGACTTCGCGGCCGAGCGTCCACCCGCGCTCCTCGGCGACGCGACGGGCGATCGCGCGCGCGGCCACGCGTCGCGGCTGCAACAGCATGACGCGACCATCCGGAACCAGCGCGGGCGGCACACGCGTCGTCTTTCCCGCGCCTGGCGCAGCGGTGATGATCACGGCGCGCGACGAGCGGAGCGCGTCGCGGATCGGTTCGATGAAGTCGTCGACGGGAAGGGCCGTCCGGCTGACGCCGGACACTACTTTTGCGTGCCCCAGAGCTGGCGCAAGCGGGCGTCGCGTCCGCAGCCGATCCGGTACTGTTGATACGCGACGGCGTGCGTCTTGTAGTAGTGCTGGTGGTAGGCCTCGGCGATCCAGAATGGCTTGGCTGGTTCGATCGCCGTCTGAATGCGCTTGAACCGATGCGACTCTTCGAGCTGTTTCCTGGATCCTTCGGCAGCCTGCCGCTGGGCGTCGTCCGCGTAGAAAATCACCGGCCGATACTGCGAGCCGAAATCGCAGAACTGGCCGGCGCTTTCAGTTGGATCGGTGTTCTGCCAGTACGCGAAGAGCAGATTCTCGTACGCGACTTTCTTCGGGTCGTACACGACGCGCACCGATTCGACGTGTCCGGTTGAACCGGTCTCGACGACCTCATAGCTCGGGCTCTTCGTACCGCCGCCGGTGTAACCGACGGTCACCGACTGCACGCCGGGGATCTCGTCGAACACGTGCTCCATGCTCCAGAAGCAGCCGCCGGCAAAGATCGCGGCCGACATCCCAGCCGGCGGATCGCCAGCCGGCTGGGTGCTCAGGAACAGGACGGCGACGGCGAGCGCGATCTTCACGCGCTGACTCCGACACCGATCGGACAGCTCACGCCGGTGCCGCCGAGGCCACAGTAGCCATCAGGATTTTTCGCCAGGTACTGCTGGTGGTAGTCCTCCGCGTAATAGAACTCCGGCGCCGGCAGGACTTCGGTCGTGATGCGGCCGTAACCGGCGGCGGTCAACTGCGTCTGATACGCATCGCGAGACTTCTCGGCGGCGCGTGCCTGCGCGTCGCCGTACGTGTAGATGCCGGATCGATATTGCGTCCCGACGTCGTTGCCTTGCCGCATCCCCTGTGTCGGATCGTGGTTTTCCCAGAACACCTTCAGCAGATCTTCGTAGCTGACGATCTTCGGATCGAACACGACGAGCACGACTTCGGCATGACCCGTCATCCCGCTGCAGACTTCGCGGTACGTCGCGTTGGGCGTGTGGCCAGCGGCGTACCCGACTGCGGTGCTGTACACGCCGCGCAGTTGCCAGAATTTCCGCTCGGCGCCCCAGAAGCAGCCCATCGCAAACATGGCGCGCTCGAGACCATCCGGGAACGGCGGCACGATGCGGTTCTTGTTGACGAAGTGCTCGGTCGGCACGTGCATCGGCTCGGGCCGTCCGGGCAGCGCGTCGGCTTTGGTCGGAATCGTCTTGGGTTTTCCAAACATAGCGTTACTTGGGTTTGTACAGGGCCAACACCGCACCTTGCGGATCGGCAATCACCGAGAAGCGGCCCACGTTGGGAATATCCATCGGCGGCACGTGCACCTGTCCGCCCTGTTGTTTCGCCTTGTTCGCCGTCGCATCGACGTCCGCGACCTGAAAGTACGGCAGCCAGTGCGGCGGGATGTTCGCGGCCTGCGGCCCCATGTGGGCCATGTCCATCATGCCGGCCGTGGGATACGACCCTCCCTGCGGCGTGAACTCGGTGTACGCGTTCGCGCCTTCGCCGCCGGTCTTCGCGCTCCATCCGAGCAGTTGCGTGTAGAACGCCGCGGCTGCTCTCGTGTCGCGTGTGTGCAGCTCCGTCCACGTCAACGCGCCCGGTTCGCGAAGCACCTTCGCGCCGATACTGCGTTTGGCTTGCCAGATCTGAAAGACGGCGCCGGTCGGATCCTGCACGACGGCCATGCGTCCCGCGTCCATCACGTCGAACGGCGGCGCGAGGATGCGGCCGCCAAGTCCCGGCACGCGGCGCGCCGTCTCGTCGACGTTCTCGACGGTGATGTAGGAATTCCAATGCGGCGGAATCCCCATCTTCTTCTCATCGTCGCGCTGCGTGTAGGCCGCGGCGACTTCGCGTCCGCGCAGCGTGAACATCGAGTACATCTCGGTCGGCCCCATCGGCTGCTCGTTGAGTCCCCAATCGAACAGCGAGCGATAGAACGCGACACCTGCCTTCTGATCGGTGGTTGCGAGTTCTGGCCAGGAGAACGTGCCTGGCGTGTGCGAATCGACGTCGGCCATTCAACACCTTCCGTGAAACGGTCAGTATACCGCCGCTCGGATGATGCTATCTGAAGACGCTTTTCGGCATGCGAACGTGAACGCCGACGTTTGGTTTGTCGACGAGCTGCGTGATCGCGACGTTCCCGGCGATGCTGATGACCTGATACGCCTGGTGCTTCGTCAGCTTCTTCGTCGCCGCCAGGAAGTCCACCATCTCCTGGATCGCGATCGTCGTCGCGGTCGTGAGATCGGGATCGAAGCCCATGCTGATGTAGTCGGTCGCGGTTTCGGCGCGCGGCCATGTCAGCTTCATGTCCTTGCGCACGGTCAGCTGCAGGCGCCCGCGCAGCGACGTCTCGATCGCCGTCTGATCGACTTCGCCGTCGCCTTGCGCGACATGACCGTCTCCGATCTCGAAGAGCGCGCCTTTCGCGAAAACCGGAATGTAGAGCGTCGAACCGGCGACGAGCTCTTTGTTGTCCATGTTGCCGGCGTGCTTCCCCGGAGGGTTGCTGCTGAGACGGCCGAGTTCCGGCGCCGGCGCGACGCCCATGCTGCCGAAGAACGGTTTCATCGGCACGACGATACCGGGCATGTATTCCGCGGTCATCGTCTTCTTGTCGAGCGGGATGATGCGCATGCCGGCAGCGCGATCGCAGTTGCTGGGGACGAAGCCGCTGCAACCGTTGTAGCCGTAGTCGATCGGCAGATCGATTGACAGGATTTTCACCTCGAGCACGTCGCCCGGCTCCGCGCCTTCGACGTAGACCGGTCCGGTCAGGATGTGCCCGCCGGGCCCGCGTCGATCGCCGGTGACGTCGGTCACGATCTTCTTCAGCGATGCCTGAATCTTGTCGTCGGTTACACCGGCGCGGGCGAGGCCGGTCGGCGAGTTGGTCAGCAGCGTGTCGACGTCGATGATGTCGCCCGATGCAATCCGAATGGCCGGCTTCGCCTCGGACCAGTAGTAGCCGTACGCGACGGTGTCAGGCGTCGCTTCAAGACGATGAACTTTCGGCGATTGCGCCGTCGCAACGACCGATAGGACAACACACACAGCGGCGATGCGTGCTCGCGTCATAGACGCGTATTATCGTCGAACGAACAACTGCGTGCGTGGAAACGCGAACGCGCCAGCCGCATCGTCTATGACGTTGACCTGGCATGTGTAGAGGCCCGGCGGCAGCGACGAGGCGGGCACATCGAAGCGGAACACCGCGGATTTCCGATCCGACGCCGTCAATTCGGTGGCTTCCACCGGCTGCGTCTCGAACACGCGGACGCGACCGCGGAAGAATGCGATGCTGGTCGTCACCTTCACCGGCGGCGCGGGATCGTAGACCTCGTAATAAAAGTACAGATGCTGGCCGGTGGAGACCACGTGCGTCACGTTCGGGACCAGTTCGCGGCCGTCGCGCGCGAGCGGGTTGCGATCGTTCTTCTTCGTGCTCGCCTGCAATTGCGTGCCGACGACGACTGAACTGAGCTTGACGCCAGGCTGCTTCAGGTCGGGAACAGTGACGTCGGTTTCGTACGATCCGAACGTGCCGTCCTGATTTTCGCGGACGACGAACTTGACGTGGTACTTGCCCGGCGGCATCTCGAGCCCGGTCTCGTACTGCACCGTCTTCTTCTTCAGATCGTCGGCGGCATCGGTCGAGAGCCGGACGGTGTCGCGCACGCGACCGATCGGCCGGCCGTTCGAATCGCGTACCAATCCGAGCACGTCGAGCGTCGCGCGGTTCTTGTCGCTCGTCTTCGTGATCGGAATCTGATAGCCGGGCACGACGAGCGAGAACGGAACGTAGAAGCGATCGTTGCTCAGCCTGAAGTACGAAGCGCTCACGTACGCTGCGAGATCGGTGGACGATAAATCCGACGCGAGCTGGTCCTGCAACTGCTGCTCGCGGTCGTCCTTCGTCGAATGCGCGAAGTCGCGGGCAGCGTAATAGCCGGACCGGTATTCGAGCTTGACGTCGGTCCGCTTCAACTTCACTTTGATGCGACGGAACCGGCCGTCACGATTCGGATTGCTGCTCGAGTAGCCGAGCACGTAGTACGCCGACGTGTCGCTGACGACCTTGTCAAACACCTGGCCGAACGTGTTCGCATCGAAGAACGCCCGGCCGCCGGTGTCCTCCGCCATCGTGGCCAACGTGTCCTGCGTCGCGGCCGCGCTGTTGAACTGGTTGCGCACCGACGCGCCCGAAAACGCCGACGTCCCGCGCCGGCTCGCCGTCGTCGCATCGCCGCCCGGCACCTGGGCCTGCAGTCCGCGCATGTCGACGGCGTAGATCGACACGTTCGCGCGATTCGCGCGATCGATCGTCCGCTTCAGTTGCACCTGATTGTCGCTGCCCGACTGGTTCATCCCGCTGCTGAAGTAGACGACGGACTTCTTCTGCTGGATGCCGGAGAGCGAATCGGCGAGCGTCTGCAAGGCGTCGAGCCGGCGGTCCGTGTTGAAGATGTTGAACTCGGTGTCGTCGGCCGTGAAGGCGCCGCCTGTATCGGGCGTGTCTTCGACATCACCCGTCGTGCCGTCCTCGAAGCCCGACGCCCCGTTGCCGCCAAACGCATCGATTGCCGCGCCCAACTCGTCACGGTCGGACGTGAAATCCTGATTGACGGTCAGCGACGTCGAAAACGACGCCACCGCCATCAAATCGACCGGCGAGAGTTTCTTGTCGACGTAGTCGTGCGCCGCAGCAACAGCGCGCTGGAGTTCTTCCGGCTGCATCGAGCTGAGGTCGAAGAACAGTACGATCAACCGTCGGCCGCGCATGTCCACTTGCGCAGGGGCAGGGGCAGGGGCAGTTGCAGTTGCAGTTCCAGTTGCCGTTGCAGGACGCGGCGCCGGTTTCTCCGGCAGGATCGTCGTCGGCTCGGGCGCGGCCGCCTGCCTGACGTCTGGCCCAAGATCTTCGAAATCGAAACTCGTGATCGTTTGCGCCTTATCGTCTTCGGTGACGACGAAGTCGTCGCGCGTGAGACCACGGACGACGTTGCCGTTCTTGTCGCGGACGACGACATTTACCAGGACGAGTTCGGTGCCGGATTTGAACACGGGTTGCTGCGCGCCCGTGACCAGAGGCAGCCAGAGAATACACAGAATGCACAGAAACAAAATCTTCTTCTGTGGATTCCGTGCGTGCTGTGGTTGCTTTTGGATCATCTCAGAACCGATATCGCGTCTGGATCGTGATGCGCCGCATCGGACGGATTGCCGTGACTTGCCCAAACGTTGGCGAGTTGAGGTTCGTGTCGATCGAGGCGAACTGTACGGTGTTCAGTAGGTTGTTCGCCATCATCTGGATCGACAGCCCGCGCGTGGCGCCGAAGGTGAAGTTCTTCGTCAGGCCGAGATTGAAGACGGTCGTTCCCGGACCGATGATCGTGTCACGTCCGGCGTTGCCGAAGGTACCGGCGGCCGGAAGCGCGAACGCCGCCGTGTTGAAGAATTCCGCAATCGACGGGTTGTCGAGCGCGATCGGCGCACCAGTGTAGTTCGCTCGCAGCGTGCCGTTGACGCCACGGGCGACATCGGAAATCGATCCGACGACGCGGGCCGTGAACGGCGTGCCGGACGCGAGCTGGAGGTTGCCGTTCAGGACAAAACCCGCCGGCAAGTCCTTCGTGAAATCAGCGGTGAGCCGATGGCGCTGATCGAACGTGGAGAGACCTCGCTCGGCCGCCAGATCCAAATCGTTCTGCGCGACGGTCCCGCCAGCGCCGGCGATTGACGAGGCATCGTCGATCGCCTTCGACACGGTGTAGGTGACGCCGAAGCCGAGGCCGCTCGAGAGCCGTTTCCGCAGGCGAGCGGTCAGCGAGTTCATGATCGAGTCGGCCGTCGACGATTCGAAGATGAACGGCGCGACGCCCGCGATGCGCAGGCCTGTGGCGGTGCGGTTCGGCGCGCGCAGCAGATCGAGATCGGTGCCTTTCGTGCCCGTGTATCCGACGCCGAGTTGGACGGTGCGCGTCACATCGTGCTGCCAATCGAGATTCCAAATCTGCGCGAACGGCAGCCGGTAGTTCGGGTCGACGGCGTACGTATTCGATGTGACGCCCGGCGTCACGTCGGCGAGCGCCGACTCCAGGTGCAGCGGCGACGAAAGCCCGGCGATGGTCGTCGCGGTCGTCGCAAACGGCGGCTGACCGGCGAGCTGCTGCGCGATCGTTTGATACACGCTCGAGTTGTAGTTGATGCTGTAGCCGCCGCGGACCACGGTGCTTTGGTTCGCCCGCCACGCGATGCCGACGCGCGGCGCAAACCCGGCGCGAAATGGATTGACGATGGTGTCGGTGAAGGCGCCCGAGAACGGACCGGAACCGCCGGCGATCACCGGCACCGCCGACGAGAAGTTCGACGGAACGTCGAGCGTAACGAGACGGTTGTTCGCTTCGCTGATCGGCGAGTAGTACTCATAGCGAAGTCCCGCATTGACGGTCAGCGTGTCGGTCGCGCGCCAGTCGTCCTGCGCGAACAGATCCCACGAATGCGAGCGGAACTGTTCGAGCCCGGGCCCAAACTGCACCGATGCCTGCTGCGGCGTGCCGAGCAGGAAGTCACCGAAATCGCTGCCGCTGTACAGGCCGGTGAAGACGTAGCTGCCGCGCGCGTTCGCGTCGCTGCGGCTGTCTGCGTGAATCCCGCGCAGGTCACCGCCAACACGAAGCGTGTGCCGGTTCTTCGTCTTCGTGATCGTGTCGCCAATCGACAGCGTTCGATCGGTTCGCATCGACGGCGTCACGTCGCGCAGGCTCGCGAAGCTGCTCAACGACACGTTCGGCGCGCCCCAATCGAACGGATCCGACGCCACGCCCAGCAGCCCTGCCGATCCGGCCACGTTGGCGACGCCGGCGTACAGATTGGTCGTCTCGCTGTGCTGGCGATTGAAATCGAAGCGCACCGTCTGGAACAGACCGCGCTTCGTGAACGAATAATTCGCGGGAATGTCCCACGCCGACGTCGTCGATTCGCCGCCAAGCGTCGGCAGCGGATTCGCGTTCGTGTTGTCGACGTGACGATAGTGAATCGTCACGTTCAAGTTCGACACTCCTTCGCGGCCGCCGCCGCCGCGGCCTCCGAATCCACCGCGACCGCCCCCGCCGCCGCGCCCGCGTCCCTGCTGCGGCACGGCGCCGAACGTGTGCACGACGCGCGCGTTGATGTCGTCGAGCTGGTTGCTGACGGTCGTCACGTTGTGGAAGTTCTGCGTGAGGCCGGACTGATTCGGCAGCGGATACAACGCGAGCAGCTTCGACGCTGCCGGATCGATCCGCGAGGCCGGAATCACCGGGCCGCCAATCGCCGACAGATCTCCGTTCCGCTCGGCCAGCGTCGGCACCGTCGAGTACGCATCGTACGGATTGTGCGAGTGGTTGGCGGTGTAGTTGACGAAAAAGAACGTGCGCGGATTGTTGATGACGTGCGGAATCGTCAACGGTCCGCCGACCGTCGCGCCGAAACGCTGCTGCAGATACTGCGGCTTGGTTATGTCCTGCCCATTCAACGGAAACGGCGCCGCGTCCAAGGCTGACGAATCGAAGCTCTGAAAGATCGATCCGCGAATCTGCTGGTTGCCGCGACCGCCGCGTCCGAGCGGGCCACCGAACCCCGGCCCGCCGCCAAATCCTCCGCGTCCTCCGAAACCTCCGCGTCCTTGCCCTCCCGGCCCTCCTGCCCCGCCCGCGTCTCCTGCCTGTCCCCCGTCGAACGCTCCGAACCGCTGCGCAAAATCGCCGGCGCCATTCGGTCCGAAGAACACGTCGTTCTGCGTGGCGGTCCCGACGGCGGTGATCGAATCCGCCGACGCGTCGACCGAAAATCCAGGCGGCAAGACAGAGGATGGAGAATCGGCGTCCGCGGCATTCGGTTCGCCCGCAAGCGCAGCGCCGTTTTGATCGGCGAGCAACTGAACACTTTGGAACGACTGCGGCTGTTGACGGCCGGTGAGCGGCGCTTGCCCCCGCCGACCTTGCGCCGGGGCGAGGGGCGCGTTTGGCGCCGCGTTCACGCGCGACGCGAGCGCCATCACCAGATCGACACGCTGCGCACACGACGTGGGATCGATCGTGACGTCGCGGACGAGCGGCGCGAACGCCGTCAGCTCGGCTTTGACCGTGTACGCGCCGGACGCCGGGACGCGCAGCGAATACGCACCGTCGACGCCGGTCGACGTCACGTCCACAACTTGCCCGCCGCTCGTCAGCGAGACGACGACGCCAGGAAGCGCGATGCCGTTGGAGGTGACCGCTCCGCCGATCGCGCACGGGGCATTCTGCGCCAGCGGAAACGCAGGCATGAGCAGCGCAAGCAGCAACGCGACGCGGAGCGCGAGTCGAGCCGACACGATACTCGCAGCATAGCGAAGCAGCGCGGCTGACGGGTTAGACAAAAGGTTGAAATCTGAGCGCGACGCCGTTCATGCAGTAGCGCTCGCCCGTCGGCGGCGGTCCATCGGGAAACAAATGACCGAGATGTCCGCCGCACTTCGCGCAGTGCACTTCGGTGCGCGTCATGCCGTAGCTGCGGTCCACGGTCGTCTCAACCGCGCCCTGGATCGGTTTGAAGAAGCTCGGCCAGCCGGTGCCGCTCTCGAATTTCGCGTCGGACGTGAAGAGCGCCGCGCCACAGCCGGCGCACGAGAACGTCCCGGAACGCTTCTCGACATTCAGCGGGCTCGAACCGGCGCGTTCGGTGCCGTGCTCACGTAACACGGCGAACTGTTCGGGGGTCAGCTCCGCTCGCCATTGATCGTCGCTTTTCATGGCCTCAGTGTACTCGCCGGCGAGTAGGCGCCGATGCGCTCGCGCGTCCACCACGTATCGCGGCCGTAGTGATAACGGTACAGCTCTCCTCGGATGTATCGCGGAGGGGCATCCGGGAACGGGTTGTACGCCATCAGCCGCAAGACGTCAGGCGATCCCTGCAACAGGCGCACGCAGAAATTCTGATACCAGGGCACGTTCTCGTAGGTCGTCAACGACGCGAACCACATCTGCCAATCGAGCCGCGGTTGGTGCGGCGCCACCCACGCCGGCCGCCGCGCTACGTCACCAGGCTTGTACTTGAACTCGTACGCCTTCCACGTGACGCCATCGTTCGATCCTTCGACGACGATCTCGTCGCGCGTGGTCGTCATCACCGCAAACAGCCCGTAGCCGTTGACGCTGCGCAGCGGCGCGATCATCGCGGCGACCTCACGAATCAGTGGCGGGGCGAAATCGATCCCGAGCGACCACAGGAACATCAGGACCGAAACGGGTACGGTGATGACTGCGAACACGATAGTGGCGCGCGAGCTTCTGCGCGCGCGATCGGGATCGTCCAGCAACGGCAGGCACAGCACGATGGACAACAGGTTGAAGAACGCATAGTTGCCGGTGAGTGCGATCAAGATTTGCAGTCCCACGAGCAGCACGAAGCCGGCGACACGCCACGGCCGCGACAGAAACACGCACCACGGCACGATCAGTTCGATGGCGAAGACGATCACCGTCGACGTCTTCTGGAATGCCAGCGGCAGTTGATGCGCGTACCACGCGAGCGGTGTCGGCAGTGGCTGCGTTTCGTAGTGGAACGTCATCGCCGTCAGGTTCCGCCACGTGGGATCGCCGCTCGCGAGTTTGATCGCGCCCGATCCCACCATCAGCCGCACCAGCAGCCACAGCATCAGCCAGCGGCCGACACGCGACCCGCGCGCCGCGAACACCGCGATGAGTCCGGTCTCGAGGAGGAGCGCGTCCCACTGAAAGGACAGAAACTCGCTCGAGAGCTGCGACAGCACCAGGTAGTCGAGCCACAGGAGAACGAGGATCGGCTCGGCCGGCGTGATGCCGGCGACCAGCAGGATCGCGGCGAGCGCGCCTCCCCAGCACAACGTCCGCAGCGCGTTGTCGCCGACCGCCAGCGTCGGCAGGATGCCGTCGTGGCCGATCAAGCCGACGATCTGGACCGCCAACGAGACAAACGCGACGAAATAGACGACACCCAACAACCGAAGGAACAGCGAACTGGGTCCGGCATGCGTGAACCGCACACCCTATTTTCGCGTAGTGATGTCTAACGAGGCACCTATGACGCTGTGGCAAGACCTGCGCTTCGCGGCGCGCATGCTGATCAAGGACAAGTGGTTCACGCTCGTCGCGGCGATGGCCCTTGCCCTGGGCATCGGCGTCAACAACGCGGTGTTCACGTTCGTCAACGCCGTGTTGATCCGCGGCCTGCCGATCGAGGAGCCGGACCGCATCATCGCCATCGGCACGACCGACGCACGCGGCCGTCAGTTCCCGGCGTCGCGCCTCGACTTCATCGATTGGCGCGAGCAGTCGCGCGCCTTCTCCGGACTCTCACTCATCCAGCCGGGACCGATGAACGTCAGCGAAGAGGGCAGGCCGGCGGAACAATATTCCGGGAGCTATCAGTCGTCGAACGTCTTCCAGTTGATCGGACAGAAGCCGATCATCGGCCGCGATTTCTCGGCGGCCAACGACACACCGGCCGGGGATCCAGTGGTCATCTTGAGCGACAGCTTGTGGAAGAGCCGTTACGGCGGCGACCGCTCGATTGTCGGCCGGACGATCAAGCTGAATAGCCGACCGGCGACCGTCATCGGCGTCATGGCGCCGGACATGAAGTTCCCCGTCAACAACGACCTCTGGGCGCCGCTCTCGATGCTGCCGGCAGAAGTCTGGAACGCCAAACGAAACGTGCGCAATTTCCAGGTGCTCGGTCAACTCGCAAAAGGGGTGACGCTGCCGCAGGCTCGATCGGAGTTGGAGGGAATCGCGGCACGACTAGCCCGCGACTACCCTGATTCGAACAAAGACATTCGTCCGATCATGATGACCTACAACGAACGGATGGCGAACGGTCCGATCAAAGTCATCTTCCTGTCGTTGATGGGCGCGGTCGGGTTCGTGCTGCTGATTGCCTGCGCGAACGTCGCGAACCTCCTGCTCGCCCGCTCGGCGTCACGGTCCCGCGAGATTGCCGTTCGCGTTTCTCTCGGCGCGAGCCGCTGGCGCATCGTCCGGCAACTGCTCGTGGAGAGCGTCCTGTTGTCGGTGACGGCCGGAGCGATCGGGTTCTGGTTGTCGGTCGTCGGCGTGCGATGGTTCGACGCCGCCACGAGCGACGTCGGCAAACCGTACTACATGAAGTTCACGATGGATCCGATCGTCGTGATCTTCTTCGTCGCGATTTGCGTCGGCACCGGCATCCTGTTTGGGCTCGCGCCGGCGCTTCACATCACCAAGACCGATGTGAACGAGGTGATGAAAGAAGCCGGCGGCCGCTCTGGAACCGGCGGCATGCGCGCGCGCCGATGGACCGGCGCGCTCATCGTCACCGAAATCGTGCTGACGCTGGTGCTGCTCGCCGGCGCCGGTTTCATGATGCGCAGCTTCCTCAATACCTACGGCGTCGACAAGGCGATGGACACGTCGCACCTGCTGACGATGCGCGTGACGCTGCCGCTCGCGAAGTATCCGGGTCGCGACTCGCGGATCGAACTGTTCCAGCGGATCGAGGACCGGTTCAGCGCCGTCCCCGCCGTCAAGGCGGCGACGCTGACGACCACGGCGCCGTTCTTCGGCGGCCTCGTTCGGCAGTTGTCGATCGACGGGCGTCCGCCGGCCGCAGGCGAGCATCTACCCGAAGTGACCATGCTGAGCGTTAGCGCCGGATATTTCGAGACGCTCGGACTGCAGCTGATTCGCGGACGGACGTTCGATCGCCAGGACGGAACGACCGGTCACGAGACCGTCATCATCAACCAACGGTTCGCGGCGATGCACTTCGGCAACGACGATCCGATCGGCCGCCGCATCACCTTAATCGACGGCTCATCATCGCTGCAGGTTTCGCCGCCCGTGACGGCGACGATCGTCGGCATCTCGCCCACCGTCCGCCAGCGCAACTTTTCAGACGCGGATCCCGATCCGGTCGTCTACATGCCGTACCGTTCGGATCCGCAGCGCGGCGTCATGCTGATTGCCCAGACGACGGGGGATCCGGCCGCCGTGACGTCGACGCTGCGCGAGGAGATGCGCGCCATCGAGCCCGACCTTCCCCTGACGCAGATTCAGACGATGGATCAGTTGATGGCGCAGCAGCGCTGGCCGTTCAAGGTGTTTGGATCGATGTTCGCCCTGTTCGCCCTCATCGCGCTCGTGCTCTCCGCCGTCGGGTTGTACGCGGTGACGGCGTACTCGGTGTCACAGCGCACGGCGGAAATCGGCGTCCGCATGGCGCTGGGCGCGCAACCCGATCACGTCCTGTGGCTGGTGCTGAAGCGATCGCTCGTGCAACTCGGGATCGGCGTGCCAATCGGCGTGGCCGGCGCCTTCGGCGTCGGTCAACTGCTGCGGACGGTATTGGTCCAGACGAGCTCTCGCGATCCGATCACGATCGCATCGATCGCGTCGGTGATGGTCGTGGTGTCGATCGCGGCGTGCGTCCTGCCGGCACGCCGCGCGATGCAACTCGATCCGGTTACCGCGCTGCGCTACGAGTGAGGTTCGGATTGACGTAACCCGACGGCAGCACGTGGTCGGCGTCGACGCGGACGACGAGGTAGTTCATGTCGGACTCGACCGCGCTGAACCAATGCGCGACGCCCGGCGGAATCACGATCACATCGCCTGGACCGACCTTTCGGCTGACGCCGTTCTTGATCGACGCGCCGTTCGTGCTCGGGCCCACCAGAATCTTCACGGTGGTTCCATCCGCCGGCGACGGTGACGGATCGACCATCTCACCACCGGTCACGAACGTCCCGGATCCGTCGATGATGTGATAGACCTCGGTCACCTGCGCGTGCTCGATCGCCGTCTGCTTCGCTTTCGCGGCCCGATGCAGCACACCGACGGCCACGTTGTACTTCCCGATATCGACGACGCGAATCTGTTGATCCATGACCCCGGCGGGCGGCGCTTGTTTCAACGTTTCCTTCAGATCGACATTCGTCACGTCGACAGCGCTGCGTGCGGGTGCACTCGATTGCGCGGGCGCGAGCATTACCGCGAGAGCGATCAACACTATGGGACGCATGAATCCCTCCTGCGCGCGTATTCTGCCACCGTTTGGACTGTGGCATCATGACCCTTGGTGACAGGACGGGCCGCGAAGTGGCTCCGAATCGGCATCGGCACCGCGATCGGCCTCGGGGCGTTGTGGCTGGTCGCACGCGGGATCGATTCCGAAGGGCTGCGTGCGGCGCTGCTCGGTGCGAAGCTGTGGCCGTGGGTTCCGCTCGGGATCATCGTTTACCTGGCCGGTCACGTCTTACGCGGACTTCGCTCCCGGTACCTCATCGTTCCCTGGGCTGATCTCACCACGACCGACGCGACGAACATCGTCGCCGCCGGCTACGCCACCAACAACATCCTGCCGGCGCGCCTCGGCGAACTGGCGCGCGCGGCGCTGCTCGCCGATCGCACCGGCGTGTCGCTGCCGCTCGGCATCGGCATCGTCATCGTCGAACGGCTGCTCGACGCGGTTGCGATCGTATTGCTGCTCGTCATCGGCATCGCGATGGCGGATACAACGACGCCGCTCGGCCATATCAGCAACCGCGTGCTGCTGATTGCCGTCGGCGTGCTGACGGCGCTGGTCGTCGCAGCGTTCACACCGGGCGTGACGCGCGCCGGGGCGATGCGCGTCGCACGTCTCGGCCGCGGACGCCTCCGGGACGCGCTGGTGCGATGGACGAGCGAGCTCGCGAGCGGCATCGCGCTGTTACGCGATCCGCGACGCGTTGCGGTCGCGCTCGTGCTGAGCCTCGCTGTGTGGACCGCGGAGACGGGTCTTTTCCTGTTCGTGTTGCCGTCCGTCGGCCTGCCGATGCGACTGAGCGTGGCGCTCGTCGCGGTCGGCGTCACGAATCTTGGCATCCTGGTGCCGTCGACACCGGGGTACGTCGGCACGTTCGAATACTTCGCGAGCCAGTCGCTCGCGTGGTTCGGTGTCGCTTCGTCTACGGCTTTTGCGTATGCGGTCATCGTGCATCTTGCGTTTTTCGTTCCGATGACGATCTGGGGTGTGTCGGTCATCGCGTGGTACGGATTCGTGCAGTGGCGGACGGGACGCGATGCCGATCGCGTCGGCGACGCGCTGGCCCTCGTCCCGGATGCGCCGCCCGACGATCCGCGATTCGGCGCCCTGATGCAGAGCATCGTCGAAGCGTTGGTGCCGTGGCAGACGCTGACGCTCGACGCGGAGCGGCGCGCGCAGGCGCTCCGGTCGGCTACACGTTTCGTTGTCGGCGAGATCCATGCGTTGCCGATTCCGCTGCGCGCGCTGTTTTCGATCGGGATGCTCGGCTTTCGTGTCGTCGTTCGCGCGACCACCGGCCGGGGGTTCTGCGATCTCGCGTTGCCGCAGCGCGAGCGAATTGTGAACGCGTGGGCGTTTGGATCGGTGGCGCCGGCGCGCCAACTCTTCCGCGTCATTCGGAGTACGGCGCTCCTCGCTTTTTGGGAGACGCCGGGGATGCGAACGGCGATGACCGCTTCGGTGTCACAGTCGTGAACGCCGAAGTCCTCGTCGTCGGGTCCGGCGCGGGCGGCGTTGTGACGGCGCACGCGCTCGCGCACGCGGGCGTCGACGTCCTGCTGCTCGAAGAAGGACCGCGCGGACCGGCGGGAGAGTACGCGCGCTGGTCGCCAGATGCGATGGAACGGTTCTACCGCCGCCGCGGGATGACGCCGATCGTGGGTCGCGTCCCAATCGGATTCGTCGAGGGCCGCTGCCTGGGCGGCAGCACCGAAATCAACAGCGGCTTCTGGCACCGCACGCCGCCGGAGGTGATCCTTCGCTGGCAGTCGCAATACGCGCTCGCCGACACGACGCCGGAGAGCCTCGAGCCGCATTTCGCATGGGCCGAGGATTTGCTCGGTGTCGCCCTGCACACGGGTCCGCTCCCGCGCAGCTCGAGCATCCTGGCCGACGGCGCCGAGCGCATGCATTGGTCGGTGCAGGAAGTGCCGCGGATGTCGCGCCGCTGTCGCGATCTGTTGCCTGCGGTGGAAGCCGCGGGCGCACGTGTCGTGACCGACGCGCGCGTGCGCTTGCTGCTGCGCGAGGGATCGCGCGTCACCGGCGTCCTCGCCGAAATTCAGCGGCCCGATCGGACGCGCGCGCTGGTCCGGATCAACGCCGATGACGTGTTCGTCTGCGGCGGCGCGACCGAAACGCCGGCGCTACTGCGTCGAAGCGGCATTCGCTATCGAGTCGGCGACAGCCTGCGTGTGCATCCCATGCTGAAGGTCGCCGCGCGGTTTCCCTTCCCGCTCGAGTCGCTGCAGAGCGTGCTGCCGTTGATGCAGGTGAAGGAATTCTGGCCGGAGATCACGATCGGCGGCGCGTACTTCTCGCTGGGCCACCTTGCGATCGTGCTGAGCGAGAACTGGCCCTCGACCGCAGACCGGATGACCGATGTCGACAACATGGCGTGCTTCTACGTCGCTGTGAAGGGATCCGGCACGGGCCGCGTCCGCGGATCCGCGTTCGACGACACACCAGCGGTTCGCTACGACCTCTCCGCGGAAGACGTGTGGAATCTCAGCCGGGGGTTTTCGCGCCTGTGCATGCTGCTCTTGCGCGCCGGCGCGACGGCGCTCTACCCGGCGCTCTTCGGCATTCCCGCGATTCGAACCGAACTCGACGCCGTGCGATGGCTCGACGAGCGCTTACCGAAGCAGGCACTGGCGTTGACGACGGTGCACGCGTTTTCGAGCTGCCCGATCGGCGAGCGCGACGATCGGTGCGCGGCTGATTCGTACGGGCGCGTCCGCCAGGTCGACAACCTGTACATCAACGATGCCAGCATGCTGCCCGATTCGCCTGGCGTGAACCCGCAAGGCAGCATCATGGCGCTGGCGCGACGCAACGCGCTGCACTTTCTCGATCGGCACAAATGACCGAACCGCTGACGATCGTGACCGGCGCGCCAGGCTGGATCGGCAGCCGCCTCGTCGGCGCGCTGCACGGCCGCGTCCGGTGCCTCGTCGGCCCAGATGCGGATGCCGCGGCGATCGGCAGCGTGCGCGCGGAGGTCGTCCGGGGCGATCTGACGAACGCGTCCTCGCTCGAGCCACTGTTTCGCGACGCGACAGGCGCGACGGTGTATCACCTCGCGGGCGTCATCCATCCGACGCGCGGCGTCCGGCAGTTCTACGACGTCAACGTCGGTGGCACTGATCATCTCCTGCGCCTCAGCGAGCAGGCGCGCGTTCGGCGGTTCGTCTATCTGTCGTCGAATTCCGTGGTCGGCGTCAGCCGCGATCCGTCGACGGTGTTCGACGAAACGACACCGATCCATCCGTACATGAACTACGGCCGCAGCAAGAAAGCGGCGGAGGACCTCGTCCGGGCGGCGGCGAATCGCGGCACGATTGAAACGGCGATCGTGCGCGCGCCCTGGTTCTACGGTCCCGACCAGCCGCCGCGGCAAAGCGAGTTCTTCACGATGATTCGAACCGGTCGCGTGCCGCTCGTCGGCGACGGGACGAACGCCCGCTCGATGGCCTACGTCGATAACCTGGCGCAGGGGCTCGTGCTCGCGGGGACGCACGCGGCCGCACGGAACGGTACGTTCTGGATCGCCGATCGCCGCCCGTACACGATGAACGACATCATCTCGACCATCGCGGACGTGATGGAGCAGGACTTCAACATCCCGGTGACGCGGCGGGTGATTCGCGTGCCGGCGTTCACATCTGACGTCGCGCAACTGGCGGACGGAGCCTTGCAGGCGCTCGGGATGTACAACCAGAAGATTCACGTCCTGTCGGAGATGAGCCGGACGATTGCGTGCTCGGTGGCGCGAGCGGAACGCGAGCTCGGGTACGCGCCGGCGATCGAACTGCGCGAGGGCATGCGCCGCAGCATCGCGTGGATGCGCGAGCACGACATTGCCTTCTAACGATCGCGTTCTCGTCACCGGCGGCGCCGGCTACTTCGGCAGCGCCCTTGCCGAACTGCTGCTCGCGCGAGGACACCAGGTCCGTATCTTCGACATCAGCGACGAAGCCAACGCACCCGCGTCGGTCGAGTACGTTCGCGGCGACATTCGCAATCGAGATCAGGTGGCGGCGGCGTGTCGCGACGTCGCCGTCGTGTACCACTGCGTCGCGCAGGTGCCGCTGGCCAAAGACCGCGATCTCTTCATCACCGTCAACCGCGACGGCACGCGCGTGCTGCTCGACGAATCGCGGTCCGCGGGCGTTCGCAAAGTGATCCATCTCTCCTCGAGCGCGGTGTTCGGCGTCCCCGCGCACAATCCCGTGACCGCAGACACGCCGCCGCGTCCGCAGGAAGCGTACGGACGCGCGAAGCTCGAGGCGGAACAGGTGTGCGCCGATGCCGTCCGCGCGGGTCTGGACGTGACGATCATCCGTCCGCGCACGATTCTCGGCCACGGGCGGCTCGGCATTTTTCAGATTCTGTTCGAGTGGGCCCGCACGGGACTGAATGTCCCGGTCATCGGTGGTGGTGCGAACCGTTATCAGTTCGTCCACGCAACCGATCTGGCCGACGCATGCATCCGTGCAGCCGAGCGTCCTGGCGCCGCGACGTTCAACATCGGCGCGGAACGATTCGGCACGATGCGCGAGGTGCTGGAGGCGCTGGTGCGACACGCCGGCAGCGGCGGCCGGGTCGTGTCGCTGCCGAAAGCGCCGACCGTCGCCGCTATGAAATTGACGTCGACGCTCCGTTTGTCGCCGCTCGCGCCGTATCACTGGCTGATGTACGGCGAGTCGATGTACTTCGACACGACACCCGCACGCGAGCAGCTCGGCTGGTCGGCGCGCTACAGCAACGACGACATGATGCTCGAGTCGTATGACTGGTACCTCACCCATCGCGACGAAATCTTGTCGGCACGGTCGCGGTCGCCGCATCGATCGGCACTGAATCAGGGCGTCTTGCGGCTCGTCGGTCGCCTGCTGTGAATTGATCGTCGCGGCGCGGTGTCCGACCGCACGAAAATCACCCATGTGCTGTCACCCGCAGAGAGCGACGCTTTCTGCTCGTAACCGGCGGCGACGGCCCGGCGCGTCCACACCCAGGGCGGCTGCGGCACGATCAGCGTCGCGAAGTAGCGATCGTCGATCAGCGAGAGGACGCCGTCGCGCTCGAGCCGACCTTGTCCTTCGGCCGCTGAGTAGAAGACGCCATCCAGCACCACCGCCGGATAGCCGCTGTCGGTCGCATACCACGGCTGGCCGAGGATCTCGTCATTGACGAACAGCGGCTTCGGCAGCTGAGTCATACGCGCGCGAACCGCATCGCGCCACGCGAACTCCGCGTCGGTGCCAAAACGCGTCGGCTCATACGTTGCGATGGTCGTGATGGCCTTCATCGCGCGTGGCGGTCCGCCGGCGAGCACGGTCAGTCCGAACACAATCGGCAGCACCATCGACGCGCACCCGACGACGACGGCGCGCGGCGACGTCTCGACGAGGATCGAGAACGAGACGACGGCGCACAGCGACGTCATGACCCAGAACTCGAACGTGTGATTGATCGCGGCGCCGCCTTTCGACAGCAGCACCGCGTCAAGGACGAACGTCGTCGCAATCGTGCACGTCATCAGCGCGAACACAGGATCGCGCCAGCGCGCGTCACCGGATCGCCGGAAGACGTGCGCCAGGCCGGCGGCCGCGCCGATCCACACCGGCAGGTTTGCGATGACGATCGAGCGATACCAATAGAGCGCCAGCCACGGGATCACGGCGGTCGAGAGGCTTGCAGCGGTCAGGATGTTGAAGCGATACACGGGACCGCCGACGACCAGGCTGATGCCGCACAGAACCGCGAACGGCAGCGCGATCGCGAACGCGCGCCGAAGGTCCCGACGCGCGAACAATTCGAACACGCAGACGCCGGCGAATATGCCCACGACCGATTGCTTGAATCCCCACGCCAGAAAGAACATCGCACCCGCAAGGATCGGGGCGCCGAGGCCGCGCTGTTCGAGCGAACGAATCACGATCGCTACCGCCGTCACGGCGAGCGCGAGCGCCGCGACATCAGCGCGCGCCATGAGCGTCCACCGGCCCATCACGCCGGCGCCAAACCAGATCAGGAACGCCGCCGCCGCCACGAACCATCGCTCGTCACGCACCCGCACACGATCGAGAACGACCGTCGTCACCGCGTACTGGGCGACGGCGCCGAGGCCCGCCCACACGAGCGTCAGCAGATGCGCGCCGAGCGGCAGCGACGCCGCCGTCGCGCCGCCGAGTCGCAGCACCCATGCATACGTTTTGTAGAACAGGAAGTTGTAGAGCGTCAGCGCGAAGAAGGGCCGCGTCGGCCATTCGTACAGCGGGAAGCCGTGTTGGACTTTCCAGATGGCATAGATGCCCGGCCCCTCGATCGGCACGGGTACGAGCGCGCTGAATCGCAGCGTCGAAATCAATCGCGCGCCGAGGACGGCGGCGTGCACGGCCACGGCGACGACAACGAGCGCGCGAAAGACTCGCACAGGCAAATCTTATGGCATCATCCCGACTGATGACTCGCGCCGCGAGCAATCGCGTCAACGCGCGGTCGCCGCGATCGCTGGCGGTCAGCGCGGGCTTCAAGGCCTTCGTGCTCGACCAGCTCGAGGACCTCGGCGACGTCACGCCGCGGTCGATGTTCGGCGGCGTCGGCTTGTATTGCGCTGGCGTGTTCTTCGCCATCCTCGCCAGAGACAAGCTGTATTTCAAGACGGGCGAGGCGAATCGGCGCGATTACACACGACGCCGGATGCAATCGTTCAAGCCATTTCCTGATCGGCCCGGCAGGAGCAAGACGTACTACGAGGTTCCGCTCGCGGTCATCGAGAGCCCGATCGAGCTGGTGGCATGGGCGCGGAAAGCGATCGCGGCCGCGTCAGACGAGCGACGCTAGTTCGAGCGCGTTCCCGGCGGCGGCGCCCGAGCCGGTGTTGTCGAAGATGACCCAGACGGTGGTGCTAGGTGCTACGGTGCTAGGTGCCAGGTGCTGCGCCGTGCGAGCCGCCAGGGCACGGAGTGCGGTCGACGAATACGGCGAGAAGTACTGGCGCGGCGAGCCGTGCCATCGGTAGTACACGATGCCCGTCCATCCGCCGGGGTCGCCGAGTCCGTGCGCGCGTGGGGGATCGGCGGCGACGCGCGCGACGTTGAACCGTTGCAGCAGCAGCGACGCGGCGTCGGTCGCCCATGTCTCGTGGCGCGGCTCGCAGACGATCGCTCCGCGGTGCAGCGTCCGCATCAATTCGAAAAACCGGCCGACGCGTCGCGCGTCGAACCCAAACGAGGGCGGCAGCTGCATGAGCAGCGGCCCGAGTTTCGGTCCGAGGCCGCCGATTTCGTCCAGGAAGCGCCGCAGCGGATCGCGGCATCTCGCGAGCGCGCGTTCGTGCGTCACCAGCTTGGGCATTTTGACGGCGAACCTGAAATCACGCGGCACCGCGTTCGCCCAGCGCTCGTAGATCGCGCGGGCGTGCGATCGGTAGAAAGACGTGTTGATTTCGACGGCGTTGAGGCGGGACGCGTATCGCTGGAGCTGCGATCCGTGCGCGGCGAACCTGTCGCGGTGTGCGCGCGGAATGTTCCAGCCAGCCGTTCCGACGAAGTAGCCATCAGCCATCAGCTGTCAGCCATAAAAAAAGCCCGGCGTTGCTTGCGCAACGTCGGGCTTCGGTATTACTGCCGGCAGCGACCTACTCTCCCACACAGTTTCCCATGCAGTACCATCGGCGGTATCAGGCTTAACTTCCGTGTTCGGAATGGGAACGGGTGTGACCCTGATCCTATGACCACCGGCATACTTGGCGCTTGGGGTCCGAAGTCTCGCGGCGCCACTCTCTAGCGGCACATAGCGCTCGACTTCAGTCGTCCCAAGCAATCTTAAAGAGCCTGTCTCGCCGTGGCGCCAAGGGCGCGACGGCGGAACAACTGAATATTCTGCAAACGGTAGTTTCTACCAAACCAACTCACGCAGCGGTTTCTGCTGCATTCAATCAAAAGATTTATGGTCAAGCCTCACGGCTGATTAGTATCGGTAAGCTCAACGCATCACTGCGCTTACACACCCGACCTATTACCTGGTCATCTTCCAGGAGCCTTTAGGAGCCTTACGGCTCGGGAGATCTCATCTTGTGGAGGGTTTCACGCTTAGATGCCTTCAGCGTTTCTCCCTTCCGGACGTAGCTACCCGGCGCTGCCGCTGGCGCGACAACCGGTACACTAGAGGTCCGTCCA
>DASREL010000185.1:0-10145 GCA_035652075.1 Vicinamibacterales bacterium
CCGCGGAAGCTGGCGGCGCACGGCATCGGCCTCGACGAAGTCGGCAACGCGATCACCAACGCGCACGTCAACCTGCCGACGGGCACGATCTTCGGCGAGGACAAGACGTTCGTCGTCCAGGCCAACGGCCAGTTGATGCGCGCGGCCGCGTACGGGCCGATGATCATCGCGTACCGCAACGGCAACCCGGTGCGGCTCGACGAAGTGGCGCACGTCTTCGACGGCATCGAAAACGACAAGAACGCCGCGTGGTTCAACGGCGAGCGAACGATTTATCTCGCGGTACAGAAACAGCCGGGCACGAACGTCGTCGAGGTGTGCGACGCCGTGAAGGCGCTGCTGCCGACGCTGCGCGAGCAGCTCCCGGCCGCCGTGGCACTCGAAGTCCGCACCGATCGATCGATTCCGATTCGCGAGTCGGTCGCCGACGTCAAGTTCACGCTGGTATTGACCGTCTTCCTCGTCATCGCCGTTATCTTCCTGTTCCTGCGCAACGTCTCCGCCACCATCATCCCCAGCCTCGCGCTGCCGGCGTCGATCGTCGGCACGTTCGCGGTGATGTACCTCCTCGATTACAGCCTCGACAACCTGTCGCTGATGGCGCTCACGTTGTCGGTCGGCTTCGTCGTCGACGACGCGATCGTGATGCTGGAGAACATCGTCCGGCACATGGAAATGGGCAAGGCGCCCATGCGCGCCGCCTATGACGGATCGAAGGAAATCGCGTTCACGATCATCTCGATGACGATCTCGCTCGCGGCCGTGTTCATCCCGGTCCTCTTCATGGGCGGCATCGTGGGACGGCTGCTGCATGAGTTCTCGGTGACGATCGGTGTCGCGATTCTCGTGTCCGGCGTCGTCTCGATCAGCCTGACGCCGATGCTGGCGAGCCGGTTCCTCAAGCCGCCGCACGCGAAGAAGCACGGATTCCTCTACAACGTCATCGAAAAGATGTTCGACACCTGGCTGCGTCTGTACGATTGGTCGCTGCGCGCCAGCCTGCGTTTCCATCCGGTGACGATGGCCATTTCGATCGCGCTGCTCGTCGGCACCTATTACTTGTTCGGCATGGTCCCGAAGGGCTTCCTGCCGAGCGAAGATCAGGGACGCTTCCAGATCTCGATCGAAGGGATGCAGGGCGTCGGGTTCGACGACATGTCGCGGCACGTGACCGACGTCGCCAAGATCGTCGGAAACGATCCCGACGTCTTCGGTTACAGCGCGAACGTCGGCGGCGGTCCGGGCGGAGGCGGCTTGAACACCGGCCGCGTGTCCGTCGACTTGAAACCGCGTACGGAACGGAAGCGCACCGTCGATCAAGTGATGGCGGATTTACGTCCGAAGGTGGCGCAAGTTCCCGGCGTCCGCGTCTACATGGTCAACCAGCCGCCGATCAACCTTGGCGGACAGCAGGGCGCGCGCAGCCTGTATCAGTTCACGCTGCAGGACACCGACACGGCGGAGCTCTATCGCAGCGCGCCGATCTTCGAACAGAAGATGCGCGAGTTGCCTGGCATCGAGGATGTCAGCAGCGACCTTCTGCTGAAGAACCCGCAAGTGCAGGTCGATTTCGATCGCGACAAGATTTCGGCGCTCGGGCTGTCGGTCAACCAGGTGGAAACGGCGTTGTACAACGCATACGGCACCCGACAGATCACGCAGATCTACGCGCCGAACAATCAGTACCAGGTGATCCTCGAGGTCGCTCCCGAGTTCCAGAAGGATCCCGCCGCGCTGTCGATGCTCTACGTCCGGTCGTCGGTCCCGACGCCAGGCGCGACACAGGGTCCGCTGATCCCGCTCGACACCGTCGCCAAGATTCGGACCGAGGCCGGTCCACTGAGCGTCAGCCACACGGGTCAGCTGCCGTCGGTCACGATGTCGTTCAACTTGAAACCGGGCTATGCGCTCGGCGACGCCGTCACGGCGATTCAACAAACCGCGGCGCAGACCCTGCCCTCGACCGTCGCGACGACATTCCAGGGCACGGCGCAGGCCTTCCAGGATTCGCTGCGCGGCCTCGGGTTGATTCTCTTGATGGCGATTGTCGTGATCTACATCGTACTGGGAATCCTCTACGAGAGCTTCACGCACCCGCTGACGATTCTCTCCGGTCTGCCCTCGGCCGGCTTCGGCGCACTGCTGACGCTGTACCTCTTCAAAACCGAGTTGAGTCTTTACGCATTCGTCGGCGTCATCATGCTCGTCGGCCTGGTCAAGAAGAACGGCATCATGATGGTGGACTTCGCCGTCGAGGCGCAGCGCGTCCACGGCAAGACGCCGCGCGAGGCGATCCACGAAGCGTGCCTCGTCCGCTTCCGTCCGATCATGATGACGACGATGGCTGCACTCGTCGGCACGCTGCCGATCGCGATGGGGTTCGGCGCCGGCGCCGAATCACGTCGGCCGCTCGGGCTGGCTGTCGTCGGCGGCCTGCTCGTCTCGCAGTTGCTCACGCTCTACATCACGCCGGTTTACTACGTATATATCGAAAACACCCGGCTGTGGCTCGCCGGCCGGAAGACCAAGCCCACTGCCCTGCCGCGCCGGGATGTTCACGCGCCCGCCGCTGAACAAGCCTGACGATGGCGAATGGCTAAAGGCTGATGGCTAATGGATATAAACATCCATCGGCCGTAAGCCTTGAGCAATGAGCCATATCAACCTTCATCTCCCGACCCTCATCTAAGCAGTTGGTAAGTGGGTAACACTTGGCAACTGCGGTAATGACCGTCGACAACCAACACCTCGGACCCAGGTCTGGGATCGGTCTGAGCATCGATGCGGACGTGGCCCTTGCGGCTGGCGGGGACCAATCCGCGTTCGAACGGCTCTACCACACGCACGTTGGACGGATTCATAGCCTGACCCGCAGGATGCTCGGTGGTCACGAAGCGGACGAGGTGACGCAGGACATCTTCGTCCGCACGTGGCAGAAGCTCGGACAGTTTCGCGGCGAGTCGGCCTTCGGCACCTGGCTCCATCGGCTCGCCGTCAACGTCGTCATCGAACGGCGGCGCAGTTATGCCATCCAGCGCGAACGGATGGCAGACGACCCGGCAGTCCTCGAGACCGTGCCGGTCGCGCCGGCCCGAGCGGACCTGACCGTGGATTTCGAGGCGGCCATCGAACAACTGCCGCCTGGCGCGCGGGAGATTTTCGTGCTGCACGACGTCGAGGGCTACAAGCACCGCGAGATCGCGGTGATGTTGAACATCGCCACCGGCACATCGAAGCGGCAGTTGCATCGCGCACGAATGCTGATGCGGCAACACTTGAACGGATAAGGACCATGCACGAAGAGTGGACGGACAAACTGTCGGATTACCTCGACGACGAGTTGTCGCCGGAAGAACGGTACGCCGTCGAATCGCACCTGCTCGGATGCGCCGCGTGCACCGAGGTGCTGAACGATTTGAAGCGCGTCGTCGCGCGCGCCCAGAGTCTCGACGTCCGCCCTCCGCAAGCCGACCTCTGGGCCGGGATCAGACGACGCACTGAGGCGATCCGTCAGCCGCGGCGCGTGACGGTCACCGTGTGGCAGGCGATCGCGGCGAGCGTGATGATCGCGCTGCTCTCGGGTGCGGTGGTGTGGCAAGCGCTGGGCAGGCCGACAGGCCTGCGCTACAACGGACCCGCGCCGGCAGATGTAGCGCAGGGCTCTAGCCCTGCATCGGATCGCGCCGAGCGAAAAGACGTGGTCGTCCCCGTGAGCTACGCGGACGCGCAGTACGACGCCGCCGTCGCCGATCTCCAGAAAACGCTGAACGACAACCGGAAACGTCTCGACAAGACCACGGTCGCTATCGTCGAACACAACCTGCAGTTGATCGACCAGGCGATCGAACAGGCGCGTCAGGCGCTTGAAGCGGATCCAGCCAACGACTACTTGAGCAGCCATCTCGTGGAGGCGCGGCGACGCAAGCTCGATTTGCTGCGGCGCGCCACCGAGTTGGCGGAAGCGAACTAGAGGCATTCCATGATTGCAGCGCTCGTGTTTTCGATGATGGCGTTGACCCCGACGGATCAAACCGTCAACGTCTCGAAAGGTACCAAACTCGACGTCAACAACTTCGCCGGCGACGTCATCGTCAAGACGTGGAACAAAGATCAGGTCCGCGTCGAAGTGATGCACTCGGATCGCGAGACGATCGACATCAAGCCCGAGGAAGGCGTCGTGCGCGTGCGCGGTCGATCGACGCGCGGCGGCCCCACGCGGTCGCTCGATTTCACCTTCACGATCCCGACGTGGATGGGCGTGAACATCCAGGGCACCTATGCGGACTGCGATCTCCAGGACGTCGGCGGTGACGTGTCGATCGAAACGACCCGCGGCGACGTCAAGGTCCGCGGTGGATCGGGATTCATCTCGTTGAAATCGGTCCAGGGCGAAATCTCGCTGGAGAAAGCGAAAGGCAAGATCGAGGTTCGCAACGTCAACGAAAGCATCCGGCTCGCCGACATCAATGGCGATCTCTCCGCCGAGACGACGAACGGCAGCATCGTGCTGGACCGCATCGACTCGGGCAACGTCGACCTGTACACCGTCAACGGCAACATCTCGTACGACGGTCCGCTGAAGGACAAAGGCGTCTACCGCCTGACGACGCACAACGGGATGATTTCGCTGCCGGTGCCGGACAAGGCGAACGCCACCATCGCGATGCGCACGTACAACGGCAGCATCAAGGCGTCGTTTCAACTGCCGGGTGACAGCACGAGCGAGCGCCGTCAGCGGCGCATGACGCTCAACCTCGGCAACGGCAGCGCGCACGTCGAACTCGAATCGTTTGGCGGCACGATCGCGCTGCGGCGGCCTGGCGAAGCGCGGCCGGAGACCGAGCGGAAGCGCAAAGAGCGCGCCTACATGGACCACCCGCCAGGCGTGGGTGTCGGGGTTGGAGTCGGGTTCGGGGTTGTCGCCCCGGAGATTCCGGCCCCGCCAGCGATGCCGGCGCCACCGGCCATGCCCGCGCCGCCAGCTCCACCGGCGCCGCCGAAGATCAAAGGGAACTGATTCGTCGACCCGTCATCGGATCAACGAGATCCGGCGCAATCTCTGCCAGGGGCTCGAGGACAAAGCGGCGTTCGCGAAAACGCGGATGCGGCACCACGAGCCCCGGTTCGTTCAGCACGATCTCCCCAAGCACAATCAAATCGAGATCGAGCGTCCGCGGCGCATTTGCGTGCGGCCGCTCGCGTCCACGTTCGCGCTCGATCGCGAGGAGCGTGTCGAGCAGCGCGCGCGCCGAGAGCGACGTCTCGCCGACGACGGCAGCGTTCAAATACGTGGGCTGCGGTGCATCGACGCCGACAGGTTCCGTGTCGTAGTAGCGCGAGACTTTCAGGTTCCGGAGGATGTCGCGCAGGCGCGTGACGGCGAAATCGAGATGGGCGCGGCGGTCGCCGAGATTGCTGCCGAGCGCGACGGCCGCTATTCGACCCAACGCGTCGGCAGCACGTCGCCGTGGGACGGCCCGAGCTGCTCCGCGCGCTTGCCGAGAAGATCGGTGCGGCCGGCAAGTGCCTGTTCGAAGAAGCGCTTTTGCTCGAGCACTTCCCCGAGAATCAACCGCAGCATCTTCGAGTGTCGCGCATTGGTTACCGTGTCGACGCGCGGCCGCCAGCGGTCGACGAACGCCTGCGCTTCGCGCGCGTCCTCGTCGAAGACACTCCGTGCCGCCGCGTCGCCCGTCCCGCTCACCTGCCGGTTCGGATCGCCGACCTCGGGGATGGCGCCGCCAAAATCCTGAATCGATCGGCCGACCCACGACAGCTCGGTCTCTTCGCGGTTGATGACGTATTGATAGGTGTTGTTGAAATCGTATTGCGCGACGTGACGGGCACCGGCGGCGTGTCGCAGCAGCTGTGTCAGCTTGTCGCGGTAAAACTCCTGCAGCAGCGCGATCAGATCGGTCACGAGTTCTGTTTTTCTTTGCAGGTGATGCAGACGCGCGTCCACGGGATCGCGTTCAGGCGGGCGGCCGAAATCGGCTCGCCGCAGTCGCGGCAGGCGCCGTAAGTGCCCTTCTCAATCCGCCACAGCGCTTCTTCGATCGCCTGCAGGATCTTCGCGTCGGTTTGTTTCAACTTCAGAGCGATGTGGACTTCGTTGTTGCCGCTGGCCTGATCGGCCATATCGCCCTGACGGGTGTTGTTTTCCATCGAGGCCTGCAGCGGCTTGATGCCGCCCGCACCCAGGATCTCGGCGCGTTTCTTGAGCAGGGCCTCCTTGTAGGGTGTGACGTCCATTTGTAACTAAGAATAATACCACTCAGCGGAGGCGGATGGAGCGGCCGAGGAGCGGTTGTTCATTCGGCGCGGAGCGTCGCAAGCGGTTTGTTGCGGAGCACGTCGAGGCTTGACAGGACGCCGATGACCGCGACGAGGACCGCCGTCAAGATGACGCCGCCGACGTGTTCGGATGGGAAGATCCTCCACGGGATCTCGAGCGCGTAGGTGCTGACACCCCATGTGAGCGCGATCGCGCCGACCGAGCCCACCAACCCGGCGAGCAGGCCAAGCACGCTGTACTCGAACAGCAGCATGCGCGTGATCGTCTGCGTGCTGGCGCCGAGCGTCTTGAACACCGCCGCCTCGTAGACGCGCTGAAACTTCGTCATCGCGACGGCGCCGACGAGGATCAGCGCGCCGCTGAACAGGACCAACCCGCCCACGACCGTGATCGCGAGCGTCACCTTCGACATCACGTCACGGATCGTGTCGAGCACGTCGTGGAAGTCGATGACCGAGACGTTCGGGAACTGCTCGACGAGGTCGTGCTGCAATCGCGTCCGGGCGGTCGTGTCCGACGGCCCTTTCATCGGGCACACAAACGTCTGCGGCGCCTGTTCGAGCACGCCCGGCCGAAAGACGAACACGAAGCCGCCGTTGCGCGACTCGCGCCACTCGACGTCTCGAATGCTGTTCACCCTGGCCGTGACCGTCCGCCCGAGGATGTCGAAGCGCATCGAATCGCCGGCGTGGATCCTGTTCCGCTCGGCGATCGCCTTCTCCACCGACACTTCCGGCTCGTTCGATGCGGTCGTCGGAAACCGCCCTTCGATGACGCGCTCGTTCGACTCGATGTGATCGCGATAAGTGATCGTGAATTCGCGCTGGATGCCGCTGCCGTGTTCGCGGACGTCATCGACGTCGCTCAGGTTGACGTTCCGCCCCGTCACGCCAACGACGCGCGCGCGAAGCACCGGGATCAGCTGAAACGATTCCACAGCGTGCGACGGATCCGTCAAGAACGCGCGCATGCGATCCGCCTGGGCGCGCTGCACGTCGAGCAGAAACATGTCCGGCGAATCGGCCGCGACTTGAATCGAGAACTCGTTCAACAGCGTCGCCTGCAGCGACCGGACGCCGACGATGAAGAAAGCGCCGAGGCCGACGGCGAGGAGGATGACGCGTGTCTGATTTCCGGGGCGTGACAGGTGCAGCACGGCGTGGCGCAGCGGAAACGACTTCGAGTTCGCCAGCGGTGCGACGAGCGCGACCAGGCCGCGACCGGCGAGGTGAAGCACGAACGCAAGCCCGGCGAACCCGACGCAGACGACGATGCCGGCTCGAAGCGACGCCGCCTGCCACGCGGTGACGGCGACGAGGCCGAGCGACACGATGATCGTCGCGCCGATGCTGATGACATCGCGTCGCTGACGCGTCGACTCGTCACGCAGGAGCAGCGACGGCTTGATCACGCGAATCTGCAGGAGCGGCACGACCGAAAACAGCAGTGACACGAGGACGCCGATCGTGATGCCCTGGACCGCAGCGCTGAGCGACACGCCATAATGCGCCTGCGCGAGAATCGACGACGACGACCCAAGCATGTAGGGAATCGCCGCGATCGCGGCGCGCGCCATCGCGACGCCCATGAGACTGCCGGCGAGACCGAGCGTCATCACCTGCAGCACGTAGACGCTGATGACCTGCGCCGTGCGCGCGCCGACGCACTTCAACACCGCGATGCTGCGGATCTTCTGCAGGATGAAGACGCGCGTCACGCTCGAGACGGCGATGCCGCCGAGGATCACAATGATCAATCCGACCATGCTCAGGTAGTTCTCGGCGCGATCGAAGTCCCGGCCGATCTGATCCTCGTTCGATCGATACGATCGGACGTTGATGAACTCCTGCTTCAGATCGGCGCGCAGCGCCTTCACGAGCGGTTCGATGTGCGCCTCGGGCACCTTGGCGAGCAGTTGATGTCCTGCGCGGCTGCCGAAACTGAGCAGGCCGGTCGACGGCAGGTCATCGTAGTCGACGATGACGCGCGGGCCCAGCGCGAAGCCGCCGATGCGCCCCGGCTCTTTCGTGATCGTGCCGCGGATCGTGAACGGCGCGTTGCCGACGAGAATGTCGTCGCCGATCTTGACGCCCAGCGTCGTCAGCAACTCGGGCCGAACCAGCGCACCATGATGCTCGACCAGTGCGTGTGAGTACGTCTGCCCGCCCTCGAGGACGACGTCGCCGTAGAGCGGAAAGGCCGGCTGGACGCCTCGCAGCTCCGCCATCTTCGCGACGCGCTTCGACCGGTCCGCCGGACGGACCATCGTCGCGGTCTCGATCGTTTCCGTCTTCGCAACAGACCCGGCATCTGCCAGGCGCCGCGAGATCGTCGCGAGCGCGTCTGACGGCCAGTCGCGGTTCGTACCGATCACGACGTCAGCGGCGATCAGCGCCTTCGCTTCGGTACCGAACACGTCGCGAACGCTTTGGATGACCGACCGCAGCGCGACGATCGCGGCAACGCCGACCGCGATGCAGACGAAAAAAAACAGGAGACGATGCCACGAGGCACGCGTCTCGCGAACGGCCATGCGCAGGACGAACCTCATATCGTCATCTCGACGACGCGTCCGTCGCGGAGGACGAGTTGGCCGTCGGCGAGCGTCGCCAGCTCGCGATCGTGGGTCACCAGGATGATCGTGGTCCCGCGCTGCTGATGCACCGACCGCAGCAGATCCATGATGTGGCGCCCGTTCGTCGTGTCGAGGTTCCCCGTCGGTTCGTCAGCCAGCAAGATCGGCGGATCGTTCGCCAGCGCTCTGGCGAGCGCCACGCGCTGCTGCTCGCCGCCCGACAGTTGCGAGGGATAGTGATGGGCGCGTCCTGTCAGCCCGACCTCTTCGAGCAGCGCCGACGCGCGCCGGCGCGGATCGTCGACCCCGGCGATTTCCATCGGGACGGCGACGTTCTCGTAGGCGGTCAGCGACGGAATCAGGTGGAAGAACTGGAACACGAAACCAATCTTCTCGCCGCGCAGCCGCGCGAGGCCGTCCTCGTCGAGTTTCGTGATGTCGACGCCGTCGATGATCACCGAGCCCGTCGTCGGCGCGTCGAGACCGGCGATCAGTCCCAGCAACGTCGACTTGCCGCTGCCGGAGGGCCCGATAATCGCGACGAACTGCCCCTTCGGAATGTCGACGGTCAAGGGATGGAGAATCGTCAGCGGTTCGGTACCGCTGGTGACCGTCTTCGAGACGCCGCGCAACTCAATCATGGATTCCGTTCTGCAATCGGCTTCAGCACTTTCCAGACATTGTCGGCCACGATCCGCGCCCCAGCGGCTGTCGGATGAATGCCGTCAGGTTGATTCAGTGCCTGATCGCCGGCGACGCCTTCGAGCAGGAACGGCACGAAGCCGACGTGGTATTTCTGCGCGAGCGCGGGATACACCTTATGGAAGGAGACGTCGTACTCGCGTCCCCAGTTCGTCGGCGCCTCCATGCCCGCCAGGATTACCACGATGCCACGTTTCTGCGCACGCTCGATGATCTGCGACAAATTGTCCTGGAGCTGCTGCGGCGGCAGCGCGCGCAACGCGTCGTTGCCGCCCAGTGCGACGATGAGGATCTTGACGTCGCCCTGCAGCGACCAATCGAGTCGCGACAGCCCTCCAGCCGAGGTGTCGCCCGATACGCCGGCGTTGACGACGTCGTAGTTGAGTCCGGCATCTTTGAGACGCTGCTGGAGAAGCGACGGGTACGCCTGCTCAATCGGCAGCCCGAGACCGGCGGTCAGACTGTCGCCAAGCACCACGATCTTGGGTGCCTGGGGTGCGTGAGGTGCCTGAGGTGCGTGAGGTGCCTGAGGTGCGTGAGGTGCCTGAGGTGCGTGAGGTGCCTGAGGTGCCT
>DASREL010000186.1:0-28396 GCA_035652075.1 Vicinamibacterales bacterium
CGATGTGGTCGTCGACGGTCGCGGCGTCGCCGAGCAGCAACGCCGCCCATACGTTCGCACGCGCGATCGCCGGATGACGCGCGAGCAGCCGGTCGGCGCGGTCCGCGCGACCGTCGGTCGCCGCTTCGATGAATCGATCGACCGCATCGGCGAACGCGAACGTCACTTCTTCGACGTGATCGCGAAGCGCGTTCCAGGAGGAGAAGCCGTACTCCCGCGCGAGGGTGAACTGCGCGTCGTGGAGGGCGAACGTGCGCGCCGGTTCCTGCGCGCGAAGCTCGCGCAGCCGCTCTTTCGCCTGTCGCTTGAGTTGATCGAGGTTCGGGCGCTCGGGTAACTGCCTGGCCGTCATGAATCCCCCATGCTGAATGCCAGCGGTCCGCAAACTGGCCAGCACGGAGACAGCCGTGCAGTGTGTCTTAGAGGGGTGGACTCTGTCCTTCGCGCGGACCCGCGGGCGCCCCGAGCGCTCGCAGAATATTACGACGCGCCGTAGGCGCTCGCAAGCACCGCCAGCGCGGCGAGGTAGGACACGAACATCAACGCGATCAAGACGCGGGCGCGCGGCGGAGCCCCGCGGAACTCGCCCCAGACGAAGACGCCCCACAACGCGGCGACCATCGGCGCGGCCTGACCGATCGCATACGAGATTGCGACGCCGACGAAACTCGCGGCGACGAAGTTGAACACCGTGCCGGTCCCCCACACGAATCCGCCGAGGATCCCGAGCAGATGATCGACGGGCCGGGCCGCGGCGAATCCGCTGAAGTCCACCGGCTCGCCGACGAGCGGATTCCTCATGAAATACACGTTGACGATCGGGCACGACAGCAGCGCGCCCACCGTGAAGAACACGCCGACGCTGTACGGCCCGAGCGCATGACCGCTCGTCAACGCGCGCGTGATGAACGGCGCGAACGAGCCCATCAACACACCGGACACGATGCAGACGACGATGCTCTTCGTCGAGATCGGCGACCCGTCGCGCGTCAGCGCCTTGTAGGCGCGTCCGTCGAACACGACCGCGACGAGCGCCAGCGCGACGCCGCATCCCAGGACGAGCGCGCTCCCCTTCGGCTCGATCGCGTAACTCAGGATCACGCCAACGACGAGCGCGATGCCGATGGCGACTGGAAAGGCGATCGCGAGGCCGGCCATGTCAATCGCAGCGACAAGAAGCAAATTGGCAATGTTGAAGATCACGCCGCCGACGAGTGCGTAGGCAATGTTCGACCCGTCCGCCGCGGACACGTTCGCGAGAAACGACTGGCCCGAACGGCCGCTCGATCCAAGCGTGAACGCCCAGAAGAGCGCCGTCAGCACGATCCCGATCGCGTAGTCCCAGTAGAACAGCTCGAAGCGATACGTCTTCGTCAGTTTGTACGTGTTGGCCCACGACCCCCAGCACAGCGTGCTCGTCACCGTCATGGCCAGCGCGATCGCGAAGGTGTGCGGCAGGAACATGGCGGGCATTGTAGAGTATCGAGGTGCTAAGGGTGCTAGGTGCCATGGTGGTGCTAGGTGCCATGGCGCTGGGTGCTACGGTGCTCGGCGCGCAGGTCCCGTCGCGACACCGCTTGATCATCGACACCGACTTCGCCTTGCCGCCGCAAGACGACGGCCTCGCCCTGGCCTTTGCGCTCAACTCGCCGGAGCTGGACATCGTCGGCATCACGACGGTCGCGGGCAACTACAACCTCGCGCGCGCGAACGCTGACGTCCTGCGGATGCTCGAGATCGCTGGCCGAACCGACATCAAGGTGTACGGCGGTACCAGCAAACCGCTGAATCATCCGGTCGACGAGTACGCGCGAACGCACTACGGGAAATGGTGGTCGGCCGATCCGCCGCCGATGCCGCCGGGCGGCTTCGCGCGGATCATGCTGCAACAGGAATCCGCCGCCGACTTCATCGCGCGGACGGTCACCGCGTCGCCAGGACAAATCGAGATCCTCGCGATCGGACCGCTGACGAACATCGCGCTCGCGATCCAAAAGAATTCTTCGTTCGCATCGTCGGTGAAGCGGCTGACGATCATGGGCGGCGCGATCGCGTCGCTGCCCGACGGCGGGGGCAACGCGACGCCGAACGCCGAGTTCAACATCTGGGTCGATCCCGAAGCAGCCAGGATCGTTTTGCGATCCGGTATCCCGATCGCGCTCTCGCCGCTGAACGTCTCGCGAAAGACGGCGTTCGACAAGCTGGCGTTCGATGCGGTCGTCGAGACCAAAACGCCGATCACGCGGATGATCGAGTCGCAGATGGGACCGCGCTTCGCGCGCGACGCCAATTTCCATCCACACATGTACGACGAGGTCGCTGCCGCCAGCATCGTCGATCCGACAATCGTCAAGACGCGCACGATGGTCGTCGACGTCGACGATCATCACGGCATCAGCTACGGCGAGACGGTTGGTGGCGACGATCTGTGGCCCGGTGCGGAAGGCGCACGGAGAATTGACGTGCAGTACGACATCGACAACGCCCGCTTCATGAAACTGTTCACCGAACGCATCTCGAAACCACTCAGCCAATGACCACACGCGCACGCCTCGTCGTCGTCGGCAGCTGCAACGTCGATCTCACCACGTTCAGCGATCGGATGCCGAACCCTGGCGAGACGATGTTCGGAACGAAGTTCGATCTCGGCTTCGGCGGCAAGGGCGCGAATCAGGCGGTCGCCGCGCGTCAGTGCGGCGCCGACGTCGCGATGGTGGCGCGGCTCGGCAACGACATCTTCGGGCAGGCGACGATCGACAACTTCGCTCGGCTTGGTATCGACGCGAGCCACGTCCGCGTCCTGGATGGCCACTCGAGCGGCGTTGCGCCGATCTTCGTCGATCCGAGCGGGCAGAACCGCATCATCGTGGTGAAGGGCGCGAACGATCAGCTGCTGCCCCATGATGTCGATCAGGCCGCTGGATTGATCGAAAGCGCGGACTGCGTCGTGCTGCAGTTCGAAATCCCGCTCGAGACGATCGCGCATACCGCGCGGCTGGCGCGCAGCCGCGGCGTCCGGACGATCGTCAACCCGGCGCCCGCGGGGCCGGTCGACGCCGACCTGCTCGCGCACGCGGACTACATCATCCCGAACGAAACCGAAGCGGAAATGATCACCGGCATGCCGGTGAAGACGCCCGAGCAGGCGGAGGCGTGCGCGCGATCACTGCTTGCACGCGGCGCGAGCCGCGCCATCATCACGCTGGGTGAACGCGGCGCCCTTCTGGCGACGCGCGACCGGATGGAATTGGTTCCGGCATTCACGGTCGCCACGCGCGATACGACCGGCGCCGGCGACGCCTTCATCGGCAGCTTCGCGACCTTCCTCGTCGAGGGCTGCGACGAGCGCGAGGCGATCCGGCGCGCGAATCTCTACGCGGCGCTGTCGACGATGAACGTCGGCACGCAGAAGTCGTTCGTCACGCGCGACGAATTCGAGTCCGCTTACCGCTTGAGAAACTTCTGAACGCGTTTGCCGTTGCCGACTTCGGCCGTGTAGACATTTCCCTTCGAGTCGACCGCGACGTTGTGCAGGAACACGAACTCGCCGGCATAGTGGCCGACGCGTCCGAATCCGCCGACCTCGTCGAGCGTCTTGCGATCGTAGATGTGGATGCGGCCGTTCCCCGCGTCGGCGAGGAACAGAAACTCCTGCGCCGGATCGGGTGAGAACGCGACCGAGAACGACGTCCCGAGCAGTTTCGTCTTGCGCTCGACGAATATCTCGCGCTGAAACTTGCCGTCCGTCGTGAACACCTGCATCCGGTTGTTGCGGCGATCCGCGACGTAGACGAGCCCGTCGTCCGACACACGGATCCCGTGGACGAGGTTGAACTGCTGCGGACCAGGACCTTCGTCGGCAAGACGATTGGGCGCGTTGTCGTCCGGCTTGTTGCCGTACGCGCCCCACATCCGCTTGAACGCGCCGGTGTCAGCATCGATCACGATCACGCGACGGTTGACGTAGCCGTCGGCGATGAACGCCTCGTTCGTTTTCGGATACACGTAGATGTCGGCCGCGTTGTTGAAGTTCTCGGTGTCGAGGCTGCCCTTGCTCATGCCGCGATGACCGACCTGCAGCAGAAACTTTCCTGTCTGCGTGAATTTCAGAATCTGATTCTCTTTTTTTGTCGGCAGGCGTGGACCGCCGGCTGACGAAATCCAGACGTTGCCTTTGTAGTCGACGTGGATCGTGTGCTCGTCCGCCGGCCATTCGTAGCCCTGGCCTTCGCCGCCCCAGCCCTGAACGTAGTTGCCGGCGTTGTCGAACTCCATCACCGGCGGCGCAGCATGGCAGCACGGCGCGGCCGGATCCGTCGCGACCTCGTCGTTCTCCAGCGACCACGGGCGCTGAATGATCCACACGTGATCGCGCGCGTCGACGGCGAGCCCCGCGACCTGACCGAGGATCCACTGCTTCGGGATCTTCGGCCACGTCGGATCGACTTGAAACGACGGCGCACGCTTCTGCGCCTGCGCCACGTGCTCGAGCGCGCGCGAGCCGACGAACAGCGCGACGAAAACGACCACGAACAGAGCAGCCCTGAAGGGCTGCGCTACATGAACACGCATCAGAACATCGGCAGGCGCGTGAACGAGGCCATCGCGAGCCGCTCCTCTCGATCGGGATCGTTCGCGACCCGCCATTCGTTGTTCATATGCATGACCGGCCGCTGATCCGCGGTATAAGCCGGCCACTTTGGAATCAGCGCGTGCGTCGGATCGCCGCTCTTCGCGAACGCGATCCACGCACCGCTGACTTTGTCGGCGAGCGGCTGCAGCTCCGCTCCGGTTCCGACCATCTCCGGCAACTGCCAATGATTCTGCATCGCGAACGGAATCTCAATGCAGTGCGGCGACAGCCGCCGTCCGCCCTCGACTGGCGTGCGCCACCGAATCTGATACAGGAACGCCGGCGCGCGGCGCTGCGCCGCTTTGCGCTCCGCCTGCAGGTGCGCGCTCGTCGGAAACGCGGAGATCGTGAAGTAGAGCTCGCTCGGCGTCGCCTTCGGTCGGTTCTTCTTGAACAGGTCGTAGATGCGATCGCTTTCGCCGGGCAGGCGATCCTTCAATCGCGCGCGCACCGCTGCTTCGTCGAGCGACAGCAGATCCGGCGGCGCGAAATACGATCCTTCCGTCTCGGTCGTGCCGATGATCAGCGGCACATCGGCAGACACGTCCGGCGCCGTGGGATCGAACGGATCGCGCGGCAACGAATGGCCGTCGACGACCGGTCCCAGCCGCATGTTCCCCATCGCGGCCAGCAGCTTCTGGATCGGCATCGCTTGCAGCGCCGCCGCATCGGTCGCCTTCAATCCCAGCGACGACATCAGCTTCGTCGTCTGCTGATCGGCGTCATCGCGCGTCATCTGCTTCAGCGTCGATCCGCTCTCGATGATTGCTTTGTGAAACAAACCCTTCGCGGCGGGCATCGCGAGCAGCGTGCTCACCTTTCCGCCCCCGCCGGATTGACCGAAGATCGTGACGTTGTTCGCGTCGCCGCCGAACTGCGCGATGTTGTCTTTCACCCACTGCAGCGCGGCGACGATATCGAGCAAGCCGACGTTGCCGGAATCGGCGAACGCTTCGCCTGCCGTGCCGAGATACAGGTGACTGACGATGTTCAACCGGTGGTTGATGCAGACGGTGACGACGTCGCCGTGGCGCGCGAGGTTGGCGCCGTCGTAGCCGAGCGATCCGCCGGAGCCGTACGCGTACCCGCCGCCGTGGATCCACATCATCACCGGACGTTTGCCGGTGACCCCGGGCGTGAACACATTCAGCACGAGACAGTCTTCGCCGGCGGCCGCGTATCCGCGCAGCCCGGTGCCAATCGATGCCGGCGCGGGCGCGTTCTGCGGTGACGAGTGGCCGTTCTGAAACGCGTCGCGAACGCCCGTCCACGGCTCGGGCTTGCGCGGCGGCATGAACCGGTTCGCACCGGCGGTCGACGCGCCGTACGGGATGCCGCGGTACGTCATCACGCCGCGGACGTTGACGCCGCGCAGCTTGCCGCCCGCCGTGTCGACGACAGGCGCGAGCGCGGACGAAGGTTCGCCAGCAGCCTGTGCCGCACTCGGAATCGCGGCCAGCGCGCCGCCGAACAACGACGTCTTCAACAGGTCGCGACGCGTGACAGTCATGGCTAGTGCACCTTTCCACCGGGGGCGCTCAGCATCAACGTGACGAGCGCCTCGGTGATGTTCGGTTCGAGTCCTTCGGTGTGACCCTTTTCCAGGCGAATGACGTCGGCGACCACCCGTCCATCGCGGCAGCCGTCGTACGCGAAGATCTGCGCTTTGCCCGGACGCGGCAACAATCCCCACGCCGGATTCGGCGGATTCTGACGCGAGCGGTCGTAAATGTACCCCGCTTTCGAGTCGACGATCTCTTCGGGACCCTTCTTCGGTCCGCACGCATACTTCTTCGCCCAGTCCGACGACGCGGGCATGCCTTTCGCGTCCATCTCGCGCTCGCCGGTCTCGAAGATGAATGAGAAATCCGCGTCAGGAAGACCGGTCACCGGCGCGATCGCCGCACCGCGCCCGGTCGCCGCGCCGCGTCCGCCACCCGGAGGCGCGGCCGCGATCGATCCGAAACTCGCGCGACCCGGTGATCCGCCGAGACGTCCGCCGGAGAGACTCAGCCAGCCGTCGACGCGGTTCTTGAAGAAGTCCGTCCGCAGCAAGCGGTTTGACGTCAGGCCGCCTTGCGAGTGGCCGACGATCCAAAACGCCTTGATGTTCGCCGCACCGATCTGATCGATCGTCGTCGTGACGATGTTCTGCAGGTACTCATCGTCCACATCGGACCAGACGTGCGTCGGCGAGTTCGGCGTCGCGATGACGAGCCGGTATTTGTCTTTGTAGTCGAGCAGCGGAAAATAGTGCCGCTGCCAGTTGCCGTACGACCCGGCGCCGTGCAGGCTGAGGATGAACGTCACCTTCTCGCCCGGCTTCATGTCGCACGGATAATCGAGAAAATAGGTGCGGCGCGTTTTCATCTCGACAACCGGACCCTGATTGATCACACGGTCCGACGCACAGTCGTTGTCGGGGCAATGCAGCGTGGGCGGCGTCGCGCACGGGACGCCCGCAAGTTGCAAGAGGACCAAGCCGATAAACAGGTTCACGGTATCCTCCAGGACGAGGGCTTATCTTACGGCGTGGCCAGCAAGACCGAACACGAAATCCTGACCGTTGACGGACGCGAGATCGCCGTGTCGAACCCGCGGAAGGTGCTCTTTCCGCAGGCCGGATACACGAAGCTCGACGTCGTCCGCTACTACCTCGCCGTCGCGCGCGGCGCGTTGCGCGGCGCCGGCGGACGGCCGAACGTCCTCGTCCGCTACCCGAACGGCATCGACGGCGAGTTCTTCTACCAAAAGCGTGCGCCCGAATCGCGTCCTGACTGGGTCGATGTCGTCGCCTTGAAGTTTCCGTCGGGACGAACCGCAGAAGAAGTCGTTCCACGCGACGCTGCGACCCTCGCGTGGATGGCCAACCTCGCCTGCCTCGAACTGCATCCCCATCCCGTCCGCGCAGACGATCTCGATCATCCTGACGAACTGCGCGTCGATCTCGATCCGGTGCCGGGCGTCGAGTGGCCGCAGGTACGAGAAGTCGCGAGGATCGTGCAGGCGACGCTCGAGGATTTCGGCCTCGTGGGGTGGCCGAAGACGTCAGGATCGCGCGGCATTCACGTCTACGTGCGCATCGAACAGCGGTCGGGGTTCGATGATGTACGTCGAGCGGCGCTGGCGTTCGCACGCGAAGTGGAACGGCGCGCGCCAACGCTGGCGACGAGCAAGTGGTGGAAGGAAGAGCGTCACGGCGTCTTCCTCGACTACAACCAGAATGCGAAGGATCGCACGATCGCCGGCGCGTACTCGATCCGCCCGCGACCGGACGCGCGCGCGTCGGCGCCGCTCGCGTGGTCCGAGGTCGATGATTGCCATCCCGAGGACTTCACGATCGTCACGCTGCCCGACCGGTTCAACAAGATCGGCGATCCGCACGACGACATGGACAAGCATCCGCGCGTCCTCGATCGACTGTTGGAACTATCCGAGCGCCAGGCAAAGGACGGTCTCGGCGATGCGCCCTGGCCGCCTCACTATCGCAAGCAACGCGATGAGCCGCCGCGCGTGCAACCATCCAAGAAGCGCACGTCGACGAAACCGCTGATCGAAGTCGCTCGAGCGAAGAAGAAAGATCAGGCGTTGGCGTTGCTCGACGAGTGGAAAGCACGATACCCGAAGGCGGCGCAGCATCTCGAACCGGCGGACATTCTCGTCGACGCGATGCGCGGCCGCTTCAGCACGTGGACGCGCGTCCGCGTCAACCTGCAGCACGTACCTGTCGACGATCGACCGGTTCAGGAACCGGTGCCGAATATCTTCGAGAGCTCGTAGGGCGTCACGACCTCGAGCTGATCGTACCGGCAGTCCTTCGGCGGTTTATCAGGACGCCATCGCTGAAACACTGCGGCGTGCCGAAAACGATCGCCCTGCATGTGGTCGTACTTCACTTCGCAGACGCGCTCGATGCGGACCGGTTCCCACGAGAGATCTTTTCCTGCGCTCCAACGGCTCTGACCGCCAGGCATGCGCTGATACCCGTGGGCATCGGCTTCTGCCCAGTCGCGCCAGGGATGTTGATCGAGTGCGTCCTGTCGTAACGGTTCGAGCTCGGTCGCCAGTTCGCGGCGCCGCGTCATCGTGAACGACGAGGTGACGCCGACGTGATGCAGCCGGCCGGTGTCGTCGTATAACCCGAGCAGCAGCGATCCGACCAGCTCGTTCTTCCCGTTTTTGTGCCACCGAAAGCCGGCGACGACACAGTCGGCGGTGCGCGCGTGCTTGATCTTGATCATCGCGCGTTTGCCCGGTTCGTAGACGCCATCAGCCGGCTTCGCAATCACGCCATCGAGACCGGCGCCTTCGAAACGCTCGAGCCATTCGGTCGCGACGCGCGTGTCCCGCGTCATCGGCGTCAGGTGAATCGGCGGCTGTGCGCCCGCCAGAACGCGCTCGAGCTGAACTCGTCGCTCGGCTTGCGGCTCGTTCCGAATGTCCCGGCCGTCGATCGCGAGCAGATCGAACACGACGAACGACGCCGGCGTTTCGTTCGCCAGCTTCGCCACCCGCGACGCTGCCGGGTGCAGGCGCAACTGCAGCAAGTTGAAATCGAGACCGCGATCCGTCGCGATCACGATTTCGCCGTCGACAACGCAACTGGCCGGCAGATTCGCCGCGAGCGACTCGTGCAGCTCGGGGAAGTAACGATCGAGCGGCCGCAGATCACGACTTTGTATTTGCAGCTCGTCGCCGGCGCGAAAGACGATGGCGCGGAATCCGTCCCACTTCGGCTCGTACAGAAACGGACCGTCGGGGACCTCGTCCGCGAGCTTCGCGAGCATCGGCTCGACCGGTGGTTCGATCGCAAACGGTGATTTCGGCATTTCGATTGCTGATGCTAGCAACTAGTGCGAGTTCGGATCATCAAAATGCCGCGAGAACACGATGTCGATGGCCTCGTGCTCGACCGTTTGCGCACAGGTACGGTAGTCGAAGTGTCACCTACGGTAGGTTCCTGGCTCATCGCCGAAGGGTACGCCGATCCGGAAATGCGCCAAAGCGCCCGCGAGGAAATCGATTTCTCCGATCGCGTCAAGCCGGCTCGTTCGACGGCGCACGAGCGGACGCCGCGCCGCCGTTCGACCGATCGGCAATAGCGCGCGCGTACTCCTCTGCCGTATCGATATCCACGAATGCGCCCTCGTCGTCGATGGCGATGTCGCCGATCGGCGTGGCGTGCGCGCGAATGATCGGTTTCGCGCCCGCGCCGGGATCGGCATGCCGCAGCAGATCGAAAAGCGATCGATCGATCAACATCGGATGACCGTGACGTGTGCCGCTCGTCGGCCGCACGACACGCGCGCCGCTGTCACGATAGCGTGCGATGATCGCGCGGACCGTCGCCGTTGAGGCAAAGGGGACGTCGACCAACGTCACGAGCGTTGCGCTCACGCCAGGACGATCGATCACGCGCAGACCGGCGACGAGCGACGACAACTGACCGCGATCGTACTCACGGTTGACGACGACGCGCGCGGGCAGTCCGGTCGCGGCCAGCGAGTGCACGATCGCGTCGGGCTCGTGTCCGACGACGACGACGACATCGTCCACGTCCGCATCGAGAAACGTGCGGACGATGCGCGACAGAAACGTGTCGCGTTCGTCAACCGACAGCAGCGCCTTCGCGCGCCCCATGCGCGACGACCGACCCGCAGCGAGCACCAGCGCCGGTATCACGCCGGCCATGTTATAGAATCCACCTCATGAATCAGCTCGGCATCGTCATCCGCTGCATGCGTTGCGGCGAGGAAATGGACCTGCGCGATCCGCAGCCGGGGATGCCGTGGTCGCCCGATCAATTCTGGGTCTGCCCGCGCTGCGGGAGACATTTCTGGACAACCTATCCGCCGCCGAAACCGCCCGCGCCCCCACCGCCGGCGCCCACCACCGCGTGATGGGCCGTTATTTCCTGGATGGCGACGACGACGATGTCGATGACGACATTGGATTCTACGAGGACGACGACGCCGACAGCGACGAGGACGAAGACGACGAGGAGGATGAGGACGACGAAGACGGCGAAACGTGGCAAGTATCCGTTTCGACACGTCGCCTCTAACCTTCGGCCTCTGCTTGACTTCGGGCTCCGAACTGCCTAGACTGGCCGCGATTTTCCAGCTCAGCTTATGGGCGGCTGGGGTCCCTTGGGGATTCTCCCAAGGCGTTCGGAACGGAGGGCTTCGGGTTTATGCCAACCGGGACAATCGCACGGCTCCTCATCGACAAAGGCTTTGGGTTCATCCGCGATGAGGGGGGAATTGAACATTTTTTCCACCGCAGCTCGGTGCGCGGCGCAGTGTTTGAGCTGCTGCGCGAGGGGCAGCGCGTGGAGTTTACGCCGGAAGATTCGGGGAAGGGTCCGCGCGCCGGCGACGTAAGGCTGATAGAAGGCTAGTCATTTCGGATTGCGGATTGAGGATTGCGGATTTATTCCGCGATTCCAATCCGCAATCAATCCGCAATCCGCAATCCTCAATCCTCACTACATCGAAGCAACGATTGGCGGAAGCGCCTCGGAGTCGAACCGAGCCTTCCCGTATAAACGGGAAGCAACCGATTTTGAAGACCGGGAGGGCCGCCGGGCCCCGTTCGCTTCCGTTGCCAATGCTATCAGCTGTCAGCGATGAGCGCGTTCAACACAGCTTCCAGGTCGGTGAGATCCTCGAACACGACATCTGCTCCTGACGCCCGCAGCTCGTCGACGCCGTGACCGCCGGTCGCGACCGCGATCGAGCGCGCGCCGCCGGCTTTCGCGCACGCGACGTCGAGCGGCGTATCGCCAATCACAACGACTGACTGCGGTTCGACACGCGGACCGCCACATGCGACCACACGATCGATCGCGCGCGGTAAGAGGCCGTTCCGATCGGGTGCGTCATCGCCAAAGGCGCCGCACTCGAAATACCGCCACAGATCGAACGCTTCGAGTTTGATCCGCGCGGTCGCTTCGTAGTTGCCCGTCAAGAGCGCGAGGTACACGTCGTCGCGATCGACGAGAGCGTCCAGCAGCTCGCGGACGCCAGGCATGACGCCGTAGCGCTTTCCGGGCGGCGGCGGCTGCGCGAGCTCGTGACGGAGATGCCGAAGGTACACCTTGGGGAACTGCGCGAGCGCCGGACTGTCGCTCGCAATCCCATGCGCCGCGACGGCGTCGGACACAATCCAGGCATCCGTACGCCCGGGCATCGGGATGCCGCGGAAGGCGTCGGCGATCGCGAACAGCTCCTCGAATGCGGAAGCCATCGCACGACCACCGGCGCCGCCCGTCAGCACGAGCGTGCCGTCGATGTCGAAGAGAACGAGGGTGGTGGAACGGTTAGCCTTCGCCGCGGACGTTGCCCGCGCGCGGTCCTTTGGCGGATGGCTCCTCTTCAAAGGTGACGCGCTGTCCTTCGTTGAGCTGGTCGAAGCTGCCTTGGACTGAGCTGCGATGGAAAAACCACTCCTGCCCGCCGTCGTCTCGAATGAATCCGAATCCCCGGTCTCGAACGAGTCGCTTGATCGTACCTGCCGCCATCGAGGTCTCCTTGGGCGCGCGCACGTGCCCGAAGAGCTCAACTTTTCAAACTTCGTTCCAGACCGTTTTGTGAATGTTTTCGAAGGAAATGACAGAACTGTCGCGCCAGCTCAACTGCTGGCGCGACCAAAAAACTCCGCTCGTGTATTTGTCTACTGCTTGACGTTGACCGTGATCACCTTGCACGCGCCGGGCAGCGTGTTGTGGAGATCATCGCCGAGCTGCAGCGCCAGCTTGTGCTTGCCGGGCGACAACTGGCTGTCGAACACATCCTTGCCGTCGCCGAAGTGGACCCACGACGGCGTCCCCTTCACGATGTTCTTGCCGGCCGGGAGGCAGTCCTGGTCGATGCCGACGTGGTAATGCGCCATGCCCGGACGCGGCTCCTTCACTTCGCCAGACGGCACGGGCGATATCGTGACGCCGGTCGACGTGAACTTCATGTGGACCGGACTCGTGACGGTCGCGTTGTTCTTCGGCTCGACGAAGTTGACGGTGATCTTCTGGCCTTTCGCTTTCGCCGGTGTTTTCCCCTGCGCCCCGAGGAACGCACCACACGAAGCCACCAGCATCCCTGCGAGCAGCACGCGCTGCTTCCTGACGTTCATAGTTAGTGCTCCTTTCCGCCGCATTCTACCTGAGTCGGCCGGTTGCGGCGTCGAGTGTGACCACACGCGGCGCCACGGCTCGCGCGAACGCACGATCGGCGGAAATCGCGATCAGGGCGACACCGCGCCACTCGGTCAGCGCGCGGACATGGCGGGCGAACGCGTTCGCGTCGGCTGCGGACAGTGACGCGCTCGCGTGCTCGAAGAGCAGCAGCTGCGGATCGAGCGCAATCGCACGGGCGAGTCGCACGCGGATGTGGACGTCGGCGCCAGTCGCGGCCACCGGCTGCGCCCATGCCGCGTCCGCAATCCCGACCTCGCGCGCCAGCGACTCCGCGCGCCGACGGACGTCCTCGGGCGGCGGCTCGATGTCGAGCGTGAACGGCATAGCAAGATTCTGAATCACGGTCATCTCTTCGAGCAACACCGCGCGATCGCTGACGATGCCGACACGATCGACGATCGAGAGCCACTCGGCGCTGTCACCAATCGCCGCCGTCGAGCGGCCGAAGAGGCGCACGTCGCCCGAATCCGGAAGCGACGCGCCGGTCACGAGGTTGACGAGGACTTCCGCCGTGATCCGATCGAACCCGAGAAGCGCGACCGACTCGCCGTCCGCGACGGTGAGCTGCTGCAGGCGCAGCGGTCGCAGTCCGCGATAGTCCTTGGTGACGTCGTGGATGTCGAGGATCGTCATCCGCCGATCTGGCGGTTGACGTCGTCGACGATGCGGCTGGATTCGGCGAGGGCGGTGATCTCGATCTTCAGCGCGCCGACGTTGCAGATCACGGCGGCGTAGGCGATGTACGCATGGATGATCGGCGGCAGCTTGCCGACGTCGACGCTCGCGCCCATGATCGCGGCCACCATCGTCACCGCCATCGCGAGGGTGCCGATCGAGAACACCGGTTTACGCGCCAGCGCGATGCGGCGGTGGTAATCACCGGCGACGCTGTGTTCGGCCATCGCGTCCTTCACCGCTTTGCCCTTGCCGATGAGATAAAACATCATCATCGAATGCGCCAGCAGGATGACCATCGTCGAGAAGAACCCGTAGCCGATGTGGCGTGACACGTCGGTGCCCTGCAGTCCGAAAACCGCGGTGGCCATCAGCCCGACGAGGCCGAGCATTACTGCCGTGACGAGTGCTTGAGCCATAACAACTGATCGTAGTCTTCGCGCGGCAGCGAGATCGCGCCCAAGTGCGCCGCCCCGTGCGAGTCGTCGGCATGATAGTCGGAGCCGCCCGAAATCCTGAGCTTCAACCGTTTCGCGATCGACAGATACTTCGCCGTCATCAACGTGTCGTGCTCGCTGTGATACACCTCGATGGCGTCGAGGCCGGCCGACACGAACTCGGGAATCCAGTCGTCGTGCGCGAGGAGTCCCGGGTGGGCGAGCGAGGCAATGCCGCCGGCGTCGTGGATGCGGTGAAACACTTCGTCCGGTGCCGCGCCGAGACGCGGCACGAAGGCCGGGCGGCCGCGCGAGAGCCACTTCTCGAAGGCCTCGTTGGTCGACGTCACGTATCCACCCTGGACCAGCGCGCGCGCGATCCACGGACGTCCTGCCGCCTTCGTCGCGTCCTCGATGCCGGGCTTGAGGATGGCGTCGGCGTCCAGCCGAATGCCGTAACCGGTGAGCTTCGACACCATCTCGCGAATACGCTCGATGCGGCGTCCTCGCTGCTCGGCGAGAAACGCGAGCAGGGACGGTGAATGCCGATCGACGAAGTAGCCGAGCACGTGCACGTCGCCGCCGAATCGGATCGCCGTGATTTCGATGCCGGGCACGAACGTGATGCCCGCGGTGGCGCAGGCCGCATCGGCCGCGTCGCAGCCGGCGACCGTGTCGTGATCGGTGACCGCAAGAACCGTGATCCCGGCAGCGTGCGCACGGTTCACGAGCTCGTCCGGCGTGCAGCGCCCGTCGGACGCCGTGGTGTGGGTATGGAGATCGATCATCGGCCTGTCCGGCGCCCCTGCCGCGCGGCGAGCGACTTCTGCTCGCGCAGCAACAACTCGAGGTGTTCGCGTTCTTCGTCGGCGAACTCGAGGAAGATCCGCTTGCCTTCCGACTCTTCGAACCGTTCCCCGTACTTCTTGAAAAAGTTATGCGAGCCGCGCTCGCAGCGAATGCCGATTGCCAGCGCGTCGTGGTCGTCCTTCACGCCGTCGCGCAACTCCCGAGCGCCGTCGGCAAACAGCCCGCTCGCCGCGCCTTTGAAGAACAGAAACGTCGCGTGCGATTCCAGCTGCGGATCTTCGACGAGCAGCTGCCGGTATCGCTTCTGCAGTTTGTCGAGGTGCTCGCGCTCTTCGGCCGCGAGCTTCTTGAACACCGACCGCGCCCGCGCATCCTTCGTCTGGCGCGCGCCGCGCGTGTAGAACTCCAGGCCGCTCTGCTCCGTCGCGATGGCCATGCGCAGCGCATCACGCGCGAACACGCGTGCCGTCGTCGATCCATCGATCGACGGCGTGCGACGGCCGGTGCGGCACTCGACGCAGATGCCGTGAATCTGCACGGTCGTCTGCTTGGCGTCGAACTCGTGCGCGCCGGCAATTTCTTCGACGAATGTTTCGATGTCCGAGCTGAGGAATTCCGACGAGCGCTGGCAGGCGGTGCAGATCAGATGGAAATGGCGCGGATGTTTGGCCGACGGCTCGTATCGCGCACGGCCGTCGCCGAAATCCACCTTTCGCGCGATGCCGCTGGCGCACATCCACTGCAGCGTGCGATACACCGTCGCCCGCCCAATGCCCGCCGCTTCTTTATGAACGAGGTCGACGAGATCGTCGGCGCTGACGTGTCCCTCTTGCCGGCGGAACACGTCAACGATCCGATCTCTTTTGGAGGAACGTTTACTCGACAGAGAAGGACTGCCCGCAGCCGCAGGTCGACGTCGCGTTCGGGTTCTTGATGGTGAAACCGCCGCCCGTGATAGTGTCGACGAAATCGACTTCGGCGCCGCTCAGGTAGCGGATGCTGATCGGATCGACGAACAGCTTCACGCCATGGGATTCGAAGATCTGATCCGCAGGACCCTGCCCGTTTTCTTCGATCATGAGGCCGTACTGGAACCCGGAACAGCCGCCGCCTTGGACGAACACGCGCAGCCCGCTGCCCGCCTTCTGTTCTTCGGCCAGCAGCTCGTTGATCTTGGACGCTGCCGTTTCGGTTACGTTAATCATGCAACCATTATAGCAACGTGACCCCATATGTGCCCGTTTTGGGCGTAAAACGCCGCGATCTCATGGAAATAGCCGAGCGCCGCTGGGCCGCCATCCAGACCGCTCGACCCGACCTCGCGCCCGCCCTCGACCTCCAACGTCAACTGCTGACGCTCGTCCTCGCCCTCGACGAGTCGCTCGACCGTTCGCCGATCCCCAAACTGTCGCTGCCGCCGAAATACCTGGCGGCGAAACTCGGACGCGGCGTTCCGGTATTTGCGGGCGAACCGATTCCCATCCCGATCGCGGCAATGACGCCGGTACTCCTCCAGCTCTGCGACGCATTGGCGACCGGCGGGGCGGGTGACGCGGCGTCGCACATCCGCGAGGCGATTGCGACCGGTCAGATGGACGCCGGGTCGCTGTTCGGCGCGTCGCTGACGCGCAACCAGGGGGCGATTCGATCCGGCGCCGCGCATCGCGGTCTCGCGCCGGATCTCGTGTGGCTGGTCGGCGAACTCGCGGTCAGCCCGTTCGTGCACCGACTGCAGCGCGTCCTGTTCGAGCAGACGGCCGACGACACACTGCGGTCGGCGTTGCGCGATTGGGATCACGGCTACTGCCCCGCGTGCGGATCGTGGCCGGCGCTGGCGGAAGTCGTCGGCGGCCATCGCACGCTGCGCTGCTCGTTCTGCTCGTGCGCATGGGAGCGCACGCACTACGCGTGCATTTACTGCAACGAGGTCGGCGCGAAGTTCGTCACCGCTGCGCCGAACGAAGACCGGAAAGATCGCCGCATCGAAGCGTGCTCGAACTGCGGTGGGTATCTGAAGACCGTCGATCTGCCGGAGCTCTCGCCGTTCCCGCTCTTATCGATTTCGGATATCGAGACGACCGATCTCGATCTGGCCGCGATGGAGCATCACTACGGCCGGCCGCCGTTGAAGGAATTCGGATCACGACGGTAAGCGCAGAAATCGCGAAACCCGCAGATCAAGGCAACCCCTGCGTGTTCGGCGTGTTCTGCGCTGATCGTCTTCACACGCCGATCGCTTCCAAAATCTCGCCGGACTTCTGCTCGACATCCTTGTGCAGGCTGTTGCCGTGCGCGTCCATGGTGACGATCGCCGGGAAGTCCTCGACGGTGAGATGCCACATCGCTTCGGGTGTACCGAATTCGAGCAGCGACACGTCGTCGACCTTCTTGATCGAACGCGCGTAGAACTGCGCCGCGCCGCCAATGGCATTCAGATAGATCGCGCCGAAGTCTTTCATCGCGGCGAGCGTCTTCGCGCCCATGCCGCCTTTGCCGATGACGGCGCGGACGCCGTACCGCTTGATGATCTCGCCTTGATATGGTTCCTCGCGAATGCTCGTCGTCGGGCCGGCGGCGTTGATGCGCCAGCCGTCACCCTCCTTCACCGCGACAGGACCGCAGTGATAGAGCACCGACCCGCGGAGGTCGACCGGCGGCTCGTGCTTCATGAGGTGCGAGTGCACCGCGTCGCGTCCGGTGAACATCCGGCCCGAGATCAACACGACGTCACCGACCTTCAACGAGCGAACGGCTTCTTCGGTCAACGGCGCCTGCAGCCGCACTTCGCGCCCGGTGCGCACGAAGCCGGACTGATCGAGCATCGGGACGATCGGATGCGACGGATCGCGATACAGCCACGTCTCGATCGCGCCGGTGGACGCGTTCAGCACGATGCCCAGTCGACGGAACGCCCAGCAGTCGTACGCGACCGACACGAAGAAACTCGCCGGCAGCCGATTGAGCGCGCCAATCTTACAGCCGATCAACGTCACCTTGCCGCCAAACCCCATCGTCCCGATCTCGAGATCGTTGACGGTCGACATGATCGACGCTTCGAGCTCGGCGAGACGCGGATCCGGATTGATGTCGTCGAGCGTACGAAACAGTTGCTCTTTGGCGTGCGTGTAGCCGGACGTCCGGTCGCCGCCGACGCAGACGCCAACCGCGCCGGGCGCGCAGCCCTTGCCCTGCGCGTTCCAGACCGCGTGCAGGATGCACTTCCGCACGCCCTCGAGCGTGCGGTCCGCGCGTCCGAGATGCGGCAGTTCGACCGGCAGCGCGTACTGCGCGTTCGTGTTTTCGCAGCCGCCACCCTTCAGGATCAATTTGATCTCGATGTCGTTGCGCTCCCACTGATCGAAGTGGATGATCGGCGTCCCAGGCCCGAGGTTGTCGCCCGAGTTCTTGCCCGTGATCGAATCGACCGAGTTCGGTCGCAGCTTGCCGCGCCGCGTCGCTTCGGCGACCGCTTCGCGAATCTGCTGCCGCATCCAGATCTGATTTGCGCCGACCGGCACATGCACCTCGAACGTCGGCATGCCGGTGTCCTGACAGATGGCGCCTTCGTTCTCGACGGCGAGATCGATGTTCTGCGCGATGATCGTCAGCGCCTGTGACGACCGCGTGCCCTCCGGTTCGCCGTTGAGCGACGTCCGCATCGCCGCGCGCACGTCGGGCGGCAGCTCGGTCGAGGTTTTCACGATGAGGTCGAGAACGCTGTCGAAAAATTTTAGGAGCATAACGCCTCAGTATACTGAGGGGTGAGGGCTGATGGCTCATGGCTGATGGATTTCGCCGGGAGCGAGACCCGCTTGGAGAGATCGACGTCCCGTCGGGCGCCTACTACGGCGTGCAGACGATGCGCGCGGTCGAGAACTTCCCGATCAGCGGTCTCACCGCGCCGTCCGATCTCGTCACCGCAACCGTCCTGATCAAGAAAGCGGCCGCCGAAACCAACGCGGCGCTCGGCCGCCTGCAACCGGACGTGGCGCGGGCGATTGTCGCCGCGGCAGACGAAATCCTCTCCGGCAAACTTCGCGATCAATTCGTCGTCGACGTGTATCAGGCGGGCGCCGGCACGTCGCACAACATGAACACGAACGAAGTGCTCGCGAACCGTGCGGCCGAAATGCTTGGCGGGACGCGCGGCGACTACACGCGCGTGCACCCGAACGATCACGTCAACATGGGTCAGTCGACGAACGATGTGTTCCCCACGGCGACGCGCCTGGCGCTTCTCCTCGGCGCCGGTCCGCTCGTCGCATCGGCGCGCGCACTCGTCGACAGTCTCGCGCGCAAAGCGGATCAATTCGCGCACGTGCTGAAGACCGGCCGCACGCACCTGCAGGACGCGGTGCCCATCACGCTCGGTCAGGAATTCAGCGGCTTTGCCGCGTGCGTGCGCGCGGGCGCAGACGATGTGGCGTCGGCGTCGGAGCAGTTGACGGAGTTGAACATCGGCGCCACGGCGGTCGGGACGAGCCTGAACGCGGGCGACGACTATCGCCGCGCCGTTGTGGCGAACCTCGCCCGCTACACGAACCTGCCGCTCAAACCGGCGGTCAATTTGTTTCGCGTCACGCAAAGCATGGGCGACGTGCTCGCGTACTCGAGCGCGATGCGGCGCCTCGCCGTCGAGCTCGGCAAAATCGCGAGCGACTTGCGGCTGCTCAGCATGGGTCCACGCGCCGGACTCTCGGAGATCGCGCTGCCCGCCGTTCAGCCGGGATCGTCAATCATGCCCGGCAAAGTGAATCCATCGGTTCCCGAGATGGTCAACCAGGTGTGCTTCCAGGTGATCGGCTGCGACACGACGGTGATGATCGCGTGCGAAGCGGGTCAGCTCGAGCTGAACGTGATGATGCCGGTCATCGCGTGGAACGCGCTGCACGCCTCGACGATCCTGCGCGAAGCGATGAAGGCGCTGCGTCTCCGCTGCGTCGACGGCATCAGCGCGAACGAGGAACGCGCGCGCGAGCTGCTCGAGCGCAGCACGGCGACCGCGACCGCACTCAGTCCGTACATCGGCTACGCCGCGACCGCGGAGATTGCGAAAGAGTCGGTCAAGAGCGGCAAGACGATCCGCGAGCTCGTGCTCGAACGCGGTTTGGTCGACCGAGACCGGCTGGATGCGATCCTGTCCGCGGATGCGATGACGAAGGGCGGAATCGCGGGGGCAGGAGAGGCGGGAACGGTGGGAAAGGCAGGAAAGAAATGAGGCCGTTGGTGGTCAGCGTGGTCGCAGCCGCGTTTTTCCTTCCCGCCCTTCCAGCCTTTCCTGCGCCTCCTGCCCCACAGAGACAGAAATCAGGTCTCTTCGCCCCTCTCGATCTCGGCCTTCTCGAGACTCCTGACCGCGAGCAATGGCAAAAGCCTGACCTCATCATGGACGCGCTGCAGATCGCCGATGGGTCGGTCGTCGCCGACCTCGGCGCGGGCGGCGGCTGGTTCACAGTCCGCATCGCGCGGCGCATCGGACCGCTCGGCCGCGTCTATGCCGAGGACGTGCAACAGCAGATGATCGAATTGATCAAAGGCGCGATCCAGCGCGAGCAACTGCGCAACGTGACGACGGTGCTCGGCACGGCGACCGATCCGCGGCTGCCTGAACCGATCGACGCGGCGCTGATTGTCGATTCGTATCGCGAGATGGAGCTCGAGTCCGCAGGCACGCGGCGCGAGCCGGTGACGCTGCTGAAGAACATCGCGCGCGCGTTGAAGCCGCAAGGCCGGCTCGGCGTCGTCGACTTTCTGCCTGGCGGCGGTGGACCGGGACCCGATCCCGAGGAGCGCGTCGATCCGAAAACGATCATCCGCGCGTGCGAAGCGGCGGGACTTCAGTTCATCAAGCGCGAAGAAGTCCCGCCGTTCGAGTATCTGCTGATCTTCGGCAAAGCTACCGGAGGCGCAGCCCCGTAAGCGCCCACAAGCGCGGCATCACGATGGCCGCCGCGAGCAGCTTGATCACGTCGCCGAGGATGAATGGATAGAAGCCCGTGGCGAGCGCCGCGGACAGGCCGTGCGCATTCGGCATGAACACGCCAAGCCAGAGGACGCCGCCGGTGAACACGATCGTCAGGCCTGCGAGCATCGCGAGCACCGACGTCATGTAGCGCCGGTCGAGTCCGCGCTCGGCCAGCCAGCCGGCGAGAAACGCGGCGAACGGATACGCCATCAAATAGCCGCCCGTTGGACCGAGGAGCCGCGCGATGCCTTGCGGCAGCACGGGCGACGCCGCAAACACCGGAAGACCGGCGATGCCAAGCGCGAGATACGAGATCTGGCTCGCCATGCCGAGACGCGCGCCGAGCGCCATCGCGCCGACCAGCACGACCATCGGCTGGAACGTGAACGGCACCGGCGTAAACGGAAGCGGAATACTGATCTGTGCGGCGACGGCCGTCAGCACGGTCACGAGCGCGACCGCGCCAGCCTGTTCGCCGATTTTCAAAGCTCGCGTGTCGGGCCGTGCGAGGATCGTGGTGAGAAACGTCGGCTGCATAGAGCTGACAGCTTAGCGTATGCCTACAGCCCTGACAATTGCGGGGAGCGATTCGAGCGGTGGCGCCGGCATCCAAGCCGACCTGAAGACCTTCGCCGCGTTTGGTGTGTACGGCACGAGCGCGATCACCGCCGTCACTGCCCAAAACACCCAGGGCGTCGGTCAGATCGCGCCGCTCGAAGCCGATCTCGTTACGGCCCAGATTGAGGCGATCGCGGGCGACATCACGATCCACGCCACGAAAATCGGCATGCTCGCCACGTCCGCGATCGTCGAAGCCGTCGCCGCGGCGATCGAAGAACTCGAGCTGCCGCTGGTCGTCATCGATCCGGTTTTGATCTCGTCGAGTGGATCGTCACTGCTCGATGCCGACGGCGTCCAGGCGCTGCGTGCTGAACTGCTTCCGCTCGCGCGCGTCGTGACGCCGAATATTCCAGAAGCGGAAGCATTGAGCGGACGACGAATTCAGTCCGATGACGATCTGCGCGACGCAGCGAAACGGATCCGCGACCTGGGACCGAAGGCAGTGATCATCACCGGTGGACACGCATCCGGTGCGGACGTGACGGATCTGCTGCTCGAAGAACACACGTTTCACGAGTTCCACACACCGCGCATCGCAACGCCGTCGACCCATGGAACCGGCTGCACGTACGCGTCCGCAATCGCCGCGGCCCTCGCCCGTGGATTCGACCTGACCGACGCGGCGCGCGACGCCCAGCAGTTCGTCGCCGGCGCCATTCGTCACGGTCTCGCGATCGGAAACGGCCGCCGTGTGCTCAACCACTTCTGGCGAATCCCGAACCCCTAATCCCTAATCCCGATCCCTCATCCCGCCCCGCTTATACTTGTGTGATGAGCATTCCGCTCCTCGCGATCGGCCCCGATCCGCTGAACGTCGAGCGGATGCTGTCGGCGTTCGGAGCGGCCGATGGGCGCGACGGCGCGGTCGTGACGTTCCTCGGCCTGGTACGCAACCACAACGTGGGACGGAGCGTCCGATATCTCGAATACGAAGCGTACGCGCCGCTCGCGCTCAAATCGTTCGAGCGAATCGCCGCGGAGATCCGCGACCGGTGGCCGAGCGTGAAACTGGCGCTGCACCATCGGATCGGCCGCCTCGAGATCGGCGAGGCGAGCATCGTGACTGCCACACGGTCGCCGCATCGGGGTGACGCCTACGCCGCGTCGCGGTACGCGATCGAACGCGTGAAGCAGATCGCGCCGATCTGGAAGCGCGAGTTCTTCGACGGCGGCGACGTCTGGATCGAAGGCGCCACGGCGGATCCGGATGATGCGCGCGCGCGCGCGGAGGCGGAGCGCGTCGCGTGCGCGTGACGGTGAAGCTGTTCGCACGCTTGCGCGATATTGCAGGCGCGCCCGAGCTGGAGCGTGACGTTGAAGCGGGCGCGACGATCCGCAGCGTCTGGCACGACCTTGCCCGTCAGTTTCCGGAGTTCGCGAACTACGAGCGATCGATTTCGAGCGCCGTCAATGCGGATTACGCGAAAATGGATGACGTACTGAGCGACGGCGACGAGGTCGCGTTCCTGCCGCCGGTCTCAGGGGGATAAATGTTCGACAAGCTTGCGGCGGAAGAACAACGTTACGAAGACCTGATGACCCGTCTCGGCTCGCCCGAGCTGCAGAGCGATCCGTCCGAGTACCGGAAAGCGGCGAAAGCGCTCGCGGACCTCGAGCCGCTCGTGAAGGCGTACCGCGAGTACAAGACGACCGCGCAGAATCTTGCCGAAGCCGAAGAGCTGCTGCAGTCGGGCGATGCCGACATGCGCGACCTCGCGAAAGAAGAGATCAAGTCGCTGACGACGAAACGCGACGCGCTCGTGACCGAGCTGAAGGCGCTGCTCGTTCCGAAAGATCCGAACGACGAAAAGAACGTCGTGCTCGAAATCCGCGCCGGCACGGGCGGCGACGAAGCGGCGCTCTTCGCCGCGGAACTCTTCCGGATGTACAGCAAGTTCGCGGACAACCATCGGTGGCGCATCGAGGTGATGTCGAGCAACGACACCGGCGTCGGCGGCGTGAAGGAAGTCATCGCGACGATCGAAGGCCGCGGCGTCTACAGCAAGCTGAAGTACGAGAGCGGCGTGCACCGCGTGCAGCGCGTGCCCGCTACCGAAGCGAGCGGCCGCATCCACACGTCGACCGTCACCGTCGCGGTCCTGCCGGAAGCGGAAGAAGTCGACGTGCAGATCAACGAGAAGGATCTCCGCATCGACACGTTCTGTTCCAGCGGCCCTGGCGGTCAGAGCGTCAACACGACCTATTCCGCCGTCCGTATCACCCACATCCCGACCGGGACGGTCGTCTCGCAGCAGGACGAGAAGTCGCAGATCAAGAACCGCGCGAAGGCGATGAAAGTCCTACGCGCGCGCCTCTACGAAATGGAGCTGCGCAAGCAGCAGGAGGCGATCGCGAAGGACCGTCGCAGCCAGGTAGGGACGGGCGAGCGGTCGGAGAAGATCCGCACCTACAACTTCAAGGACAATCGCATCACCGATCATCGCGTGAACTTCACGACGCATCGATTGACCGAAGTCCTGAACGGCGACCTCGACGAGCTCCTCGATAACGTCATCACGCACTTCCAGTCCGAGAAGCTGAAGGACGTCACCACGGTGGGCCTTTAGCACCATTCACGCTCGCGTCGCTGCCGGACGACGGCAACTGCGCGAGGCCGGCATTCCATCGGACGAAGCCGATCTCGACGCGCGCCTGCTCGCGGAACACGTCCTCGGATGGACGACCGAACGCTACGTCGCCGACTCGAACCAGACCGAGCCGAACGGATTTCAGAAGGCATTCGACGCACTGCTCACTCGACGCGCGCGCCGCGAACCGTTTGCCTACATCGTCGGCCATCAGGAATTCTGGGGCCGCGATTTCGAGGTCACACCGGCCGTGCTCATCCCGCGTCCGGAGACGGAGCTGCTCGTGGAGATCGCGAAATCGCTTGGCGGGCAGCGTGTCTGCGACGTTGGCGCCGGCAGCGGATGCGTGGCGGTCTCGATCAAGCTGGAATGTCCGTCTGCGGACGTCGCCGCTGTGGATGTCTCGCGCGCGGCGCTCGATGTCGCTCGACGAAATGCCGCTCTCCACCGTGCGCACGTCACGTTCGTGGAGTCTGACCTGTTCGCCAACGTCGACGGGATGTTCGATCTGATCGTGTCGAACCCGCCGTACGTGGCCGAGCGCGATCGACCGACCACGCAACCTGAAGTGCGCGATTACGAGCCGGCGACGGCGCTCTTTGCAGGCGACGACGGCCTCGACGTGATTCGGCGCGTGGTGGCCGGAGCGCCCGAACGCCTGCGACCCGGTGGACACCTTGTGTTCGAGTTTGGGTACGGTCAGGCCGACGCGGTCGCGCAGTTGATCTCCGAGACGCCAAAGCTCAGAATGATCGAACTGCGTCGCGATCTTCAGGACATCCCGCGCGCGGCGATTGCACAACGCGTATGAACGACTGCCTTTTCTGCAAAATCATCAACCGCGAAATCCAGGCGTCGATCGTGTACGAAGACGACCGCGTGCTCGCGTTCAACGACATCAACCCGCAAGCGCCGACGCACGTGCTCGTCGTCCCGAAGCAGCACATCGCGACGCTGAACGACCTGTCGGCCGAACACGACGCGATCGTCGGCGAGGTCGTGCGGCGCGCGGCGGCGATTGCGCGCGAAAAAGGGATTTCGGCCGGCGGATTCCGGACGGTGTTCAACACCAACCGCGACGCCGGACAGACGGTGTTCCACATCCACCTGCATCTCATCGGCGGCCGATCGCTGCACTGGCCTCCCGGCTAGAATCCGCTCGGCCGGATCCAGAAGCTTTCGGTCCACGTGGCGCCCGGCGCGATTGACTGCAGCTCCTTGTAGATGCCGCGGTGCGCGAGGTTCAGCGCGTCCGTGATGCCGGCCATTGGCTCGAAGCAGATGAACTCGCCCGGTTTGGGCGCCCAGACCACGGCCGCTCGATACTTCGGTCCGAAGTCGACGTCGATCCGCTGCGATTTTCCCTTCACCGTCATCGTCGCGCGGCCCTCGGCATCGCGCACGAGATCACTGAACACGTCGTCGAGAACCTGAGTCCGCAGCGCCGCGGGCAGGGCGGCGGGCTCCGTCTCGCCCGTTGGAATCTTCTTCTTGTCCGAGAGCTTCCAGTGCGTTCGCGCGCCGACGGCGATCGTCCACTCGTCGCGAGGCGAGTCGGTCAGCTGAAAGTACGGATGGAAACCGATCGCGACCGGCATCGCCTCGTGACCGGTGTTCGCGATCGACGTCCGCACTTCGAGCGCGCCCTCGTGCAAGCGATATGTCATTTCGATCGTGTGCGCGAACGGCCACTGCTTCATCCACGCCTCGTGAGTCGAGACATCGAGACGGCTCGTCACCCATGCGGCGTCGTCGTCGGCTTTCGTCTCGACCACGCGCCAATCGGTGGCCGTGGTCAGGAAGCCATGAATCGGAATGTCGCCGCCTCGAATGTTGCCGAGCGACATGTCGAGCGCGTACCGGCGTCCGTTGGCGTAGAACGCCTGCTCGTCGAGCCGATTGGCCCACGGTCCGAGAAACGGAATGCCATTCGTCGCAAGAACGTTATGGCCATTCACGATCATCTCGGTCGCTTTGTGGCCAGCCGACGGGACGATCGACACCGACGTGTGCGTCGCATGATCGTCGAGCCGAACGACGTCACCGTTCGTGCGTGCGGTGTAGTGCGACTCCGGCAGCGCGAACGCGTAGACCGTGTTGCCGGCTGCGATCGCGACATACTGCGTACTGTCGACGGCGTAACTGATCGGTGATGCGGCCATGTTCGTGCCGGTCGCGAAGTGCCACAGATGGGCGCCGCTCTTCGCGTCGAGTGCGATCAGGTTGCCGTCGCGCACCGCCGCAAACAACACGTTGCTCGCCGTCGCGAGCACGCCGTTGGTCAGCGAGCCTTGTGAGATCTTGAAATCCCACATCGTCTTTCCCGTCTCCGGATCGAGCGCCTTGATGCCGGCCGACGCCGGCGGCTCGCCCGCCTTCGGTGCGGCGGCCGCGCCAGTGGGCGGCGTGACGCGTCCGATGTACTGTCGGCCCGCTTCGTACGTCACCGGCGAACTGACGTACGGCTGTCCGCCTTCGCGGTATTCGAGATACAGCCAGCCGGTGAGCGGACTGTAGGACGGCGCCTGAAAATTCGTCGCGCCGCCGACGGTGGGATATACGAAGAAGCTGCCTTCGGGGCTCGAGTTCGATCCGGGGACAGCCAGCGGTCGACCGCGCTCGTCGAAGCCGGCGTTCCAGTTCTGATACACGAATGGCGTCGCCGACAAGAACGCGCCGTTTGTCCGATCGAGCACGTAGAACAGCCCGTTGCGATCCGCGTGGAGCAGCAGTTTGCGCATCCGGCCGTGCCATACGCGATCGACGAGCACGACGGCCTGACACGAATCCCAATCGTGACCGTCGTTCGGCGTGAACTGGTAGTGCCACTTGCGCTCACCCGTATCGGGATCGAATGCGATGACCGAGTCGCTGAAGAGGTTGTCGAGGTCGCCGCGGACGGATCGATCGATTTGCGGCCCAGGATTGCCGACGGTCCAGTAGACGAGATTGAGCGCGGGATCATACGAGCCGGTCAGCCACATCGGGCTGCCGCCGCGTTTCCAGCTGTCACCTTTCCACGTGTCGTTGCCGAACTCGCCTGTCGCCGGGACCGAATACCAGCGCCACAGCCGTTTGCCGGTCGCGATGTCGTACGCGTCAAGGAATCCCCGGGCGCCGAACTCGCCGCCGGTGATGCCGACCAGCACTTTGTCTTTCACGATCAGCGGCGCGCTGGTGAGGCTGTAGCCGAGCATCGAGTCGGCAACCTGCACGTCCCACAGCAACCTGCCCGTTGTCGCATCCAGCGCCAGCAGCGCCGCGTCCAGCGTTCCGACGAACAGTTGACGCCCTACGACAGCGACACCGCGATTGAAGGGATTGATCTCGTACGGATTTTTCACTTTCTGCTGCCGCGTGAAGCGCCACAGCTGACGCCCCGTCTTCGCGTCGAGCGCGACGACGACGCCGGGCTGCGTCGTGTACATCACACCGTCGACGACAACGGGGGCGGCTTCGAGGACGGACGGTCCTGGCATCGGAAACGTCCACGCCGCGCGCAGCTGACCGACGTTCGTCGCGTCGATCTGCTTCAGGGCTGAATAGTGCGTCGCACGGTAGTCGCCCCAGTACATCAGCCAGTTCTGCGGCTCGGCGTCGGCATGCTCGAGCCGCGCCGGCGTCACCTGGCCGGTGACGAGGCGGCGGCGCTCGCCGGTCAGCTTGTCGACGATCTGCCACGCGCCGTCTGCGTCCATTGATTGATCGACGAACGTGTCGGGACTCGGCGTCGCGGTCGCCGGCGCAGTCGGCGGCGCAAGGCCGCGGATGTAGGCGACGAGCTGCCGAACCTGATCCTCGGTCAGCGCCGCAAACGGCGGCATCTGCGATCCGGGCACGCCGCTGCGGATCACGCGCGCAAGGTCAGCGTCATCGGTTCCGTGCGCGAACCGTCCCGTGTTCAACGCGGGCGCACGATCGCCCTGCCCCGAGGGTCCGTGGCACGACACGCACGTTTGGTCGTAGAGCGTTCGGCCGGGATCTGACTGTTGCGCATGCGCCGCAACTGCAACTGCACCGGCAATTGCACCTGCAACTGCAACTGCCAACTGAAGCTTCATCGCGCCCGGTACGGTTTGCTGACGTTGTTTCGCGTGTTGGTGACCAGGAAGCTGCCGTCGGCCTTCGCATCGACGACGATCGCATGGCCTTGGCAGTCAGGTGACGCGTCGAGGTTCGCGATCATGTCGTCGCTCGTGTTGTGGTCCTTGTCGCTGGCGAGCGCCAGATGCGACTGCCAGAGCCCTTCGAGGTTGTTGATCTTCTGAATCCGCTCGAATGCAGGAACGCCCAGGCCCTTTCGCGGACCGTTGTTCGCGATCACCACGCGCGGCTGAATCGCCCACAGCAACGCGCCTGCGCCCGACTGATCGTTGAAGAAGCCGTGGTGCGTCGCCAGCAGCAGCGACACGCGTCCGAGCTTGTTGGTCGGACACGCCAGGGCCATTTCTTTGTCCCACGTCAGATCGCCGA
>DASREL010000187.1:0-20904 GCA_035652075.1 Vicinamibacterales bacterium
GATGATCTCCATGTACAGCTTCGACAGCGACTCGCCGGTGATCGGCTGACCCTTCTGCGCCATCTCGTGCATGCGCAGTTCGAATTCGGCGAACTGCGTCTGCCGGAACACCGTCCCCTTGATGTTCTCGAGGTAGTTGCCGAGGAGCGACAGCCGAGTGTCATCGTCCTTGATGTTCTTCAGCATGTAGTCGATGAGCAGCGACTCGTTGAACGTCGAGGCCACTTCGGCGACGAAGATCGGATAGCCGGCGAGCGGATAGGGCTGCGCCTTGTTGGAGAAGTAACTCTGCATCGTGTGTCCGAGCTCGTGCGCCACCGTGCTGACGTCGGCGTACTTGCCGTTGTAGTTGATCAGCATGTACGGATGCACGTCGTACGCGCCGCCGTTCGAGTACGCGCCGGACACCTTGCCTTCGCTCGGCAGCAGATCGATCCACCGTTCCTTGAATGCGCGCTGGATTGTTGCCTGATAGTCGGCGCCAAGCGGCGCGACCGCCTCGAGCACGAGCTTCTGCGCCTGCTCCGGCGTGTATTCGAGCGACACCGACGAGACGAGCGGCGCGTACAAATCGTAATAGTGCAGATCGTCGAGGCCCATCATCTTCTTGCGGAGTTTCAAGTACCGATGGAAGGCCGGTAGGTTCCTGTTCACGCCATCGATGAGCCGCGGGTAGACCGACACCGGAATGTTGGGTCCATTCAGCGACGCTTCGAGCATCGTTTTGTAATGACGCGTGCGAGCGACGAACAGCGACTTCTGGACCTCGCCGTTCATCGTCGTTCCGAATGTACGGCGGAAGCCGCCGAGGCTGGTGAAGAAGGTCGACATCACCTTCTCGCGATCGGCACGGTTCGGCAGTGCCCGCTGATCGGCGAACGCCGCCTGATCGAGCTTGACCGTCCTGCCGTCGCTCAACGTGACGGACGGGTACGGAAAATCGGCGTTCGTGAGGATGTTGTAGGTGGTGGCGGGCGACCCCGCCAGCGGACCGACGGTGGCGAGAATTGCCTCTTCATTTGCCGACAGCGTGTGCGCCGACCGGCGCGCGAGATCTTCGAGGTCGAACTTGTAGGTCTTCAGACGCGGTTCCGTCGCGATGAACTTCTCCAGCGTCTCCTTGCCGGCGCGCAGCAGCTCGGGTTGGATGTACGCCGTCTCGGCGCCGAAGCTGGCGCCGAGCTGCGACATTTCCTGCCGCATCGCCTGATGCGCGCTGTCGCGCGAATCCTGGTCCGCTTCCAGTCCGGCGTACACGATCAACCGCGCGAATTCTTTCTGGAGTCCGGTTTGATAATCGAGCGCGTCGGCCAGCGCCGTGGGTGACTGCGTCAGCTTGCCTTCGAAGCGCTTCAACTGCGGCAGTTCCGCCGCCAGCTTCTCTTTCGCGGTCCGCCACGCCGCATCCGTCGGATAGATGTCGGCGAGGTTCCATTTGTATTGATCCGGAATTTTCGAGCGGTCGCGCTCCTGGGCAGTAACGACGATCGTGCAGGCCACGGCGAGCGCGAGAATCAGGGATCGTTTCATCCCATGATTCTATTGCTTGCGCAGCGATCGGAGTGCACGAAGAAGACCGTCATCGAGTGCCGCGACGACACGGCGTCCGATTTCGGACAGATCGCGCCCCGAAAAGCCCAGATGCTCGTTGACGATCTGCAACCGCATCATGCGCTCGGCGAGATCGTCGTCTTCGATGCCGAGGATCATCAGCGTCGGCCGGTCGTACTGTTCCGTGACCAGGAGCGACACGCCATACACACCATCGCTCGCGGTGACGATGACGCGGACGATGCGGCGCGCGGCAGCGCGTGGGATGACGGCGACATCGGACGCCGCCGACAGCCCCGTGCGGATGTCGTTCTGGAGCGTCGTGGCGGCATCGGCCGGCGCGCCGACCGATTCCACCTCCAACGCAAGCTGGATCTTTTCAGGGGGCTGCGCCGCCGCAGGGACGGCCGCGAGCCACAGCGCGAGCGCGATGAGCGGCTTCATTTGGACGTGATCGTATAGCGAACGAGCACGTCCTCGACGAAATCCGCGCTGATGCGTTGATCGTTGACGACGAAGACCAGCGTGGTCATCGCCACATCGCCGGTGCGGCGCTGGGACGATTCCGCGGGACGTCCGAGCATGCGCTCGACCTCCTCGCGCGCCATCCCCTTGCGCAAGGCGGTGAGGTCCGGCAGCCGGGCACCACTGGGTGCCATCGTGATCGCCGGCGCGCCGAAGTCGACGTAATCGGCGAGGGCGGCCATGACGTCCTGCGGCCGCATCCCGGGCGGCACGCGGTCGTCGTAGCGCAGGTTGAAGCGCGATCCGCCGCGCAACCGGCGCTCGGCGATGCGCTCGACCTTCTGCTCCTCGAGCCGTTCGCGCTCGACGCGAATGCGACGATTCTCGCGCTCGCGCGCTTCGCGCAGCTCCTCGAGCTCGCGCTCCATGCGATGCCGTCGTTCGCGATCGTCTTCGTTGCGGATGCGCCGCTCGAGTTCCTTCTCGCGCTCGCTCTTCTCGCGCTCCGGCAAGTACACGCTCGTGCTCGTGTCGTCGCCGAGCGTCCCGAAGCCTCCGCCGTCGAGCTGAAATTCGATCAAGTCCTTCTTCACCTTGACGAGCGTCACTGTCGCGGACTGCCCGGCGTGAAGCGCGACACCGTACTTTTTGAGATCATCGCGGTAGTCGCTGAAATCGAGCGGGTGCGCCGAGTCGACGTGCACGTCGACGCCCTCCTGGGTCCCGGGCATATCGATCCGAACCGTCACGCGGTGTCCCTCGAAATACGACTTCAACGCCGCTTCATCCTGCGCCATCGCGGGCGGCGCCGCCACGACCGCACACAACACAACACCGGCGGCAACGCGACTGCACGTCAGCATGGATCTCGCTCCTCTGTCACACGAATTTCGTTCTTTCGGCCTATCGGTTCGAGTGCGCCGTAACGTTATCCTTGAATTGAAGATGATTCGCATCCTCGCGATCGGCCTGGTGCTCCTGAACGCATCGTCCGCGATCGCTCAAACAGCGCCGGTCGACGGTCCCACGACCGATGTGTCGGACGTGTGGCACGCCATCCGTCACAAAGACGACGCGCCGGAGCCGCAGGCGGCCGACACCGCCAACCCGGTCAAGAAGCGCGACGACTATCTCGTGATCGCGCCGACGATCGGATCGAAACCGACGACGGGGTTGACCGCGGGGTTCAACGGCAACGTTGCGTTCTTCAAAGGCGGCGACCCGGACGCGACGCACATCTCATCGATGTCTGCCGGCCTGCGCGTGTCGCAGAAGGGTCAAGTGCTGTCGGGCATGCGGTACTCGGTGTTTACCGCCGAAGATCGCTGGTTCCTGCAGGGCGACAACCGGATGTCGTGGACGTCGCTCAACACGTACGCGCTCGGCGCGGTGCCGCAGGCGACCGGCACCGAGAACGTCGACTACGACTTCATCCGGTTGTATGAAACCGCGTTTCGCGAGATCTCGCCGGGCCTCTTCGTCGGCGGCGGACTCAATTTGAACGATCACAGCAACGTGCGCGCGCACGACGGCAGCGACGCGCCGTTCCAACAGTCGGCGTATGCGGCGTACAGCCGCGCGCATCATTTCGATCTCGACGGGCAGCGATCCGTTGGCGGCAGCCTCGGCATCATCCACGACACACGCGACAACGCGATCAACGCATCGCGCGGATCGCTCGCGAGCGCGACCTACCGGTCGTTCTTCACGGCGCTCGGCGGCGATTCGAATTGGCAGGAGGTCTCCGTCGACCTGCGCGCGTACCGCACGCTGAGCCGCGATGCGCGGCACAAGCTGGCGTTCTGGATGCTCGGCGATTTCGTGACGGGCGGCATCGCGCCGTACTTCGATCTGCCGGCGATTGCCGGCGACGGCCGTTCGGCGCGCGGGTACGGCGAAGGGCGGTATCGAGGCGAGCACCTGATGTACGGCGAGGTCGAGTACCGCAGCACGCTGACGGCCAACGGCCTGCTCGGCTACGTCGCCTTCCTCAACACGACGACGGTCAGCAGCGCCGACAACAACCAGGCGCTCTTCAGTTCCTACGCGCCCGGGGCCGGCGGCGGGCTGCGTGTGCTGCTGAACAAACGGTCAAAAACCAACCTCTGCGCCGACTACGGCTGGGGAAAAGCCGGTTCCCGAGGCTTTTACCTCTCTATCCAAGAAGCCTTTTAGGGTCTCATTTGACGTTATTGTCATATATTGTCCTATAATGGACAAATGAAGAAGCTCTTATCTCTATCGATATTCATACTGGCCACAGCCGTTGCCCCAGCAATGGCGCAGACCCAGGATGGTTCGGTCTCTGGTCTCGTCCGCGACGAACAGGGGGCGACGGTCCCGGGCTCCGACGTTAGCCTTCGCGGTCCAGACGCGACGTTTCAGTTCGTCACCGAGACCGATGGCGCGTTCCGATTCCTGAACCTTCAGCCCGGCGTCTACAAGGTCACGGCGACGCTCTCCGGATTCGCGCCCGCGACACGCGACGTGATCGTCACGACGGGCACGCGCGTGGACGTGACGTTGACCTTGCGCATCGGCGGCGTGACCGACACGGTGACGGTGTCCGCGCCGGCGCCGATGCTCGACGCCAAATCGACCGGGACCGCGACGACGTTCGCGAATAGCGAGTTGACGAACATCCCGACGTCGCGCGACGTGTTCTCGCTCGTGCGCACCGTCCCGGGCGTGATCCTCGATCGCGTCAACGTCGGCGGCAACGAAACGGGTCAGGCGCCGACCATCGTGTCGAAGGGCACGCGTCCGCAGGACACCGTCTGGACGCTCGACGGCATCGTCATCACCGACATGGCGGCGGCGGGACAGACGCCGACATATTTCAATTACGACAACTTCGACGAGGTGCAGGTGTCGACGGCCGGCCAGGACATCCGTCAGCAGACCGGCGGCGTCGGCATCAACATGATCACGAAGCGCGGGACGAACAGCTTCCACGGCGGCGTGCGCGGCTACTTCGCGAACGAATCGATGGAAGCGGGCGACGACCCGACCGCGGATCACAACAAGCAGCTCTCGGATTACAGCCTCGACGCGGGTGGACCGATCCTGTCGAACCGCGCGTGGTTCTACGCGTCCTACTCGTCGCAGGACATTCAGCTGGTGCGCAAGGCGGGCGCGGTCGTTGACCGCACGAAGCTGAACGATCCCGAGATCAAGTTGAATTGGCAGGCCGATCGGAAGGACATGATCAGCTTCCTGTTCTTCAACGGATCGAAGGTCAAGGACTATCGCAGTCCGGCAACGGCGGGCATCACCTTCGACGCGCCGACGGCGACGTTCCATCAGGACAACGCGTACAGCGACAACCCGCTGCACGGACTGTGGCGCGTGTCGAACGACCGCGCGTTCAACAGCAACCTCTTCGTGTCGGCGAACTACGCGTACTACAACACCGGCAACGCGCTGACGCCCGAAGGCGGCATGGGCCTGCAGGCCGGGCGCAGTCTCGTCACCGGGCGGTCGTACGGCTCGACGAGCGAAACGATCAGCACCCGTCCGCAGCAGACGATCAACGTCGACGGCCACGCGTTCGCGACGGCGTTCGGCGCGACGCACGAGATCGAATTCGGGTCCGGCTTCCGGACGACCGATGCCTGGGCGATGACCTTGTGGCCGGGCAACGGCATCCTGGCGCTCGAGAACAGCGCGACCGATCTGCGCGCGCAGATCTTCCGTCAGGGCAACGGCGGCAACCGCGCGAACTACGTCAACGTGTACGCGGGCGACACCATATCGAAGGGGCGCGCGACGATCAACGTCGGCGTGCGCTTCGATCATCAGAACGGCAAGGCGCTGCCGAGCGCCATCGACCCGAACCCGACCTTCCCGCTCATCGTCCCCGGGCTGACGTTTGCCGGGTACGACTCCCCGTTTACGTGGAATAACGTGTCGCCGCGCGCCGGCATCACCTACGCGGTGGACGAGAGCCGCCGCACGATCGCGCGCGCCGCCTACAGCCGGTATGCCGGGCAGTTGAGCCCGACGACGATCGGCTACATGAACCCGAGCAGCACGGCCGGGTTCGCCACGTACCGCTGGACGGACGCCAACGGCGATCATCTCGCGCAGGCGGACGAAGTGCGTTTCGATCTGGCGCCACTCACGCCGGGCGGCGGCTTCAACTCCGCCAATCCGACCGCGGTGACATCCGCCAACCGGATCAGCAGCGATCTGACGGCGCCGATCACGCACAGCTTCGTCGCGGGCGTCGACCGCGAGCTGCGCGCGAACCTCGCGCTGCAGGTCAACTACAGCTACACGAAGACGACGAACCTGTTCGGCAACCTCGCCGCGAACATCACGCCGCGCACCGGCGTGTCGTTGAGCGACTACTCGGCGGGTCCGGTGTTGACCGGCACCCTGCCGGACGGCGCGAGCTACAGCGTCCCGACGTTCGTGGCGAACGGCGCGAAGGTCGTCGCGGGCGGACAGGGATTCCTGCTGACGACGGATCCGGGCTACTCGACCGACTACCATGGCCTCGATGTCTCGCTCGTCAAGCGGATGTCGAACCGTTGGATGGGACGCGTGTCGCTCGGTTTGAACAACGCGCGCGAGCACTTCGCCGACCCGGCGGGACGATACGACACGAACGGCAACCCGACACCGACGCCGAACGAACCGCTGATCGACGGCGGCCAGTACGCGCCGTCCTCGAGCGCGAGCAGCGGCTCGGGCACGGTCTACATCAACGCCAAGTGGCAGTTCAACGCGAACGCGATGTACGTGTTGCCGAAGGGCATCGAGGCGAGCGCGAACGTGTTCGGACGTCAGGGTTATCCGTTCCCGCTGTTCCGCTCGCAGGCGCTCGGCGGCGAAACGCTGAACGTGCTGGTCACGCCCGCGCTCGACTACTTCCGGTATGACGGCGTGTGGAACACCGACGTCCGCGTCGCGCGCACATTCAAGCTGCGCGCGGTCTCGGTCCGGGCGATCGCCGACGTGTTCAACCTGTTGAACGCCGACACGGTGCTCGTCCGCAACAACAACATCGCGTCGACGACGTTCAATCAGGTCGCACAAAACCTGAGCCCGCGCATCCTGCGAATCGGCGTGCAGGTCGGGTTCTAACCTTTGACGAGGTAGCCTTTCTTCGTCAGCAGTTCACGCACCCGGTCGCGGAGATCACCCTGCAGTTCGACGGTGTTCTCCGCGACTGACCCACCGGTTCCGCACGCGCGCTTCAGCTCCTGACTGAGTTCCTTCAAGAACTTCTCGTTGTTCGGCAGATCGTAGACGACGGTGACGGCTTTGCCGCCGCGTCCCTGTTTTTCGAGCCGCAGCTTCGCGACGATCTTCGCGGGAACCGCTGCGGTCGCATTTCGCTTGCTGCACTTACAGTCGTGCTCGGGCCATCCGCAGGTTGGACACATGCGCCCGCGATCTGTTGAGTACACCAACCTGCTGCGCTCGGTCATGTCCTGATTATTGCAAAGCGATCAGCAGGGGAGGCAAACAGATGCACATCCGACTTTTCATCGCGACGTGCGCCTCGGCTGCGCTGTTGAGCGCCGCGGCATGCACGAGCAGCAACACGCAACCGGTCGCGCGCGATGCCAACGGCAATCCCGTCGGCACGAGCGGCACCGCCGCACCAGCGGCCACCTCGGACGAAGCGAAAAACGAACCGGTCAGCTTGACCGGCTGCCTGCAGAAGGGCGACGGCCACAGCGACTACATCCTCACCGAGTTGAGCGAGCCGACGCCCGGCCGCGCGACGGGCAGCGACAAGGTCGAACGCGAGCAGGTCAACGCCGCGCAGCACTCGTTCCGCCTGAACGCGGGCAAGAACGTCGACGACAAGGATTGGGACAAGTTGGTCGGCAAGAAAGTCAAGGTCGACGGCACGATGACCGAGCGATCGCAGGTCGCGACGTCGGGGTCCAAGGACAGCAACGACCGCCCGAAGATTCACGAAGGCGATCTCGCTCAGGTCGACGTCAACGCCATCTCGCAGGCCGGCGCCAGCTGCGGCGGCGCGAACCCGCGGAAGCGATAACGGCTTCCGTACCGGATACCAATTCCCTTCGCGGAACTCGATCCCGCTGCCTTCGATCGCGTTCCTGAATTCCATGACGCTGGCCGCGATGCCCGGTTCGCTCGGGCGTCCGGCCGCGTAGTTCTGATCGTAGTGATAGACGTAGACCGCCTTCGGCTTGATGGCCTTCACGCAGTCGGCGGCGGCCGCCGGCAGCATCCGTCCGAGCGGAATGTTCATCGGGATGAACGCGACGTCGATGTTCTTCAGCGCGCGGACTTCGGGCACGCACTCAGTCACCCCCGCGAAGTAGAGTCGCTGGCCGCTGACCGTGACGATGTATCCGTTCGATTTCCCTTTCGGATGCGACGGCTCGCCTGGAATGATGTCGTACGCCGGAATCGCTTCGACGGTGATGCCGTTCACCGTCCGCGTTTCGCCGTTGGCAATCGCCGTCCCCTCTGGAAATTTCGCGTGCGACGCGGCCGGGACGAACACCGTCGCGTCGGGCTTGCGCAGCTGACGAATCGCCTTCGGATCGAGGTGGTGAATCGGATCGTCGGTGATCAGAACGAGATCGGCCGGCTTCGCGCGGCTCAAATCGCCGGCGCTCCACGGATCCACCTGGATGACGCGACCGTCGACCTCCACCTGTACGCTCGAGTGAATCAACGGCGTGATCGTCAGCGCGAGCACCAGATGTAGCATGCGCAGATGATACGGCCGTCGATCCTCTACGAGGACGACTATTTGCTCGTGGTCGACAAGCCAGCGGGCGTCGTCGTGCATCCGACGTACAAGAATCCTGACGGCACGCTGCTCGACGCGCTGCCAGCAGGCACGCGGATCGTCACGCGTCTCGACAAAGGCACGTCCGGGCTCGTGGTCGTCGCGAAATCGGCGGAAATGCACGCGCGTTTGCAGCAGACGCTGGCGGAGCCTGACGCCGAGAAGTTCTACGTCGCCGTCGTCGACGGCATCGCCGACGAACGAGGCGTGATCAGCGATCCGCTCGCGTCGGATCCGCACGACCGCCGCCGCCGCATCGTCGCGCCCTACGGCGCCGTCAGCATCACCGAATTCGAACGGCTCGTGCGCACAGACGAGATGTCGCTGTTGCGCTGTCGGCTGCGGACCGGCCGACGTCATCAGATTCGCGTGCACCTGGCGTCACGCGGCTGGCCGATCGTGGGCGACGCCGTCTACGGCCGATCGCTCGACGGGTTCGAGCGGATTGCGCTCCATGCCTCACGCGTTCGGTTCACCCATCCGGCGACGGGTCGCATCGTCGAGATTGCGTCACCTGCAGCAGAACTTACACATCTCAGCGATACCTTCGATCAGTTTTTGCGTTAGTTTCCGCTCGTTCGGCCTGGCGCGCCTCTCGCAATGACGGGCTTCAGTCATGAAAAGATTTCTCCAACGAGTCGCTATCGTGCTGCGAATCGTTTTGACTAATTGAGCCGCGCGTACTCTGCTCGCGCAGTGGTGAGAACGGGGAGGGTGCTGTCGGCGCTCTTGAGGTTGGCGAAGAATCGATCGTAGGCGGCGCGTGCCTCTGCGGTCTTTCCGAGCTTTGCGAGCGCGCGGCCGTAATACAGCGGCGCGAACACGTGATACAGCGACGTCGACGGACGTGCGACGTCCATCACTTCCTTGAATCGTGCAGCGGCGATTTCGGCGCTGCCGAATGCGAGTTGTCCCAGGCCGGCGATGTAGCGCGCCTGCAGGTCATTTGCGTCCTTTGGTGCAGGCACGTCGGCGACAGCGCTCTTGTCACCGCTGCGAAGACGGATCCCGACGTCGATGAACCGCAGCGACCGGTCAATTTCCGGGCTCATCGGTATTCCGGCGAGCGCGCGCTTCCCGTCCTCGAACATCGCGCGGGCGCCGGACGGGTCGCCGGCGATGGTCAGCGTCGCTGCCGCGTTGAAGAGCGTGTTGATCCCGCGCTCGATACCGAGCGCATGCTTCGTCTCCTGGACGGCAGCCGCGTTGTCTCCGTAGTACGCGCTCGCTTGCGCGACCGAGGACCAGATCTCCGCCGCCGATCCCTTCAAGCCTGTCTTGGCGATCGATTCGGTTTCGTACTGCGCGGCGAACTCGCGCGCCTTCGTCATCTGTCCGCGATACCACGCGATGCCTGTTTGCACGTTGAGGATTCGCCAGCCGTCCGCCAGCTTCCTGGCCGCGTCGACTTGCCGCGCCATGTCGGCGTCGTCGTTGCGGAAGCACGCTAACGCATACAACTGCGCGCGGAAGCTCGCGGAATCGAGACCGCGCGCGATGGCCGAATCGAGCGTCTGGTGCGCCTCGTCGACTCGATTCTGGACCGTGTACACGTCTGCGAGGTTGCCGTATGGCAGCGGCTCGTCTGGTGCAAGAGCGATGGCGGTCTTGAACTCGTCGATGGCGCGGGCGACTTCGCCGCGATTCTTGAGCAGCGTCGCGATGTTCGCGTGCGGCACGTAATCCTTCGGGTACGTCTGCAGCCACACTTGATACGTGTCGATCGTCTTCGAGCTGTCGTTCTCGACGACGTTGTAGTACCGCGCGGTGATGTAGAGCCGCTCCGGTTCGCTGACGCGATCCTTCAACGCGTACGCTTTCTTCGCCTCGTCGATCGACCCTTCGAGCTCGCCGAGATTGTTCAGGACCGTGCTGAGGCGCGCGTGCGCGAGCGCGAACTCGGGATCCTGCTCGATCGCTTTCCGGAAGAACGGCAGCGAGGCCGCGTCGCCCTGGCGACGGCGCGTGGACGTCCCGAGGCTGTACGACTTCAACGCGTCGAGCGACTTCGTCGTGGCGTCCTGGATCGGCGCATCATACTTGCCGATGGAGGCGAGCGACTCGCCGAGGTCGCGGCGTAGTTTCTGCGCGCCCGTTCCAAGCGCGCGCAGCACGTCGTCCTTCGACGAGGCCTGCACCTGCAGTTTGTCGAGCGTGTCGCCGGTCTGGCAGTTCGTCGCCTCGACTGAAATCACGTACGTGGAACCGAGCTGCGAGATCGATCCGCCGATCGTCGCCTTGCTCGCGGTGCGTTGACACAAGTCGCGGGCGACGTCGCGCGTCAGTTTCACTCCCGGCGCGCGCCCCATCAGGCGCAGCGTGCCCTGGACGCGCTGCTCGGGCAGCACGCTCAAGTACGGCGACTGTCGCAATTCGACGTCGAGTGCTTCTTTCAACGTGTCATCGAACACCGGCTCGCCGGTCGTGTTCGTGAAGTCTTCGATGACGACCGAGTCGCGCTCCGCGAACGCGCGCGGACGGCTCGAGTAGACGAACAGCGCGACGCCGCTGACGATCACCACGCCGGCCGCCGTCGCGAGCGACTTCCACGGGACGCGTGCGCGTGGCGCAGGCGGCAAAGTCGCGACCGGCACCACTGCCGATTCCGCCGACCGCTTCAACCGTTTGAGGTCGCCGCGCAGGTCCGCAGCCGTTTGATAGCGAACGTCGCGGTCCTTCTCGAGCGCTTTGTCGATGATGCGATCGAACTCGGCCGGAATGCCGGCCGCAACCGTCGACGGCCGCGGCGGGGTTTTGGTCAGCAGCTGTTCGAAGGTCGCAACGGACGTCGACGCCGCGAATGGCTGCGTGCGCGTCGCCATCTCGTACAACACGACGCCGAACGAGAAGAGGTCGCTGCGCGCGTCGATATCCGACCCGCGCGCCTGCTCCGGTGACATGTACGCCACCGTCCCGAGCGTCGTCCCCACCGTCGTCACATGCTCTGGCGCGACGCGCGTGACGTCGGCGTCGGACGCGTGCGCGAGCCCCGCCTGTTTCGCGATGCCGAAATCCAACACCTTCGCCTGACCGCGCCGCGTGACGAAGATGTTCGCCGGCTTGATGTCGCGGTGCACGACGCCTTTCGAGTGCGCGGCATCGAGCGCGTCCGCGATCTCGATCCCGAGCGCGAGGACGCGATCGAACGTCAGCGCGCCGTGCGCGATTTCGTCCTTGAGCGTGCGGCCGTCGAGCAGCTCCATGACGATGAAGCCGTCACCGACGTCGTGGACCGTGCAGATGTTCGGATGGTTGAGCGACGAGGTGACGCGCGCCTCGCGCTTGAACCGCTCGAGCGCCTCCGGGTCGTTCGCGAGCTCCGGCGGCAGGAACTTGAGCGCAACCTCGCGCCCGAGGCGCACGTCTTCGGCGCGGTAGACGACGCCCATGCCGCCGCCGCCCAGCTGCGCGAGGATCTTGTAGTGTCCGACCGTGGACCCGATCACGTGTGTGATTGTGGATTGTACTCAGACCGAGCGTTTTGAGTACTGGCGGACGGCGAACGTCAGCGCGACGACCGCAAAGGCGACGAGCGTCAGCAGCGGACGGATGATGTCGGCGACGCCGGCGCCTTTCACGAGGATTGCGCGCGAGATGGTGATGAAGTGCCGCACCGGGTTGACGAGCGACACGACCTGCACCCACGGCGCCATGCTGTCGATCGGCGTGAAGAGGCCGCTCATCAGCAGATACACGTTCATCACGAAGAACGTGACGAACATCGCCTGTTGCTGCGTCTCGACGACCGTCGAGATCCAGAGACCGATCGCGAGCGCCACCACGAGGTAAACGGCGGCGATCCCGAACAGCAGAAACAGGCTGCCGCGGATCGGGACGCCAAACACCAGCACGCCGACGACGAGACCGAGCGCAAGGTCGATCAGCCCGAGCGCCCAGAACGGCAGCAGCTTCGCGGCGATGAACTGTCCGCGCGTGATCGGCGTGACGTTCAGCTGTTCCAGCGTGCCAAGTTCCTTTTCCCTCGCGATGTTCTGCGCCGTCAGCAGCGTGCCGATCAACGTGACGAGCGCGACCAGAATTCCCGGGACCATGTAGTGCTTGTAGTTCAGCGTCGGGTTGTACCAGCTGCGCGTGCTGACCTCGATGCGGGCGCCGGGCCTCACCACCCGGCTCACTTCTGCGGCGTAGGCCGTGACGATGCTGCCGGCGTAGGCCTGGACGATGCTCGCCGCCGATCCTTTTTCGGCGTTCATCGACAACTGCACCGGCGCGACGCCGGTCCGCACGAGATCGGATTCGAAATCGTGCGGAATCGCGAGGACCATCGTCACGTCGCCGCCGAGGAGCGCGTCGTTCGCACGGTCCAGCGACGGCGAATCGCCGACGACTTGAAAGTGGCCCGACGCCGCAAAGCGGGTGATCAGGCCGCGCGATGCGCTCGTGCGATCGAGGTCCACGATGTACGTGGGTGTGTTCCGAATCTGAAACGTCGCCGCGTTCGACAGCACCAGCAGTTGCAGGATCGGAACAATCAGGACCTGCGCGAGCGTCGCCCGGTCGCGGACGACGTGCAGCACTTCGGCACGGGCGAGAAACAGGATGCGGCGCATCGCTACGTGTCCAGCCGCTCGTGGAACGCGCGCGTGCTCGCCGCGAGCAGCACGATCGCCATTGCGAGCAGCGCGAGCGTCGCCGGCCAGACGTACTCGAGACCGACGCCCTTCAGCATGACGCTTCGGGCGACGAGGACGAACCAGCGCGCCGGCACGATCACCGAGATCGCCCTGAGCGGCCACGGCATGCTCTCGATCGGAAAGATGAACCCCGACAGCAACATCGTCGGCAGCATCGTCCCGACGAGCGCCGCCATCATCGCGACGCGCTGAGACGAGGTCCGCGCCGAGATCAAAATTCCAAGGGCGAGCGAAACCAGAATGAAGAGGACGCCCTCCGCGAGCAGCAACGTCACGCTCCCGCGCAGCGGCACGTTGAACACGAGTCGCGCTTCGACGAGGACGCCGATCACGCTGACGAAGCCGACGACGACGTAGGGCGCGACTTTGCCGGCGATGATCTGCCACGGCTGGAGCGGTGACACCAGCAGCGCTTCGAGCGTGCCGGTCTCCTTCTCGCGTGTCAGCGAAATGGCCGTCATCAGCGACGACACGATCGTCAGCACGAACGCCATGAGCCCAGGCACGAACAGATTCGAACTCTGCCGCGTCGGGTTGAATCGCATGCGCATGGCCGGCACGATGCGGACGGATCGACCGTCCGCGAGCGCGTCCTGCTCGTACGACTGGAGCACGGCCGCCGCATAGGCCTGCACGATGCTGCCGGTGTTCGGCTCGGTCGCGTCGCCGATGATCTGAACCTGACCGGGTTCGCCGCGGCCCAGGTGCTCGGCGAATCCCGGTTCGAAGACGACGGCGCCCTGCGCGATGCCGCGCCGAAAGAGCTCGTCGAGCGACCGCGCGTCCGGCAGCACGGCGACCGTCGTGAAGACGCCGCCTCCGCTCAGTCGTGCACGAATGTCGAGCGTCATGGCGTCTGGCGCCGGATCGACGATCGCAAGGCGCACGTGATCCACGTCCGTGCGGATCGCGTAGCCGAACAGAATCACCTGCAGCACCGGCAGCGCGATGATCACCGCGAGCGTCCGTCGATCGCGAAGGATGTGATAGACCTCTTTGCGAATCAGTCCGAAGAGCGCCGTCACATGTCCCTCGTGAGCCGCACGAACAGCTCGTCGATCGATGGCACGTTGAACTGCTGCTTCAACTCGGACGGGCGGCCGAGCGCCGCAATCCGTCCGGCGACCATGATCGAAATGCGATCGCAGTATTCGGCCTCGTCCATGTAGTGCGTCGTCACGAGCACCGTCGTGCCGGCGGACGCGGCTTCGTAAATCGACTCCCAGAACTGCCGGCGCGTGATCGGATCGACGCCGCTCGTCGGCTCGTCGAGAAAGACGACGCGCGGTTCGTGGAGGAGGGCGACCGAAAATGCGAGCTTCTGCCGCCAGCCGAGCGGCACCGCGCGGACGTACTCGTCGGCCGCGTGTTCCAACTGCAAACGCGTGAGCATCCGCGCGGTGCGTTCCTCGATCTGACGATCGGTCAGGTCGTAAATGCCGCCATAGAGCTGGATGTTCTCGCGGACGGTGAGGTCCTCGTAGAGCGAGAACCGTTGGCTCATGTAGCCGATGTTCTGCTTCACGCGTTCGGATGCGCGCTGCACGTCGTGACCCGCGACCGTCGCCTGGCCGCTCGACGGTGCGAGCAGCCCCGTCAGCATGCGAATCGCCGTCGTCTTGCCGGCGCCATTCGCGCCGAGGAATCCGAACACCTCTCCCGGCTTCACGTCGAACGTGATGCGATCGACCGCCGTAAACGCGCCGAACTGCCGCGTCAACTCGCGCGCGTCGATCGCGAGTTCGGCGGTCATGCGCCCATCCGCGCGATGAACACGTCCTCGATCGTCGCCGGCGCTGATTCTGCTGTCGCGTCAGCAAAGCCGCGCGTCGTCAGCCACTGCCGGACGTACGCCGGATCGGCGCCGGTGACGTGCAGCGTTTCGCCGAACGGGTAGACGTGCTCCACCTTCGGCGATTCGCGCAGCGCCTGCAGCGCACGATAGCGTGCGTCGACGCGGACGGCGACGAGCGGTCGATCGAACGAGTCCGCAATGCGCTGTGGCGTGTCGGTGACCAGCAACCGACCGCGCTCGATCAGCGCGACGCGATCGCACCGATGCGCTTCGTCCATGTAGGGCGTAGAAACAATGGCCGTCAGCCCTGACTGCTTCAGCGTGGCGAGCAGATCCCAGAACTCGCGGCGCGAGACGGCGTCGACGCCGGTCGTCGGTTCGTCCAGGAACAGGATCTCCGGACGGTGCACCAGCGCACAGCACAGCGCGAGCTTCTGCTTCATCCCGCCAGACAACGCGCCGGCGCGCCGGTCGTTGAAGGCTTCGAGTTGGCGGTAGATCGGATCGATCCGTTCGCGCTCGCGATCGATCGTCGTGCCGAAGACCGACGCAAAGAAGCGCAGATTCTCGAGGACGCTCAAATCCGGATACAACGAAAAGCGGCCGGGCATGTAGCCGATTCGCTGCCGCAGCGCCCACAGATCGCGCACGACGTCGCGGCCGAGCACGGTCGCGCGGCCGGAGTCGGGCAACATCAGCGTCACCAGGATCCGGAACAGCGTGGTCTTGCCGCCTCCGTCCGGGCCGACGAACCCGAAGAGCTCGCCGGCGCGAACGGAAAACGACACGTCGGACAGCGCCGTGGTCGAGCCGAAGCGTTTCGCGATGCGTTCGACGACGACCGCGTCAGAAGTGGACATCGACCGGCATTCCGATCTTCAACAGGCCGTTCGTGTTGGGCGTTCGGATCTTGATCGCGTAGACCAGATCGGCGCGTTCTTCGCGCGTTTGAATCGGCGTCGGCGTGAATTCCGCCTTCGGGGAAATCCACGTCACCTTGCCGGCCATCGTCTGGCGCTGACCGTTCCCGGCGTCGACCGATACGGTGGCGTCCTGGCCGATGCGGACCGACGACAAGTGCGGCTCGGTGACGTAGGCACGAACGTCCACGGACGAGAGATCCGCAATCCGATACAGCGGCTGGCCGATCTGCACCATCTCGCCGGCCTTGGCATACGTGGTCAACACCGTGCCGTTCGTGGGATTGCGCACCTCGCTCTTCCGGATCCGCTCGGCGATCTGACTGACCTGCGCATCCGCCGATTTCACCTGCGCGCGGATCGTCTGCTCCTGCGCGCGGACCGTGCGAATCTGATCGCCCTGCGCCACCACCTGCCTGTCACGCGCGCGAATCTGTTCGTCCTGCGCTTTGATCTGATCCGTCAGCACGCGGTAATCACGCTCGGCCAGATCGAGCTGCTGCGAGGTCGCGGCCTGTTCGGCGATCAACCTTGTCGTCCGATCGAAGCTACGCTTGGCAATCTCGTGCTGCGACACGAGCGCCGCGCGTTGCGCCGTCGCGGCGTCGCGTTCGGCGATCGCCGCGCTTCGCTGCGCCTCGAGCGCGGCAATCTGCTGATGCAGTTCGTCGATCCGCGACGCGGTCGCCGTCCGCTGCGCATCGGCTTGCTCGCGCTGCAGCGCCAGTTCCGTCGAATCGACGGATCCGACCACCGCGTTGACGGTCAGCGTCTGCCCTTCCGTCGCCGTGAACGCCACGAGGCGACCGGCGGCTTCGGCGCCGACGACGACCTCGGTTGCTTCGACGTTGCCGTAGGCGTCCGGCGGCTGTTGTCGTGCGCACCCGCTCAAGAGGACCAACAGAATCATGTAGCGCAGCCCTTTAGGGCTGCATGGGTGGCGTTTCATTGGACCTCCACACCTAACGTCGTCAACAACCGTGCTTCTGACTGCGCCAGCTCGACGCGATGCCGCGCGCGATCGAATTGCGCCGTCAGCCATTCCGTCCGCCGATCGAGATAGTCCGCGGCGGTCGTCACACCTTCCTGCAGCCGGATGCGCGCGGCACGGTCGATCGCTTCGCGGAGCGTGACGATCCGGTCGTCGGCGGATGCCACGCCGCGCAGGCGATCGATCGCGGCGATGTCGTTGTCGGTGTTGCGTTGGACCGTCTCGGTGAACGCCGACTCCTCGGCAACGACGATCGACTGCTGCAGCGCGAGCGCTTCGCGTTCGCGACCCGAGGCACCCCACGTCCACGCCTTCCATTGCAGCTGCACGCCCGCGAGGCCGTACGTCTCGCCGCGATCGTTGATGAAATTGAGACCGGGACGGCCATAGCCGGCGCGCCCATAGAGCGACACGGACGGTTTGTCGCCCGCGCTCGCGACGTCCTGCTGACGCGCCACGCGGTCGCGGGTGCGCGCGAACTGCTCGTATTCGGGGCGAGACCGCGTGCTGGCGAGCGACGCGCGCACACGGTCGACGGTCGCGCCGAGATCGGGCAGCGCGAGCGTCGCGTCGGACGCAATCGGGCGATGGGTCAGACGCGAGAGCCGCGCGAGCGCGGCGGCGCGGAGCGATTGCAGTTCGTCGACCTGCTGCCGCTGGCGCAGCAGCGTCGCTTCGACCGCGGCCGCTTCTCCCGCGAGCGCGGCCCCCTCGCGGACGCGCGCCGTCGTCTCGCGAAGGCGCATCTCGAGATCGTCCACCGAGGCGTTGAGCGCGCCGACCTGTTCCTGCAGCAACGCCGCGGCGAAGAACGCCTCGTTCACCTCCTGACGCAGTCCGAACAGCGCGGTCCGCACGCGGGCTTGCGCTTCGGCGAGATCGGCACGCGCCAACGCGCGGCGCGGATCGAGCGACGGATCGTAGAGGCGCTGATCGACGCGCACCGATGCGTCGTAGGTGAACTTCGGCGGCGCGAAGGCGGGCTCGCCGTTTGGCAACGCGAACGGCGCCGTCGGCACGTCGGACTGATACTGCGATTGTCCGAGCGCGCTGACCGCGGGCAGCCGCTCGACATCGATGTTGCGCAACCGCAGATCGGTTTGCGACGCGAGCAGCTCGAGTTCTTTCGCTCGCGGATCGGCCTGGTGCGCCTCCCGCAGGAGCGCACCGAGTTGCAGCGGCTCCTGCGCGGACGCGGCCGTCGCGATCGACAGGGCGACTCCGACGACAAACGCCTTCATGGTCTCAGCGCTCCAAGGAAGAACTGCGGCAGCTCGTCGCGTCGGCGCGCGATGAATTGGCGGAATCCGTCCGCGTCGAGACCGAGCATCGCCTGCAGCATGTGTTGTCCGGCGAAGGGAAAAATGCACAGCGACATCAGGTTGACCATGAACGAGTCGGCGGCAATCGGGCGCATGCGTCCGGCGGCGACGCGCTCCGCGATCTGCCGCGACAGCGGACCGAACATCCGCGGACGGATGTCGTCCGGCGTGAGGCCGTGTGTCATCGCCGCGATCAACTGCCGCGCGCGTTCGGGGTGATGCGTGACCTCGCCGATGATGTAGCCGGGCAGGTACGGCGCACGCGAGAGGTGCTCGAGTTCGAGCGCGATCACCTCCTCCACTTTCTCTTCGAGCGGCCTCTCCGACGCCACGACCTGAATCACCGCCGGCATCAGCTGCGTCGCGGCGCGCTCGAAGGCGGCGCGCGCGAGCGCCTCCTTGCTGCGGAAGTAGTAGTGCAGCAGCGCCTGGTTGACGCCGGCTTCCTTCGCGATCTCCTGCATCCGCGCGCCGGCGGTCCCGCGGCGCACGAACACGGCGTGCGCGGCGTCGAGAATCGCCCGTTCGGTGTCGGAATCGCGCCGTGGCCCCCGCCGCTTTTTCTTTAATCGTTTCATTTAACTGTTCAGTTAAATACGAGCGTAGATCCGGTCCGCTCGAGGATGCAACCGGAAATTTCGGAGGGTTAGTTGCGGCCGGCGATCGTGCGGCCGATGTCGACGGCCTTGAAGCCGGCGTCGCCCCAGTTCATCACGAAGACGCTAAAGCCTTGCTTCATGCGCATTTCGATGTCGTTGGGGTTGGCCGGAAAGCCGCACGGGACGTGGAATTCCTTGCACGCGGCGAGCACCTGCTGGATGGCGCCTTCCCACCCCTCTTGATCCAGCACGCGCTCCCCTTTGTCGTTGGTCGTCGAGAAGACGCCGCGCAGCGTGCCCGCGCCGGGCCATAGCACGCCGATCCCTTTCACCTGCGCGATCTCGCGCACGTGCTTCAGCCCTTCTTTGCTCTCGACGATCGTCCAGTTGATCAGTTCGCCGTTCGGATCGAGCGGCCACAGGCCACCCTTCGCCGACCGCATCGCCGCGATGCCCGCGCGCACTTCGTCCGCGCTTTCGGTCTCGACGAACATGATGCCGGTGGCGCCGGCGTTCAGTTCCCGCGCGATGTTCGCCGCCGCCTGCGTCCGGTCGGGATCGATCTTCGGGATCTTCAACACGAGCGGACGCGTCTCGCCGACGGTTTTCATCGCGTCCGCAAACGCGCTGATCGCCGGCATCGCGCGATCGATGCCATTCTCGGCGCTGCCGTTGAACAAGAAATCAGCGGTCTTGTACGCGAACGCATCTTTCGCCAGTTCGAGCGGACTGCGCGATGTCGGCGGTTCTCCGCGGCGCCCTTGGTTACTCGGCGCGTAAACGCCAAAGACGGACTTGTGTTGCTCGAGTAAGGAGATGATCGAGTTGCGGTGGGAACGCGGCTGCGCGCTCAGCAACGACAGGACGACGAACAACGAACCGACAGAGATGAGAGCGCTGCGCATGACCGGAGTATACCGCTCTCGGTCAATGCGGATTGAGGATTGAGGATTGCGGATTTATTGGGGATTGGGGATTGGTGATTGGTGATTGGTGATTGATGATTGGTGCCTGATTGGTGATTAACGACTGTATCCCCGGGCCGTCTTGATGGACGCGACGAAGATCTTCACCAACTGCTCCGCCTCTTCGATGAACCAGGCTGCGGCGGTCTTCGCGATTACTTCCCCTTCGACCAGGAATTCAAACCAATACTGCGTCTCGTCTGCTTCCTCTTCGGCGGTCGTCATCTTGGAGATGAAATCAGGTCGAGACTTTGCACGGCACGCGCTTCGATAGTTCGCACCGACAGAGGACCCACTGCTCACCATCTGCCGAACCACGATGAGCGTCGCCGGATCGGTTGGTAGCGTCCGCGCGAACTTGAAGACGGCGACACCAAACTTGCGCGTTCGCTTTTTCAATTCGTCTGGAGTCATGCGGTAGAGCTACGCAACCGCTGGACCACGCGAAAACCCTAATAAAACGGGGATCGACGACCGAAATGCGTGCAGATTTTGCCCCGCCGAAATGCCCCGAAGTTGCATAATCTGCCCATGCGACTTGCTGTGTGCCTTGCGTTTCTAGCAGCCGTCTCCGCGGCTCAATCAATCAATAAATCCGCAATCCTCAATCCTCAATCCGCAATGACATCGTCCCGCGTCCTCTTCGATGGCACGTCACTAGACCACTGGCGGGGCTACAAGTCGGATGCCGTTCCCGCCGGCTGGAAGATCGAAGACAAGGCGCTCTCGAAACAGGGGTCAGTCGGCGACATCGTGTCGCGCGACGAGTTTGGCGATTTCGTGCTCGAGTTGGAGTGGAAAATTGGCGAGGCGGGCAATTCGGGAATCTTTTATCGCGGCACCGAGGAGTACGA
>DASREL010000188.1:0-8076 GCA_035652075.1 Vicinamibacterales bacterium
TGCGCGCGCCATATCGCTCGGTGAAGAATCTGACATCAGGCGAACGAATTATACTGCAGTTTCCATGGTCATCGAGTGCATTCCGAACGTCAGCGAGGGACGTCGACCCGAGGTGATCGCCGCCTGCGCCGAGGCGATCACGAGCACGCCGGGCGTCCGACTGCTCGATCACTCCTCGGATGCGTCGCACAACCGATCGGTGTTTACGTTTGCGGGTGATGCGACGGGCGTCGAGCGCGCAGTGATGGCGCTCTTCGAGCGCGCGGTCGCCGCGATCGATCTGCGGACGCACACCGGGGAGCATCCGCGTCTCGGCGCCGTGGACGTCGTGCCGTTCGTGCCGATCGACGGGGTGACGATGGCGGAGTGCGTCGAGCTCGCGAAGAAAGTCGGCGCGGCCGTGGCGCAGCGATTCGCCGTCCCTGTTTACCTGTACGAAGAGGCGTCGACCAATCCGATTCGGAAGAACCTCGAGGACATCCGCCGCGGCGAGTTCGAAGGGCTCGCAACGAAGATGGTGACCGCCGGCTGGGCGCCGGACTTCGGTCCATCTGCGCCGCATCCGACCGCCGGCGCCTCGGTGATCGGCGCGCGCATGGCGCTCATCGCCTACAACATCAACCTGGCCACCGATCGTCTCGATGTCGCGAAGAAGATCGCCGCCGCGATTCGTCACAGCAGCGGCGGCTACCGCTATGTCAAGGCCGCCGGCTTCACACTCACCGACCGCGGCATCGTCCAGGTGTCGATGAACCTGACGAATTACGAGAAGACGCCGATCTTCCGCGTCTTCGAAACGGTCAAGCGCGAGTGCGAGCGGTACGGCGTGCAGATTCTCGAAAGCGAGATCGTCGGGCTGGTACCGTCCGCCGCGCTCAATGCGGCAGCCGAGTTTTACTTGCAGATCGCGGGATTCAATCCGAATCAGATCCTGGAGAACAAGCTCAGAACGCTCGGTTAAGTCTTCGCGCTACGCGGGCTCCCCTTCTTCCTCCGGGCGCCGCGATGGTGCGATGCCGAAGGACTTCATCTTCCGGTACAGGTTGCTGCGCTCGACGCCGAGGACTTCGGCGGTTCGCGACATGTTGCCCTGCTGCTCCGCAAGCGTCCGCAGAATCAGATCGCGTTCGAAGCGATCGCGCGCCTCGTGGAGTGTCACGCGATCGGGCGCGGGTGCGTCGGACGAGGGCCGCGTCAGGCCGGTTGGATCGAGGAATCCGAGATCGTGCGCGGAGATCACATCGCCGGGGACCATGATCATCAGCCGCTCGATAACGTTGCGCAGTTCGCGAACGTTGCCTGGCCACGGATACGACTGCAGGGCGCCGCGCGCACCCGGCTCAAACCCTTTCGCGCGCCGGCCATATTCGCGCGCGAACTCCGCCATGAAATGATCCGCGAGCAGCGGGATGTCTTCCTGACGATCGCGGAGTGGCGGAACGAAGATGGGGATGACGTTGAGCCGGAAGTACAGATCCTCGCGGAAGCGACCGCCTCGAATCTCCGACTGCAGGTCCTTGTTGGTCGCTGCCAACACGCGCGCATCGACTTTGATCCGCTGCGTCCCGCCGACGGGCTCGAGCGTCTGCTCCTGCAGCACACGCAGCACCTTGGCCTGCGTCTTCAGGGTCATGTCGCCGATTTCATCGAGGAAGATCGTACCGCCGTCGGCCGCTTCGAACTTCCCTCTGCGATCGGAGACGGCGCCGGTGAACGCGCCGCGCACGTGCCCGAAGAGCTCGCTCTCGATCAGTTCTTCCGGAATCGCCGCGCAGTTGACCTCGACGAACGCCGCGGCGCGCCGCCGGCTCAGCGTGTGGATCGTCCGCGCGACGAGTTCTTTGCCGGTGCCGTTCTCGCCGTAAATGAGCACGCGTCCGTTGGTCGGCGCCGCCATCGCGACCTGCTCGCGCAACTGCCGCATGGCGTAGCTCTCGCCGATCATCGTGTGCGTGCGGTCGACTTTCGCGCGCAGCGCCTTGTTCTCGGCTTCGAGCCGACGCTGACGCAGCGCGTTGCCGATCACCAGCACCGTCTTCTCGAGCGATAGCGGCTTCTCGACGAAGTCGAACGCGCCCATTTTGATCGCGCGCACCGCCGATTCGATGTTGCCGTGCCCCGATATCAACACGACCTGCGCGTCGACCTGCCGCTCGCGCAGCCGCGCCAGCGTGGCGAGACCGTCCATCCCGGGTAGCCAGACGTCGAGCACGATCAGATCGACGGGCCCGCGCGTCACGCGATCGAGACACGCCTCGCCGCTCGACACCGACTCCACGGCGTACCCTTCGTCCTGCAGCACGCCCGTCAGCGCGGTGCGGACGCCGGGCTCGTCATCCACGATCAATATCGAAGGTTTCACCATTCTCTAGCCACGAAATACACGAAACGCACGAAACACACGAAACAGACGGTCTGGTTTTCGTGAGTTTCGTGCTTTCGAGCCTTTCGTGTTCCTCAGCACGGCAGCTCGATTGTAAAGCGAGTGCCGTGCGGGATGTTGTCGCCGACGTCGATGCTGCCGCCGTGCTCGGCGATGATGCGACGCACGATCGCCAACCCGAGCCCGCTGCCACGCCCCTTCGTCGAGTAATACGGTAAGAACAACTTCTCGCGCTCGGCCGCCGGGATGCCCGGACCGTTGTCGGCAACGATGACGCGCACGACGCTGTTCGCGGCATCGAGCTGCGTCTCGATGACGATGTGCCCCCGCCGCTCCATCGCTTCGATGGCGTTGTCGATCAAGTTGATCATCACGCGCTTGATCTGTTCCGCATCGAGCCGCACGAGCGGAACGCCAGCGGCGAACCGCTGATCGATCCGGACGTCGGTGAAGAGGCCGTTGTAGAGCGCGAGCGTGTCGGTGATGAGCTGCGCGAGATCCGTCGGGATCGTTTTCGGCGACGGCATCCGCGCGAACTGCGAGAACTCGTCGACCAACCCCTTGAGCGATTCGACTTCGCCGACGATCGTCGTCGTGCATTCGTCGACGAGCGCTTTGGCCTGCGGCGGTGCGTTCGTGAAATGCCGCCGGAGCCGTTCGGCGCTCAGTTGAATCGGCGTCAGCGGGTTCTTGATTTCGTGCGCGAGCCGACGCGCGACTTCGCGCCAGGCGGCGACTTTCTGCGCGCGGATCAACGGCGTCACGTCGTCCACGACGAGCAACATCCCTTCGGGAACGCCCGCTTCGCCGACCAGGGTCGTCGCGACGACGGCGAGGTGCGCTTCCTGTCCTTCGCGTGGAATGGCGATCTCCTGCGCGACCGGTTCCGACTTCGCGCGACCGCTGGCCGTGACCAGCGCCGCGAGCGGCTGCAGGTCGGCGCGATCGAACACCGACGTCAGCGGCTGCCCGATGATCCGGCGATCCAGGCTCAGCAAGCGCGAGGCGGCGCTATTGATCGTCGTTACCGCGCCGGTGGCGTCCACCGACACGACGCCGGTGGTGATGCGCTCGAGAATCGTCTCGATGTAGCGGCGGCGGCCTTCGACCTCAGCCGCTTTCCGCTCGAGCGCGATCGTGGACCGTTCCACTTTGCGCCGGCTTGTGGCCAACTCGCTCGCCATCGCATTGAACGCTTCGACGAGGCCGCCGAATTCGTCGTTGCTTTGCGGCTCGACCCGCTGCTCGAGACGTCCGGCGCCGATCTCGCGCGCCGCCGCCGCCAGCATCTGCACCGGCCGCGTGATGCGCTTCGCGATGTACAGACCCATCCACGTCGAGCCGACGAGGATCAGCAGCGTCACCATCAGGAAGAACGACAAGTACACGCCCGCCAGCGGTCGCTTCAGCACGCGCAGCTGGTTGTATTTCTCGAACGCGTCCGTCATGCGCCGCGATCGCGTCGCGAGATCGCCCGTCAAGTAGTCGGTGGCGACGACGACGCCGACCGGCTTCGCGTCCTTCGATTTGATCACCGCGGCCGCGTGCAGGATGTCGCCGACGCTTCCGGCGGTTTCCACCGATCGGATCGTGCGGTTATCAGCCAGCGCCTGCGCGGCGAGACGGTCCACCGCCGCGCGCGTCCGATCGGGCGACACCGACGCGGCGGCGACCGTGGACAGCAGTTCGAGCCGCGGCAGCGGTCCCGTCGCCGGTGCGATGCGGTACACCTCGATCATCTGCGCGCGCTCCGGCGCCACCTCGACGCCAATCGTCTCGCGCACGCGCGACACGTCAGCGTTCGACAGGTCGATGGACGACAGCATCCGCGCCGTCCGATCCGCCTGGTCCGCGACCGTCGCCTGCCGCTCACTGTAATCGTCGCTGGCAATTTTGTTCGCGGACGTCAGGATCTCGTCCATCGGCGCGTTGAACCAGCGATCGACGCTCTGGATCATCAACTCGCTGCCCACGATGAGCACGAGGACGGCGGGCACGAGCGTCATCCCGAGCAGCAGGATGACGAGCTTCGCGCGGAACCGCGCGAACGGCAGCGCCTTCCGGCGCTCGACGATCAGCTTGATGATGTTGCGCGCGAGCACGAAGAACAGCGCCGCGAGCATCGTCAGGTCTGCGGCGGAGAGCGCGTACAGGACGAACTCGCTGAGGAAATCGGGCGAGAAACGCGACGTGCCGTTGGCGACCGCGACGAGCCCGACAAAGACGGCGAGCAGTACCGCGATGCCGGCGAGGATCAGCCGCGGGTTGTCTCGGAACGGCCGCCGCGGCGGCTCGGGCGTCCGATTCGCCGTCGTCCGTCGTGGCGCGATGGACGTGACGGTTGCGGCCATTTACTCTTTGGGATTCAACAGGTCTTTGAGTTCGTCGGCAAACTCGTGGATGTCGCGGAAGTGCCGGTACACGGATGCAAACCGCACGTATGCGACTTTGTCGAGCTTCTTGAGTTCCTCCATCACGAAGCCGCCGACGTCGGCGGTCGCGATTTCCTTTTCAGGACGCTCCTGCAGCGCAGCCTCGACACGGTCGGCGATCGTCTCGAGCGACGAGACGCTGACCGGCCGCTTCTCGCACGCCTTGAGCAAACCGGTGATCAGCTTCTGCCGGTCGAACCGCTCGCGCGTGCCGTCTTTCTTCACGACCATGTAGGGGATCTCGTCGATCCGCTCGTAGCTCGTGAATCGTTTGCCGCAATCGAGACACTCGCGCCGTCGGCGAATGACCTCGCCTTCCTTTGACTCGCGCGAATCAACGACTTTGTCGCCCAGGTGGGCGCAGTAAGGACACTTCATCGCTACGCCGGATGCTCCGCTTGGCGCGCCAGCCGGCGCAGCCCTTCGACGTTGAGACCCACCTGCGCGGCGAACAGCAATCCGAGCAGCAAGGACGGTCCCACCGAGAGAAGATGCGCCACGATCGCGGCGCCGACGGCGGCCGCGTCAGGCGCGCCGAAGAACGCCGTCGTGCTGTATCGAAATGCCGCGTGAAATCCGCCGACCGCCCCGGGCGTCGGCACCGCCACGCCGAGAACGAGGATGGCCAGGACGATGAAGCTGCCGGTGAAGGGCACGGCGAGTTGAAACGCGCGCGTCACACTCCACAAGCCGAGCGCGATCGACAGCCACAGCGGAAACGACCACAGGAGCGCGACGAACAATCGCCCGGGACGCCGGACCGCGCCGAGACCGCGCGCAAATTTCTCCACGATACTGGCGATCGCCGAGGCGAACGACGGGACGACGCGCGCAAGGCGCTCGGTGGCGCGTCCAAGGCGCTTTGGGTCACCGGCGAGCAGAAACAGGACGACGAGCGTCACGGCCGCACCCGCGGCGCCGACGGCGCCAATTCCTTTGAGCCACGCAAACGCGATCGGTTTGGTCAGCGCCATGTCGCGACCGAACACGAACACGTACGACGCGACGAGGGTCAAAACGGTAATGACGTCCAGTACCCGCTCGACGACAATCGTCGCGAAGGCGCCCGTGGCGCTCATGCGATCGTCGGTCTTGGCGGTGCGTGCCAGAAAGTAGGGGCGAATGACCTCGCCGGCTCGCGCCGGCAACACCGTGCTCGCGGCAAACCCGACGGCCGTTGCACGAAACGCGCTGGCGAACGTCGTCCGGCCGAGCGGCTCGAGTAAGTACTGCCAGCGGTAGGCGCGGATGGCGAGGTTGATAAACGCGGTCGCGAGCGACAAGGCCAACCATTCGGGCCGCGCGTGGGCGATGTCCGACGCCACGCTGACGAGATCCACGTTGCGCAAGAAGAGCGCAACGAGTCCGGCGGCGACGAGAAGTACGAGCGCGGTCCGTACGTGTGATTTCATCTCGACTTGAGCGTTTCTACTATACCTCCCCCATATGTTGTTGTTGTCAGTCGAAAGCGCACCTTGTAAGATGCACATCTTCTCGCTTAGAGGATCGTTTGTTGTCGCTCGCCTCTCCAATTCTGCACACCACGCTTGCCGACCGAAAGCCGGATCGTCACGGCAAAGTCCGCGACATATACGACTTTGGCGATCGCCTGCTGATTGTCGCGACCGACCGTATTTCGGCGTTCGATTACGTGCTCGGCTCGGGCATTCCCGACAAGGGGAAAGTCCTTACGCAAATCTCGAGCTTCTGGTTCGAGCGCACGGGATCGATTGTCAGAAACCACGTCATCACGACCGATCCCGCTGAGTATCCGGAGCCCGCGCGGTCTGCGGCCGATCTGCTGCGCGGCCGTTCGATGTTCGTCACACGAACCGAGCCGCTGCCGATCGAGTGCGTGGCGCGTGGATACATTTCCGGATCCGGGTGGAAAGATTACGTCGCGACCGGCGAAGTGTGCGGCGTGAAGCTGCCTGCCGGACTCCGCGAATCGGATCGGTTGCCCGAGCCGCTCTTCACGCCGGCGACGAAAGCGCAAAGCGGCCACGACATCAACATCAGCGAGCGCGACGCCGCGAACATGATCGGCACGGATCTGCTTCGGCGCGTCCGCGATCTGACGCTGACGCTGTACGCCGAAGGCTCGAAGCACGCGGAGTCGCGCGGCATCATCGTTGCTGACACGAAATTCGAATTCGGCGTGCTGCCGGACGGCAACGTCATCCTGATCGACGAAGTGCTGACGCCCGATTCGTCGCGTTTCTGGCCCGAGGACAGCTACAAGCCAGGCGGCGCGCAACCGAGCTTCGACAAACAGTACGTGCGCGATTACCTCGAGCAGATCAAATGGAACAAGCAGCCTCCGGTTCCATCGCTGCCCGCGGAGGTCGTCGCCAAGACGCGCGAAAAGTACGTCGACGCATTCCGCCGGCTGACCGGACGGGAGTTGCAGTGATCGCCGAGCGCTTGCAGAAACTCGTCGAGGAAATGGTCGACAAGGGCGTGATGTTCGAGGACGCCGTGCGCGAGTTCGAAAAGCGCTTCATCACGAGCGTCCTCGGCCAGTGCGACGGCAGCGTCACCAAAACCGCCGATACACTCGGGATCCACCGCAACACCCTCGCCCGCAAAATGGGCGAATACAAGATCAAACGCTACTAGCCGGGCTCGACCGGCGCTTAGCAGTCCCAGGTTGACACTGCCAGCCGCTCCACTATAATTAGCAGTCGGCCCTACCGAGTGCTAAGTCACAGAGGGCTGCCAGTTTCTCAACAACACGGAGCGATACGAATGAACGTCAGACCGCTGCACGACCGCATCATTGTCCAGCGCATCGAGGAGGGTGAGCAGAAAGTCGGTGGCATCATCATCCCCGATACCGCGAAGGAAAAGCCGCAGCAAGGCAAAGTCATCGCCGCCGGCAACGGCAAGTCGAAAGACGATGGCAAGCGCGTCCCGCTCGACGTCAAAGCGGGCGACCTGATCCTGTTCGGCAAGTACTCGGGTCAGGAAATCAAGCTGGATGGTGAGGAGTACCTCATCATGCGCGAAGACGAAGTTCTGGCCGTCATCGAAGGCGGCGACACCAAGAAAAAGAAGTAGCGCGAAGCCTTTAGGCGAGCGAAACAGGAGAACAAACGCAATGGCAAAACAGATTGTGTACGGCGAGCAGTCCCGCCAGGCGGTGCTGCGCGGCGTCAACCAGCTGGCCGACGCCGTCAAGGTGACGCTCGGACCCAAAGGGCGCAACGTCGTCCTCGACAAGAAGTTCGGTTCGCCGACCATCACGAAAGACGGCGTGAC
>DASREL010000189.1:0-15831 GCA_035652075.1 Vicinamibacterales bacterium
GCGCCTGCTGCATTAGCCGCGAGACGACGAGCGCGCCGGCGATGCCGAGCACGATGCCGATGATCGTAAGGCGCCGTCCGTGGCCGAGGACCATCCGCATCACGACGGACGGGGACGCACCGAGCGCCATCCGCAATCCAATCTCGCTCGTGCGGAACGTGACGAGGTGCGCCATCACGCTGTAGACGCCAAGGCTCGCGAGGACGAGCGCGAGGACGCCGAACGCGCCGAGCAGCAGCAGCGCCAGCTTACGGTCCGCGACCGTACGCGCAATCCGCGTCGTCAGCATCTGCGGTCGCAGCAGCGGCAGTTCGGGGTCCACCGCTTTCAGCGCTTCGCGGACCGCCGGTTGGATCGCGGCGGCACCGAGGTTCGTGCGCACGAGGATGTTGGTGAACGCCTCGGGCCGCTGCAGCGCCGGCAGGAAATAGTCCGGCGTCGGCGGTTCGTTGAGCGTCGCGCTGCGGATGTCGGCGCAGACGCCCACGACCTGCGACGGCAGCTGCGCCATACCGGTGACGAGCGTCTTGCCGATCGGATCCTCGCCGCCAAAGACGCGGCGCGCGAACGTCTCGTTGACGATCACGACGTGCGGGACGCGCGAGCTGTCGCGTTCGTCGAAGTCGCGTCCGGCGCGGATCGGAATGCCGAGCGTGGCGAAGTACTTCGGCGAGACGAGATGACGATTGGCGTTCAGCCGCTCGCTCAGCGGCGGCAGCGACTTCCCCATCACCGCGACGGGCGCTGGCGTCTGACCGCCCGTCAGCGGCACGCGATCGGTCAGCGCCGCGGATGTCGCGCCGGGCAACGTCGAGAGCTGCCGGTAGAACTGCTCGTAGAACGTGACGAGCTTCGCGCGGTCGTATCTGGGCGGCAGCGCCAGTTGTGCGGTAAAGACATTCTCGGGCTCGAAGCCTGGCTGCACTTGCTGCAGCCGCGCGAAACTGGTGAGCAGCAGGCCGACGGAGATCAGCAGCACGAGCGACAGCGAGACCTCGGCGACGAGCAGTCCGGCGCGCAGGCGCCGCCCGGATCCGATCGATCCGCGACCCGCTTCTTTCAGCGCTTCCTGGACGTTGACGTTCGCCGCCTGCCATGCCGGCAGTACGCCGATCGCTAATCCGGTCACGAGCGACACGACGAGCGCGAACGTCATCGCGATCGGATCGATGCGGATTTCGACGGCGCGCGGGATGATGTCGGCGCCGAACGCGAGCAGTGCGGCAAGCGCCCACTGCGCCATCAGCACTCCGGCCACGCCGCCGAGGACGGCGACGAGCATGCTTTCGGTCACGAGTTGGCGGATGACGTCGAACCGGCTCGCGCCGAGCGCGAAGCGAGCGGCGATTTCTCGCCGTCTGCCGGCCAGCCGCGCGAGGACGAGGTTCGCGATGTTCGCGCAGGCGATCAACAACACGCACGCGACCGCGGCGAACAGCAACAGGTAACTGCGCTGTTGATCGCCGACGGCGTCCTCGAGGATCGGCACGACTTCGAGCTTCGATGGCGCATCGACGTTCGCGGCGTGTTCGACGCGGTAGTTTTCTTCGACCACCTTCATCGCGTCGCGCGCCTGCGCGAGCGAGACGCCCGGCTTCAGCCGCGCGATCACGTTGAAGAAATAGCCGCCGCCGTTCAGTTGCGATGGCACGATGAACGGGACCTCCGCCGGCCGCGGCACCCAGATTTGCAGTTGGTTCAGCGGAAAGGCGGTCGCGGCCTCTGGCAGCACGCCGATGATCGTGTACGGCGCACCGTCGAGCGTCAGCGTTTGCCCCAGCGCCGACGGCGACGCGTTGAAGCGCTGCCGCCACATTTCGTTGCTGATCAGCACGACGTGCTCGCCGCCGCGGCTGTCTTCGGCGGGGGAGAAATTTCGCCCGATGACCGGCTGCAGGCCGAGCGTCGGCAGCAGCGACGCCGCGGCCTGCAAGCCAATCAGCTGTTCCGGATCGCCCTTGCCTGTCAGCGTGAACGCGTTGCCGGTGATCAGCGCGACGTCGCTGAAGACCTGCTGCCGGTCCTGCACCGCGAGGTATCGCGTGTAGGAGAAGCCGATGCGTCGCAGACGCTGCGCTTCGTTCGTCGACGTCAACCGCACGAGGCGATCCGGTTCGCGATACGGCAGCGGGCGCAAAAACACCGAGTTGATGACGCTGAAGGCGGCGACGTTCGCGCCAATCCCGAGCGCAAGGCCGAGGACCGCGACGAGCGTGAACCCGGGAGATTTGGTCAGCTGGCGAACGGCGTACCGAAGTTCGGAGCGCATGTGGCATTATGCTCCCATGAAAACAGCCTTTTTGATCCTCGCCAGCCTGGTGTTCGCGGTGCCCGTTTTCGGACAAGATGTGCTGAAGCCTGCGAACATCAACCGCTACTACACGCCTGTGAAGTTCGATTTGATCGGCGCCGCCTCGGTCATGCCGGCCGACAAATACAACTTCAAGCTCGATCCGGCACAAATGGATTTCGGCGAGTGGATCAATCACTCGACCGAACGGAACTACCTCGACTGCTCACAGCTGCGCGGCGAGGACAATCCGATGCCGAAGGCGAAGACGGATCAGTTGAAGGGCAAGGACGCGATCGCGAAGGCGCTCGCCGAGTCGTTTGACTACTGCGACGCGACGTTCGACAAGCTGAACGATCAAAAAATCCTGTCGTCGCAGCAGATGGTCATCGCGTTCCTGCACACGACCGTCCACAACAACGAGATCTACGGCAACATCGTCGGCTACATGCGCGCGAACCACATCCTGCCGCCGTCCACCGAGATGATGCAGGAGATGCGCAAAGGCGGCGGGAAGAACACGGCAGACCTGATGAAAGAGTTGTTGGAGAAATACAAGAAGAAGTAGCGATCAGTGCTTCGGCCACACCGGACTCACCAGCTCGACGCGCCACACCGGACCTTCGTTGTAGAACGGCTGCTCCGATTTCACGAAGGCCGGTGCGTCGCCGCCGAGGATCCACACGTGTGAGTCCGGCGGCTGCTTGCCGACGAGCGGCGCGAGGACGCCTGTGATGCCGCCGACGTCGACCTTCAGGACGTAGTGCGTCGCTCTTCGACCGATGCCCCCGGTCGAGAACGGTTCATCGCCGGCGTTTGCTATCGCGAGCGTCACGAGCTTCGGCTTCGGCGTCGCCGCCACGAACCCCACACGTTTCGGCGGCGCGTCGGCCCGCGCATTCTTCAGCATTGTCAGGATCAATCCGTTCGCGAGATCGGCCGGCAGATTCATGTGCTCGGACGCCACCTTCGCTTCGCCGTGATCCTCGTACCGCACGGTGACCTGCCCCTTCACCGCATCGATCTGCATGTCGATCGGCTGCGGAAACGACGGGCCTTTCTGGACCAGGTGATCGCGGAGCAACCGAAACTGCTGCCGCTCGGAGAAGACGGCGGTCTCGTCGTGGAGCGATCCATCTTTGAAATGAAACACGAGGCGGCTGGTGACGCGCGCGCCTCGGACGTTCTGCAGCAGATCACCGTCGGCCAGCAGGTGTCCGTCGAGCGTTCGCAGTGACAGAAAGCCGTGGACCAATCCTTCGGCGTGGCGAACGTTGACCTGTTCCGCCGGCGCGACCGCCGCGACCAGCACAAGCGCGACCGTAAGCACCAGTCGGGTCATTTTGGCCATGCGAAGATGTCTGCAAGTTTCAGCGCAATCGGTTCGAGGCCGTACGCATACGACTCGTTCGACAGGACCGCTACGGCGAGCGCACGTTCGGGCGACACGATCAGTACTGACGTGCCGCCGCTCGAGCTTCCGTGATACGTATCTGCCTTACGTAATGTGTGCGACGCAAACGCGACGAGATCCGACGGCGTGGACACGAACGCGCCGGCGGCGAAATAGCACGAGTAGTCGGTCGAGCCACCGATCGCCTGGTACCCGAGCTGCGTCTTCATGTTCATGCGCGGGAAGTAGAACGACACGCGGTCCGGGACTGCGGGTCCATCGGCGCTCGTGTGCGTCATTCGCAACGGCGTCAGCACCTCACGATTGACGAATTCGAAGAACGGCTGGCCCGCCGCTTTCTCGATGACGGCGCTGGCCAGGACCCACGAGTACATCGAGTAGCGCGTTTGCGTCCGCGGTTCGAACAGCAGCGGATCGTCGGCGAAGACCTGCACCGCCTCGTCGATCGTCGCGCAGTGACGGTTCGGCATCCCTCGATGGTCCACGGCCACGTGATCGGCGATCACGTCGCGCGTGGTCACCGGCCACTGCTTCTGGCCAAACGCGCGCACGTACTTTTGCACCGGCGCGTCGAGGTCGAGCCGGCCGCGATCGACGAGGATGTCCACCGCTGCTTTCGCGAACACGACACCGAGGTTGCCGATGCGAAACCGCGAGACGGGCGTCACCGGCGTGCGTTGCTCGATGTCAGCCCACCCGAATCCTTCGGCCCACACGATGTCGCCGTCGTGCGCGATGGCCACCGACAGACCCGGCAGGTTGTCCGTGACGACCGTCGCGCGCGCGAGCTGGCGCGCGTCTTCTACGGCGCGTGCGTATTGTGGCGGCGGAACACCGGCGGCAGTCGACCGGACCGCCGCCGCATCGGAGTGAATCGACATCGTCGCGAAGAAGTACAGCGCGCCGGCGCCGGCCGCGACGACACCAATGGTGAAGAGAATGGCGAGGACGTACTCGGCACGAACTTTACGATGCAAACTACTTGCAGTTTACCTCAATTCGCCGGGCATCGCGTCGCCTGGCCGCGCTCGGTGTAGGTCTTCGGATTCGCGGTGATCGGTCCGAGCGCCGCGAGTTCGTCGAACGCGATCTGCTGCAGTTTGTTCACCTGCGCGGTCGACAAGCCGAGCTCCATGCCGGAGCACTCACGGTCGCCGAGCGATCGCGGATCGCGGCCCGTGACGCGGCCGAACACCATCAGCGCCTCGAGGTAATAGCCGTACGTGCTCGCATGGTAGTTGTCGAATGTCCAGAGATCGACCTTGTTCGCGTCGATGCCGTCGTACGGATTCGCATCCGCGAAGCCGACGGCCATCGCGCGATTGAACGCGTCGCCGACCGGGACGACTTTCGCGTCCGCCGCCTTCGCCGCCTGGTCGTACGCGACGCGGATGTCTTTCGCCATCACCTCGAGCGGCTTCCCGGCCCACGCGCCCTTCTCCGGAAACACTTGATCGGGACGCGACCACGTGGACGTCAGGAACAGCTCGACCTTCGGATTCTTCGCGCGCATCAGCGTCGCCAGTTCTTTGCTCGTCTCTATCAGCTTCGCCGGGTCGCGCGGCTTCTGCTGGTCCAGCGTGCTGTAGCCGTGCGCGACGACGATGTCCCAGGCGCGGCTGGTGATTTCGGCTTTCTTGTTCTGCAGGTGGAAATCGATGCCGACGCCGCCGCGGGTCTCGAGAGAGACGTCGAACTTGAGACCGGCCTCTTCGGTGAACACCTTGAACAGCGCCGGCACGCCGCCGACACCTTCGTGATTGAGATCGGTGACGGTGTTGTTCCGATAGTAGTGCACCGCCGATCCCGATCCGAACGTGAAGCTGTTGCCGATGAACAGGATGCTGCCGCCGTCGGCCGCGTGGACGACGAGGCCCGACGCGAGGATCAAGGCGCCGATAGTCAGTTTCATGGCGCACATCATCGCACGAGCAGCGCCCGTCCGATGCGATCGCGATGGAAGGTGGCATCGCCGCACATCAACTCCGATCCCTTCGCGCGGCGGTAATACAAATGCGTGTCGTTCTCCCAGGTGAACCCCATGCCGCCCTGCGCCTGGATCGCCATATTGCCGACGTCGCGAAACGCGTCGCTGGCGTACGCCTTCGCGACCGAGACCGCGAGGGCCGCCTGCGGATCGTCGTGGCCGAGCGCGTACGCGGCGTAGTACGTCGCCGACCGTGCACCCTCGACCAGCGCGAACATGTCGACGCAGCGATGCTGGACGGCTTGGTATGCGCCGATCGGTCTGCCGAACTGCGATCGCGTCTTCACGTAGCTGACCGTGTGATCGAGCACGAACTGCATCCCGCCGACCATCTCCGCCGACACGCCGACGGCGGTGATGTCGATCGCACGCGCCAGCGCGGCGTCCGCGGCGGCACCGCGCGCGAGCACGCAATCGGCCGGCACGCGCACGCCGTCGAACGACACGCGATGCTGCCGCCGCGTCAGATCCATGCCCGGCGTCACCGTCTTGCTGACGCCGGACGCATCCGACGGGACGATTGCCAGGACGAGTTCGCCAGAGGTGGCCCGCGCCGCCACGATCAGGAAATCGGCGATGTCCGCGTCCATCACGAACCACTTCTCGCCGGTCAATTCGACGCCACCACTGTTCGCCGTCGCCGCCATGCGAATCGCCGCACGATCCCACGAGGCGGTCGGTTCGAGCACCGCGACCGTTGCGCGCATATCGCCGTGACAGATGGGCGCGAGAAACGTTTTCTTCTGCGCGTCGCTCGCACACGCGTCCAGCATCGAGCCGGCGAACAACACCGTGCTGATGAATGGACCCGGCAGCAGCGCGCGACCCATTTCTTCGAGCATCGCGGCAAGTTCGACGAACCCGAGTCCGACGCCGCCGTACTGCTCCGGAAAGATCATCCCGGTGTAACCCTGTTCGGCGCACTTCCGCCACAAATCCCGGTCGAAGGCCGTGTCGGTGTCGCTCAGGCGCCGCACGACGGCGCTCGGCAGCTCTTTCGAGAAAAACTCGCGCGCCGCGTCCTTGATATCCCGCTGTGTGTCGTTCAGCTCGAAGTTCATGACGTCAGTAGCTCTTTGGCAATCCGAGGACGTGCTGCGCGACGATGTTCCGTTGGATTTCGGAGGTGCCCGCTTCGATCGTGTTGCCGCGCGAGCGCAGGTACGAATACGCGAACTCCTCGTCGACGTCCGCGTGCGCGCCGAGCAGCTCCTGCGCGACGATCTGGAATCGCTGGTTCGCTTCGCTCCAGCCGATCTTCAGAATGGATCCTTCAGGCCCGGGCTTTCCTGTCTGCATGATGCGGCTGATCGCGCGAAGGTGTGTCAACCGGACGACTTCGTTGTCGATGTACGCCGCGGCGACCTTCTGCCGCGCGACGGCATCATCGATGCCCCTCTCGCGGCACGTCGCCACGAGACGATCGATCTGCCGCCGCGTCTGGACCTGAAAGATGACGCCGAGCGTCGCGCGCTCGTGCGCGAGCGTGCCGAGCGCCACCTGCCACCCGTGTCCTTCGCCGCCCAGCACGTGCTCGACCGGCACGCGCACGTCGTGGAAGAACACCTCGCAGAACTCCGACTCGCCAGTCATCTGCTTGAGCGGCCGCACGTCGACGCCAGGCGTCTTCATATCGACGAGTAGATACGTCAGCCCGGCGTGTTTCTGCGACGCAGGATCGCTGCGTGTGACGAGCGCGCACCAGTCCGCGGCCCACGCCCAGCTGGTCCACACCTTCTGGCCGTTGACGACGAAGTGATCGCCGTCACGATCGGCGCGCGTGCGGACATTCGCAAGGTCCGAGCCGGCGTTGGGCTCGGAAAATCCCTGACACCAGATTTCGTCGGCGCTCAGAATATTCTGGAGAAATCTCGTCTTCTGTGCGTCAGTGCCGTATTGAATGATCGTCGGGCCGATCAGACTGAGGCCCAACGTGTTCGCGAGCTGCGGCGCGCCCGCGCGCGCCATCTCCTCGGTAAAGATCGCCTGCTCCATCAGCGTGGCGCCGCGTCCGCCGTATGCGGTCGGCCACGCGACACCCGCCCACCCGGCGTCGAACACCGTCTTCTGCCAGCCGCGCAGGAACGCGAAGCGCTCCTGCATCGAATCGCGCCGGCGGTCGGCTTCCCAGTTCGTCGGCACGTTCCGCTGCAGCCACGATCGCAGTTCGTCGCGGAACGCCGTTTCCTGGGGCGTCAGTGTGAGATCCATGTGTGCGGTCGCGGCAGAGTATATCGGCTAAGATTCGCGGACCGATGAAGAAACACACTATCGATGCACGGCGCCGGGCGTTCGTGGCTGGTGCGACGGCGGTCGTCGCGACCGCGGTGGGCCGCGCGCAGCAACCGGCGGCGCCGGCTGCTGACCCAGCACCGATCACGCATCTCGACGACATTCCGCGGGCAACGGCAAACACGATCACCGTCGAGCGCCGCGACGACATCGTCCTTATCGGCCTGAACCGGCCGTCCATTCAGAATCGCCTGGACCCGCCGATGCGCGTCAAGCTCGCCGAAGTGTTCTATCAGTACGAACACGATCCGTCGCTCCGCGCGGCGGTGCTCTTCGGCCACGGCGACAACTTCTCGCGCGGCATCGATGTCGACGCGTCGCAAGCGGCGCTGATCGCCGGCCGCCGCACGCTGACGTCGAATGCCGTCGTCGATCCGCTCGGCAAGTCGCTGCCCCACCGCACCAAACCGGTCATCGTCGTCGTGCACGGCGACACGTGGAATCTCGGTCACGAGCTGTACCTCGCCGGCGATGTACGCGTCGCCGCGGCGAACACACGATTCGGCCAGGACGAGAATACGCACGGGCGGTTTCCCGGCGGCGGCGCGACGGTCCGCTTCGTGCGCGACGCGGGCTGGGGCAATGCGATGCGCTACATGCTCACCGGCGATCATTGGGACGCCAACGAGTCGTATCGCATCGGTATCACGCAACAGATCGCGCCGACACCCGCAGCCGCGCTCGAGGCGGGAATCGTGATGGCGAAGAAGATCGCCGCCAATGCGCCGCTGTCGATCAAGGCGACGCTCGCGTCAGCGCACCAGATGATCGATCCGGTCGAAGCCGACGCGCTGTCCAAGCTCGATGCACAATATGCGGCGCTCTATCGCACCGAAGATTTCGTCGAAGGGCGCCGCGCGGAAGCAGAAGGCCGGCCGCCGACATACACAGGCAAGTAAAGGAGCGTTCACATGTTCGTGCAGACCATCATCCTCGCCGTCGCCCTCGCGCAGGCACCGGCCGCGCCGGCGGCGGGCCCCGCGGTTGCCTCGCCGACTTACACCACGATTCCGCTCGAGATCATGGTCAACAAGCCCGCGGCCGACGTCTGGAAGCGCATCGGCAAGTACTGTGATATCGCGGAGTGGCTGCAGATTCCGACGGGCTGCACGATCACATCCGGCAAGGACGGCGAGCTCGGTGCTGTCCGGTCGGTTGCAAACGAGATCCTCGTCGGCAAGACCGAGCTGTCGTACACCTACACGCAGCCTGTCAGAAACGATCGTCCGTACAACCTGTATCACGGCACGCTCGAAGCGCGTCCCGTGACGGCGACGACGTCGAAGATCGTCTACACGCTCTTCTTCGACAACTCGATGCTGCCGGACGATGCCGCGCGGAAAACCGATCTCGAACGGCGGACGGCGACGTTCCAGCGCGCGATGCAGAACATGAAGACGCTCGCCGAAGGCGGCACGCTGCCACCGCCGCCGGCGAGAGGTCGTGGGAATCGGTAAATTACCAGGAGACGCTGCCGGCGACCTGTCGCGTCGCGACGTTCAGCCGGTTGAAGAGATTCGTCATCCCGATCGAGAGCAGTAACGCGGCGAGGCCTTTTTCGTCGTAGTGCTTCGCCGCGTCCGCCCACACCTCGTCCGGCACCGGATCCGATCGATCGTCGACACGCGTGACCGCTTCCGTCAGCGCGAGCGCCGCGCGCTCGGCGTCGGTGAAGTACGGCGCGTCGCGCCACCCGGCGACCGCCAGCAAACGCTCGGCTGTTTCGCCGCCCTGGATCGCGTGCTTGGCGCCGCCGTCGATGCAGACGCCGCAGCCGTTGATCTGGCTCGCGCGCATGTGCGCCAGCGCCAGCGTTTTCGGCGACACGCCGCCGGCGTAGACCGCGCCGTTCAACGCTTTGATCCCGTCCATCACGTTCGGCAGGAGCCCTGCCGGATTCTTCATTCGAGCTTCCATGTTCGTCCCTCCTGATCTCATGACGGATCGGGGGGCTCGAATGTGACGATGTCCATCTGCTCCAGCCGCGACGGGTCCGTGACGATCTCGATCTCGACGATGCGATCGTCGTCGCAGGTGACGAGGAACGCCGCGCGAGGCGTGCCGACGATCCATGCGGCGCCGACGTCGCCGTCGATCATTGCGACGCGCGCGCCCTGCGCGCGTCCGTTGAGCGTCGCGGCGACCGCGGCCGCGCCGGTGATCTCGCGCTCCAGCGGCGGCGCGGGTCGACCGGCCTGAATGTTCGCGCGCGCGCTATCGACGGCGAGTTGATCCGCGCGCAAGACCGCATCCGGCGCCAACACCGACAGCAACGCTTGCAGATTGCCCTCGCGCGATGCCGCAAAGAACGCCGACACGAGCGCGCGGTGGCGTTCGAGGTCGCGTTCGCCGACCGGCGGCTGCCCCTGGACGCGTCGCCGCGCACGGCTGGCGAGTTGCCGCGCCGCCGCAGCGGATTTGCCGACGATTGGTCCGATCTCGTCGAACGACAGATCGAACATGTCGTGGAGCACGAAGGCGACGCGCTCCGCAGGCGTCAAGCGATCGAGCACGATCTGCAGGGCGGGTCCGACAGCATCGGCGAGGAGCGCCTCCGATTCCGCGCTGTCGCCGCGACAGGTGAACGCGGCCGTTTCCGCCGCGGGCTCGGGCAGCGGCTCCTCCCGTCGCACTTTTCGCGAACGCAACATGTCGAGGCAGATGCGCGCGACGATGGTCGTCAGCCAGCCGCCGACATTGTCGACCTCGCCCGCATCCGCCCGATTGACGCGCAGCCACGCCTGCTGCACCGCATCGTCGGCATCGTTCGGCGAGCCGAGCATCCGCAGCGCGACGGCGCGCAAATGTGCGCGATTGGCTTCGAATCGTTCAGCCAGCCAGTCCCGATCGGCCATAGATAAAGGTATGACGTTCGGGCCGGCGACTGTGTGACAGCCTACCGTTTGCGCTCGTAGTAGGCGTCGAACTGCACCTTCCAGGTCGTCCCGCCGTCCGCCGACGTTTCGATCGTCTGACGAACGCGGCCGTCGGACTGCGGGATCAGCGTCGTGCGATCGAGGATGACGCGGCCGTTGGCGACGAGTTCGCCCTGGAAGCGCATGCCGTTTCCGCTGATCGGCAACGACCGCTTTTCTTTCAGCCCGCCCAGTTCGGTGGCGCTGTCGGTCACCCAGACCTGTTTCCAGCGGCCGTCGATCGGCGAGAAATAGAACAGGCTCTTGCCTTCTTCGCCGGTCGGCTCGGTCCAGTTCTCCTGAATCGCGCAGCCTTTCAGAATGCGGTCGATGCGGTTGGTCCCGAGACGCTCGCCCGCTGCGGTGACGACGATCCAGTCGCCGATCCAGAAATCGAGACGGTGATAGTCGGGCGCGTCGCACCCGACGGACATGACGAACGCGAGGACGTAGGCCAGCATGGCGTCGATGCTATGGGTCGGGCCGCGATCGGCGATATCAACGGATTGCCACCGCAAGTTCTTGATAGCGACCGCTGTCGACGGTCGAGGACGATCGGTCGATGCAGGACATCCGCTTCGCCATCCGGTCGCTTCGACGGACGCCCACGTTCACCTTCGTCGCGATCGTCACGATCGCGCTCGGCATCGGCGTCAATGCGGTCATGTTCTCGGTCACTAACGCGGTGCTGCTGCGGCCGCTGCCGTACTCGACCGCCGATCGTTTGTTGTGGCTGACGAGCGCCAACGCGGCGCGCGGTCTCACGCAGATGAACGTGTCGTACACGCGGCTCATGTATCTGCAGGACAACGCACGAACGCTCGACGCCATCGGCGCGTTCGCGCCGTGGGCCGTCAGCATCCACACGTCAGGGGATCCGGAACTGGTGCCGGCGGCAATTGGATCCGCGAACCTGTTCGATGTCCTGGGGACGCGTCTCGCCGCGGGGCGGACGTTTCGGGCGGACGAGGATCGTGCCGGCGGCGCCGACGTCGCGATCGTGGCGAACGAGTTCTGGCGCAGTCATCTTGGCGGCCGCACGGACGTGATCGGCAGCACCCTCGCCATCAACGGCCGCGACGTCACCATCGTCGGCGTCCTGCCCGGAGGATTCCGGTTTCCGTTTGCGCAGCCGGAACCGCAGATCTGGGTGCCGCGCGTGTTCGAGCATCCGACGTTTCCACCCGAGCGCGTCAACAGCGGCGCCGCCTATCTGAATGCGATCGCGCGCGTCGCGCCCGGGCAGACGATCGCGAGCGCGGACGCGGAGCTCGCCACGTTGGCACGCGCCTACAACGCCGCGTTTCCTGGCAACGCCGACGCGAGCGGGTACACGACTGACGCCGCGCCATTGCAGGACGCACTCGTGGGACCGCTTCGCCCGCGGCTCGTCGTGTTGTTCTCGGCGGCCGGCTTCGTCCTGCTGATCGCCTGCGTGAATGTCGCCAGCCTGCTGCTCGCCCGAGGCTCGGCGCGGCAGAAGGAGCTCGCGATTCGTCGCGCGCTCGGAGCGTCCAAGTGGGCGCTGGTGCGCAGCACGCTGACCGAAAGCCTCGTGCTCGGGCTGACTGGTGGCGCGCTGGCCATCCTGATCGCGCTGAACGCGACGCCGCTCCTGACGCTGCTGCCCGACGGTACGCTTCCGCGCGCCGAAGAAGTCGCCGTCGACACCACCGTCGTCCTCTTCGCGCTCGGCCTCAGTCTGGTCAGCGCGCTGATGTTCGGGTTGGTCGCGGCACGACGGGCATCGGATCAACAGGTCCATGACACCCTCAAAGATGCGGGTCGCGGCACGACGACTGCCCGCGCCGGAGCGGCTCGAGTGGCGCTCGTCATCGCGGAAATCGCGATCGCGTGCGTGCTGGTCAGCAGCACCGCGCTGCTGCTGAAAAGCTTCGGACGTCTCACGGCCGTCGATCCCGGCTTCGACGCGCGTGACGTCCTCACGTTCACGATTTCGCTGCCGGCGACACGGTATCGCGGCGTGTCCGAGCAGGCGGGCTTCTTCACGCGGCTCGTCGACGATCTCGCGGCGATTCCGACCGTCGACGCGGCGGCGGCGAATTCCTTCCTGCCGATTTCCGGCGGCACGCGTCTGCTGTATCTCTGCCCACAGGGGACGGCCTGCCAGGGCATCGGCAAAGATCCGGTGGCCGCGGTCCGCCACGTCACGCCGAACTACTTCGCGGCGATGCGCATCCCGTTGATCCGCGGCCGTACGTTCGAGGCGCGCGACAACGCCTCGTCGCAACGCGTCTGCATCATCAACGAGAAGGCGGCCGAGGATTTCTTCCCCGGCGAGAACGCAGTCGGCAAGACGCTGCTGCAGTCGCGCGACAACATTTCGACGGTGGTCGTCGGCGTCGTCCGCAACGTCAAAGGTCTCGGTTTGAACGGACAGATCTTGCGGGAGTTCTACGTCCCGCAGGAGCAAAGCAGCGTGCCGGTGCCGACGTCGGCGATCGTCGTGCGGACGGCGGCCGGCCGGCGACCGCCGCTCGACGCCGTCAAAGCCGCTGTCGCCAAACTGGATCCAGGTCTGCCGCTCGCGTCGGTGCGCTCGATGGACGAGGTCGTGACGAGCTCGGTCGCGCAGCCGCGGTTGACGATGTGGCTGACGGAATCGTTCGCCACGCTCGCACTGTTGCTCGCGGCAACCGGCATCTACGGGCTCGTCGCATACGCCGTGGCGCAGCGCAAGCAGGAGATTGCCGTGCGGTTGGCGATCGGCGCAGCGGCGTCGGACATCCTATCGCTGATCGTCAAACAAGCCGCCATGCTGACGTCGGCGGGAATCGGGGTCGGTCTTGCCGCGTCGCTGCTGTTCGGCGAGTTTCTCCGCAGCATCCTGTTCGAGGTCAGCCCGCACGATCCCGCCGCGTACGCCAGCGTCTTCGGCGTCATCGTCGTGACGACGATCGTGGCGTGCTACGTGCCGGCGCGCCGCGCCATGCAGGTCGATCCCGTCGCCGGTCTGCGGGGAGAGTAGATCGCGCTACGGCGTGAAATCGCGCACGCGCGTCACCGTTTGCGCGTCCAGCTTCTGCAGCACCGCGACGAGCAGATCGACCATCCGGTCGAAGTCCTTGCGGTTCATGATCCCGTTGTGCGAGTGCGTGTAACGAATCGGCACGACCATGTTGATCGTCGGCACGCCACCGTTGCTGCGTTGAATCTCCGCGGAATCGTCGCCGTACCCCTGCACGGTGTCGAGCTGCAGTGGGATCTGTTTCTCTGACGCCGTCTGCCGAATCAGCGCGGTCAGCTTGCGATTCGGCAGCGCAGACGAGTCGTAGAGAAAGATGCCGGGGCCGCCGCCCAGACGGATTTGGGTTTCTTCCGGCCGCCCTGGGAACACGTCGCCGGTGATGCCGCCTTCGATCGCGATCGCGAGATCCGGTTTCACGACCGCCGCCGCGGATTCAGCGCCGCGCAACCCCACTTCTTCCTGCGTCGTGATCGTCCACAGCAACTGATTCGGATGCGGCGCGGTCGCCAGGCGACGCATCGCTTCGATGACGACGCCGCAGCCGACGCGGTCGTCCCAGCCCTTCGCGAGGTAGTTGTCGGTGCCGTTCAGCACCGTGAACGGCGCATCGGGAACGACCGGATCGCCAGGACCGATCCCCATCGCCGCGACGTCCGCCTCGTTCGTCGCGCCGACGTCGAGGAACAGACTGTCGCGCGAGTAGACGCGCGTCCGCTCGTCCTGCGGGACGACGTGGACGTCACGAATGCCGGTCACCGCTTTCACCGGCCCTTTCGATCCGATGATGATCCATCGCTGATCGACGAGTGCCTGATCCAGCCATCCGCCCAGCATCTGCATCGTCAACAACCCGCGCGGCGTCACGCGGCGAACGACGCCGCCGAGTTCGTCCATGTGCGCGTCGACCATGATGCGCGGACCGGTCGTTCCCTGCGTCGCGATGATCGAGCCGAGGCCGTCGTACGTCAGCGAAGACGACAGCGGCTTCATCGCGTCGACCAACACCTTGCGAATCGGCTCCTCGAATCCTGGAGGCCCTGCCGCGTCGGTGAGTTGCTGAAGGAGAGTAATGGTTCGATCTTGCGCAAGCGGCGTCGCGGATAGGCCGACAATCAACAGCAGCGTCCATCGTGTGCTCATAGCGCCGGTAAGCATACTGTGTCGCGTAGTCCTTTAGGCCTGCTACGATCCGCAGATGCCAAACGAGATCACGCGTCGCGAGCTGATTGCCGGAGCGACCGCTGGCGCCGCGGCGATGTTCGTCCCGCTGCAACCGCAACGGCCAACTTCCCCTGCAACTGCAACTGCAACTGTCTTTTCGAACGCGATGGTCATCAATCCGGATGCCGTACAAGAAGACGTGTCGGTGGCGGTGCAGGGCGACACCATCGTCGCGATCGGACCAAACGACGCGATCGCCCGCAGATATCCGAACGCGACGACATATGACGCGCGCAACAGGGCAATCCTGCCCGGTCTGATCAACTGCCACGCGCACCTGACGGCGACGCTCGAACGTGGCTTCAACGAGGACTTCGGCTTCCCCAACTCCGCGCGACTGTCGGTTCGTCCAGCGAGCCTGCTGCGCGGGGACGAAATCGACCTGATGGTGACCATCGGCGCGCTCGAAGCGATCAGGACCGGGACGACGACGCTCGTCGAGAACGCCGGCGGGATCGGACGGTACGCGAGCGCGCTGGCGTCGACGGGGTTGCGATGGGTGTTCGCCGAATCGGGCCGCGACAGCGAGAACGTGCCAGGACCGATATCACCGGACGGTCTCGCGCGCAGCGAGACGCCGCGCTTCTCCGCAAAGACGCGCGAAGACACGATGCAACACATCAACGATCTGTTCAGCGCGTGGCACGGCAAGAACAACGGACGCATCAACGTGTTTCCCGCGGCCGCTTTGGCCGAAACCTCGTCGCCTGAATTGCTGCGAGC
>DASREL010000190.1:0-38229 GCA_035652075.1 Vicinamibacterales bacterium
GGCTTTTCCGCAACCTACGTCCTGTAGTCCTGGTTCTTTCGTTATGTCATCAAAATTCTTCACCGCCGCCATCGCGATCATCATGTTCGCCGGAGCGCTGATCGCGCAGAACCCGCCGCCGCAGTCGGTCAGCAATCCAACGAATTACGTGGTGGGGCCACAGGATGTCCTGTTCATCACGTCGTACGATCAGAACGATTTGTCCGGCCGGTTTACGGTCCAGGCGGACGGCACTTTCACGTTTCCGATGATCGGTCGGTTTCTCGCCGGCGGGTCCACGCTCCGGCAGATCGAGGCGCGTCTCAAGAAGCAGCTCGTGGACGAGGGGTTCTTCAAGAACCCGCAGATCACCGTCTCCATCGACACCTACAAGAGTCAGAAAATCAACATCCTTGGCGAAGTTCGTTCGCCGGGCACGTATGTCCTGACCGGCGACATGGACATCGTCGAAGCGTTGGCGCGTGCGGGATCGACGACGCCGTCGGCGACCGGTGAGGCGATCATCGTCCGCGGCGCGCCGGATAAACCGGGCACCGCCGACGAGGGCGAGAAGATCATCCATATCGAACTCAAACAGCTGCAGGACGGCAAGCTGGCGCAAAACGTTCTGCTCCGCGACAACGACACGATCTTCGTTCCACGCGCCGAAACGATTTACGTGTTCGGCCAGGTAAAAAACCCCGGAGCGTATGCGCTCCAACAGCGCAACACGACGGTGATGCAGGCGCTCGCCCTGGCCGGTGGTATCACGGATCGCGGGTCGAGCAATCGAATTCGGATTACGCGCGTCGTCAACGGCAAGACCAAAGATGTTCACGTCAAGTTGACCGATGCGGTGATGCCTGGAGACACCATCGTCGTCTCCGAAAGGTTCTTTTGATGAACGATCAATTCCCGAATGGTGGCGCCGCTCGATCGGTGCCAATGTCGATGGACGTTTCGCACGCCGACGCCGACGGAGGCCGTCGCGATAATCACTCGTATTTCGTTGGTCCTACCAAGGCAGCCGTCCACCTGCTGGACTACGTCAAAGTCGTCCACAAACAGCGATGGCTCGCGACGACCGTGTTTGCCGTCATCGTGCTGTCGGTCGCGGCATACACCTTCACCGCCACTCCGATCTACCAGGCGACCGTCAAGATTCTCATCGAGTCGGTCAACCCGAACGTCGTCAGCTTCAGCGAGGTCATCAAAGAAACGCAGGACCGCGCGGATTATTACCAGACGCAGTACAACATCCTGCAAAGCCGCAGCCTCGCTCGAAAGACGCTCGACCAGCTGCAGCTCTGGGGTTATCCGGAATTTCACGCTCCGCCTCGAGCGGCGTCGACGTGGCAGGACTGGTTGCCGGCGGCGCTTCGCGGCAAGGCACCAGCGCCGGCGCCGCCGCCCCCCGTCGTGACGCCAGGCAGTGAAGCCGAAACCGCGGCCGAGTCGTCGGCGATCGACGCGTTCATCTCGAGACTTGAAGTGGCGCCCGTCCGCAACAGCCGGATCGTGGACGTGAATTTTTCGTCCTCAAGTCCGGAGATGGCGGAGAGAGTCGCGAATGCACACGCGCGCAACTACATCGATCAGACGCTCGAGTTCAGGTTCATGGCGTCAAAGGAGGCGTCCGACTGGCTCGGGCAGCGTCTCGCCGAACAACGACGACAAGTCGAAACGGCCGAAATCGCCCTGCAGCGTTATCGCGAAGAGCACGGCGCGATCTCTTTGACCGGCCGCGAGAACATCGTCGTTCAGCAGATGGGAGAGCTGAATACCAACCTGACGCGCGCTCGGACCGAGCGCATCGAGAAAGAGGCGCTGTACCGGCAAATCGAGGCGATCCAGAACGACCGTGCGGCGCTCGACACGTTTCCGGCGATCCAAACGAACGCGTTCGTGCAGCAGCTGAAGGCCGAACTGCTGCGGCTTCAGCGGGAGCTCGCGGACAAATCTGACACGCTTGGCGATCGGCATCCGGAAATCATCCGGCTGCGGTCCGCGATTCAGGTCGCCGATACACGGTTGCAGGGCGAGATCGCGAAGGTCGTCCAGTCGGTTCGCAACGATTACCGCGCCGCGCAGGCACAGGAGACCAGCCTGGCTGCCGCCGTTGACCAGCAGAAACATGAAGCCCTCGCCATGAACCGCGCCGCGATCGAGTTCGCGGTGCTGGAACGCGACGCGCAGAGCAGCCGCCTCGTCTACGACAGCCTGCTGCAGCGTTCGAAAGAAACCGGCGTGTCGACGGAATTGCGCACGAGCAACATCCGCATCGTCGACAAAGCGGAGCGGCCGCGCTCGGCCATTAGTCCGCGGCGGCGACTGAACATGACCTTGGCCGTCTTCGGCGGTGGCGTCCTCGCGATCGGCCTCGCGTTTTTCGTGGATTACCTGGACGATCGCATCAAGACGCCGGACGTGATCAAATCCAAGCTTGGTCTGCCCTTCCTCGGCCTCATTCCGTTGGTGTCGGACAAGTACCTGCCCGACCAACTCCTGCTCAGCAACGGAGTCCCGACGAATTTTGGCGAGGCCTTTCGAACGCTGCGCACGAACGTCCTCTTTTCGACTGCAGCCGAAGGCGCGCGATCGCTGATGATCACCAGCACGGGGCCGGGCGAAGGCAAGACGGTCATTGCCGCGAATCTCGCCATCGCGCTCGCGCAGGCCGGACACCGCGTGCTGCTGATCGACGCCGACATGCGACGGTCACGGTTGCACCATCAGTTCGGACTCACCGAGGAGCCAGGTCTATCCAATCTGATGATTGGTGGCACCAAGGCGAGCGATGCCGTTCGGAAGTCGTCCGTTCAAGGATTGTGGGTGCTCCCGGCCGGTTATGTACCGCCAAACCCGGCGGAGCTGCTGGCGTCGCAGCGATTCCGCGATTTCCTCACGACCTTGAACGATCATTTCGACTGGATTGTGATCGACGCGCCGCCGGTGATGCCCGTGGCCGACGCCTCGACGATCGCCCACTCCGTCACCGCGGTCGTGTTCGTGGTCGGCGCCGAGATGCCCAGCGTGCATGCGGCGGCGAAAGCGGTGGAGCAACTCGACAACGTCAGAGCCAAGTTCGCCGGCGCTGTGTTGAATCGAGTCGATCTTCAACGTCAGGCGTACTACTATTCGCACTATTACCGTCACGAATACTCGCGATACTACGCCAGGGGGTAGCATGTTCGGCCTTTCGGTCCGTCGCCTCGGCGGCGTCATCGCGCTTGCCGTTGTTCTCGTTCTTGTCTACAGCGTCACGCCCGCGTACGCGTATGTGGATCCCGGTCCTGCCGGAATGCTGCTGCAGTTCGTGCTCGGTGGTGTCGCCGGCGTGCTCGTGCTCGTCAAACTGTGCTGGTCGTGGATCAAGGACACGCTCTTCGGCTCGGCACGGCCGAAGACTGGCAAACAATAGATTCGCTCGACGCCGATCCTGCGTCGTTCCGGGATCGGTGGTCGCGGGTGTATCGACGCGGCGATCGCGTCTATCGCCGTCTCGCGCCGGAAGCCGCCTCCACGTGGGCCGCGTTTACAGCGACTCCGCTGGCCACACAGTTGATGGACGAAGGCGTCCTGGTGCGGACATCTGCGCAGTCCGCGGACACTCTCGAACATGCGCCGGTTCACTGTGTCTCGTACGCGTATGAGTGGCCGTTCTCACTGCTCCAACGCGCCGCGCTTCTGCATCTGACGTTGCTCGAACGGCTCGTGCCCGCGGGATTCACATTGCAAGACGCCACGCCGAGCAATGTGATGTTCGACGGTGTCCGCCCTGTCTTCATCGATGTCACATCGATCGTGCGGCATACGTACGGTTCACCGTGGCACGCCCTTCGACAGTTTCTGGAGACGATGGCGAATCCGTTGTTTCTGACGGCGCACAGGGGAGTGCCCTATCAGCAGTGGCTTCGCGGCGCCGGCGATGCCGGGTTGCCCTCGTGGCAGATCGCACGATTGTTCGGCTGGCGCGATTACGCGAAACCAGGTGTGCTTGCGTACGTGAAGCTGAACGCCGCACTCGAGCGGATGGCGACAAAGCGGCCCACGGCGGCTGAACAGCAGGTTTCAGGTCGCACCATGGGGACCGACGCGCTCCTCCGGATGATTGCCGGTCTGAAAACGACGATCGCGAAGCTGCGACCGGAACCAGGGTCCCAAGTCTGGGCGGAGTACACCGGTGCCGAGTCGTACACCGCCGAAGAAAACAGTCGAAAACGTGAAGCCGTGAGCGCCGTATTCGCCGCGACCGTACGACACACGGACGTGGTCTGGGACGTCGGGTGCAACCGCGGGGACTACAGTCTTGTTGCGGCAGGCCGCGCGAAATTCGTCATCGCGCTCGATGAAGACCCTGGCGTGATCGACCAGTTGTGCCGTCGGTGCGATGCCTCCAACGTCACCAACGTCCTTCCGCTCGTGATCGACTTCGCGGATTCGTCGCCGGCGCAAGGGTGGCGCGGCGACGAACGGCCGCGGCTTCTCGATCGTTCGAGACCAGACGTCGTCGTGGCTCTCGGCGTGCTGCATCATCTCGTCGTTACGAAGAACCTGCCGATGTCGCAAGTGCTCACCGAACTCGGCCGGCTTGCGCCGAGAGCCATTGTCGAATACATCGCGCCCGCCGATCCGATGGTCGTGCAGATGCAGCGGCATATGCCGCCGAATCGCAACACGGTTCCGTCACTTCGTGAGTTCGAGACCGAATTGTCATCGTGCTTCGCGGTCGACGAGGCGACGGATTTGAGTCCGACGCGTCGACTCTACACCCTGACGTCGCGGGAGCACGCCGCCTGATGCCGCGAATGTCGACCATCCTTGCGTACTCAGGCGCGGTCGGTTTCGCGATCTCCCAGTCCATTTACTCCTACGCCGTCAGCTCGCGATTCAACATGCAGCTGCCGGAGCTCGATCGGATCGCCGTCGTCCTGATCGTGCAGGTGATTCCGGTCGCGCTGCTCCTCGCGGTCCGTGCGGCGACTGGGTCTCGACGACGATTGTTCGACGCGTCCGTGTTTGCGATGTCGGCCGTCATGGTCCTGCTTCAGATCTACATGGTGGCGTTGAAGGGTCTCAGCAGTCCGTCGAGGATGGCGGCAATCGTCGCGGTGGCGGTGACCGGCGTGGCGGTTGTGTACGCGGCACGCGCGCACGTGCAGTCATACGTCGTGATGCTCGGCGTCACTTCGCTCGTGATGCCGACGTACTTTCTCGTTGCCGACACGGCAACCGCGGTGATCGCCACCGCCGCGCGATCGGCGACGGTTGACGCGCGCCAGGGTCCGACGAATACGGTGTTCGTCCTCGTTTTCGACGAACTCAGTCTCGAGATTCTGCTCGATCCCTCCCACACGAGGATCGATGCGACGCGATTTCCGAACTTCGCGCGGTTCGCCGCCGAGAGCGTGTGGCTGCGAAACGCCCGCGCCGACTACCTGCAGACGAACGTATCGCTCCGAAGTGTGTTTACGGGCACGTACGAACGTGTTGACGCCAAAGGACGAACATTCGATATCGAGGACCTGCCGCCCCCGAACCTGTTCAGCGAGCTCGCGTCGAACGGCTATCGCGTGTCCTTCTACTCGCGCTACATCGGTTGCCGCGGGGCTCAGTACAACTGCCTGCGTTACTCTGAAACGGCACCTGAAGTCTTGTACAGGTTTGCGAATTTTCAAATCGGCCGGTACGTGCCGCCCTCGTTCCGTGCGATTGCCGCGCGCCCGGATCTTCGCGAAGCCCAGTTGCTCGAGAACCTTGGACGCGGGGAATTCGCGCGGGCAGGCCAGGCGATCATCGTGCACGTCCTCGCAACACATTACCCATACGTCGTCAGCCGCGCCGGAGCAGTGGTCACGTCGACCGACACCGCGTTCGAATTCCTGAACCCTGGTGATCCACCGGAGAAGTTTGCCGCGGACGCCGACCGCATCAAATCCAAGTACGTCGGTGAAGTGGAGTACGTCGACGCGCGATTCGGCATGTTCGTCGACGATCTGAAGCGAACCGGCAACTGGGATCACGCGACGGTCGTCGTAACCGCAGACCACGGCACGTGCTGGGTACCGTCATGCGCCGGACGTAACCACATCGTCGTGCCGGTGCCGTCGTTGCTGCGCGTGCCGTTGTTCATTCGAACAGCCGGGATGAAACCGCGCATCAGCGACGCCGCGTACCGTCACGTCGACTTCTTCGCGACGATGCTGGATGCGCTCGGTTTGCCGTCCCGCGCCAGCGACGGCGTCTCGATGATGATGGTTCAGTGATGCAGATTCTGGTCACCGGTGGGGCCGGGTACATCGGATCGACGCTCGTTCCGCGGTTGCTCGATCGCGGCGATTACGTCACCGTGCTCGACAACTTCCGGTACCAGCAGACGAGTCTCTTCGGGTGTTGTGCACATCCGCGGTTCGAAGTCATCCGCGGTGACGCGCGTGACGAGACGACGATGCGCGATGCGCTCCGTCGTGCGGACGTCGTCATCCCGCTCGCCGCCATCGTCGGCGCGCCCGCGTGCGATACCGACCCGTATGCGGCGACGTCGACGAACCTCGATGCGATCACGCTGTTGCTGCGGTTGCGCTCGCGCGATCAGCAGATCGTGTCGCCGTGCACGAATAGCGGTTACGGCATCGGCGACAAAGACACGTTCTGCACCGAGGCGAGTCCGTTGCGGCCGATTTCCCTGTACGGCCGCACAAAAGTCGAGGCCGAGCAGGCGATCCTCGCTGCAGGCAACGGCATCAGTTTGCGTCTCGCCACCGTGTTCGGCATGTCGCCGCGGATGCGTCTCGATCTGCTCGTCAACGATTTCGTGTACCGCGCCGTCACCGACGGGTTCATCGTCGTGTTCGAAGGGCATTTCATGCGCAACTACATTCACGTCCGCGATGTGACGGATGCGTTTGTGTTCGCGCTCGATCACGTTGCCGAGATGAACGGCGAGGCGTACAACGTCGGCCTGAGCGACGCCAACATTTCGAAACTCGACCTGTGTGAGCGCATTCGACGCATCGTGCCGAAGTTCAACTACTTCGAGGCGGCCATCGGTCAGGATGCGGACAAGCGCGACTACGTCGTGTCGAACGAAAAAATCGAGCGGCTCGGATTCAAACCGACGCGTTCCCTTGATGACGGCATCGCCGAATTGGTCAAAGGCTACGAAATGATGCCGGCTCCAGCGTTCACGAATATCCCGTGACCGTGCCGACTCGAATCGTCGTGACGGGATCGACCGGGTTCCTCGGTCGCCACCTGATGCCGATCCTGCAACAGCGGTATCGCGATCAGGAGGTGATCGGTCTCTCGAGTCGCGATTACGACCTCTCGAGCTCGACGCAGGCCGACCGGATGATCGTCGAGACGAAGCCGGACGCAATCGTGCACCTCGCGGGGTACTCCGGCGGCATCGGCGCGAACCGAGCGAAACCGGCCGACTTCTATTATCGGAACACGCTACTGACCGCCCACGTTTTCCAAAGTGCTGCGTCACATCGCGTCCGGACGCTGATCTACACGATGGGTGGTTGCAGCTATCCGGCGTCGGCTTTGTCACCGATCGACGAGCAGCACATGTGGGACGGGTACCCGTTTCCAGACAGCGCAGCCTATTCGATGGCAAAGAAGATGGCGCTCGTGGCCGCCGACGCGTACCGAACGCAGTATGGCCTGCGATCGGTTGTTCTCGTGCCGGGCAACATGTACGGCCCGTACGACAATTTCCGTCGCGATGAGTCGCACGTGATTCCCGCGATGATTCGGCGCCTCGTTGACGCCGTCCACGAACGTGCCGATCGGGTGACGATGTGGGGCAGCGGCAACCCGGTTCGTGACTATGTGTACGCCGGCGATGTCGCGGCGAACATTCCGTTCTTTCTCGAGCACGATGACTCGCCTGGGCCGGTCAATCTCGCATCGGGCACGCAGACACGCATTCGCGACCTGGCCGAGTGCCTCAAGGCGATCATCGGGTTCGACGGGCAACTGTGCTGGGACACGTCCAAACCTGAAGGGCAGGACGTCCGCACATACAGCGTTGAGCGCATGACTCGTCTTGGATTGTCTTGCCCGACACCGCTTAGACAAGGACTCGAACAAACCGTCGACTGGTTCAGAGCAAACTACGCCGCCGCCGGCGACGGATTGCGGATCTAGCCAGCGATGATTTTGCTTCTCGGCGGTCGAGGATTCGTGGGCTCGGCGTTCGAGCGCGTTTGCCGAAGTCGACACCTCGACGTGGTCGTTGTAGACCGCCAGAACTATCGTGACTTCGTTGGCAGCACCTGCGACATCGTGATCAATGCGAACGGCAATTCACGCAAGCCGCTCGCCAGCGCCGCGCCGATGGATGATTTCGACGCGTCCGTTCGGACCGTTCGACAGACCCTCGTCGACTTTCATTGCAAGTCGTACGTATACCTCTCGTCCTGCGACGTATACGCCGATTGTTCGTCGCCAGCGACCACCGATGAAGCGCAGGCGCTCGACGTCACGAAGCAGAGCCCGTATGGATTTCACAAGTATCTCGCCGAGAACTGCGTTCGTCATGCGGCACCGGCGTGGCTGATCGCCCGTCTGGGCGGACTGGTCGGTCCAGGGCTGTGGAAGAACGCGGTGTTCGACATCCTGAACGGCGGACCGCTGTGGCTGGATCCAGCGAGCGAACTGCAATTCATGTCGGTCGATGATTGCGCGCGCATCGTCCTGGATCTCGCGGAGCGCCGGACCGGCGACGTCTTCAATGTGTGCGGGCGTGGCGTGATTCGGCTTGCGGACGTGATCGCCGCTGCTGGTATGGATGTCGTGGTGCAGCCCGGCAGCCCCACGGTTCGGTACGACGTCAGCGTGGACAAACTGTCGGCCGTGGCCGATGTGCCCAGCACGACTGAAGCCGTACTCGAGTTCGTGCGTTCGTCGAAGGTGGCGGCGAAATGATCATCACCAAGACGCCGTTACGCATCAGTTTTCTTGGCGGCGGTACTGATTATCCCGAGTACTACTTTGATCACGGCGGCTGCGTCCTCGGGTCTGCGATCGACAAGTTCGTGTACGTGTCGGTCTCGCGCTTTTATTCCGAGCTGTTCGACTACTGCATTCGCATCGCGTACCGCCACGTCGAGTGCGTCGATTCGGTCGACGCGATTCAGCATGCTCCCTTTCGCGAGTGTCTTCGCGGTTGCGGCGTGACGCGCGACGTCGAAGTCACCTACATGGCGGAGTTGCCATCGTTCTCGGGGCTCGGCACCTCGTCGAGTTTTGTCGTCAGCCTGTTGCAAGCGTTGGAGGCGTTCAAGGGCCAAAGCCTTCGCGGCATGGAGCTCGCCCATCGAGCCATCGACATCGAACGGGACGTGCTCCAGGAGTCGGTCGGTTGTCAGGACCAGACCTTCGCCGCCGTCGGAGGCTTCAATCTTCTCGAATTCCGCTCGAATCGAGACGTCGTCGTCCACCGCGTGCCGTTGACCGCCGAGCGTCAGCGCGAGATCGAGGCGCACGTGCTGCTCGTGTTTACCGGCATGCAGCGCCGCGCGAACGATTACGCGCAACGCCATGTCAATCGCATCAGCGAGAATCTGCAGCCGCTTCATCGATTGCGCCGCCTCGTCGATGTCGGCTACTCGTACCTGACCGACGGCGGCAGCATCGAGCGATTCGCGACGGTGATGAACGAGTCGTGGCAGATCAAACGCGATTTGGACAAGACGATCGCGAGCGACCGCATTTGTCAGATGTACTCGGATGGTATGGCGGCCGGCGCGTTCGGCGGCAAATTACTCGGCGCTGGCGGCGGCGGTTATCTTCTCTTTCTCGTTCCGCCCGAACGCCGTCAGGATGTGCTGCAGCGACTCGGACATCCGCAGGAACTGGCGATCCGGCTCAACGCACCTGGCAGCACCGTGCTTCACGCGTAATCCAGCGGTGGTCTACTTAGCGAAAACCTGGCTGCGGACGCGACTGCGGCCGTACATCCGCAATTCGGAACGGTTGTATCGCGTGTACGCCGCGATCCGGGTACCGACCGAAGAGTACGGTGTCAGCTCGTCGCGTCGTCGTTACGCATCCACCGCGGCACGGCTCGGGATCAGTGTGCCGACCGGCGCTGCCCTGCAGCACGCGCTCCGGCAGCGATTGGCGCAACGCGGGATCGTACCGACGGCGAAACCGAAGGGCGCCCTCCACATTTTCACGACGTATCCGAACGCGATGTGGGAGGCGAATTTTCCGCGTCTGCTCAAGCCGTTCGGCGACGTGTCGGTGTTCGATTGGCGCGCGCGGGGATTCGACGACACGTCGCACCTCTGGCTTCGACAGCGCGACGAGATGAATCGGCAGATGCTGGAACATTTCGCGGCCGTGCATGCCGAGCGTCCCGTCGACGTCGTGTTCGCGTATGTGTCGGGCCACACGGTCGGCCCCGAGACGCTCGCCGCGATGGGTGCGCGCGGGGCAATCGTCGTCAACGTTTGCATGGACGACAAAGGCGGATTTCCGGGGCCCAAAGAAGGAGGCCGGTACAAGAGTCCGGCCGCGATTGCCGCCGCAGTCGACTTGAACCTGACGACGTCCACCGAATCGCTGGTGAAGTATGCGGTGCACGGCGGGCTGCCGATGTTCTTCCCGCTCGCAGCCGATCCTGAGCTGTGCCAGCCACCGACGATGCCGTTCGCGTACGACGTGACGTTCGTCGGCGGCAAGCACGCGTTTCGGCCGTTCTTCATCGACCGTTTGCGTCAGCTTGGAATTGTGGTGGAAACGTTCGGCAGTGGCTGGCCGCGCGGCCCGATTTCCGACGAGGACCGGATTCGCGTGTACGCGCAGAGCCGGATCAATCTGGGGTTCAGCGCCACGGGGAATTCTCGAAACGTGCTGTATCTCAAGGGACGTGATTTCGAGATACCGATGTCCGGAGGACTGTACCTGACGAGCGAGAATCCGGAGCTCGCGCGGTGCTTCGACGTCGGCCGCGAGATCGTCACCTACCGCGACGAGGACGACTGCGCGCAAAAGATTCGCTGGTTGCTCTCGCACGAGGCTGAAGCGGGCGCCATTCGCCGAGCCGGCGTCGAACGCGCGCGCCGCGAGCACACGTGGGAGCATCGGCTCGCAGACGTGTTCACAGTCGTCGGTTTTCTTCAATCATGATCCCCTGCTTCGTGCTCTTTGTGATCGGCCTCCTCGCCCGCGTCATGCTGCGCAGTTGGGCAGTTCCGAGCGCGCTCTTCATCGCGGTCTGGCTGTTCTACATGTCGTTCTCGCTCGTTCTCAGTCCATTCAAAGCACTCGATCTCGGGTTGTGGTGGATGGTGATGACGATGTTCGTGTTCTTCGCCGGTGACTTGACCGGGCAGCGGTTCGCGTTGGCCAGGCCAGCACCTCCCCACAATTACGATCCCGAATTTCCATTCCTGCCGGTCGTTGTGCTGGTGGCGTTGAGCGGCGCGGCGGTGTACTTCTTGTACTCGCCGGTCTATGTGCTTCCGGACACGATGGCGAAGCCGCCGCGGTGGTTTCAGATTTTCCTGGCGTCGTCACACGCATTTCCGATGTTTTGCGGTCTGTTGTACGCGTCGGCGCGTCGAACATGGCACCGTGTGCTCGGGCTCAGCAATTTTGTCGTGGGTGTGATTTTCGCCGCCCAGCAGTCCAGTCGAAGTGTGATGGCGGTGTCGGTCGCATTCTGGACGGCGACATATCTCCCTGTCGCGGTGATGCGGACGCGAGGGGACTTCAAAGTCTTCACGCGAGAGCGAGTTCCGCTCGCACTTTCGGCCGCGGTGCTCATTCTGGTCAGTCTCATCGTGTCCACCGTTTCGAGACAGATCGAGGCCTCGAAAATCTTTGCCGATAATTCGAAATCCGGCTGGCTGGCGATTTCAGACGCCATGGACAAGGAAAGTGCGACGTCGAGCTGGGAGGGTCTTCAGTCATCCACGGTCGGCTCGATCGCCAGTTTTACTTGGTGGTTCGATCGCGAAATTCAGCACCCGTCGTGGACGATGCGTTACTTCCCGATCATGTTCTCGGGTCCGCTTGAACAGTTCGGGCTGATGGATCGCAGCAAGACGGCGTTCGAGACCACGTACTTTTCCGACGGCACCGGCAGCAATGTTTACACTCTTTTTCGTCCACTGATCGAAGCCTTTACATTACCGGGTTCACTGATCGTCGTCTTCTTGGTCGGTCTGCTGGGAGGCCGGTCGTATGTTGCTGTTCATCGAGGAAATGTCGTGGCGATCTCCGTGCTGGCCGTGATCATTCCGAATGTGATGATTTCGGGCGGTCTGTGGTTCGGATACAACTCGATCGTGTTGGCCTTTCTCTCCTTGTTTTTCTACCTGCTGTTCGTGCGGTGGCTGACGACGCAACGACAGCGGGCGCGCGCATCGTTTGCAGCTCCGCCGCGTCATCTCCTCGCTTCGGCCCCTCGATGAATTACGTGTTCTGGCATCATGACGTGCACGGCCCGTTCACGCTGGAGAGCGTGTGGACGGCGACGCATGGTTTTGCCGGGTCGGTTGCCAGATTGCGGATCTTGTTCTGGCTCGCCGGCCGTGGGCACGGCGTGCAGCTGATCGGAAACGTGGCGAGCGGCGAGTATCGAGGTGTGCGCGCCACCGCGGGCGAGAATTGGTCCGACATCCGACTCGACGAACACACCGTCGCCGTGATGCTGACGCCGCCGACCGGCGAAATGTGGGAGCGCGTGCCGTCGGCGATTCGTCGCCGCATGATTTTCTGGGCCAACAACCCGTTCGATCCCGTCTGGATCGCGCGTGCGCGCGCCAAGGAGTTGTTGCGTGTCGTGTGCATCGCGCCGTGGCATCGCGAGTTGTATCGCATCTACAAAGGGTTCGACGAAGTCGAACTCGGCTTCCACGGCATCGATCTCGACATGATCGCGGCCGCGAGACCGAGAGCGGACGCCGCCGGCGCAGTGCTGTTTTGCTCGGTGCCGAAGCGCGCGAAAGGCGTTCATCGTTTGCTCGCCGCGTGGCGCGTGGTGCAGCGGACGATGCCCGGCGCGAGGCTGCGCATTGCGGGGTCGCCCCGTATGCACGAGCCCGACCTGCGCGTCGGCGTTACGGGAATCCTCGAGCCGGAGGTCGAGGCGGAATTTCCGGACTTTTTCGGGGAATGGCCGGCGAGCGCCGAACGTGCCGGCATCACGCTGCTCGGTACTCGGAGCATTCCCGAGGTCGCCTCAGAAATGAAGTCTGCCGCCCTCGTCGTAGTCAACTGCAATTGGAACGGTGGTCTCGAGCTCTCGTGCAGTGCCGCCGTTCAGGCGCAGGCAGCAGGGACGCCGGTTGTGGCGCCGGCGCGCGGTGGTTTGCCGGATCTCATTGTCGACGGACGAACGGGCCTGTTGGTCAAAAAACAAGATCCGGCGGCGATCGGCGACGCGATCGTGACTCTTCTGAAAGACGCCTCACTCCGAAAACGACTCGGTGATGCGGGCCCCGGCTTCGTTCGCCCGTTCGCCGATTACGACATCGTCGCAGCGGAGTGGGACGCGATCGTGGAACGCGCGCGTCGGGGCGAACCGGCGCCACGTCAGCGCCGGTTCGTCGGTGACCTTCTTCGTGCCGTCGGTTACGGCCGCGTTCGATCGTTCGCGCGGAATGGCATCCGCGGAACCGCCTTCGAACGAGCGATGCTCAAACGTGTTGCCACGTAAAACGAATACGACCGTCGGAATCGCAATTCCGGCATACAAACGCGGCCATCATCTTGCCGCGACGCTTGAGAGCGCGCTGCGTCAAACGCGCCCCGCCGACGAGATCGTCATCGTTGACGACTGTTCGCCGGACAATACGAGAGACGTCGCATTGGCGTATGCCTCGCGCGGTGTTCGGTACGTGCGTAACGCCGTGAACTTCGGCGTCCCGGAAAACTACAACGTCAGCATCGACCAGCTCACATCCGATTACGTGTTCATTCTCGAGGATCACGATCTGCTGGCGCCGACGTTTGTCGAGCGATGCGCAACTGCGCTCGACCAGCATCCTGACGCGAACCTGGCATTCACCGACATCGCCGAGATCGACGAGCACGGCAGTGTGATCCGCGAAAATCGATTCAATCGACCGGCTGTGATTCCAAGCGCCGCGTTCGCCAAGGATCTGGTGACGATGGTCGGTGCGATATTCGGTCTGACGGCGATGATCCGCCGGACAGCGCTCGAAGGGCTTGAGCCGTACTTTGATCCGAAGTATTGGGCGTATGCGGACATCTACTTGTGGATCCGTCTTGCCCTCGGGGGCTCAGCCGCGTACGTTCCGGAACCGCTGCTGCAGATGCGCGTCCGCGAGGAAGGGCACCACCTCGACGGCCGCGAATGGGACAGTCTGCGGTGCGTCGACCGCATCAAGCGTGACTGTTGGCCCTTGGTGTTTCCAGCTCCGACGATCGGCAGCGTCTATCACAAGGGTGTGTACCGCTTGAAGCAGGATCGGGTCGGCCTGCAACAGATTGTCGCAGACATTGCGCGAGGGCAGCAGCTTCGGTGGACCGACATGGGCGACGATAAGCGGCAGTATCTGACCCCACTTGGCCGTCTGCTGGCCCGCGCCGTGACGCGAGTCACGCCCCGACAAGCGCAGTTCGCACGCCGCCTCTATCACACGTTGCTGGTCGCACCCATGATTGGCACGCGCCGGTTACGTCGGCCGTCTTTGGTGGCGCCGTCACGATCGTCGTGACACAGCGGTAACGCTCGCGGATGCGGATTCTCCTCAGTTATGTGTCCGAAACCGATCTCGGTGAAGGGCAGCATGTGCACCGCGTCCTCGAACGACTCGGTCACGAGGTATGTCCGATCAATGCCGCTCGCACGAACCCCAAGGACGGTCACGCCAGCCGAAAGACCGTGGAGGCTTTTCCCGAGTTCGTATCCATCGAGGAGCTGCAGCAGCTCTATGGCCGGATCGACCTGTTCTTATACGTGGAACCGTTTGGGCTCATTCCGTTCGGGATCAATGCGGCATCGTTTCCGACGGCCTGCATCATCGGCGACACGCATCGCGACCTGCCGGCACGGATCACACTCGCGCGGTTCTTTGATCACGTGTTCCTGTACCAACGCAACCATCGCGACGCGTTTACTGAGCATCCAGCCGGCCACGTGCATTGGCTTCCCTACGCGTGCGATCTCACGGTGTTCCGCGATCTGAATATGGCGCGCGATCTCGACGTGGCGTTTGTGGGCAAGGTGGACTCGGCGCGGTCAGCGATGCTCGAGCAGCTCGGGCGTCGGTGGCGGCTCAACGAGCAGCGCTACTACCTCCAACACGAGATCCCGGAGGTGTACTCGCGCGCGAAGATCGTCGTCAACGTTCCAGTCGGCGGCGATCTGAACTTTCGTGTGTTCGAGGCGCTCTCGTGCGGCGCGATGCTGCTGACACAGCGAGCGCCAAATGGTCAGGAAACATTGTTTCAAGAGGGCGTGCACTACGCCGGATTCGACGACGATCGCGAGCTGATCGAAAAAGTCACGTATTACCTCGAGCATGACGAGGAGAGATGCGCGATCGCCGCTGCCGGCCGTCGTGAGGTGGAGGCGCGCCATTCCCTCGACGATCGACTGAAGACGCTGGTCTCCACGGTTGCCGCTCGGCCGGAACCGGTCGCACCCGTTCGTCGCGGCTCGTCGGCCGACGTCGATCGGGCGTACGGCAACTTGTATGCGGCGTGGGCGTCGGTCGAGGCGAGCCTCGCCTTGCTGCAAGACGCCAAGCGTGCGGGCCGTCCGTGGATTCCGCTCGGCATGCTGTCGGGCAAAGCTTTTGCGCGCCGTTTGTATCGAGCCGTTCGATGACCGCCCCCAATCAACGCGGCGCCGGGTACCGGATCCTGACCGGTATCGGCTCGTCGATCATTCGCCAGGTCATCGGCTCGGCCGAATCCTTGTTGCTCGTGCCGATGTTCTTGCGTGCCTGGGGCCCAGACGTGTACGGCCAGTGGGTCACCGTCATTGCGGCGGTGACATATATCGCGGCGCTGGATCTGGGTGCGCAGTCTTACGTTGGCAACCTGTTGGCGATGGCGCACGCCAACGGGGACGAGCAGCGATTTTCATCGGTGCTCTCCGAGGTGATGTCGCTCTTTGTGTTCGTCGGCGTCGGCGGCCTCGTCGTCATCGCATTGCTCGTCTCGGGTGTCGTGCACGTGCCGTCGTTCGCCCTCCACCTGGATGGCAAGACGCGGTGGGTGTTTCTGTTCCTTGCTGGCAACACGCTGCTCGCCGTCGTCGGCGGCGTGTACGGCACCGTCTTCCAGGCGACGGGTCTGTATGCGCTCGGCGCGATGTTGGGCAACGCGGCGAAAGCCGGCGGCATTCTGCTCGGCGCGTCGTTGCTGTGGTTCCGCATGCCACCGGTCCTGTATGCCGCCGGCGTGTTCGCCACGTGCGCGTCGCTCACGACGACGCTTGTGATCGTCGCGGCGCGCCGCGTTCCCGCAACGCGTGCGATGCACATCAGCACCGCGAATGCCGGCCGTGCGATCAAATACCTCCCGGGCGCCATCCATTTCTGGCTGATCTCGTTTGCGCAGAACATCAACACGCAGGGCCCCGTGCTCGTCATCGCGGCGAGTGGACAGATGTCTCTCGTCAGTGTGTACGCGACGCATCGTGCCCTGGCGAATGTGGCTACGTACGCGACGTCCTTTGTCCAGGGTCCGTTGACACCGGAATTGAGTTGGCTGGCGGCGCGCCGGCAGTCCGACCAGTTGAGCGAAGCGTCGGTCGCGCTCGTCAAGGTCAATATCGTCGCGACCGGATTCATGGCGCTCCTTGTCTACATCGTCGCGCCGCGGTTCTATCCGGCGTGGACGGGCCATCGATTTGCGCTGACGTCGACGCTTCTCACCCTGCTGCTGGTTCAGGCAGTCGTCGCATCGGCGTGGACGACGGCGAATTGGAGCGCGTTGGCGGCGAATCGGCATCGCGCGGCTGCGTACTGGTCGGTCGCCAACGCGGTCCTGACGATCGCCGTGGCGTGGCTCCTGTTTCCGACGGCGGGCATCGTCGGCGTTGCGGGTGCCTCGCTCGCGGCTGACGTCGTCTGTGGTTTCCTGGTGTTTCCGCGACTCGGCGCGCGCGTGTCGGGCACGCGGCCTTCGACGGTGTACCGCGCGATGGCTCGCGCTGTGCTGCCGGTGATCGCGTTACTTGTTTTCGCGAAGATCGCGATCTCGTTTCTCGACTCATGGCCGGCAGCGACGGTGTTCGTGGCTGGTGGGGCCCTGCTCGCCTATCCGGTGGTGTGCTTCCTTCTCGGAGGCGAGCTCGCGCGGTGGATCATGTTGTCGCTCAAAGGCGCGGTCGCCGGTCGGACGCGATAGCGTGCGGGTACTGCTCCTGAGTGCGTCCTTTCCGCCGATCGGCGGCATGACGCCGCTGATGGCGGCGCGATGGGTCCATCATCTCGTCAAGTGCGGCCACGACGTGGACGTGCTGACGATCAAGCCAAGCGACCGTCACCCGGTCTACAAGTTCGACCGGAGTGCCGAGCGCTTCGTCCCCGACTCGGTCCGCGTCCATCGCGCCTACGCCGGCCCCGTCCACAACTTCGCGCATCACATCGTCAGCGACGGTAAAGGCGTCGCCGCTGTTCGCGAGATGCGCAATCGTGGCGAGCGCGTGAGCCTGAAGCAACGGGCGGCCACGTATGTGCGGCCGCTCATGTTTCCAGATACGCGCGCTGATTGTGTGCCGTCGGTCCTGTACGAAGGCCTGCGGATGATTCGCGCGAAGAAATACGACGTGCTGTTTTCGATTTCACCCCCCGACACCGACAACTTGATCGCGTGGGCTTTGTGTAAAGCCGGCGGGCTCCCATGGGTCGTGCACCAGGGTGATCTCTGGTCGTTCGGCCCGTGGACGGATCACAGCGGCTACCCGTCGTGGCGGCGCAAGCTGGATCGGGCGACGGAAGCGTACATGCTGCGGCGGATGGATCAGGTGATGGTGCTGACCCCAGAGATGCGGGCCATGTTTCTCGAAACTTTTCCTGACCTCGACGAGGACAAGTTTCTGATGGTCACGGTCGGGTACGACCCGCACGAGTACGAGGCGATCGCGCCAGAGCCCTCCCCCACCGGTAAGTTCCGAGTGCTCTACACAGGCATTTTTTTCGAAGGGTATCGCGACCCATACACCTTCTTTGACGCGTTTGCGGAATTTTTCCGCAGTCATCCCGATGCCGAGTTGGTCGTCGCGGGAAACGTGGGTGATCAATACCCCCGACGTGTTCGCGACCTTGGTATCGCGGAGGCGGTCACCTTTCTTGGTTTCGTCAACCACGATCGGGTCGTCGCGCTCCAGCGCGGGGCGAGCGTGCTGTTGTTGCTGACGTGGGTCGGCGGATATGGATTTCCGGCCAAGACGTTCGAGTACATCGGCGCGAAACGGCCGGTGTTGACGATCGATTACGACGGTATCGACCCGGCGGCGCGATGTATCCGAGAGCTGAATCGCGGCATCGTGACCGACAACGACTCTGCACAGATTCGAAACGCCCTCGAACAGCTCTACTCGATGTGGCGCAACAACCAGCTGCACGATCGCTTTTCGCTTGGAGACGTTCCACACCTGACGTGGGACGCCATGGGGGCAAAAGTTGAAGCGGCGCTCTACCGCGCCGCGGAGGTTCGGCGCAATTGAACGTTCCGTTTGTCGATCTGCGAGCGCAGCATCAGTCGCTAAAGACGGATATTGATGCCGTGCTTCAACGCATCCTCGATTCGTCACAATTCATTCTCGGACCTGACCTGGAAGAATTCGAACGCGCCTTGGCGACCTATGTCGGCGTCGGCCACGCCGTCGGCGTCGGCTCCGGGACGGCCGCGTTGACGCTCGCCCTTCAAGCGGCCGGAATCGGTGCCGGCGACGAAGTGATCACGCCGGTGAACACGTACATCGCGACGTGTGAAGCGATTGTCAGAGCCGGCGCGACGCCGCGTTGGGTGGACGCGAATCCGCACACCCACAATATCGACGTCTCCCAGATTGAAGGGGCGATCACGTCGCGGACGAAGGCCATTGTTCCCGTGCATCTGTACGGCCAGCCGGCCGACATGACCGCGGTCATGCAGATCGCGCAGCGCCACGGCTTGAACGTGATCGAGGATTGCGCGCAGTCGATTGGCGCGAGATGGCAAGGGCAGCAGACCGGCACGTTCGGTCATGCCGGGTGCTTCAGTTTCTTCCCGGCGAAGAACCTCGGTGCTTGCGGAGACGCCGGCGGGGTCGTGACCAACGACGCGGAGCTCGCCGCACGCGTTCGGATGCTGCGCAATCACGGCCAACGCGAACGAAACGTCCACGTCATCGACGGCGGGTGCGATCGGATGGACAACCTGCAGGCCGCAATTCTTCGCGTGAAGCTGCCGCACGTGGATGACTGGAACGCGCGCCGTCGCGCCGCCGCACGGCGGTACATCGAACTGCTGGCCGATGTTCCGGGCGTCGTGCTGCCGGCGACCGCGACAGATGCCGAGCCGGTGTACCACCTCTTCGTCGTGCAGGTGCCGGATCGCGATCGGACACAGCAACAACTCGGCGAGCGCGGGATTCAGACAGGCATTCACTATCCGACACCGGTGCACGAGCAACCGGTGTACGCGCACTTCGGTTACAAGGCGGAAGACTTTCCAATCGCCAGCCGGCTCGGCCGACGCATCTTGTCGCTGCCGATGTTTCCCGAGCTCCGTCATGAGCAGATCGAATACGTCGCTGATGCGTTGAAAGAGATCGTGACGGCGACGGCGGTCACCGGCATCGCTGGATGACGAGAAACGCGCCCATCCGCGTCGGCGTGATCGGCGCCGGCTATTGGGGTTCGAATCTGATTCGGACGCTGACCACCGTTCCCGCAGCGAGCCTCGAAGTGGTCTGCGATGCAAGAGTAGAGCGTCTGAATGACGTTGCGGCGCGGTTCGGCCTTGCGACGACACGTGACACCGCGGCCGTTCTCGAGCGGAGAGACATCGAGGCGATATTCATCGCGACACCCGCCGAGACACATGCCGAGATCGCGCGTGAATGCCTGATGGCCGGCAAACACGTCTTCGTCGAAAAGCCGATGACGACGACCGTGCCGGCCGCGCGACTGTTGAGCGAAGTCGCTATGCGATCGAATCGCATTCTGATGGTTGGCCATCTCTTTCAATACGAACGAGCGACACAACGGCTCATCGAGCTGGTTCGTGAAGGTGCGATCGGTACCATCCGCTATACGCGCGGCGTGCGCACGAGCATGAGCGGAACCGCACGACTCGACACCGACATCGTCTGGGACGCGCTGATCCATGACGCGTACGTGCAAGCCGAACTCTTCGGCCGCCAACCGCAGCGCGTGCTGGTGGTCGGCGCGGCGTACCTTCGCCCGCCGCTCTCCGACGTGGCGTTCGCGACCTTTGACTTCGGAGACCGTCAAATCGCGCACTTGTCCGTCGGATGGTACGCGCTCGAGAAAACACGCACCCTGCTCGTCGTCGGCTCCGACGGCATGCTGGCGTACGACGGGCTGTCACCCACGCCATTGAAGCGTTTTGCGCGTCGTTACGAGGAGAGCGCGGAAATCGATGCGTATGGCCGGCACTACTGGCGATGGATCGATAGCGAAGGCGAAGTCGTGCCGGTGACGGCGTCCGAGCCGTTGCGCACAGAATGCGAGCACTTCCTGCACTGCGTCGCCACCGGGACGCAACCAATGTCCGACGCGCGCAGCGGCGCGCGAGCCGTCGAGATCATCGACGCCTGTTCGCGATCGGTCGCCGCTGGCGGCGCCTGGGAGATGACCTCGACGGCTGTCGGAGCATGCTCGTGAGCGAGAGCCGTTTCCAGCGCATTACACCCGACGTGAAACTCGGCGCTGACGTCAAGATTTACGACTTCGTCAATCTGTACGGCTGCGAGATTGGTGACGGCTCGCAAATTGGACCATTCGTCGAAATCCAGCGCGGTGTCGTCATCGGCAAGCACGTCAAGATTCAGAGTCACAGCTTCATTCCAACGGGAGTGACGATCGAAGACGAGGTGTTTGTCGGCCACGGCGTGATGTTCGTCAACGACAAGTACCCGCAGTCCGTGCTCGGGCCTGACGAACCGCCGACGGTGTTTCAGCAAACGCACGTCGGCCGCGGCGCCTCCATCGGCAGCAATGCGACGGTGCTCGGAGGAGTGACGATCGGTGCCGGAGCGTTGATTGGCGCTGGCAGCGTCGTCACGAGGGATGTGCCTGCCGGCGCGATCGCTGCGGGAAATCCTGCTCGTGTGTCGCGTCAGCGGGCCGCAGCAAGATGATCCGGCTGTCCGCCGGCTGGCGAGAACGGCTGGCCTGTCCGTCGTGTCGCAGTCCGCTCGAGTCCCCGGCCGAAGTTGAGTCGGTGCCGTGCGGCAGATGCGGTGCGTCCTACGGCGCGGTGGATGGCATTGTCAACTTCGGTGTTCGCGACGAGTTCTACGAAGCGCATGGATTCGTCAGTACCGGTCGTAATTTTGGCAACTCGATCCGCGATCACTTCGGCCTGTATTTCGCCCGGCATCAGCATTTGTACGAGATCGCGCGGATCGTGCCGGCTGGTGCAGCGGTGATCGAAATCGGCTGTGGCGGAGGATCGAAATTTCTGGGTTCACGATTCGACATGCTCGGCGTCGAAGTCTCGGCGCGTTCGAGCCAGCGCGCTGCCTCGGCGTACGCGTCCGTCATTCAGGCGACCGCCGAGCGCCTGCCGGTACGGGACGGAGTGGCCGACGCAATTGTCTCCAGCTGCGTTCTCGAACACTTCGCCGACGACGTGATCGAGTCGTCGATGGGCGAAATGGCCCGCGTGCTGAAGCCAGGGGGTGTCATGGTGCACTTCCTCGACTTAGACAATGACGGCCCGTTCTATCGGTGGGCAAAGCGACAGCCGTGGCATCACGCCGTGTTCGTCACACAAAAGGGCCACTTCGGCTTGCGACCGTTGACGACGTGGCGCCAGTTACTGAACGGACACGGGTTTCGGCCGCTCAGAGAGCGCATGTTCAACAAGAGCTGGCTGCAGGACCTCACGATCTGGGCGGCCCTGGACGATCCGCTCGTCCACGGCACGCCGCGAACGCTCGGCCGCGCGGCATTGGCATTGATCAAACACACCGGTGTCGCAAGCGATATCGTCATCAACCTCGTTCATAACACCGTCGAGTCGTGGTTGCCGGAGCGCTGGGCGGCGAAGGCGATTCTCGTCGTGGAGAAGGTTCACTGACGCCACGGTTGTGCAACGTCCTCGTCGTGCAGACGTGGGGCGTCGGCGACATGATCATGACGACGCCGATGCTGCTCGCATTGCGTCGGCGTCGGCCCGACGCTCGTATCACTCTGCTCGCTTACGATCGCGTTGCCGCTGAACCGATGCACGGTTTGGTCGACGACATTCGCGTCGTCGCGCCATTTACGCCGACGATCGCCGGCGCCGCCCGCGCCATCGCCTATTGTCGAACGTTGCGTCGCGATCGATTTGACGCCGCCATCGTCGCCACGACCATCGCGTCCCGGTTCGCACCGCTCCTGCGATTCGTTGCGGGTGTGCCGGTCGTCGTCGGCGATACGCTGACCGGTCGCGGCTTCGGGTACACACACGTGCGTCGACGCACGGAACGGCATCGCGTGGCGGCGAATGTCGATTTACTGCGCAGCCTTGTGAGCGACGCCGAGATCTCGGGCCTGTACTTTCACGTCGACGCCGACTCGGCGCGGCTTGCGGATGAAACATGGGCGCGTCTGGGCCTGACGAATCGGCAAGTGCTCGGCATTCACCCTGGTTCGAATCCCCGTCTCGGGCACGACAAGCGACCGCAACCCGAGACGCTCCGCCGGATCATGCGGTCGCTTCTCGCGGCCAATACCGACGCACGGATTGCGTTGCTCATCGGCCCGCACGAACAAGACGTCTCCACCCAATTGGCCGTCGACGACCCGCGCGTCGTCACGATTGAGCAGATGCCGTTGCCGGCGGTCGCATCGATCGTCGCCAGAATGCGTGCACTGCTCGCTGGTGACAGCGGCCTGGGTCACGTCGCGGCTGCGATGAACGTGCCGACGATCACACTTGCCGGACCGACGGCGGTCTCGACGACACATCCGTGGAGCGACCGCAATGTGATCGTGAGAACTCGCGAAACGTTGTCGTGCATGCCGTGTTATGGCACGCCGCTCTACGGGCGGTGTCCGTACGGCACACGCTGCATGCGGACGATCGATGACGACGACATCCTGGCAGCGCTGCTGCCGCACTTCGCGTCCGTGAACGCGCCCGTGACCGCCTGTGGATAGGTGGCTCGCTCAGCACCTCGTCTGCCCCGTCGACCGATTGCCAGTCGTGCGGACAGGCGATCGGCTGGTGTGTGAGGCGAAGCATGAGTATCCCTGCGTCGACGACATCCCGATCATGCTGCCGAACCAAGTCGGCCGCGAATGTGATGCGTGGCTGGACAAGTTCAAGCAGCCCCCGTCGAACCGACAGAGTTGCGCAAGCGACGACATCGATCCGTTCGTGCAGGCGAACATCGCCGCGACCAACGGCGTCATGTATCGTCCGCTCGTTGGGAAGTTGACGCGGTATCCGATCCCCTCGTTTCCGATGAAGCCGCGGCGAGGCACCCGGTTACTCGACGTCGGCTGCAACTGGGGACGATGGTGCATCGCCGCCGCCCGAAGCGGATATCAGGCCGTTGGAATCGATCCGTCGTTCGAGGCGATCTGCGCCGCTCGACGTGTGGCCCGGCAATTGGGCGTGAACGCCACCTATGTCGTCGCCGATGCGCGACAGATGCCGCTGGCAGACGACAGCTTCGATGCCGTCTTCTCGTACAGCGTCCTGCAGCATCTCGAGAAATCGGACGCCAGGCGCGCGTTCGCCGAGGTCGGACGCGTGCTGAAAGCGGACGGCGAGTCGCTGATCCAGCTGCCGAACATCTTCGGCGTGCGTAGTCTGCAGAACCGTGCGCGCCGGATGTTTCGCGAGCGGTCGCCGTTCGACGTGAACTACTACACGCCGGGCGAATTGGAGGCGCTGTTCCGTTCGGTCATCGGTCCGACGATCGTCAGCGTCGACGGCTACTTTTGCCTGAATCCGCAGCCCACGGATCTCGATCTGCTTCGTCTTCCGTACCGGGCCGTCGTCCGCGTGTCGGCGACGCTTCATCAATTGAGTGTGCGGTTGCGCTGGATGCGGTATTTCGCCGACAGCTTGTACGTCCACTCGACACATCAATGACGTACGTTCTCGGCATTGCCGGTTTCAATCACGACGCCACAGCGGCACTGTTTCGCGACGATGTGCTGGTGGCGGCGGCGCAGGAAGAGCGCTTCACGCGGGTGAAGCATCAGGAGGGATTTCCTTCACACGCGGTCCGATACTGCCTCACCGAAGCCGGTGTGACGGAGAAAGACGTCGACACCGTCGCCTACGCCAACAATTTGTGGCGGCCGAGCGGGTTCAAGCGAACGCTGCACTACGCGACGAATGTCCTCAAAGCGCCAACGCATTCGACCGGATTCGTCGTTCGCGACCTGTACACGCGGATGTGGATCACGTATCTGATGAACCGTGCGACCGACGGTCGAGCGTCCTTGCAGTTCGTCGATCACCACCTTGCGCACATGGCGAGCGCGTTCCTCGTGTCACCGTTCGATTCGGCCGCGTTGTTCTCGATCGACAGCTCCGGCGACGGCGACACGACGGTGCTTGGCCACGGCCAGGGGACGCGACTTCGCAAGCTCCGCGTCGTCAACTATCCGCACGCGATCGCCGAAGTCTATTGCTGCGTCACGAACTACCTCGGATTTCGGACGCAGGACGAATACAAAGTGATGGGTCTCGCGTCGTACGGCGAGCCGACGTTCTACGATCGGCTGCGGAAGCTGGTGGAGTGGCTGCCGGACGGGCGATATCGCGTCGATCCCGACTACTTCCTCACACACACACACCCCGGACGATTCGCCGGATACGTGTCGAAGAAGTTCATCGACGAGTTCGGGCCCGCGCGGCAGCCGGATGCCGACATCACGGCCCGCGATCGCGATTTCGCGGCGTCGCTGCAGAAGCTGTTCGAGGAGACTGTCTTCCACTGCCTTCGTCATCTCCACACCCTGACCGGCGAGACGCGGTTGTGTCTGTCGGGCGGCGGTGCGCTGAACTGTGTGACGAGCGGCAAAATTCGCAGCGAGACGCCGTTCACCGAGGTGTGGGTTCCGCCGGCGCCGGGCGATGACGGCGGCGCTGTTGGAGCGGCGGCGATGATGTCAATCGCCAACGGCCGCGAGCGGTCGTGGTCGATGGAGTCGGCCTATTTCGGTCCGCAGTTCTCGGACGAACAGATCGAGCACACGCTGCGCGAAGCGAAGGCGACGTATCGCAGGGTGAATGACGTCGCCGCAGAAACCGCGGCCTTGCTCGCCAAGGGTCACATCGTCGGCTGGTTTCAGGGCCGCATGGAACTCGGCGCACGCGCGCTGGGCGCGCGCAGCATTCTCGCCGATCCGACGCGAGCCGAAATGACCGACATCGTCAACCGCGACGTCAAGCACCGGGAGGATTTCCGTCCGTTCGCGCCCTCCATCGTCAAGGAACGGGCGGCCGATTTCTTCGAACTGTCCGACACGCCGTTCATGTCGTTCGTCACACGTGTGCGCGCCGACAAACGGACGACGATCCCGGCCGTCGTGCACGCCGACTGTACGGCGCGGCCGCAGACGGTGGAACGACACGTCAACCCGTTGTATTGGCAGTTGCTGCGGGAGTTCGAAAAAGTCAGCGGCGTTCCCGTGGTCTTGAACACGTCGTTCAACGTCAAGGGCGAGCCGATCGTGTGCTCACCGCGAGACGCGATTCGCTGCTACTTCTCCACGGGCCTCGACAGTCTCGTGATGGGATCGTTCGTGCTGTCGAAGAATGGCGAGGCGCACGGATGACGGGCCGTCAGCCGTCCGTCTCGATCATCGTGCCGTGCCGCAACGAAGCGGCATTCATCACGGACTGCCTCGATTCGGTGCTCGCGATGGAGTATCCGCACGACCGCGTCGAGATCCTGATCGTCGACGGGATGAGCGACGACGGCACACGCGACATCGTGGCCGAGTACGCGCGCCGGTACGAAGGTGTCGAGATGCTGGACAACCCGGCGAAGACGACGCCCGCCGCACTCAACCGAGGCATTCGGCGCGCGACCGGCGAATTGATCGTGCGGCTCGACGCCCATTCGGTGTACCAGCGCGACTACTTGACGCGATCGATCGACGCGCTGCGCGAATCTGGCGCCGATTGCGTCGGCGGCGTCTGGGTGACGGCCATTCGCGACGACAACTGGTTCGCGTCGGCAGTGCGCCTGACGTTGACCCATCCGTTCGGCGTCGGCAACGCGCGCTACCGCCTCGGCGCATCGAAGCCGTGCTGGGTTGATGCGGTGCCGTACGGCTGTTTTCACCGCGATGTGTTCGAGAAGAACGGCCTGTACAACGAGGCACTCGATCGCAGCCAGGACCTGGACATGTGGAGCCGCATCCGCGAGAACGGCGGACGGATATTGCTCGATCCGCGCATCGAGTCCACGTACCGCGCGCGGGGCCGGATGATGGATGTCTGGCGCTACAACTTCGGCAACGGCGTGTGGGTGACGTGGCCGATGCGCCTGGTCGGAACGCGCTTCCGCGTGCGGCACCTGGTGCCGCTGGCGTTTGTCAGCGCGCTGCTGATCGGCGGGCTGGTCGGATTCGTATGGGCGACCGCGTGGCGGCTCACCGCGTTCGTCGCGGCTGCGTATCTCGGTGTGGCTGTGTCGGTGTCGCTCGTCCAGGCGGCGCGCGATCGAGATCTGCCGCTCGTGCTCACTGGTCCGCTCGCTTTTGCCGTGCTGCATGTCAGTTACGGCCTCGGATCGCTTTGGGGACTGGTGAAGCCGATGCGCCGACGCGACCGCGCACGCGTCGCGGCGGTGACGACCGCACAATGAAGCGCCTCTTCGACCTGACGGTGTCGCTGGTCGGACTGCTCGTGACCGCCCCCCTCGCTGCGATTCTCGCCGTCCTCGTGAAGATCGATTCCCGCGGGCCTGTGTTGTACGGCAGCGAGCGAATCGGCCGCGGTGGCCGGCCATTTCGCATGTTCAAGTTCCGGACGATGGTGCTGAATGCCGACCAGTTGGGCGGAACCTCAACGCCGGAAAACGATCCGCGATTGACGCGAATGGGACGATGGCTGCGGGCGACCAAGCTCGATGAACTACCGCAGCTCCTGAACGTGGTTCGAGGCGAGATGAGCCTCGTCGGACCGCGACCGCAGGTGGCGTGGGCGGTCGCGCTGTATACACCGGAGCAGCGCACGCTGCTGCACGTGCGGCCGGGCATCACCGACTACGCGTCGATTCGGTTCCGTAACGAGGCGGAGCTGTTGAAGGGCAGCGCTGATCCGGATCTGGCGTACCTGGAGTTGGTCGCGCCGGAGAAGCTCCGGCTCGGATTGCAGTACGTGTCGCATCGAACATTTGCGGAGGATCTCCGGATACTGGCGGCGACGATTGTCTCGCTCTGCGGCGGGCGACCCGAGCGGCTGTTGCCAATTCTCCAGGACGAAGGAATGCATCAAGTATGAAGTCGCTACGAACGCCGGAGGAGCAGCGCGTCGGCGCGCGCATCGAGGATATTTTCGAGCGGAACACCGACACCGTCGAGATCAAGCTCGAGAATTTTCCGAAGTATGTCCGCCGACAGCATCTGAAACGATTCCTCGCACTGTATGAGATCTTCAAATTAGCGCTGCCAACGAAGGGGTCCGTCGTCGAATGCGGCGTGTTTCGGGGATTCGGCGTGATGTCGTGGGCGAAGTTGAGCGCGATCCTCGAGCCCGAAAACCTCACACGGCGCGTGTACGGGTTCGACACGTTCCAGGGTTTCCCGTCGATCCACGAAAAAGACGACAACGTACGCAAGACGCCGGCGGTCGGCGAGCTGTCCGCGAACACCTACGACGAGCTGCTGAGCCTGACGCGCGAATACGACGCGGACCGATTTCTCGGCCACATCGACAAGGTCGAGTTGATCAAAGGCGACATGGTCGAGACGATTCCAGCGTTTTTGCAGACGCATCCGCACCTTGTCGTCAGCCTGCTGTTCATCGATTGCGATCTCTACGAGCCGACGCGTGCGGCGCTCGAAGCCTTCGTGCCGCGGATGCCACGCGGCGCGATTCTGGCCTTTGACGATCTCGACAATCCGATTTGGCCCGGCGAAGCGCTCGGCCTCCTGGAAAGCATCGGCATACGCAAGTTGAGACTCGAGCGCATCGCGTGGGATCCGTACATCGCGTACGCCGTGCTCGATTGAAGGCGATGGTGCTCGCGGCTGGTGGCGGCGCGCGCCTGCGGCCGATCACTGACACGGTGCCCAAGCCGATGGTGCCGATCGGCGGACGGCCGTTGCTCGCGCACACGATCGAACGACTGGCGCGTGCCGGCGTGAGCGAGTGCGTGATGAATCTTCATCACCTGCCGGACGTCGTGACCGAGTACTTTGGCGACGGCGCCAAATGGGGCATGCGGATTCACTACTCCCACGAACGCCGTCTGCTCGGAACTGCGGGAGCGCTGCGGCCGATCCGCCATCGTTTCGACGAGACGTTCTTCGTGATTTATGGCGACAACCTGTCCACGTGCGATTTTCAACGAATGCTGGATCGGCACCGCCTGTCGCGTGCGTTCGCAACCGTCGCCGTGTTTCATCGTGAGGACGTTCGTGCCAGTGGCGTTGCCGAGTTGGACGAAAACGACCATGTCGTCCGTTTTATCGAGAAGCCTGACCCACGCGAGACGTCGAGCCACCTCGTGAACGCCGGCATCATGGTCCTCGAGCCGGGCGTCCTCGACACGATCCCGAGCACCGGTGCTCCGGACTTCGCGCGCGACCTGTTGTCCGTCTGGATTCAAGACCGCAGGCGCGTAGCCGGCTATCGGATGAGTGAAAACGAGCGGTTGTGGTGGATTGACACGCCGGCCGATCTCGCCGCCGTGGAACGTGAGTTCGCTCTCACGCATCAACAGGCGGCTCAATGATTCTCGCGCGTGCACCTCTGCGTATTTCGCTCGGCGGCGGCGGCACCGATTTGCCGTCGTACTACGAGGAACACGGTGGGTTCATTCTCAGTGCCGCGATTAACAAGTACGTCTACATCTACGTGAACCGCCCGGCCGCAGATCGACTCGTCCGCGTCAAGTATTCGAATTACGAACAGGTCGCGAGCACGTCAGAAATTCAGCACGATCTCGTACGCCCTGCGCTCGAGCTGTTGAACATCACATCGAATATCGAGGTCGTCTCGATGGCCGATGTTCCCGACGGGACGGGACTCGGTTCGTCAGGCGCGTACATCGTCGCGCTGCTCAGTGCGCTGTATGACCTGACGCGGTGTCGCGTGCCGACACAGGCGCTGGCAGAAGCCGCCTGCGATATCGAAATGAATCGCGCAGGACATCCGGTCGGCAAACACGATCATTACCTCGCCGCCTTCGGCGGCCTGACCGCGCTGGACATCGAGCGAGACGGGCGCGTCCATGTGAGCCCGCTGGATATTTCCGTTGCGACGCTCGAGGGGTTGCGCGCGGGAACGCTGCTGTTCTACACCGGCGTGCGACGAAGCAGCAAAGACATCCTCGGCGAGCAACAAATGCAGACGCGCAACGGCTCGCCCGAGGTTGTCGAGAGTCTGCACCGCACGCGCGAAATCGGTTACCGCATCAAGGAAGCGCTCGAATCCGGCGCTCTTGACTGCTACGGCCGGTTGCTCGACGAGCACTGGCAGAACAAGAAACGCCGAAGCGCAAAGATCTCCGACGGTCGGATCGACGGCTGGTACAGCGCCGCAAAAGGTGCCGGCGCGCTGGGCGGCAAAATCATGGGCGCCGGGGGCGGAGGATTTCTCATGGTCTTCTGCGAGCCGGATCGCAAGGCCGCGGTGCGCGCGGCGATGACGGGCGAAGGGCTGACGGAAATGCCCTTTGACTACGACCTCGAGGGCGCGAAGGTCCTCGTCAACTTCTAACCATGCGCGTGCTCGTCACCGGCGGCGCAGGTTTTATCGGGTCGCATACCGTCGATCAGCTGCTGCTCCGCGGATACGACGTCCGGATCCTCGACAGCCTGCAGCCTCGCGTCCACCCTCGCGGCGTTCCGCCGTATCTCGACCGCCGCGCTGAGTTGGTGATCGGCGACGTCTCGGACGCATCAGTCTTGCGAAGCGCGCTCGAGGGCGTCGCCGCCGTAATCCACCTGGCGGCGTATCAAGACTACATGCCCGATTTCAGTCGGTTCGTTCACACGAATACCGAGAGCACCGCGCTTCTATTCGAATTGGTCGTGCGCGATCGATTGCCGGTGCAGAAGATCGTCTGCGCTTCGTCGCAGTCGGTCGCAGGTGAAGGCCGATACACATGCGCGCTCCACGGCGACGTGTTTCCGGGACCGCGATCGCTGGCGAACCTTGAGCGGGGTGAGTGGGACCTGACATGCCCCTCGTGTGGTTCGACGATGACGTCGGCGCTGATTCCGGAATCGGTGTGCACGCCGCATACCACCTACGCCATTTCGAAGTATGCGATCGAACTGTTGTGTGATCGACTCGGGCGCCGCTACGGCATCCCGACCGCGTGCATGCGGTACACGTACGTGCAGGGATCGCGGAACTCGTTCTACAACGCCTATTCAGGCGTGTGCAGAATCTTCGCCCTGCGAATTCGACATGGGCTGCCGCCGGTCTGCTTCGAAGACGGTCAGCAACTGCGCGATTACGTGAATGTCGCCGATGTCGCGCGCGCGAATGTCCTGGCGCTCGAGCGTGATGAGGCCAATGGCGCGGTGCTGAACGTCGGTGGCGGCCGCGCGATCACGGTCGAGCAATTTGCCCGCCTGATGCTGCGGGCGGCCGGCTCCGATCTTCCCGTCGAGATTCCGGGTGAATTCCGACTGGGCGATACGCGCCACACGGTGTCCGACATCTCGGCGATGCGCGCGCTCGGTTGGGAACCGACGGTGCCCGTCGAACGCAATATCGACGAATACCTGGCGTGGTTCGATCAATTCACCGGGACGGAAGCCTATCTGGCCGAAGCGGAACGAGTGATGACCGAACAAGGCGTCATCCGTCGCGTGTGGTCAGTTCAATGACGCTCGCCGGCAGCCGCATCATCATCGCGGGCGCCGGCCGAGGGATCGGCCGCGCCATCGCACTCGAATTAGCACGCCAAGGCGCCCATCTGGTGATCGGCGCACGCACCCAAGCTGAAATCGACGCGGTTGCTGCCGAATGCCGCGAGCGGCAGACGCCGGCAGACGCGATTCGCGTCGATGTCGCCGACGCGAGCGATGTCGCGCGATTCGTCGATCGTGCGTCGCAGATCCTTGGTCGCATCGACGGTCTCGTCAGCGCCGCTGGGATCGCCGGTCCGATTGGGCCGGCTGAAATGACTGACGTTGGTCTGTGGGCGAGTGCGATCCAGGTCAACCTGCTCGGCACCTACTATCTGTGTCGCGCCGTCGTGCCGCGGATGAAGAAACAGCGTCGCGGGAAAATCGTCATGTTGGGTGGCGGCGGCGCGGCTGCGCCCATGCCTTTCTTTTCGGCGTACGCGGCTTCGAAAGCGGGACTCGTGCGATTCGCCGACACACTTGCCGCCGAACTTGCCGACTTCAATATCCAGGTCAACGTGATTGCGCCCGGACTCGTCGACACCGCCATTCACGATGACGTGCTGGCCGCCGGCGCCGCCGCGGGGCCGATGCTGTCTCGCGTCGAACGAATGCGGGCGAGCGGCGAAGGCGCCGTCGGTGCAGATTTGGCCGCCGACCTTGCGGCCTTTTTGTTGTCGAATGATTCTGGCCAGCTGACCGGCAAGTTGATCGCGGCTCCGCACGACCCGTGGCGGCAGTGGGCATCGCGCGCAGACGCATTGAACCGGTCGCCGCTTTACACCGTTCGCCGAGTCGACGCATTTACGCTGGCGCCGTACGTCAAGGATCTGATCGACGCGTGAGGATCGCCGTCATCGGGGCGGGGTTGATCGGTACGCGTCGTGCCGAAACAGCCGTTGCGTGTGGAGACCACGTGACGATCGTCGCCGATGTCGACCGCGACCGCGCGGGCATATGCGCCGCGCGCGTCCATGCACGCGCCACCGATGACTGGCGTGTGGCGGTGACGTCGGCCGATGTGGACGTGGTCGTCGTTGCGACGCCGAACAAATTTGCGCAGGCGATCGCCACGACGGCGGCATCGGCCGGCAAGCATGTTCTGTGCGAAAAACCGCTGGGGCGGAACGCCGCCGAAGCCGGCACCATCGTTGAGGCCGCCGAGCGAGCCGGCATCACGTTGAAAACGGGGTTCAATCATCGCCATCATCCCGCGATTCGGCGTGCACATGAATTGATTTCGAGCGGGACGATCGGCGAGGCGTTTTGCTTTCGCTGCGTCTACGGCCATGGCGGTCGGCCCGGGTACGACAAGGAATGGCGAGGCGATCCCGAAATCGCCGGCGGTGGCGAGCTTCTCGATCAAGGCGTGCACGTGCTCGACCTCGCGCGGTGGTTCTTGGGCGAGTTCGTCACCGCTTCGGCAATCGTGACGACGTGGTACTGGGACGTGGCGCCGCTCGAAGACAACGCGTTCGCAACGCTGCAAACCGCGTCCGGACAAGTCGCATCGTTCCACACATCGTGGACGCAGTGGAAGAATCGGTTCCTCCTGGAGATCATCGCGCGTGACGGTCTCGTCACGATCGATGGCCTCGGTGGCAGCTACGGCGTCGAGCGATTGCAGGTCGCGCGCCGTCGTCCCGAATCAGGACCGCCCGACGTCGTCACTGAAGAGTTCGTCGGCGACGATGAATCGTGGCGCGAGGAGTGGATCGAGTTCACGTCGGCCATCCGCGCCGGGCGCTCGCCGCTCGGCAACGGCCGTGATGGCCTCGAGGCGCTTCGGCTCGTTGACACACTCTATCTCGCCGCGCGGGAGCGCCGGCCGGTGACGGTACTGCACACACAATGCGAAACGAAATAACGTTGTCTCGCGCGGAGCACGAAAGGCTCACGCTGCTCGCGCGCCGCCTGCGCGTCCGGTCGATCCGCATGATCTCACGCGCCAAGAGCTCCCACGTCGGCAGCGTGCTGTCGATGGCCGAGATACTCGCCGTGCTCTACGGGAGTATCTTGCGAGTCGACCCCGCTGATCCCGCAGGGTTGAACCGCGACCGGTTCGTCCTCAGCAAGGGGCACGCATGCGCCGCACTGTATGCGGCACTGGCCGAACGCGGATTTCTGAGTGTCGCCGATCTCGACACCTTTTACGCGGATGGCAGTGCGTTAGCGGGACACGCCACCCACACGAGCGTGCCCGGCGTCGAGTGCTCAACCGGTTCGTTGGGTCATGGTCTCGCGATCGCCTGCGGGATGGCGCTCGCCGCGCCAACATCGACCGCGTATCGCGTGTTCGCGGTGTTGAGCGACGGCGAATGCGACGAAGGTTCGGTGTGGGAGGCGGCGATGTTCGCGTCACACCACCACCTCTCGAACCTCACTGTCGTGGTCGACTACAACCGCATGCAAAGCCTCGGTCGAACCGACGAAATCGTCGGATTGGAACCGTTCGCCGCAAAATGGACGAGTTTCGGATGGCACGCCGTCGAGGTCGACGGTCATGATATCGAGGCGTTGCACGGCGCGTTGTCCTGCGTGCCACTGACACCGCAGCGGCCGACGTGCGTGATCGCACGGACGGTGAAGGGTAAAGGCGTGAGCTTCATGGAAGATTCGTTGCTGTGGCATTACCGCACGCCGGTCGGTGACGAACTCCAGGCCGCGCTTGCCGAGTTGGGCGAGTTCGCGTGAGGACATCCTTCTTCGACACGCTGACGGCTCTCGCCGTCGACGACGAACGCATTTTCCTGCTGACCGGTGATCTCGGCTTCGGCAGCATCGAATCGTTCGCACGGCGATGTCCGACGCGCTTCATCAACGTGGGCGTGGCCGAACAAAACATGATCGGCGTCGCCACCGGCCTTGCGCTCAGCGGCAAAATCGTCTTCGCGTACTCGATCGCGAATTTCGCCACGCTGCGAGGCCTCGAGCAGATTCGTAGCGGACCCTGCTATCACAACGCGAGCGTGAAAGTCGTCTCGAGCGGAACGGGGATCTCGTACGGCCCGCTCGGCGCGTCGCATCATGCGACCGAGGACATCGCCGTGATGCGATCCCTGCCGAACATGACTGTCGTGGCACCGGCCGATCCCGCCGAGACGTGTCTGGCGACCGCCGCGCTCGTCGCGCAGGGCGGTCCCGCGTACCTGCGGCTTGGGCGGGCGAACGAACCGGCCGTGCACACGGGGCCGATCGATTTTCGACTCGGGCGCGCCATTCAGGTGCGGAGTGGTCGCGATCTGACGCTCATCAGCACGGGCGGCATGTTGTCGACGGCTGTGCAGGTTGCAGACACCCTCGCCGGTGACGGGCTATCGTGTCGGACACTGAACATGCACACGCTCCGGCCGCTCGATCGGGATGCCGTCCACTCCGCCGCGGCGGAGACACGGTTGATCGTGACCATCGAAGAACACAGCATTGTCGGCGGCCTCGGCGGGGCCGTCGCGGAAGTGCTCGCAGAGCTCGAGTCGCCGCGCGCGCGCCTGAAGCGCATCGGCCTGCCGTCCGAATTCGCGCCGCATGCCGGCTCGCGCGACTACCTCGCGCGTCACTACGGCCTTGCGGCCGATCAAATCGCCGCGGCCATCCGGGCGATGTTGCAGCCGTCAGTGGTCCGTTCGGCGTAACCTCCACAAAAGTCACCTATCGTGTATCGCGTCAGGTTCGTCAACCCGCAAGAACACTACCGCCGTCTGAAGTCCGAGATCGATCACGCGGTGACCGACACATTGCAGCGTGGCGATCTCGTGCTTCGCCAGCAGTTGAAGGATTTCGAGCAGCACTTCGCCGAGTTCGTCGGTGTCGGCCACACAGTTGGGCTCAGCAGCGGATACCATGCGCTGCACTTCGCGCTGCTCGCATGCGGCATCGGGCCCGGCGACGAAGTGATCACGGCCGGGCACACCTTTCTGGCTACGGTATCGGCAATCGTGCATACGGGCGCGACGCCCGTGCTCGCCGACGTCTGCGACGATTACAACATCGATGCGAACGACGTCGAACGGAAGATCACGTCGCGGACGAAGGTTCTGCTGCCGGTTCATCTGAACGGCCGGATGTGCGACATGACGTCGTTGATGGCGCTCGCCGATCGCCATGGCCTGCGAGTCGTGGAAGACGCGGCGCAGGCGCTCGGCGCGACGTACCAAGGCACAGGCGCCGGAGCGTTCGGCGTCGCCGGTTGTTTCAGCTTCTATCCGTTCAAGACGCTGGGCGGCCTCGGCGACGGCGGCGCGCTGACGACGAACGATGAAGGCGTCGCTCGCATGTGTCGGCGATTGCGATACAACGGAGAAGATCGCGAGACCGGCGAGTATCACTACCACGGCTACACCGCGCTGCTCGACAACGTCCAGGCTGCGGTACTCGACGTCAAGCTTCGACATCTGCCGGCGTGGCTCGCCCATCGACGGTCGGTCGCCGGCTGGTACCGTGCCGGACTCGCAGGAATCGGCGATTTGCGATTACCGCATTTCGACGAGACGTGTCAGCGCGACACGTATCAGAACTATGTGATTCGGACTGCGCGTCGCGACGAGCTGCGGGCGTTCCTGCGCGAGCACGGAGTCGAAACGCTCGTCCACTGGCCGCGCCCGATGTGGTGCCATGACGCGCTTCGACTGCCGAATCCACATCTGCAAGGCGTCGAGCGCCTGTGCCGTGAAGTACTGTCGTTGCCGATGAGCGCTGAAACGACCAACGACGACGTGGAGACGACGGTCGAGGTCATTCGTGAATTCTTCCGCGGGTAAGAGCGTCGACTTCACCGGCGACACGGAAGTTCCCGGCACCCTCGTAAGTCGTGAGGCCGCGAGCATGGCCGTGTCGCGCTATGAAGTCGCCCGTCGGTTGGCGACCGGCCGTCGCGTTCTCGAGATTGCGTGCGGCTCCGGACAAGGGCTCGGGTATGTCGCTCGCAGCGCGGCGCGCATCGTCGGCGGTGACATTACGTTTGGGTTGCTCAGCCGAGCGCGGGCCCATTATCGGTCCGCGGTTCCACTCGTCCATTTCGACGCGCACGCGCTTCCGTTTCTCACCGGCACGTTCGATGTCATCCAACTGCACGAGGCGATCTACTACATGCGATCGCCTGAGGACGTGTTTCACGAATGCCAGCGTGTGCTGTCGCCTGATGGCGTTTTGATCGTGTCGTCCATCAACCCGGCATGGCGCGACTTCAACCCGAGCGTCCGTGCGTCCGCCTATCTGCGCGCCGAAGATCTCCAGCGCATGCTGGGCCGCGCGTTTCGCGTGGTCGACATTCGGTTCGGATTTGCCGCGCCCGTCGACGCGCCACGGACGATCATGATTTCTGCGGTGAAGCGCGCCGCCGTCCGCCTCCGCCTCATCCCGCGTACGATGCGTGGCAAGACGCTGTTGAAGCGCGTGTTCCTCGGGCCGTTGATGCCGGTACCGTCGGAGTTGACGCCGGATATCGCGCCGATTGACGAACCGCGAAGTGTGCCGCTCGCCGAAGCGACGCGCTATCGGATCATCTACGCCGTCGCACATCGGTGAGACGCGCGGCTGGCATCGTCGGGCTCCTCGCGTTCGCGTCGGTCGCGTGGAGTGTCCTGACGTTCGGCGGCGTCTACCCGTGGACGTACTGGCCGCTGATTGCGCTGCTCGGGATCACCGGCAGCGTGTCCCTGGTCACGTGGGTGCGGTTGCGGCGCGCGCCAGGGCGATTGCCGCTGGCTGTGCTCGTGTCCCTCGGAGCGGTGGCGGCGGCGATCGGTGCGCAGGCGGTTCCGATTCCGCGCGCGATGATCGTGCAACTGAGCCCGGCGACGGACGCGTTTCTGCGGCAGCACGACCTGGCGTATGCCGCCGGCGCGGCGCAACATCCGCTGTCGATCGACCCGGCGGCGACGCGCCGGGCGTTCGCGTTCGTCGTAGCGTTGACGGTGCTTCTCGCCTCGCTGACCTTCTCGCTCACAACGGCCGCGGCGCAGTCGCTCTCGCGACGCATCGCCGCACTCGCGACCGTCGTCGCAGCGATCGGGATCGCGCAGCAGGCGCTTGTAACGTCCGGAAAGGTGTACGGTCTGTGGACGCCGCAGCAACCAGGCACGATCTTCGGGCCATTCGTGAACAAGAATCATTTCGCCGGCTGGATGTTGATGGCACTTCCGCTATCGCTTGGAGTTGCGTTCGGTTACGTCGCAACGGCATGGCAACAAAAACCGCCTCCCGGCCGAAGGCTGTTGTGGCTCGCGTCGCCGGAAGCGAACAAGTTGATACTGTCGATGTTCGTGCCGCTGGTCATGGGTCTGTCACTCGTCCTGACCCAGTCGCGCTCCGGCATCACGGCGTTCGCCATTGCGACCGCGTTCGCTGCCGCAGCCGCACTGCGGGCACGGACGACGTGGACCCGTCGGATTTTCCTCGTTGTCTACGCGGCCGCCATTCTGGTAGTGGCCATTCGCTTCATGGGCGTCGACGCGCTCGTCGAGCGATTCGGGCGTCCCAACGGCGACGTCGGCGGCAGGATCGGTGCGTGGCACGACGCGGAACGAATGGCGCACGATTTTCCGGTGACGGGGGTCGGGATCAACGCATTCGGGCAGGCGATGCTCGATTACCAGTCAACGATGCGTGAGTTTCACTACAGCACCGCGCACAACGACTGGCTGCAGGTGTGGGCCGAGGGCGGATGGCTTGTTGGCATTCCCGCACTTTTCGCGCTGCTCGTTTTCATCCGCGAGATCGTGAAGCGCTTCCGCGAGGGCGACGACGACCCGATCACCTATTCGACCCGCGCGGCTGCCGTGACCGCGCTCCTCGCGATCGCGCTTCAGGAGTGTTTCGATTTCAGTTTGCAGATCCCGGCGAACGCCGTACTCTTCACGGTGCTGATTGCGATCGCCATCCACAGGACGGTCCGCGTACCAGTGCGTGTGACCGCCCCTCAATATGCACGCACCTAGTTTCGGCACGCTCAAGCTGTTTGCGGACGGCGCGGACCTTGACGCGATCCGGCGGCTGGCCGCGCACTCTTGGATACGGGGGTTCACGACAAACC
>DASREL010000191.1:0-7628 GCA_035652075.1 Vicinamibacterales bacterium
GGCCGCGAATCCGTCGATCGCCGCGGATGGGTCGGTGGTGGCTGTCGCGTTCAGTGCGAGCGATCCACTCGACAGAACCGACATCTATGTCGCGATGAGCACGGATGGCGGACACACGTTCGGTTCTCCTGTCCGCGTCAACGATGTTGCCGGAGACGCAAGCGTCAACGGCGAACAGCCGCCTCGCGTCGAGATCTCCAACAACGCCATCGTCGTCGTCTGGACGTCGAAGGGCAAGGTGGGGACGCGGATGCTGCATGCGCGGTCGGACGACGGCGGCAAGACGTTCTCGCACGCGGCGCCGATCGCGGGGACGGATGCCGCCGGCAACCGCGGATGGGAATCGATTGCCGGTCCGTTCGCGTTGTGGCTCGATCATCGCGAGTACTCGCATCACGACGCGAATCCAGATCACTCGAAGCTGTATTTCGGCGCCATCGACGGATCGACGCCGCCGCGCGCGCTGACCGGTGGCGTCTGCTACTGCTGCAAGACGGCGCTCGCGACGAGCGGTGCGCACGTGTACGCCGCCTGGCGCCACGTGTATCCGGGCAACATGCGCGACATCGCGTTCACCGCGTCGAGCGATGGCGGCAAGACGTTTTCACCGCCGATCCGGGTCAGCCAGGACAAGTGGATGATCAACGGCTGCCCCGAAAACGGTCCCGCGCTGGCGGTCGATGCCTCGCACCACGTGCACGTCGTCTGGCCGACGCTCGTGAAAGGCGCCGAGGACAACCTCGCGCTTTTCTACGCGCAGACGAAGGACGCGACGACGTTTACGCCGCGGGTCCAAATCCCAACGCATGGGACGCCCAGGCACGTGCAGATTGCGGCAAGCGACCATTCGCTCGTCGTCGCGTGGGACGAAACGGCGGACGGCCGTCGACAGATCGTCGCATCGCACGTGCCCAAGTTCGACCGTCTGGTACTCGGCGACGGAGTCTATCCGGCAGTCGCATCGAGTGGGAAAACGATCGTCGCAGCGTGGAAAGCGCAGGACGCGATCCAGATCACAATCGTGGAGTAACGACGCGCCACGCCAGGATCACCGACGTGACGCTGAGCGCCGTGCCGCCGAGCATGAAGGCGATCACGACGACGTCCCACAGCGGCCGGCGATTGTAGAGCCACGGGAAGTCGAGCGAATGGAGGCCGTGATACAGCCAGCGGTTCATCCAGCCGCGCGAGCTGTACGAGGCGACCACGGCGGCGGTTCGCGGATCGATGTAGTAGCGCGTCGCATCGACGTCGTGCAGCTGCGCGAGGATCACTGGCAGCGGACGTTCCCGGCGGCGATCGCGATAGTACGCATCGTAGTCGTCGATCGTCGTCGCGGTCGCCCCTGCCACGGTGACGGCGCTGTTCAGCCGCGTTGAGTCGAGCGACGGAATCGTTTCGATGACGCCGCCGTCGAGCGTCGCCACAACGGTCGGCTCGCCCATCATGGACGTCAACTCGAGCTCCTTGACCCGACGAGGCGCGAGCGCGCGAATCGCATCACGCGGGTCGCGCGTCGCGAACGCATCGACCGCCGGCGCTGATCGCAGACGAAATGGCGGCGGCGCCGGAGACCGTTCCGTCGGAAACGGCTCCATCGACAGCATGCCGCTGAACGCCCACGTCATCACGCTGACGCCGAAGATCAAGCCGAAGATCGTGTGCCACCGTTTCTGTCCGCGATAGGGGATCCGTTTGAGCGGCAGCGAGACCCACAGCGCGATGACTAGGCCGATCGCAGCGGCGACCGTCGCGATGCCCGACGACCAGACAACGACACGCGTCCAGGCGAGCTGACGTTGACGAAGCGGCGTGAAATAGAGCCAGTGCGGAATCGGACCGAGATATGCGCCGATGCGCGACGCGGTCGTCGTGTACTGCACGACCTCGCCGGTCGGCTGCGCGACGTACACCTGCTGGCCGTCGGGCCACGAGAACTTCCAGAGCGGTCGCAGATTGCGCAGCGGACCTTGCACCGTCCACTGATCGATCGCGTCGACGGACTGCACGCGCGGCGTCTGAATTGATTGTCCTGTCCAACTCGCCGCGACGCGCCGCATCGTGTCGGCCGAGGCGTCGCCGCGGACCTCGCCGGTGTCGGCGTAGACGACCCGTTCGTTTCGGCCGATGCGAAATCGATACACCGGCCGTGCGTCGAAGGTGTCCAGTCGAATCTCCGACGGCTTCTGGTCCGTATGTAGAGTGGCGAAGGCCCGCGCCGGTGAGAGTACGATTGTGGCTGCGTCCAGCGCCGCCGACTTCGCAAGGCGATCCTGCGGCGTGACGGTCGGGAAATCCCAGTACATCATCCCGATCGCCGACGGAAACCAGATGAGGAAGAAGAGACAGAGCGCGACGCCCAGCCAGCGGTGCACGAAGATCAGGGCGAGCTTCACGGCGGTAAGCATAGTGGTTTTCGCGCTCGTGACCGCGACGGCGGCAAGTGCCGCTGACGTCACCGGCGTCGTGCGCGACGAAACGGGCGGCGCGCTGCCCGGCGTCACGGTCGAACTGCGCGGACCGTCGACGCCGCAGCCGGCCGTCACCGACGGCCAGGGCGCGTACCGATTCACGTCGATTGCGCCCGGCACGTATCAGGTCGTATTCTCGCTGATCAACTTTGCGTCCGTCCGGCGCGAGATCGAGGTGACCGCATCGGCGCCGGCGAGAGTTGACGCGGTGATGCATCTGGCGCTCAACGCTGATGTAACGGTGACCGGGCAGCGGACGTTCGCGAACCTCGCGGACGTCGAGAATCCGGCCGAGAACCTGGTCGGCGTCGCGCAGTCGGCGAGCCAGGGCGCGATTACCGCGCGGCAGCTCGAAACGCGTCCGCTGATGCGCGAAGGCGAAGTCCTCGAAGCCGTCCCCGGCGTCATCGTCGCGCAGCACAGCGGCGAGGGAAAGGCGAATCAATATTTCCTGAGGGGATTCAATCTCGATCACGGGACCGACTTCGCGACGACGGTGGCCGGCATGCCGATCAACCTGCCGACGCACGCGCATGGGCAGGGTTACACCGACATCAACTTTCTGATTCCCGAACTCGTCAGCGGCGTGCAGTTTTCGAAGGGGCCGTACTACGCCGAGCAGGGCGACTTCTCCGCGGCGGGCGCGACGAACATCACCTACGCGAACGTGCTGGACAAGTCGATCGCGAACATCGAAGGCGGCGCCGAGGGCTACGGCCGCGCGCTGTTCGCCGCGTCACCGAAACTCGGCCCCGGCCACGTCGTCGCAGCCTTCGAGTTCGAACACAACGACGGGCCATGGGTGCATGCCGACAACTACCGGAAGTTGAACGGCGTGCTGCGCTACAGCCAGGGCGACGCAGTCAACGGATTCTCGCTCACCGGTCTCGCGTATACCGGCGAGTGGAACTCGACCGATCAAGTCGCGGCACGCGCAATCGAGTCGGGCGCCATCAGCCGTTTCGGCACCGAGGATTCGTCTGACGGCGGTCACACGTATCGCTACAGCGCGATCGCCGACTGGCAGCGCGCGAGCGGCGGCAACGCGTCGACGCGCGTGATCGCGTATGCCAGCGCGTACGATCTGCATCTCTTCTCCAACTTCACCTACTACCTGAACGATCCGGTGCACGGCGATCAGATCGAACAGGCGGACCATCGATACGTCAGCGGCGCAAAGGTGACGCATCGCCGCGCCATGCGCTGGCGCGGACGCGCCGTCCAGAACACGGCCGGCCTGCAGCTCCGCAACGATGACATCACCAACATCGCGCTCTATCACACCGACGCGCGTGCGCGGCTCGAGACGCGGTCGCAGGGATCCGTCGTCGAGACGAGCGGCGGTCTGTTTGCTCAGAACGAAATCGAGTGGACGCCATGGCTGCGGACGACGGTCGGGATCCGCGGCGACGCGGTTCGGTTCGACGTCCACGCGACGCCGACGCTGAACGGCGGCACGGCATCTGCGACGCTCGTCAGCCCGAAGAGCGGCGTGGCAATCGGTCCGTGGAAGGGGACCGAGTTCTACGTCAACGCCGGCACCGGCTTCCATAGCAACGACGCGCGCGGGACGACGGCGACGCGCGATTACGAAGGGAACGCGGTCGAACCGGTGACGCCGCTCGTGCGCGCGAGAGGCGCCGAAGTCGGCGTGCGGACCGTCACCGTCCCGCATCTGCAGACGACGCTCACGCTGTGGACGCTCGGCCTCGACTCGGAGCTGGTGTTCTCGGGCGACGACGGCACGACGGAACCTGGACGTCCGAGCCGGCGCACCGGCGTCGAGTTCGCGAACTACTACCGCGCGCGCAGCTGGCTTGTGTTCGACGGCGACGTCTCATGGTCGCGCGCGCGTTTCACCGACAGCAAGCCGATCGGCAACTACATCCCCGAAGCGGTCGGCGCCGTGCTGTCGGCCGGCGCCACCGTCGAGAACGTGCACAAGACCTTCGGCAGCATCCGATGGCGCTATTTCGGTCCGCGGACGTTGATCGAAGACGACTCGGTCCGCTCGCAGGCGACGAGCTTGATCAACCTGCAGGGCGGCTATCGACTGTCAAAAACGGTCAAACTCGCGCTCGATGTGTTCAATTTGCTCAACGCCAACGACAGTGACATCGATTATTTCTACACGTCACGACTTCCTGGCGAACCAGTCGCCGGCGTCGCCGACATCCACACACATCCAACGCTCCCGCGCACCGCTCGCATCAGCGTCATCGTCGGCCTGTGAAGCGGTTCTCGACGAACGACACGAAGTAGGGTACAAACTGGCCACCACGAGGAGGACAGACATGGCGCACGTGTCATATCTCGAACCGGCCCAAGCATCGCCCGAAATGCGCGGGATGTACGGGCAGGCCGAGCAGGCGTTCGGGATGCTGCTCAACATCTTCAAGGCGGGCGGCCACTCGCCGGAACTGACGCGCACGATGCTCGCGGCCTTCGGCGGGCTCGGCACGACGACGCTCGACGGCAAGCTGCGCGAGCTGGCCTACATCGCGTCGAGCACGACGAACAGTTGTCAATATTGAGCCCACTACCACAAGCTCCTCGGTCAGAGGGCTGGATTGACGCCGGAACAAGTGAACGCGGCGGCCTCGGCAGACGGCGCCGCGGGCTTATCGGATGTGCAGCGCGCGGTGGTGTCGTACTCGCGCGAACTGACGCGCACGGCGCGTGTCAGTCCCGAGACGGTGAAGGCGGTGAAGGCGCACCTGGGCGATCAGCAACTAGTCGAGTTGGCGTTCACGGTCGCCACGGCGAATTTCAGCAACCGCATCATCCACGGGCTCGGCATCGAGCTCGAGTAAGCAGCGCATCTTCGACGCGTCTTCGACGCTGTGGCCGACCTGATCGTGAAGGTCGGCCACCTCTCCTCCAAGATCGACCGACGCCCTAATCCAACAGTCGCGCTGCTCCGTAGATTCGTGGTGAAAGGAGAACACGATGCGGAAGCAAGTGTTCGGTGTCTGTGCGGTTGCGGCGTTGCTGGTGTCGGTGTCGTCGGCGAGCCTGCTCGGTCAGGGCTCGATGATGAAAGAGAAGTCGCTCTACGATCGTCTCGGCGGCAAGAAGGCGATCACCGCAGTGGTCGACGAATTCGTCGGTCGCGTCGCGGCGGACAATCGGATCAACAAGTTCTTCGCGGCGACGGCGTCGGACCAGAAGCGGCTGAAGACGTTCAAGGGCAAGCTGGTCGATCAAATCTGCGAAGCGTCGGGCGGTCCGTGCAAGTACAAGGGCAAGGACATGAAGACGGCGCACATGGGGATGGGCGTCAGCGGCGGCGACTTCAACGCGCTCGTCGAGGATCTCGTCGGCGCGCTTGACAAGTTCAAGGTCCCGCAGCACGAGAAGGATCAACTCCTGGGTGCATTGGCTCCGATGAAGACCGACATCGTCGAAAAGCCGTAACATTTCCTCAACGGCGGCGGACGCGTGCGGCCTCGGGTCGTCGCGACACACCGAGCGAACGGGCTTCATCCACGTAATGCGGTAGGCCTCGGTGGCATACCGGCTGGCCGTCCGCGGGCCTCACTCCGCGTCAATTTTCGTGGCGATGTCGCCGCTGGCTTTACGGCGAACTACACGAGACGCCGTCGTCGTTCATGGTCGAGCAACTTTGCACTCCGCGTTCTCGTCCAATGCCGTATGCGCAAGCTCATCCTGCTCGTCGGCCTCCTCGCGACGCCGGATCCAACGACCCGTGCGCTGATCGATTCCGGACACTACAAGCAGGCGCGGGCGATCCTGGAGCCGCGTGTGAAGGCGAATCCGAACGACGCGGAGTCGGCCGCGCTGCTGGCGCGCGTGCGGCTGGAGTTCGGGGACTTCGACGGCGCGGTGCAACTGGCCGAGACGGCGACGAAGTTGGACGCGAGCAACGCCGGTTATCACGCGATCCTGGCGGAAGCGGTCGGTCGCTCGGCGCAGCACGCGAGCATGTTCAAGCAGATCGGCATGGCGCGGCGATATCGGGCCGAGGAAGAGACGGCACTCACGCTCGATGCGAAGAACGTTGACGCGAGGGAAGGGCTGCTCGAGTACTACTTGAACGCGCCGTCGATTGCCGGCGGCGATCGCAAGAAAGCCGATCAGATGGCGGAGGACATCGCGCGCATCGACGCGGCCGCCGGGTACCTGGCGAAGGCGACGATTCTCGTCGAGACGAAAACCACCGGCGATCTGGAATCGCTCTATAAGCAAGCGATCGCTGCGGCCACGACACCGCTGACGAAATATCGCGCGACGGTGCAGCTGATGAACGTGCACCTCGCGCCGAAGACGCAGAACCTCTCAGCCGCCGAGCAGGACGCGCGCGCGCTCATCGCGCTCGATCCCAAGCGCGTCGCCGGCTACACCGGCCTCGCGATCGTGCACGCGTACGGCAACCACGGCGCCGCGATCGACGCCGCGCTCGGCGAGGCCGAAAAAGCGGTGCCCGACAACTGCTCGCCGCACTATCAAGCCGGCCGCGTGCTGCTGCAGTCGAACGGCGATCTCGCGCGCGCGGAAAAGTATTTCCGTAAGTTCCTGACGATCGAACCCGAAGCGGGGCCGAACACCTGGGCGCACGCGCACTGGCGTCTTGGGCTGGTGCTCGAAAAGCAGGGACGGAAGCGCGAAGCGGTCGGCGAACTCGAAGAAGCGGTCCACCTGAGGCCGGATCTGGAGGACGCGAAGAAGGACCTCAAGCGACTGCGAACATCCTAGAGATTTCCTTTTCCAAGAAATCCTTGTCCTGCCCATCCACTAAACCTTCGATAAAGTTCCAAATAACTCGCCATATTTCAGCCGTTTGCGAGGTCGGCCGTTTCCGGCACGCTCGACGCAATGCTCGTCCGCCGAGGAGTGGCGTCTGTGGCTATGTGGCGACGAAGCGTACGGCGATGGCTGATTGTGATTGCGACCCTGCTCGGGACTGCGGTTCCGGCGGCAGCGGAGACCTTGTGCGACCCGTCCTGGCAGGATTGCCGGACGCCGCTCCTCAACCTGATCAATAACGAGACCGTAGGCATCGACGTCGCGTTCTGGTTCATGCAGGACACGCGGTACGAGACCGCGATCCTGAATCGCTGGAAGGCGGGCGTGCCGGTGCGGATCCTCGTCGATCCCCGCGCGAACCCGACCTACGTCGGCAACGAGCAAGTCATC
>DASREL010000192.1:0-13356 GCA_035652075.1 Vicinamibacterales bacterium
CGTGACGGCCGCTGGTTGATCCGTTCCGAAGTGTTTGTCGCGCTGACGTGTGCCGGCGTCGGCTGCCAGTCGGCGGCATTGCCATGACTTTCGATCTCGCACACGGAATCGCGGTCCTCGAGCGGACGCCGGCAACTTTGACGGCGATGCTCTCCGGACTTCCCGACGAGTGGATCCGCAACAACGAAGGCCCCGACACCTGGAGCCCCTTCGACATCGTCGGTCACCTGATCGACGGCGAGATGACCGACTGGATGACGCGACTGCGCGTCATCGTCGATCAAGGCGCCAACCGTACGTTCGAACCATTCGATCGGTTCCGCCACAAAGAGCGAAACAAAGATCGCACGCTGTCAGAGCTCCTGGTTGAATTTCGTGATCTTCGCGAGAAGAACCTTCGCGATCTTCGTGCGCTGCGGCTGACGCCAGACCACTTACGGCTCACAGGCGAGCATCCGTCCTTCGGCACCGTCACGCTGGAGCAACTGCTCGCGACGTGGGTTGTCCACGATCTGAATCACATCGCGCAGATCAGCCGCGTGATGGCGAAGCAATACAAGCAGGAGGTCGGTCCGTGGCACGAGTATTTGCCTCTGCTCTGGCGGTCGCGTTAGCGCTCGCGGAACCGTCGCATGCCACAGTCAAGCTGACGCTGACGCCGTCGAGCGACTCCGACATCAAGGTCGAAGTGTGGATGCCGGCGAACTGGAACGGCAAGTTCCTCGCCGTCGGCAACGGTGCGTTCAGCGGATCGATCGCAGAAGCGGCGATGCGAAATGCGGTCGCGCGCGGGTACGCAACCGCGTCGACCGATACCGGTCACGAGGGCAACACCGGCAGTTTTGCCCTGGGACATCCCGAGAAGGCGATCGACTTCGGGTGGCGTGCGGTTCACGAGATGACCGTAGCCGCGAAGAAGACGATCGCGGATCACTACGGGACGCCGCCGAAGCTGTCGTACTGGAGCGGATGTTCTGCCGGCGGCCGTCAGGCGATGAAGGAAGCGCAGAAATTCCCTGCCGACTTCGACGGGATCATCGCCGGCGCGCCTGGGCTCGACTGGACGCGACGGGCGGCACAAGCGATCCGCGTCGAGCAAGCGCTCGCGACGAACGAGGCCGCGCGTCTTCGTCAGCCAGAAAGGGAACTGCTGCATCGCGCCGTCCTCGACAAATGCGATGCGCTCGACGGCGTGAAGGACGGTGTGATCGAAAACCCGAAGGCGTGCACGTTCGATCCAGCGATCGCGGGACTCACGCCCGCACAAGTTGCGACCGCGCGGCTGATGTATGCGTCCGGTCTTCAACCGGGCAGCGAACTCGGATGGACCGATCTGGGCTGGACCGCGTCAGCGCGCGCGACGGGACTGGATCAATTTCGCTTTCTCGTGTTTCGCGATCCGTCGTGGACGATCAGCGCGTTCAACTTCGACGCCGATCTCGCGCGCGCGGAGAAAGCCGACGCCGACACGATCAACGCGCTCGATCCGAATCTGCGGCCGTTTATCGCGCGCGGCGGCAAGCTGATTCAGTATCACGGCTGGAACGATCCGCAGATTTCCCCGGAGCACAGCGTCGACTACTACCGCCGCGTCGCGGACCGGTTTGGCGACCAGCAGAAGCTCCGCGACTCGTACCGTCTGTTCATGGCGCCTGGGATGGCCCACTGCGGCGGCGGCGAAGGACCGAATCAGTTCGACACGATTGCCGCGCTGGAGCAGTGGGTCGAACACGGGAAGGCGCCGGATGTGATTGTGGCCACACGGCCTGGCCGGACGAGACCCTTGTGCCCGTACCCGCAAGTCGCCACATATAAGGGCGCTGGAAGCATCGACGAGGCGGTAAACTTCAGCTGCTCAATCCAACGCTGAGGAGACATATGACGCGTCGTGTCCGTCCGCTCGCCATTTGTGTGCTTGCGCTCGTCGTCGTCGTTCGTTTCGCGCCAGCTCCATCGGCGGCAGACAAGGTCGGCGGCCGCGATCTCGCGATGGCGTCGCCCGAATCGGTTGGCGTATCAGCCGATCGTCTCAATCGTCTGCACGCGGCGATGAAGAAGCTGACCGACGACAGGCAGGTCGCCGGCATCGTGACGCTGCTCGAGCGCCACGGCAAAGTCGTCGACTTCAACGCGTACGGCGTCCGCAACGCGAAAGCCTCCGAGCCGCTGCAGAAAGACGCCATCTTCCGCATCTACTCGATGAGCAAGCCGGTCACCGGGGTCGCGATGATGATGCTGTACGAAGAAGGCAAGTGGCGGCTCGACGATCCAGTCGCGCGCTACATCCCGGAGTTCGGCAAGCTCAAGGTCTACACCGGCAAGAACGACGACGGGACGCCGAAGCTCGAGGACGCGCGGCGGTCGATGACGATGCGCGAGCTGATGACGCACACGGCCGGATTGGGCTACGTGCTGCAGCCGAACAATCCGGTCGATCGCATGATCATCGACGGCAACATCCTCAATTCCGCGGCGCCGCTGCAGGCGATGATCGACGGCCTCGCGAAGACGCCGCTCCTCGCGCAACCGGGCACGCGCTGGTCGTACAGCATCGCGGTCGACGTGCAGGGCTATCTGGTCGAGAAGTTCTCGGGCATGTCGTTCGCCGACTTTCTGAAGACGCGCATCTTCGACCCGCTCGGGATGAAGGACACCGCGTTTTACGTCCCCAAAGAGAAACTCGCACGCTTCTCTGAAGTGCACACCGGCGCCGGCGCCAACCTCGCGCTCGACAATCGCCCCGATCCCGTCGTCGTGCCCGCCGGCGCATCCGGCGGCGGCGGACTCTTTTCCACTGCGTCCGACTACGCGCGCTTTTGCGAAATGCTGTTGCAGGGCGGTCACCTGAACGGCGTCCGGCTGCTCGCGCCGCGGACCGTCGAGATGATGCGCACGAACCATGTCAATCCGGATCCGCTGAAGACGATGCCTGCGGGCACCGGATGGGGAATGGACTTTCAAGTCGTGACCGACGCCGCTGCGGCCGGCGAATCGGTGTCCACCGGCACGTTCAGCTGGTGGGGCATCGCGGGGACCTGGTTCTGGATCGATCCGAAAGAAGATCTCGCGTTCGTCGGCATGGTCGGTCATCAAAACCTGCTGACGACGCGCCCAATTCACGGGCTGACGCGGAGCCTCGTCTATCAAGCGGTGATGAATTAGGAGGACGTGATGGTTGGTCTCTCCGGATTGTGGCTTCCCATTCTGCTGTCGGCGGTGTTCGTGTTCGTCGCGAGTTCGATCATCCACATGGCGTCGCCATGGCATAAGCACGACTTTCCGAAGCTGGCCAACGAACAGCAGGTGATGGACGCGCTTCGGCCGCTGGCGATTCCACCTGGCGACTACTTCATGCCGCGGCCGTCGGGCCGCGAAGAAATGCGATCGCCGGAATTTGCCGAGAAGGTCAAACGCGGTCCGATGGTGATGATGACCGTGCATCCGCCGGAAATGTCGATGGGCCGCAATCTCATCATGTGGTTCATCTACTGCCTCGTCATCGGCGTGTTCGCCGCGTACATCACGGGACGCGCGCTGCCGTCAGGCGTCGTCTATCTGCGTGTCTTTCGGTTTGCCGGCGCGACAGCGTTCCTGGGCTACACGGCCGCGCTCTGGCAGATGTCGATTTGGTATCGACGCGCGTGGACGACCACGATCAAATCGACCGTTGACGGCTTTATCTACGCGCTGCTCACGGCCGGTACGTTCGGCTGGCTCTGGCCGCGGTGAGATGAACTGCTTCAATCACCCCGATCGGCCGGCTGTCGGCATCTGCGCGGTCTGCCGGAAAGCGATCTGTCGTGACTGCGTTGCGCGTTCCTCGCCGCGCATCGTGTGCACCGATTGTCTTGGCCAGGGCGTGATCTACGGATTCGAGTACCGATCGGCTGTTGCGATCGGGACATGGCCGCTGATTCATTTGTGCTTCGGTACCGATCCAGCGACGCTGCGTCCCAAGGTCGCGAAGGGTGTGATCGCAATCGGCAACATCGCGGTCGGCGGCGTGGCGGTCGGCGGCATTGCGTTTGGACTGGTGACGGTCAGCGGCGTCTCGCTGGGACTGCTGGCTGCGTTCGGCGGCGTCGCCATCGGCCTCGGCCTCTCGATGGGCGGCGTCGCGATCGGATCGATCGCGGTTGGCGGCGTCGCACTTGGACTGAAAGCGGCGACGGGTGGCGTCGCGCTCGGTCCCGCGGCGATGAGAGCCTGGAAATGACTGATATCACGCAGCACTACAGCCGCGGTGATTTGTTGACGCGGCTCAACGCCGCGCTCGTTGCCGACGGGGCGGATCCCGCGCGGCCGACAGTGGAGGCGTTGGCGCCGTACGATCAGTTTCACGGTCGCGGTCTCGAGGCGACGATCGAGTTGGCCGATCAGATGCCGGTGCGATCGACCGATCGCATCCTCGATATCGGCGGCGGCATCGGCGGTCCGGCGCGATACGTGGCAACTCGTTTCGGCTGTCACGTCACTGGTATCGACCTGACGCCCGAATTCGTCGATGTCGCGCAGCATCTCACGCGAGTGATGCACCTCGATGCCCGGGTGACGTTCGAGGTCGGTGATGCGACGAAGACAGGATTCGCCGACGCATCGTTCGACGGCGCCTATTCCATCAACGTCGCCATGAACATCGCCGACAAGCATGGCTTCTATCGTGAGATCCATCGTCTGCTCAAGCCTGGCGGATGGGTGTTGCTGGCGGAAATCGCGAAAGCGGGCGGCGGAGCGATCGACTATCCGACGCCGTGGGCGAGCACGGCGGCAAGCAGTTTCCTCGCGACGGCGGACGAGACCCAGCGAGCGCTCGTCGAGTGTGGATTCCGCGTGGACCGTCTGCAAGACAGCCGAGACGCCGCCCTTGCATACGGTGCGCGTTCGCGCGCGATGGTCGAACGTGGCGGGAAGCCGCCGCATCGCGCGGTCGCATTGATCCATCGCGACGTCGCCAAGGCAGCAATGGCGAATTCCGCGGCTGCCATGGCCGACGGTCGCATCGCGCCGATTGACATCTTTGCCCGCAAGATCTGAGGACCCCAGATGCTGATGCTTGTGTTGATGCTCGCGGCCGGACCCATTGATTCCGTGGCGTGGCTGCAAGGATGCTGGGCGCTCACCGACGGTCAGCGCGTCGTCGAAGAGCAGTGGATGGCGCCGGGCGGCGGCATCATGCTCAACATGGGCCGCACCGTTCGCGCCGGAAAACTCGTGGAGTACGAACACATCGTGCTGCGCGAGGACGGCGGGAAGCTCGCCTACGAGGCGCACCCGTCCGGGCAGCCGTCCGCGACGTTCATGTCGATCGAGATCGGCGATGCAAAGGTGATCTTCGAGAACGCGCAACACGATTTTCCACAGCGCGTCGCCTACGAACGACCAAGCCCCGATGTCCTCGCAGCCTGGATCGAAGGCACGATCAACGGTAAGACGCGGCGAGTGGAATTCCCCTACACGCGCGTTGCCTGCCCGAAGTGATCGAAGAAGTCGACGGCGGCTTTGACGTTGCGCTCGATGACCGCCGGATCAGGCGTCAGCGAACCGTCTCCACGCACCTGCAGGTTGCCGATGACGATGCCGTCGCTGCGGGGATTCATCTGCGCCTGGACGTCTGATCCCGGCATCCTGCCGTTCGCGCGATAGTTCACTTCCGGCTGCGGCGGAATCAGCGTCAGCTGACCTTTGATCGGCACGAGTTCCGTGTCGCCGAAGAGCGTTGCGGATCCGAGCCCGGTGCAATTGACGATCACCGCTTCGGGCACGCTGTTGAGATCCGCGATCGTGTCGAATTTGCGGATGACGATCCTGCCGCCGAACAACACGAAGTCGCGGACGATGGCGTCCATGTATTTGTTGGGCTCGATCGCGAGCGCGATCGACCTGACGGCGAACTTCGACGGGAACGGGTGCTCGCCCGGGCCGTAGATCTCGCGAAGACGTCCAGGCCGCAGATACTCGGGCACGAGGTCTGCGTCGCCGGCCTGGCGGTCTTCGCCGCGATTCTCGTCACCACCGCCACCGCGGCGATTCGGATCGTCCGTCGCGTTGTAGGTATCGATCCAGTAGACGCCGTAATCGCGCCCCACCATCAGTTGCAGTTCGCGATAGGAGATCTCGGCTGCACGCAGAAACTGTTGGTCCCATTCCGGCGTGCGGCGTTTGTTCTGAATCAGCGCGGTGGTCGGCGTGAAGCCGGCCCAGGACATGTTCGAGGTCGTGTCGGGCGGAACGGTCGCCGCATAAATCGTGACGTCGTAGCCGCGCCGCTGCAGTTGTCGCGCCGCGCTGACGCCGGGCGATCCGGCGCCGAGCACGGCAATCTTCTTTTCGCCGGTCGGCTGCGCGAGTTCCGCAACCTGGACGCCGAGTCCCCACGACAACGACATCCCGGTGCCGCCGTGCCCGTAGTTGTGGATGATTGTTTTCGCGCCGACTTTTTCGGCCTTCAGCACGAAGCCGCCGTCGCGGTGCGGCCGCAGTCCGACCGTCGTGCGAATGACGCGGTCCATCGACACGTGCACCGGCGCCAGTCGCAGCGGCGGACGCGGCATCGTCGCCGGTTTGATCGAGTTCGTCGTGCGGCAGGCGCCCACTCCAAAACCCGCAAGCGCGAGCCCGCTCGTCTTCAGCAGCGTTCGTCTGTTCATGGTGGTGGCCGCCATGCTATATCAACCATTCACCATGTCGCAGACCTTTGCCCTCGTCACGGGAACGTCCTCCGGCGTCGGCGCCGCCACCGCGCGCCTGTTGCTGGACCGCGGGTGGTTCGTCGTCGGCGTGTCGCGGCGAGCCGCGGAGATCGATCGCGCCAATTACCATCACCTCGCGCTGGACCTCGCCGACGTCGACGCGGTGCCGCTGGCAATCGAGCGTCATGTTGCGCCGATGTTGACGTCGAAACCGTGGCAGCGGGTCGGGCTCGTGAACAATGCCGCCCGTGCCGATCTGTTGATGCCGTTCAACCGCCTGCAGCCACGCGATCTGATGGCGATGCTCGCGCTGAATACCGTGACGCCCATCTGGCTGATGGGGTTCATCCTCCGCACGACGCCATCGGCGGCGGCGCTGCGGATCGCGAACGTGTCGACCGGCGGCGCCGTGAAGGCGTTTCCCGGCCTCGCGGCGTACTGCACGAGCAAAGCGGCGCTGCGGATGGCCGGCGAAGTCGTCGCGACCGAACTCGATCCGGCGCGACGGGTGGCGCCGGGTCCGACTGACGTTGCGATCTTCAGCTATCAACCCGGCACCGTCGACACGCGGATGCAGACCGAGGCGCGTACGCGCGACGAGCACGAATTTCCGTGGGGTCAACTGTTTCGAGACTTTCACGCGAAGGGGATGCTCGTCTCTCCGGATCGTCCCGCCGCCGAAATCGTCGCGTTCCTCGAGTCCGAGTCGGCGCCGCTGATCGAAGAACGGCGATTGTCTTCGTGAGGACGCGACCCGCTTTGTGTGAGAATCCGACGATGATTCGAAGGACGACTGTTCTCTTCGTCTTGTGGGCCAGCGTTGCGACCGCACAGCCAATGCCGTTGCCGATCGTCGTGCAGGGGGCGATGACGATCGAAGTGCAGGATCTTGCGGCACGGCTAACCGGCGCGACCGAAGAGAACATCGGCGGCTGGGTATTCTGGCGCGGCACCGTCGACGACTATCCGGTCATCGTCGAGAAGACACAGAAGGGCGTGGCGAACGCCGCGGCGGCGACGGCGCTCGTCATCGACAAGTTTCATCCGCGCGCGATCATCAACCAGGGCACGGCTGGCGGCCACGATCCGGCGCTGAAGGTGTACGACATCGTCATCGGCACGTCAGCGATCAGCACGGGCGCGTTCCGGTCGCAGCCTCGGCGCGCGGGGCAGGGCAGCAATCCGCTCGAATGGCGGTCGCTCGACCTCACGGCGGCGGACGGCAGTGCCGGCAACGATCCGAACGCGAGGCGAGTCGCGAAATTTGTCGCGGACGAACACCTCCTCGCCGCTGCGCGACAGGTGAAGTCGACCTACACGCGCGGCAAAGTCGTCGAAGGCGTCCTTGCGACCAGCGACATGTGGAACGACGAGATCGATCTCATCGCCCGCTTCCACAACGAGTACGGCACGTCGGCGGAAGAGATGGAAACCGCGTCGGCTGCGCAAGTCGCGAAGCAGCTGAACGTCCCGTTCCTCGGCATCCGCGTGCTGTCCGACAACATCACCAACGACGGGGCGTACGATCCGAAGACCGCCGCCGCGTGCGAAGACTACGTGTGGCAGGTCCTGAAGGCGTACCTCGCCGGTAGCCGTTAGCGGCTAGCCGTTAGTAAGATGTGCGCATGAAACGGTCGTTCGCGTTCTGCGCTCTATTCGCCACCGTCACGCTCGCCTCCCACGCGCAGCCACAGATCGATACGGCTGCGATGCTCAAGACGGCGAAGCCGGATCTCGCACAGCGTCTCGCGCAGTTCAAGCCGGTGAAGATGCCGTTCGACGGCTCGTCGCTGAACGCGAACGAGCGACAGATGATCGACCAGCTCGTCGCTGCCTCGCGCGCGCTCGAGAGCATGTACTGGCGACAGAGCGATCCGGTGGGACTGCAGCTGTATCAGTCGCTGGCGTCGGACAAATCACCGCTCGCGCAGAACGTGCGACATTACCTCTTCATCAACGGCAGCCGGTGGGATCTCGTGCGCGAGAACGAGCCGTTCGTCGGCAACGCGAAGATGCCGCCGGGACACTACCTGTATCCGACCGACCTGACGCGCGCGGACGTGGACAAGTACGTTGCCGCCCATCCGACCGAGAAGGCAGCGATCTTCGATCCGTTCAGAGTCGTGCGCCGCAACGGCGGGGCGCTGACGACGCGTCCGTACCATGAGGAGTTTGCGCCGTTCATCAAGGAGGCGGCGGATGCGCTGCGGAAGGCGGCGACGCTGTCGCCGGACAAGGCGTTCGCGAATTTCCTGACGCTGCGCGCGAAAGCGTTCGAAACCGACGACTACTATCCGAGCGACGTTGCGTGGGTCGACCTGAAGAATCCGAAAGTGGACGTCATCTTCGCGCCGTACGAAACGTATCTCGACGATCTGCTCGGCGTGAAGACGTCATACGGCGCCGCGGTCATGATCCGCAACGAGCCGGAGAGCAAGAACCTCGATCTGTATCAGCGCTGGGTCGCCGACATCCAGGACGCGCTGCCGCTCGCCGCCGAGGACCGTCCATCGGTGCGCGGACACGTGACGCCGATGGAGGTGATGGACACGCCGTTCCGCGCGGGCGATCTGCGTCACGGCTATCAGGCCGTCGCCGACAACCTGCCGAACGATCCGCGCATCCACAAAGAGAAGGGAACCAAGAAAATCTTCTTCAAGAACTTCATGGACGCGCGCGTCAACGAAGTGATTCTGCCGCTCGCGGCGAAGGTGATGGACCCGGCGCAGGCGAAGCAGGCGTCCGCGGAAGGCTATATGGCGTCGACGGTGATGCACGAAATCTGTCACGGTCTCGGACCGGCGTACTCGCGCACGAAGGGCGGTCAGTCCGACATTCGGGCCGCGATGGCGGGATCGTTCTCCGGCCTCGAAGAAGCAAAAGCGGACGTCGTCGGCATGTTCGCGTTGAAATGGCTCGTCGACAAAGGCGCGCTGAAAAAAGAACGGCTTGAGGAATACTACGCCTCGTACGTCGCCGGGATTTTCAGAACGGTGCGGTTCGGTACCGGCGAAGCGCACGGACGCGCCGAGATGATGGAGTTCAACTACCTGTCGTCACAGGGCGCCGTCGTCAACGCGAACGGCCGATACCGTGTCGATTACGCGAAGATCCCCGTCGCGATCCAGCAGCTCGCGAAAGAACTGCTCGAACAGGAAGCGACCGGCGATCGTGCGCGCGCGGAAGCGTGGTTCAAGAAATACGACGTGATGCCGCCGGCGCTGCAGCAGGCGCTGGCCAACGCGAAGGATGTGCCGATTGACGTCGATCCCATCGTCTCGTTCGATGAAACGGTTAAGTAGCGCGCGAATTGCCGCGCTCGTCGTTCTCGCGACGACGATCGTCGCGGCGCAGAACAATCGGATCGACGTCGTGTCGCCGATGGCGCCCGAACTTGCCGCGTACGGGAAGTACGACATCGGCGTGCGCACGATCCAGGTCACCGACAAGAACCGGATCGATGTCCTCAATACGAAAGCGGGAGAGGCCGCGCCGCGGTACGACCGGACGCTGACGCTGGAAGTCTGGTACCCGGCGAAACTCGCGACGGGACAGAAGCCCGGCGGCGACTACACGGTCATCACACGCGATCCGTCGGTGACCGCGGTGCTGCACGGCAAGGCGGTCCGCGATGGGCAGACGCTGGCGACCGATGCACCGTACCCGCTCGTGATCATCTCGCACGGGTATCCGGGCAATCGCTTCCTTATGAGCCATCTCGCCGAGAACCTCGCGAGCAAAGGGTTTGTCACTGTTTCGATCGATCACAAGGACAGCACCTACGACGATCAGAAAACGTTCGCGAGCACTTTGTACAATCGGCCGTTCGATCAGTTGTTCGTGCTGAACGAGATCGCGCGCCTCGGCAAGACCGGTTCAGGACATTTCCTCGCCGGCCTCGTCGACAGCGATCGCGCCGGCATCGTCGGCTACTCGATGGGCGGCTACGGCGTCGTCAACGTGATCGGTGGCGGCTATAGCGCGGCGAGCGAGACGCTGGCGGCTTCGCCGCCGAACAAACTGCTGCACGACCGTGCCGCGAGCAACCCGGATTACCAGAAGGCCCGCGATCCTCGCATCAAAGCCGCGATCGCAATCGCGCCGTGGGGCATGCAGGGCGGCTTCTGGGACGCCGACGGCCTCGCCGGGATCAAGACGCCGGTGCTGTTCGTCGCGGGCAGCGTGGACGATGTGGCGGGATATGAAAAGGGCACGCGTGCGATTTACCAGAACGCGGTCAACGCGGATCGATATCTGCTGACGTTCGCGAACGCGAACCATAACGCCGCCGCGCCAATCCCGGCGCCGGCCGAAACCTACGCCTATTCCGAGCGGCTCAAGTCGTTTCCGTTCGCGCACTACGCCGACGCGGTCTGGGATACGACGCGGATGAACAACATCCTCGATCACTTCGCGACCGCGTACTTCGACTTCTACCTGAAGAACGACGCAGACAAGAAGGCGTATCTGGATCTCGCGAAGGGATTCAAGCGAGGGACGACCGCCGGCTTGACGCTGGAGCATGCGCCTGCCGCCGTGGGCGGCCAGCGCGGCTCGCAGGGGCCACCCGTCTCGGTCACGGTCAACGGCAAGACCTGGACACAGCAGGAACTCTTCCAGCGCAACATCGGCGCGCGCGACGATCAGACGACGGCGTTTCCGCCGCACAAGGTGATCGGCAATATCTACTACGTCGGCACGAAGAGCCTGTCGTCGTATCTGATCACGACACCGCAGGGGCACATCCTAGTCAACAGCACGTACGAACGGAACGTGCCAATCATCCAGAAGTCGATCGAAGACCTTGGCTTCAAATTCAGCGACGTGAAGATCCTGCTCGGCAGCCATGCGCACGGCGATCATCAGGAAGGCGACGCGCTGGTCAAACAGCTGACGGGCGCGCAGGTCGTGGCGATGGCCGAAGACGTGCCTGCGCTCGAAGCAATGAAGCCGGGCGGCAAGCCGCATCCGATCGATCGCGTCATCCACGACGGCGACACCGTCACGCTCGGCGGCGTGACGCTGACCGCGCATCTGACGCCCGGCCACACGCGCGGGTGCACGACGTGGACGATGAAAGTGACCGACGGCGGCAAGAGCTACGACGTCGTGATCATGGGCAGTGTCGGCGTCAATCCAGGATTCAGACTCGTGAACAATCCGGACATTCCGCGTCAGGCCGACGAATATCGTCGCGCGTTCCAGGTTTCGCGCGCCCTGCCGTGCGATGTCCCGCTTGCCTCGCACGGCGCGATGTATAACATGGCGGAGAAATACGCACGCTTGAAGGACGGCGGTCAGAATCCGTTCATCGATCCAGCCGGGTACAAAGCGGAACTGGATTTGGACGAAGCAATGTTTCGTGCCGTGCTCGCGGCACAACAAAAGGAACTCCAATGAAGAAGGGTCTTCTCATCCTCGGTCTCGCCGCTATCGTCTGCGCCACACCACAGGCGCAAAACGAATCGGCGCGGTGGTCGGCGTACGCCAAGAACATCACGATTACGCGCGACGACTGGGGCATCGCCCACGTCCACGGCAAGACGGATGCAGATGCGGTGTTCGGCGCGGTCTACGCGCAGGCCGAAGACGACTTCAACCGCGTCGAGACCAACTTCATCAACGGCATCGGCCGGCTCGCCGAAGCCGAAGGCGAGAAGGAGATCTGGCGCGATTTGCGGCAGAAGCTCTTCATCGATCCGGTCGTCGTGAAGAAGGAGTACGACGGCAGCCCGGCATGGCTGAAGAAGCTGATGGACGCGTGGGCGGACGGCTTGAACTTCTATCTGTCGAAGCATCCCGAGACGAAGCCGCGCGTCATCACGCACTTCGAGCCGTGGATGGCGCTGACGTTCAGTGAAGGCAGCATCGGCGGCGATATCGAGAAGGTCAACCTGACGCAGCTCGAAAATTTCTACGGCGGGACGAAAAAGGAGACAGCACCCGAACCGGATTACGTCGAACCGACCGGTTCGAACGGTGCGGCCATCGCTCCGTCGAACACCGCTGGGAAGCACGCGCTGCTGCTCATCAACCCGCACACGTCCTTCTTCTTCCGTTCCGAACTGCAGATGACGAGCGACGAAGGCTTGAATGCGTACGGCGCCTCGACGTGGGGACAGTTCTTCCTGTACCAAGGCTTTAACGAACGACTTGGCTGGATGCACACGTCGAGCGGCGTCGACGCGATCGACGAGTACCTCGAAACGATTGTCAAGAAGGGCGACAAGGTCTTCTACAAGTACGGCACCGAAGAGCGCCCGATGATGACGAGCACGATCAAAGTGCCCTACAAGACCGACAAGGGCATGGCCGAGCGGACGTTCACCGTCTACAAGACACATCATGGGCCGGTCGTTCGCGAGCTGGATGGCAAGTGGGTGTCGATTCGCTTGATGCAGGAGAACGTCAAGGCGCTCACGCAGTCCTACATGCGCACGAAGGCGCGCACGATGAAGGCGTACGAAGAGACGATGGCCCTGCACGCGAACTCGTCGAACAACACGTTGTATGCCGACGCCGACGGGAACATCGCGATGTTCTACGCGAACTTCATCCCGAAGCGGGACGAGAAGTACGACTGGGGCAAACCGGTCGACGGCAGCACGCCCGCCACCGAGTGGAACGGCCTGCTGTCGTTCAACGAATCGCCGAACGTCGTCAATCC
>DASREL010000193.1:0-16201 GCA_035652075.1 Vicinamibacterales bacterium
GCCGCCGCCACCGCCACCGCCGGCACCGCAGGCGGAAGTGAAGCGCCTGCCGTTCTTCATCGATGCGCTGGCTGGAAAAGATCGCCGCGTGCGTCCAATCGCCGGCACGAGCACGGTCGACGGATCGCCGGTCATCGCGAACACGGGATCAGCGGACTACGCGCAGTGCTCGCCGCTTGTCGGATTGAAGTTCGGCGTCGCGCGGCGATTCACGAATGACTGGGAACTCGCCGGCGCTGTCGGCGTCGCTGTCAGCCTGGTCAACGACGACAAGAAGGTCCGCGAATCGGAGCTGTTCGCCGACGTGGAAGCGAACAAGTACGTGTCGGGCGACGCGTTCGTCGGCGTCGGGATCTCCTTCTGGGACTTGACCCGAAGCGACACCTTTACGCCGGCGGGAATGGTGCACTTCGGCATACCGCTCGGCCATTCGACGCACCAGGCGTACTTCGTCGGCGAAGGCCGGCTCTTCTTCGACCACGCCGACGACATCAGCAACAACTATCAGTTCTGGGCCGGGGTGCGTGTGCGTTTCTAAGACCGACGATCTCTGTGTGAACAACAGACACGCGCGGGACCGAACGCCCCGCGCTCCTGTCTGCCTGCTGGGCATCATTAACGAGGAGATGCAACCATGACCCTCACGTTTCCAGGACTTCTCGTGCTGATCGTCATCGCCGCGGTTTGCGGCGCCGTTGGCAGGTCAATCGCGGGCGGCGGCGCCGGCGGCCTGCTGGCGTCGATCGCGCTTGGGTTCATCGGCGCCCTCATCGGCCCATGGGTGGCCCGCGCGTTTCATTTATCCGAGCCGTTCGTCCTGCAGATCGGCAGTGAGTCGTTTCCCATCGTGTGGTCGATCATAGGCGCGGCGCTCTTCGTGGCGCTGCTGCACCTTCTGTCTGGATCTCGCTGGGTCAGAAGCTGACGACGATCCCGGTCTGCTGTGTCGAACGGCACATGCCACCCATCTCTCGCGCACTAGAGTGTGAGCAGAGGTTCACCGCGTCACCGAACCTCCCGAGAGGGGCTATACGTCGCATATCGTGGCTGACAAGGACGACAAAGCGGCAAAGTGCGTATCGCTGCTGCTGCGCGCGCTCGCGCTCGTTGACGCCGACGGGGCCATCCTCCGCGCCGGCGCGCCGCCCTATCTGACCGGACCGGGCGGCCGCCGGCGGCTCGCCCGCCACAATCTGTCCGTCTCCGCTCTGCGGCGTCTGCTGAGACAACTCCTGCCCGACGAAGAGCGCGACGCGCTGGCCAGGATTGGAGCGACACGGTACGAACTGCCACGGGCCAATCAACGTGATGAGCGGTTCCTGATCGAAGCGACATTGACGCCGCACGGACCCGTGGTCAAAGTCCATCGACCCCACCGAGGCGATGACTACGTGTCACTCGATTCGTTCGCGCCGCGGTCCGCGTTACGCCCAGCCGCCTAACCGGTCCGGGACGCCGCGCCCGTACCAGCCTTCCCGAGCGGCACACACAACACCACCGATCCCGGTGTGCAGAAAGAGACGGTCGCAGACGCCAGGATCGCGCAACGTACTGACGGGCGGCGACCGACTTCCCGCTCATCCCTTTCATTTGCGCGGACTCGAACCGCGCCACAGGAGCCAACATGACAACCATTCGTGTGACAGCAATCGCCTTCGGTCTGGCCGCCTTGTATTGCGGCGGCCTCTCGGCGCAGACGCAGGAAACGCAAACGACGACCAAGACCAAGATCGAGGTGAAGGGCGGGAAGAACGTCACCGTGATTGGTTGTTTGGAACAACAATCAAACGGCGACTACGTCCTGACGGACGCCCGCGACAATAACCGGCCTGAATGGTCTCGGTATACGCTCGTGACCGACAAGGACCTGTCCAAGCACGTGGGCGAGCGTGTCGAAATCGGAGGCAAGGCGGTCACGCATACCGACGGCAAGGTGAAGGTCGAATCGAAGACCAAAACCGAAGTCGAAAACGGTCAGGATCGCGAGACGACGAGCAAGACCGAAGGCACCACCGGCGCGTTCGAGCAGCCATATCTCGGCGTCCACTCGATCAAGAAACTCTCATCGTCCTGCAAGTAACCAGGCCTCGTCCGTTGGGCGGCTGTTCACAACGGGACAGCCGTCGCAACGCCCTTCCGGCATGCTCCATTCTTGAGGATCAGCAATGGCTAACGCGACGACGCGGCATGCGGACCTGAGGCAGATGCTGAGCGAACGGCGACGCGCCGCGGAGGACGACGTCCATAGTCGGCTTCGCCAGAGCCGGGCCGACCGAACGAACGGCGTCGGTGACGACCTCGATCACTCCGACGCAGCCATCCAGGACGGCCTCGAGTTCTCGCTGCTCCAGATGCGAGCGGAGACGCTGGCGCGGATCGACGAAGCGCTGCGCCGTCTCGACGCGGGCAATTACGGAGCCTGTCGGGAATGCGAAGGTGAGATTGCCGAACGGCGCCTTCGCGCGTTGCCGTTCGCTGTCCGGTGCCAGGCCTGCGAGCAGCGTCGCGAAGAGGCGCAGGCCGCCAAGCGACTCGCCGGGCAGCGCGATGCAGGTCCCCTCTTCATGCCGGTGTCGGCGACGGCATTCCCGTAAAAACTGCCCCAGTGCGTCGTGGGGTCAGCGTGCCAATACAACAGCAGCCACGAGACGAGAACGAGTCCAATGGCAATGCTGAGGCCGTGCTCGCGCCAGCGGATCCGGAACATGTAAGCAATGTACGGCGCAGAGCGTGTGCAATAGCGAACACGCGGACGGTTCAGCAGTCGATTACTGTGACGTCATGATGAAGTTCCGTCAGACGCTCACGATAACGGTGTTCTTCCTGGCCCTCGTCTCAACCGCGCACGCGCAAGTCAATCTCGGCATCCGCATCGGCGAACCGCCGGCGCCGCGCGCGTATCGCGTGCCGGCTCAACCTGGATCCGATTACATCTGGATCGAGGGTTACCAGTATCCGCAAGGCTCACACTACCGGTGGCACGACGGCTACTGGACGCGTCCGCCGTACGAGGGCGCGTATTGGGTGGCGCCGTATCACATCAACGGACAGTATTTCGCCGGCCGTTGGGAAGGCGCTCGCGGGAATATGGCTCACGACCATCGGTGGGACCGCTCGAAACAGCGCGACGAACGGCGCGACCGCGGCCGCAACGACTGACGTCACGAGTGGTCGGCCGAATCTCTGAGGATCAGCGCCGGCACGGCCAGGGCCGCTGCAACGAGCAACAGCAGCGCAACCCGGCCGACCCCGGCGAACGTGGCCACGCCGACCAGGCCGAACATGACCAGCCAGGCGATCGCGACAGACCAGCGCGTGAAAGACATAGAAACGCTCCACCGCCACACTAGCGACAGCCGCGCGTTGACGATGTTCGATTTTGAACGGCACAAAACCGATCGCGCCCTCATACTGGCACCGTGTTCACGGCCTTCCTTTGTCTATTCGCCGCGACGGTCCAGGTGTCGCCTCCCACCGAGACGACCCTCGCCGATGCGCAGCGTCTCTTCTACAACGCACACTACGAGGCGGCCGCTGCGCTGACGCTCGCGCGGCGCAAGCCGGACATCCCCGATCTGCCGAACGACGAGCTGCGCGCCTCCGCGCTACTCTTTCAGCTCCGCGCGCTGCTCGAGGATCACAGCGACAAGAGCGAAGCGCTGAAGAACTGCGCGACGTGTCCGGACTTGATCAAAGAATTCCTCGCCGAATTCCATCGCGGCCAGGATCTCGCGCACGCCGCCCTCCGCACCAATGCCGACGACGATGACGCGCTGTTCTTTCTCGGCAAGATGGATTTGAACTACGTGTGGCTGCAGCTCGGCCTCCTCGGAAAGAAGACCGGTTGGGACGAGTACTGGGAGGCCCGGCGATCGCTCGACGCCGTGCTCAAGCACGACCCACGACACACACGCGCCCGTGTTGCTCGCGCGTGGATCGATTACATCGTCGACACCAAGATGCCGTGGGGCACGCGGTGGCTGCTGGGCGGCGGCAATCGGAAGCAGGCGCTCGTCGACGTGCGGGAGGCGGCGGCAATGGACGTCGATTTCTTCACGCACGCCGAGGCGGAGTTCGCGTTGTGGGACATGCACGTCCGCGAACGCGACCTGGTGGAGGCTACTGTCGTCGCGCGGCGGCTGGCACACGACTTTCCGGACAACCGAGAGGTCGCGGCCTTCCTGGAGACGCACGCGACGAACGCGAGGCGTCGCACTCGATAATCTCGATCGAGGACACGATGCGCTGGAACGTCGGCGCGTAGCTCGGTGCGGTGTCGCGCGGAGCCGTCGCGACCACGTAGAACAGCGTGTCGTCGTCGAGCAGCGTGGTGAAGATCTCAATCTGCTCGGGCAGCCCTGTCGCTTCAGACACGCTCGCGAGCACCGTGTGCAGCCCCGGCCGATTCCCCATCCTGACGTTGTCGTACAGGAACGCCGCCGGCATCGCCGGCTTCGCAAGCACGTACGACTCGATGAAGTCGTCCGTCGTCACGAGCACGTTGCGTTTGTCATTGCGCTCGAGGCTCATCGCCAGGCCGTGCGTGAACACGCTCTTGACGCCGACGTTGCCGTAGGCGCCGTCGGGCGCAAACGTGACCGCGTTGGTGCCGGGCAGTTCGCGCCAGTTCGACGGAATGCTGATTCGCACGCGCTCGCCTTCGACGTAGGTGATGAACTCGGACGATGGGGGCTGGACGTCGAACCGAATCCGCTGGTCCGCGAGGCGTTGCAGCGTCACCAGTTGGTGCAGGCTGCTCGAGCCCGGCGACTCGCGGTCGATCCAGGCCGAACACGCAAATTCCGGTGCGCAGACGATCAGCATCCGCGGGGCGACCGTGAAGACACCGACGAACCTCACGGTGCCTGACGCCGGCGTGATGACGCGTCGAGGCGCCGGCTCGGCCTGCAGAATGACTTCGGCCCCCTCGATCGGCTCACCGAGCGAATCGATGACCGAGACGTCGAGTTCCATCACCAACGGGACTCCGAAGAGCGGCGTGCCCGGCTCGTGTGGCGCCAATACAGGCGCGGGGTTTCCACTGCATCCCGACGCGAGCGCTGCGAGCATGACGACTACGATGGCTCTCATCGCGACACCTCGGTTTCGCGGGCGCGCACGATGAACCGCTCGGGCGCCGCGCCCACGTAAGAGAACGGAAAACAGGTGATCAACGTCAGCGTGTGGCGCGCCGTGGGCTGGATCACGTCGATGTCGGTCGGCTGCACGACCGCAGTCGATTCGACGACGTATTCGAAATCGCCGACGCGAGTCTTGACGGTAATCGCGTCGCCGACGCGGACCTTCCTCAACGGCCTGAAGAATGTGTCGCGATGGCCGGCGAGGACGACGTTCCCGGGTTCCCCTGGCAAGGCGGTGTCGGCGAGGTGTCCAACGGCACGTCGAAGCACGGCCGCAGAATCGCCTTGCGCCACGATCGCCGCCACGCCCAGCCGCGGAATCTCGATCTCGCCAATCGATCCGCCGTCGGTCAACGCAGGCGCGCGCGTCACTGTGCGCGCGGCGTCTGCGATTCGCCGCCGTTCGGCGGCTTGATACGTCTTCGCGTCGATGACAACCACGGCGGCGTATCCCAGCGCGAGCAGACCGATGACGAAGAGGCCGCGCGCGAGGAGGCGAGCGACACGACGCGTCGCGCTCATGGCGTTTTGTCTCCGGCGACGTACCCGGCGCGCGTCCGGACGTGCAGCCGCCCGCGATCGGTCGCCGAGACGGTGACGTCGATTTTTCGAAACGTCCGGCCGTCAGTGCGCGCGTCTGGCGTGAAGCCGAGTGTGTACTGCTCCCGGAGGTCCTGCGCGATCTCGCTCGCCATCGCGGCGATCTCGTCCGGCGTCCGCGGAAAATACGCCAGGCCGCCGGTGTCCTTGCACAATCGCTTCAGTAGTCCTGCGTCTTCGTCTTCTTCGACCGGCGACGTGCCGAGCAGGCCGATCGCATAGATGACGGCGTCGGATCGTCGCGCGAGCGCGAGGACATCGGCATACGTTCGTCGGCTGGCGTTGTCGCCGCCGTCGCTGACGACGATCAGCGCGTGTCGCGCCGCACGTCCCAATTGCAGATGTTCCAGACCGTCGGCGACGCCGTCGTAGAGCGCGGTGCGCCCTTCCGCAGGGACGGCGGTCAACGCGATCGCGAGTTCCTTCCCATCCGTCGTAAACGGGCGGTCGCCGCGGAGCGCGAACGACACGCGGTCGTTGACATCCACGGCGAATAGTTCGTCGTCGGGCCGGCTCGACTGCAGCAGCGCCGAGACCGCGACGACGAGCGCCGGCGTTTTCGCCCGCATGCTCTGGCTGCGATCGACGATCAATCCAAGCGTGATCGGCGCATCGCCGTAATGGAAGACGGCGATGGCCTGCGGCCGTCCCTCGTCGAACACGCGAAAGTTCTCCTGCCGCAGACCGCTGACGTGATGACCGCGAGCGTCGGTCACGATGACGGGAACCGCCACCAGCTCAGTTCGAACGCTGATGACGGCCTGCAGGAGCAGGAAAACGGCGGGTAATAACGCGATCACGGATCGTTACACCTTGGCGGTGGCGGCAGTCGTGCGTCGGCTGAAGAGCATCAATCCAAACGCCGCGACGAGCGACCCGAGGCCGACGAATACAATCAGCGGCAAGGTGCTCGCGGTCGACGGTAGATGCCTGGCCTGTCGGGGGCCGGTCATGTCGTTGCGGGCGCGGGTCGTGCCCACGGTCGAGGACGCGCTGTTCGCGACTGGCGTCGTCTGGATTGCGGCAGTGACCGCGGTTTCTTGGGCTTCAGGCGTCACGGCGATGATCGGCGCGGTCTTCAGTTCGTCAGCGCTGGCCACGTCCACGGCGATCGCCGGCACGACGGCCTTCGAGGCCCTCGCGAGCTGCATCGCACGCGACTTCGGATACACGAACTCCTGGCCCAGCGTGTTGCCGGGATAGAACCACGCGCGGATCGCCTCTGGCGAACCAGCGGGAACTTCGGCGAACCGGATGACCGTCTCGTCGGTCGACTTCAGCCGGTAATCGGGAATCGTCATGATGGTCGCGATGATCTGCGACCCGTCGGCGTTGAAGATCTGTACGATGTGGCGATCGCTCATCGAGTCGGCCAGTTTGAACATGTAGGTGCCCGCGGGCAGCACGCGTCCCGGGATCTCCACCGGCTGACTGAACGTCAGCACCGTCTTCTTATCCCACTCGTCGGCGCGCGCGCTCGAGACCGCCACGAAACCAATCAGCGACACCATCAACCCAAGCCACACGAATTTCTGTTTCATCATTCCAACCGTCTCTCTCTGAATGCGTTTATCGTTCCGCCTGAAGCATGACCGGCTTGTCGAGCCGGAAGCTGAGAATCGTTTACGCCATCGCCGCGGCGAGGACCAGTCGTTGCATCGGTGACTTCTCTCTCGAACGACGGACCGTGACGCCGATCACAGGATTTGCGAGCGTCTCGACATCCGTCTCGAGATGTCGCCGCTGCAGCCACGCCATGAGGATGCCCGGCAGACGTGTCGTGCGGCGATTGGGATCGCCTTCGCAGCAGGCGACATGTGCGCGGCGCGGCAGATCGGACGGATCCGGTCGCGCCATCATGCGCGCAAACGCGTTGAAGGTCGTCGGATCGAATGTCTGCATCATGTGTCGTTGCCTCGAAAGACACGCTAGCAGGTCGCTGAGATTCGACGTGTCCTCAATGGAACAGACCGCCGCCACAGGCGGTCGTAGAGTGGCCTCATGCCTACACAGATCGGCGCGAACCGGCTCGAGCTCTTCACCGTTCCGGCGGCGCTCATTGGGGTCATGTTCGTCGTGATGTGGATTGAGGCTCCGGGGCCGAACTGCGTGATCTCCACCGAAGCGTCGCGCGTGCTCGTGCTGAGCCGTGCGGAAGATCGGGAACATCTCACCGCCGATCTGGCGTCAGCGGATCGCGCCGCTCGACGGTACATGCTGGCGACCGACAACCGGGATCAACAGCAGATGCGGTTCGTCGAATGCGAGGCGACGCTCGTCGCCGACATCGCGACACGTCATCGCCTGTCGACGGATCAGGTGCGCGCGAGCTGGATCGGCGCCTCGTCGTTGCGCCAGCCCGCCCAGTGGCGGTAACCCACCGTCGCGATTGCGATGGCCGGCACGGCGAGGAACATTCCGGCGACGCCGTCCAGTTCCGCGCCGACGAGGACTGACAGAATCACCGCCAGCGGATGGAGGTGGATACCGCGGCGAATGAGACGCGGATAAATTACGTAGTCTTCGACCAGCCGGAGAATCCCCAGAAAGCCAATCGTCCACACAACCAGGATTGGCGCGTGCAGCGCGCCGACCACCGACGCGACCGTCGCCACGAGCAGCGGGCCGACGAGCGGGATGAATTCCAGCACGCCCGCCAGCACGCCGAGCAGCACCGGGTACGGCGTACCCAGCACCGCAAACCCGATCCCGCTCAACGTCCCGACCAACAGACACGCCAACAACTGCGCACGAACGAACGCCGCCAGCGTCGTATTCAGCTCCTCGAACAAGCGGTGCGCGCGCAGTCGGACCTCGTGCGGCAGCGATGCGAGCGCCGCGCGCCGAAGGTGCGCGGCATCCTTCAGGAAGAAGAACGCGAAGATCGGAATCAGGATCAACCAGGGCACGTCCGCTATTGCGCCAACCAGATCCATCGCCGCGGCTCGCCCGGACTCGACGGCGGCGGTGCCAGCCTCGATCACCGACGCATCGATGTTGCGCCGGACGGCGGGCGGCAGCCGCAGGCGATCGTAGTATCGCGACCAGCCGCGTTCCCACGTGACGATCGATCGGGTGTAGGCGGGGGCGAGCGCGACCATCTCGCCCACCTGCTCGGTCGCGCTCGGCAAGATCGCCATCGCACCGCCCGTCATCGCGCCGGCCAACAGCACGTAGACGAGGGCGATGGCGGGGCCGCGCGACAGCCGCCGCCGCGCGCCCAGACCGAGCGGATGCTCGGCCATGTGCACGAGCGGCGCGATCACGTACGCGAACAGCGCCGCCAGAATCAGCGCTACGAGGAGCGCACCAATCCGGTGCAGCACCCATAACCCTCCGGCAATCGCGCCGACCACGAGCACGACCTGCAGCACGACGAACACCTGCTGATGTCTGTCGCGCCGCTGGGTTGGATCTCTAGCGAGCATTCGCCGTCTTGGCCGCGGTCGCAAACCGCTCGACCTCGTGCGCGCTGCGCGCCACGACGTCGGCCACATCATCACGCACCGCTTGCCCCTTGCGCGTGAGATTGCCGACCGTCTCGAGCGCCCGCGGCGCCAGCCACAGCATCAGCCCCGCACCGACGACCGCGCCGGTCAGCAGTCCGATCGCAAAGCCGCAATCTCGACGTTCCTGTGCTTGCGCAATCATGTCTTCTTCTCCTTGACCCATCAGCGGACTGTGGGAATCAACGTGACCGGGAGGTTCAGATCGGAATCGACGATCGTGATGTTCGCCTCCCAGATGTCGTAGCCGTCTTTCGACACTTCGATCAGGTGGCGACCGGTCGTGAGCGCCGCAACACGGAAGGCGCCGCTCGCATTCGTCGACGTCGTATCACCACTGTTTTCGAAATCCAGAATGCGCACTTGCGCGCCGGCAATCGGGCCGCCGGCAGGCGCCTGACCTCTGACGATACCGGTCAGCGCGTAGGTCTTTGGCTGGCTGACGGTGAAATGCGACGCACCGGTGACGCCCTGATACACCGCGTGGACGTCGACCTCGCCGTCGCCGCGAACGGTGACAACGCCGCTCGATGACACCGTCGCTCGGGTGATGTCGGAAGAGTCCCAGGCGGCGGTCCTCGTCACGTCCAACGTGCTGCCGTCGGATAGCCGCGCCATCGCGCCTAACTGAAAGGTCAGGCCGGTCGTACCGGTATTCGTCACGGTGACCGTCGTCACGGTCGGCGCCACCACCGGTGGTGTCACGGTCACGGGCGGCGTCGGCGAAGTGGGTGCTGTCGGACTGCCGCCACAGGCCGCGACGGCGGCGCTGAGGGTTGCGCAGACGATCCACACCGCGTATTTGCGTTTCATGCGTGCAGGATGTCACGCGGTGGGGCGGGAGGCATGTGCACAAGAGCACAGCGATATTGCGGACGCTCCTCTACGATGGCGATCGATCGAAGGAGATCATCATGCTTTCAACCATCGTCGTCGTCCTCGTGCTCTTGTGGCTGCTCGGCATCACCACCTCCTACACGCTCGGAGGTTTGATTCACATCCTGCTGGTCGTCGCCATCATCGTCGTGCTGCTACGTGTCATCCAGGGCCGCAATCCCCTCCGCGGCTGATCAGCGATCGGATCGCGCCGGGTCGTGCAACACCACGCTCAGCAGCGCGTTGTGGACCTTCAGGCCGCCGGCGTTGTACTCGATGAACCCGAGCTTGCGGAATTTGTTCATGAAGAAGTTGACCCGCGAGCGCGTCGTTCCCACCATTTCCGCCAGGACCTCTTGCGAGATCCTCGGCAACACGCGCAATGGGCCGTTCGGTTTGCCGTACCGCGCGAGCAGGAGGAGCGTGCGCGCCAGCCGCTTCTCGCTGGCGTTGAAGAGTTGATCGACGAGATCGGCTTCGAGGCGATTGTTCCGGGCGAGCATGTGCGAGATGAAACGATCCGACAGCTCGTGCTGCTTGTGCAGCAGGCGAATCATCTGCCCTTTGGGAATGACTCGGATCGTGCTCGGCGTCATCGACTTGGCGGTAACGAGGCGGACGGGTTGGCCGGCGAGCGCCCCCTCGCCGAAGAAGTCGCCCTGAGTCAGCACACCGACAACGGCTTCTCGACCCGCCGGCGACAACACCGAGAGCTTCACGCTTCCGCGCTGGATGTAGAAAATCGTGTCGGACGCGTCACCCTGAGAAAAGATCGTGTCCGATGATTGATACTCCACGACCTTCGCTTTGAGGCCCGATGCGTCGAGGAACGCTTGTGCGTCGAACGATCGTTTTTTCGGTCGCCCCATGCTCCGGTAGTATCCCACGGTCGCCGCGCCGCGTCGCTCAGGGACTAGTCGTGTAAGACGACGCTGAGCAGGGAGCTGTTGACTTTGAGCGGCAGTTCGCCGTCGTACTCGATAAATCCGAGTTTCTTGAATTTGTTCAGAAAGAAGTTCACCCGGGAGCGGGTGGTGCCGATCATCTCGGCGAGGGTCTCCTGCGACACCTTCGGCACGACGCGGACCGGCTTGTCCTGTTTTCCGTAGCGCGCGAGCAGCAGCAGCGCGCGCGCCAGCCGCTTCTCGCTCGAGTTGAACAGTTGATCGATCAAGTCTTCTTCGATGCGGATGTTGCGCGCGAGCATGTGCGCGATGAAGCGGTCGGACATCGTGTGCTGCCGGTGCAGCAGCCCCACCATCTTCTGTTTCGCGACCCGCAGGATGGCGCTCGGCGTGATCGCCGTCGCACTGCCCATGCGGTACGGCTGGCCGGCGAGGCAACCCTCGCCGAAGAAGTCGCCCGGACCGAGCATCGCCACGACGGCTTCTCTGCCAGTCTTGGATAGGACCGACAGCTTCACGCCGCCGGCTTGGATGTACATCACGTGATCGCAGGCATCGCCCTGCGTGAAGATGGTCTCGCCTCGTCCGTATTTCACGATGGTCCTCGCAACCCCGGCTGAATCGAGAAAAGCCTGGACATCGAACACCGGCTTCAATTGTCCAAGCGAATCAGCCTTTCGAATTCTGATCGTCATTTCTTGTCGCGTGTCACGAGGTCATAAATCAACCCGCCGACACCGCCCGCCGTGGCGCCCACCGCTGCGCCTTTCTTGCCGCCTGTCACCGCACCGATCGCGGTCCCCGCGCCGGCGCTTCCACCGATGATCAAGGCTTCCTGTTCCCACGACCGTTTGTTCGGGTGCTGAGGCTCAGCGCGCGTCTCGACGACCGCCGGTCCACGGACCACCTCGTCACGAGTCGCATTCTGTTTAATCGCGACCGGATGCAGCCCTTTGTCATCGCGCAGGTAGACCGCGTGCGGATCGTTGTTCTTCTTCGCCGGAATGAACAGATGCCCCTGCCGGCCGTCCGCGAGCGTAATCGGCACGAGCGTGCCGGTGACGGGCCCGGCGGGCGTGGTGATCGTTTCGGGGTAGGCGCCAGCGACGCCGTACTGCTTCTCCAGTTGCTGCGCGTCCATCGCTTCAACGTCCCGTGTGCAGCCGGCGAGGACCGTCGCGCCCAGCACGGCCAACGCCGTCGCTGTGATCATTCTCATATGTGTGCCTCAATCGTTTCGTCAGAACTTACATGGGCGCCGCGAAGACCATCTCTCGAATGTGGCGGATCACCTGGCGTGACGGCATCTCGTGAAACGTCCTGTTGTGGACGAACCCGGCCGGCATGTCCGCGGGGCCGGTCCATCCGGGAACGTTTTCTGTCTGGTACTTGTGCGTGACGTTGACGTGAAGGGCTGGGTCGTCTGGCAGCTCGAAGAATGCGACTCGACACTCGTTTCTGGACGCGCGCGCTGTCACGAAATGCCGGACCGCAGTGTCCAAGTCCTTGACGTCGTCGACCCAGGCATCGGTCAGCAGATTCTGCGAGGTCATGATGCTCATGCGTGTAATCCTTCGGTGTCCGGCATCTCCGAGATGACCGCTTCGGTCGTCAGCAGCAGCGACGCGATCGACGCCGCGTGCTGCAGCGCAGACCGCACCACCTTGACGGGATCGATCACACCGGCGTCGACGAGATTTTCGTACTGGTCGGTTTGCGCGTTGAAGCCGTCGTCGCCCTTCAACGCTCTGACGCGCTGCACGACGATCGCGCCTTCGTGCCCGGCGTTGGTCGCAATCCAGCGCGTCGGCTCCTCAATCGCCCGGCGGATGATCGCGACGCCGATCTGCTCGTCGCCCTCCAGATGCAGGCCATCGAGCGCCGTCGAGGCTCGCAACAGCGCGACGCCGCCGCCCGCCACGATGCCTTCGTCGACGGCGGCTTTCGTGGCATGCATCGCATCTTCGACGCGCGCCTTCTTTTCCTTCATCTCGGTTTCGGTCGCCGCACCGACCTTGATGATCGCGACGCCACCCACCAGCTTCGCGAGCCGTTCCTGCAGCTTCTCGCGGTCGTAGTCGGACGTCGTGTTCTCGATTTGCGCCCGAAGCTGCGTCACGCGTCCGCTGATCGCCGCCGAGGCGCCTGCACCTTCGATGATCGTCGTGTTGTCTTTGTCGATCGTGACCTTCTTCGCCTGGCCGAAATCATCGAGCGTGATGTTCTCGAGCCGCAGCCCGAGGTCTTCGGTGATCGCTTTGCCGTTCGTCAGGACGGCGAGATCCTCGAGCATCGCCTTTCGGCGGTCCCCGTAGCCTGGCGCCTTCACGGCGGCGGCATGAATCGTTCCGCGCAGCTTGTTGACGACCAGTGTCGCCAGCGCCTCGGTCTCCAGGTCCTCCGCCACGATCAAGAGCGGCCGGCCGGCTTTCGCGACAAGTTCCAGGACGGGCAGCAGCTCCTTGACCGAGCTGATCTTCTTTTCGTGGATCAAAATCAGCGGGTTCTCGAGGACGACGTCCATGCGCTCGGGATCGGTGACGAAGTACGGCGACAGATAGCCACGGTCGAACTGCATCCCTTCGACGATGTCGAGGGAAGTGTCGATGCCGTTGGCTTCTTCGACGGTGATGACGCCGTCCTTGCCGACCTTGTCCATCGCTTCGGCGATGATGCGCCCGATGGCCTCGTCGTGGTTCGCCGAGATGGTGCCCACCTGCGCGATCATCGGACCGCTGACCGGTTTGGCCATCTGCTCGAGCGCGGCCGTCATCGCGGTGACCGCTGCGTCGATACCACGTCTGATTGCCATCGGGTTCGCGCCGGCCGTCACGTTCTTCGCGCCTTCGCGATAGATGGCCTGCGCGAGCACCGTCGCCGTCGTCGTGCCGTCACCCGCCACGTCCGAGGTCTTGCTCGCCACTTCCTTCACCATCTGGGCGCCCATGTTTTCGAGCGCGTCCTTCAACGCGATCTCCTTCGCGACGGTGACGCCGTCCTTGGTGATCGTGGGCGATCCGTATGAGGTGCCGATGATGACGTTGCGGCCTTTGGGACCGAGGGTCACCTTGACTGCGTTAGCGAGGCTGTTGATCCCTCGCAGAAGCCCGGCGCGTGACGAATCGCCGTATGTGATCCGCTTAGACATGGAGCAACTGTGTCGTATCGGCCTCGATCCGCGATGTGCCCGATTGAACAGCGCGATGCTTCGATCGCGGCCATACTTTCGATCACTATGTCCAAACTCAACGGCGACAAGGCTCGATTCGAGATCAACCGCAAGCGCAAGATGCTCCACCGGCAGCGAATCAAGGCGCTGACGCTCGGACTGAAGACGCGGCGCGCTGAGACGCCGTCATCCGCGTCCGTCCGCATGTCGGACGAGGGCGCCCCGCTGCGAAGCGGTGACTGACGCCTACCCTTTGCCGGCCGCCGCCGCGCCGAGTTTGCCGAGACCGCCGAGCAGATCGAGCGGCAACGGAAACACGATCGTCGTGTTCTTCTCGGTACCAATCTCAATCAGCGTCTGCAAATAACGCAGCGTGATCGCCACCGGCTCGCGGTTCAGGACGGCGGCCGCCTCCGCCAGTTTCGCGGACGCCTGGAACTCGCCTTCGGCGGAAATGATCTTCGCTCGCCGCTCGCGCTCGGCTTCGGCCTGCGCCGCGATCGCGCGCTGCATTTCCTGCGGCAGATCGACCTGCTTGACCTGCACCTGGGTGACTTTGACGCCCCACGCCTCCGTATGCTCGTCGAGGATCGTCTGGAGCCGCGCGTTCAGCTTCTCCCGTTGCGCCAGCAAATCGTCCAACTCCACTTCCCCGAGCACCGAACGCAGGCCGGTCTGCGCCGCCTGCTCCACCGCATACCGGAAATTCTCGACTTCGATGATCGCCTTCGTTGCGTTCGTCACGCGAAAATAGACGACGGCATTCACCTTCAGGGACACGTTGTCGCGCGTGATGATGTCCTGCGGCGGGACGTCCCACGTCACGACGCGCAACGACACTTTCACGATCTTGTCGATCGGCCACAAGATGAGGACGAGGCCCGGGCCTTTCTCGTGCTTGAGGACGCGGCCGAGACGAAACACGACGGCGCGTTCGAATTCCTGCATGACGTTCAGGCAGTTGAACAGCCAGACCAGGAACACGACGGCGACGAAGCCAAACGGCAGCGCCAAAGTTGGATCCATGCACGCACCGTAGCGTGCACCTCGTCAGGTGTCTGTTCCCAATTGCACACGCCGACGGTCACCCCGAGATCAAACTGCCGCGGTATCCTAGGGCGATGCCAGTCGCCCCACGGCCACGCCAGCGAGCCAAGCTCAAGGCACGGGCGCATGCGCTCGAGCCGATCGTCCAACTCGGTCACGCGGGCGCGACCGAAAAGGTCATTGCCGAAGTCGATCGATCGCTGACCGCGCATGGCCTCATCAAAGTCAGACTGCCCGGCGATCGCGACGAACGTGACGCGCTCGCCGTCGCCCTCTCACAGAAAACCGACGCCTCCATCGTCCAGCAGGTCGGACGCATCGTCGTCCTCTGGCGGCCGCGGCCGGACGACGAGCCGCTCGAGGACTAGCGATGAAGAACGATTGGCGTCACGAGACGTTGGCACGGCTGCGCGCGCTGATCTTCGAAGCGGACCCGAAGATGACCGAGGAGCAGAAGTGGAAGAAGCCGACGAACCCTGCAGGCGTGCCGCTGTGGTCGCACGACGGGATGGTCTGCACCGGTGAGATCTACAAGAACTACGTCAAGATCACCTTCGCGTACGGCGCCCACCTGCCGGATCCGTCACATCTGTTCAATGCAAGCCTGGAAGGCGCCACTCGACGGGCGATCGACATTCATGAGGGGGACACCGTCGACGAGAAGGCGTTCAAGGCACTTGTCAAAGCGGCCGTACGGTTAAATGCGCGTAATGCGGATTGAGGATTGAGGATTGCGGATTAATCGTCGATTAATCGCAAATCAATCCGCAATCCTCAATCCTCACTCCGCAATGACAGTGTCATTCCGACCGAAGCGCGATGACCGGATCGATCCTCGTGGCGCGCCGTGCCGGGAACCAGGACGCGAACTCCGTAACGAGCAGCAGGACGACCGACACCGCGATGTAGATCCGCGGATCGGCCGCGTTCACTTCGAACAGCGCCTGCTGCATCAGC
>DASREL010000194.1:0-17648 GCA_035652075.1 Vicinamibacterales bacterium
GCTGCGCGCGTGCTCGCCGACGTGGCCGCGAGCCGAAATCCGGCGGCAAAGCTCGACGCCGCGAAACAACTGCTGGCGAAGACGGGCGCGGGCGGCGCGACGGACCGCGAGCAGGTCGCGTCGCACCTGCGCGCGATGGCCTCGCTGCTGCGCGATCTCGCGCTGATCGGAGCGAAGGCCGACCCGGCGACGCTCGCGAACCGCGAGGTCAGCGTGTCGCTCGAACGCCTGACGACCAGCTACAGCAGCCGGCGCGCCGTCGATGCGTACGCCGTCGTCGACAAGGCCCTCACGGCGCTGGATCGCAACGCCGGCGTCAAGGTCGTCGCCGACTGGGTGGTGTTGCACGTATGACTGCGCCCCTCGTCAGCGTCAAACTGTCGAAAGTCGGTCGGGCGCACGCGTACGCCAACCCGACCGACGCGCAGCCGCGGACCGGCGATCGCGTGATCGTCAACACCGAAAGCGGTCCGGCGCTGGGGACCGTCGTCCGCCACATTCCGCAGCTCGACGAGAAACGCCAGCTGCCGACTGACACGCCCCAGCGGATCGTTCGTATCGCGAGCCGCGAGGACATCCTCGCGCGCCTGAAGCACGAGCATCGCGAGCAGGAAGCATTTCGGATCGGCGTGATGAAGATTCGCGAGCGCGGCCTCGGGATGAAGCTGACGCGCGTCGAGCAGGAGTTCGACGGTTCGAAGCTCGTCTTCTATTTCACGGCCGAGGCGCGCGTCGACTTTCGCGAACTCGTGCGCGAGCTGGCCGGCGAGTTCCGGACGCGGATCGAGATGCGGCAGATCGGCGTGCGCGACGAAGCGAAGATGATCGGCGGATACGGCACGTGCGGCCGCCCGCTCTGCTGCACGACGTTTCTCAATACGTTCGAGCCGGTGTCGATCAAGATGGCGAAGCAGCAGGATTTGAGCCTGAACCCGTCGAAGTTGTCGGGGCTCTGCGGACGGCTGAAGTGCTGCTTGCGTTACGAACTGCCGAACGCGAAAGGCGTCCAGCACGGCGGCTGCGGCGGCGAGGGCGGCTGCGACAATCCTTCCGGCTGCGGAACTGGCAATTGCGGATCGTGCAACTGCCACGCATAGCGATCACCGCCGGCGATCCGGCAGGCATCGGACCCGAGATCGCGGCGAAGGCTGCCGCGGACGCGCGCGTACGAGCCGTCTGCGAGCCAGTCGTCTACGGTCCTCCGGCAGACACGTCGTATACGCTCGGGCAGTTGAGTGCCGCCGCCGGCCGCGCTGCGTACGACGCCATCGTCCGCGCGGTTGCCGATGCCGAACGCGGTGACATCGCCGCGATCGCGACGGCGCCGATCAACAAGGAAGCGTTCCGCCTGGATGGCCTGCCGTGGGCAGGACACACCGATCTGCTGGCGCACCTGACGAACGCGCCCGATGTCGCGATGATGTTCTATTCCGAATCGCTGCGGGTCGTCCTCGCAACGATTCACATCGCGCTCGCCGAGGTGCCGCGCGCGCTGACACGGGAGTCGCTCGAGCGGACGATCGTGCTGACCGATCGCGAGCTGCCGCGGTTTGGATTCGCGCGGCCGCGCATCGCGGTCTGCGGACTGAATCCGCACGCGGGCGAACATGGACTGTTCGGACGCGAGGAGGCGCAGACGATCACTCCGGTCATCGACACGTGCCGCGATCGCGGAATTGACGTCAGCGGACCGTTTCCGGCAGATACGATATTTGTGCGCGCCCGCCGCGGTGAGTTCGACGTCGTCATTGCCTGTTATCACGATCAAGGATTGATCCCGGTCAAGCTGGTCGCATTCGGGCAGGCGGTGAATGTCACGCTCGGCCTGCCGATCGTCCGCACGTCGGTCGATCACGGCACGGCGTTCGACATCGCCGGCAAAGGGATTGCCGATCCGGAGAGCATGATCGCTGCGGTGTTGCTCGCGGCGAGGCTCGCGAAAAATGGATAAACCCACGAAGCGATCTTCGTGGCGCGTGTCGTGACCATGGATAAGACCGAGCGCGAGAAAGCGCAGACCTCGATCGCCGAGAACCGAAAGGCGTTCCACGATTACCACCTCCTCGAAACGTTCGAAGCGGGGATCGTGTTGCTGGGCACCGAGGTGAAAGCGATCCGCGAGGGCCGCGTGAATTTGCGCGACAGCTTCGCACGCCTCGAGGACGGCGAGGTCTTTCTCTACAACGTCAACATCAGCCCCTACAGCCATCGCGGATACGCGGATCACGAACCGCTGCGGCGCCGCAAGCTGCTGTTGCACCGCGACGAGATCCGAAAGCTGATTGGCAAGACCGTCGAGAAGGGCATGACGCTGATCCCCGTGCGGCTGTATTACAAGAACGGCCGCGTGAAGGTTGCCGTCAGCCTCGCCAAGGGCAAAAAGGAATACGACAAGCGCGAAACGATCAAGCGCCGCGAGGTCGATCGCGAGACGCGCGCGGCCATCAAAACACGAAGATAGAATAGTCGGACCCATGAAGGTGCCGTTGCTCGACCTGCAGGCGCAGTATCGACCGCTGCGCGACGAGATTCTTGCCGCGATGACGCGTGTGGCGGACAGCCAGCGTTTCATCATGGGCCCCGAAGTGGACGCGCTCGAGCGCGAGCTCGCCGCGATGCTCGGCGTCAAACACGCGCTCGCCGTGTCGTCAGGCACCGACGCGATCCTGCTGGCGCTGATGACGCTCGACATCACGCACGGCGACGAAGTCATCACGCCGACGTATTCGTTCTTCGCCACCGCCGGTTGCGTGTCACGCGTCGGCGCGAGGCCGGTCCTCGTCGACATCGACCCGCTCACCTACAACATCGACGTCGATCTGATCGAAGCCGCGATCACGCCGCGGACGAAAGCGATCGTCCCCGTCCATCTGTACGGCCAGAGCGCCGAGATGGATCCGATCATCGAGATCGCGAACCGGCGCGGCATTCCGGTCATCGAGGACGCCGCGCAGGCCATCGGTGCGAGCTACAAAGCGCAGCCCGTCGGCGGCATCGGCGCACTCGGCTGCTTCTCGTTCTTCCCGAGCAAGAACCTCGGCGCCTTTGGCGACGCGGGACTCTTGACGACCAACGACGATCGGCTGGCGAAACGCGCGAGGCTGCTGCGAACGCACGGGATGGAACCGAAGTACTACCATCATCTCGTCGGCGCGAACTTCCGGATGGATGCGATCCAGGCGGCGGTCCTTCGCGTCAAAGCGCCGCATCTGCACGGGTGGACCGAAGGGCGCCGCGCAAACGCCGCGCGCTATCACGAGCTGTTCAAGAAGGCCGACCTCGGCGACGCGATCGCGCTCCCCTTCGAGGCGCCGAATCGCCTGCACATCTACAACCAGTTCGTCATCCGGTCGCCCGAGCGCGATGCGCTGAAGAAACATCTCGACGGCAGCGGCATCGGCAACGAGATTTACTATCCGATCCCGTTCCATTTGCAGCCCTGCTTCGCGGATCTCGGATATCGGCAAGGTGCGTTTCCCGAGGCCGAGAAAGCCGCGAACGAGACGCTCGCGATTCCGATCTACGGCGAGCTCACCCTCGAGCAACAACAGGCTGTCGTCAATACGATTGCAGCCTTCGTCACCGGCCGGCTCACGCCGTCGCCCTCACTCGAGGCGCAGTCATGAAGCGTATTCCGCTGACGACGCAGATCTTCGTCGGGCTGGTGATCGGCATCGTCATCGGCTGGGCGTTCCCGTCCTTTGGCGTCCAGATCAAGCCGCTCGCCGACGTCTTCCTGCGCATGATCAAGATGCTGATCGCGCCGCTGCTGTTCGCGACGCTCGTTGTCGGCATCGCCGGCACCGGCGACGTGAAGTCGATGGGGCGCATCGGCCTGAAAGCGATGGTCTATTTCGAGGTCGCGACGACCATTGCGCTCTTCCTCGGGCTCTTCCTCGTCAACACGTTCAAGCCGGGCGCGGGTGTGTCGATCGCGATGGACGCCGACACGAAGGCGGTCGCCGCGATGGCGCAGAATCAGCAGCACGCCTGGGACATCGTGCTGCATCTCTTCCCGACGTCGGTCGTCGACGCGATGGCGCGCGGCGATATCCTGCAGCTCGTCGTCTTTTCGACCTTCTTCGGTATCGCGCTCGCCGCGATCGGTCACAAAGGCAAACCGGTCCTCGACGTCCTCGACAGCCTCGCGCACGTGATGTTCAAGTTCACCGGTTACGTGATGGCGTTCGCGCCGATCGGCGTGTTCGCCGCGATTGCCGCGACCGTCGGCGGCAAAGGACTCGGGATTCTGTACACGCTCGGCAAGCTCGTGGCGCTGATGTACATCGGCCTGGCGATCCTGATTGCGATCGTGGTCGTCGCGACGGCGTGGTTGATCCGCGTGCCGGTGCTGGCGTTCGCGAAGGCCGCACGCGAGCCCTTTCTAATCGCCTTCACGACCGCGAGCTCCGAAGCCGCGCTGCCCTCGTCGCTCGAAGTGATGGAGGAATTCGGCGTTCCGAAGAACATCGTCGGTTTCGTGCTGCCGACGGGCTACAGTTTCAATCTCACCGGGACGACGATGTACTTGTCGCTGACGAGTATTTTCGTGGCGCAGCTCGCCGGGGTGCCGATGACCCTGCGCGATCAGCTCGTGATGATGCTGACGTTGATGCTGACCAGCAAAGGCGTCGCGGGGGTCCCGCGTGCGGCGCTCGTCGTGTTGACCGCGACGCTGACGCAGTTCGGGTTGCCGCTCGAAGGCGCCGCGATCCTGCTCGGCATCGATCAAATCATGGACATGGGCCGCACGGCGATGAACGTCGTCGGCAACTGCATCGCGACCGTGGTGGTCGCGCGGTGGGAAGGCGTGCTCGACGATTCGCAGGTGCGCGCCTTCCGTCGCGCTGCGTGAGCCGGGCCTGATGCGCGTTGCCGTCACTGGCGCCGGCGGTCAACTCGGCGCCGTCCTCGTCCACGAATTTCGATCGGCCCACGACGTCGTTGGCTTTTCGCATCGCGAGTTGAACATCGGCGACGATGGAGCAGTTGCGGCGGCGATGGATGCCGTGCAGCCGGAGCTGATCCTGAACGCAGCGGCGTACACCGACGTCGACGGATCCGAGGATCATCCGGTCGACGCGTTGAACGCGAATGCCTTCGGCGTGCGCGCGTTGGCGCGCGCCGCTCTGCGCCACGGCGCGACCCTCGTTCACTACAGCACTGACTTCGTGTTCGACGGCACGACCACACAACCGTATACCGAACGCGATCAACCGAACCCGCGCAGCGTCTATTCGCACTCGAAACTGTTGGGGGAGTGGTTCGCGCTCGATGCGCCGAAAGCGTACGTGCTCCGCGTGGAGAGCCTGTTCGGCGGCGTCGCCGGCGGTCCGCTGCCGCGCGGCAGCGTCGCGTCGATTCTCAACACGCTGCGCGCGGGCGGCGCGCCAAAAGTGTTCGTCGATCGAACGGTGTCACCGACGTACGCGATCGATGCCGGTGTGGCGACGCGGAAATTGGTCGAGATGCGCGCGCCGTTCGGGATCTATCACTGCGTCAACTCGGGCCACTGCACCTGGTTCGAGTTCGCGCGCGAGCTCGCGCAGCGTGCCGCCATCGCCGCATCGTTCACTCCGATGCGGATGAGCGAGGTCACGCTGCGCGCTATCCGGCCGCAGTATTGCGCGCTCTCGAACGAGAAGCTTCGCGCGCTCGGCATCGAGATGCCCTCGTGGCAGGATGCGCTCTCGCGCTTCCTACAAAGCGGCGGCGACCAGGTCGCGCACTAGTTCCCCGACCGCGAGACACGACGTCAGGCCGGGCGATTCCATGCCTGCCGTCTGAACGACGAATGGATTCGTCCGGTCGCGGCGGATCATGAAATCGGCGAAGGAGTCGGTTGGCGGGTACAACTTCGCGCGGATGCCGCTGCCGGCCAGCCGCAGATCGCCGAGCGCGATTCCCCGCAGCAGCCGGCGCGCCGGTTCGAGGAATGCGTCGACCGGCAGCCGGTTCGATTCGTAATCGTCCTTGCGATCCTGAAAGGTCGCCGTCGGCCCGAGCCAGACATCGCCGCTCATCGTCTTCACGACGTGAACGCCGAGGCTGTGCTTCGGCGGCAACGGGTAGATCAATCCGTTGACCATCGAGCGCTTTGCCGGCGTCAGCTGCACGTACTCGCCTCGGCACGGATAGATCGTGAACGCTTCGCCCCCCAGCATGCGCGAAACCTCGTCCGCGTACAGCCCGGCGGCGTTCACCACGACGCGCGCATGGATCTCCTCGTGCATCGTCGTCAGCACGAGACCGTCGGACTCGCGCCGCGCCGATCGCAGCGGCGACGCCGGGACGAACATCACGCCCGACTCCTCTCCCGACCGCAGCAGCGACCTGACGAGCGCGTCGGCGTCGACGATGCCGGTTTCGGGCGACCACAGCGCGAACGGCGCGTCGACCGCCGGCTCGCGGCTGACGATGAACGCGTGATCGACGAGCGTCAACCCTTCGACGCCGTTGGCGTCTCCGCGCGCTTTCAACGCTTCGAGTTGCTCGCGGTCGTGGTCGTCGTGCCCGACGATCAGCTTTCCGCACTTCCGATGTGGAACATCGTGCGCCGCGCAGAACTCGTACAGCCGATGACGCCCCTCGACACACAGGCGCGCTTTGAGCGTCCCCGGCGGGTAATACATGCCGGCATGGATGACGCCGCTGTTTCGCGTGCTCGTATCAAGGCCGGGCCGCGGATGGCGTTCGATCACGCAGACACTGCGGCCGTCCTGCGCGATCGCGCGCGCGGCCGCGAGACCGGTCACACCAGCGCCGACCACGACGACGTCGATTCGCTCCACCAATCAAAGATATGCGATCCGTCTAGAATGTGACATCCGCGCCCGCATTTTCGTACTCGCATTCGTGATTCTCGGCGTACTTCGTTTCGCGTACGCGCTGACCGCATCCCCGCAAGGGTGGACGGGCACGACGTACATGGAGACGGTGTACCAGTTGCACCTCGACCAATCGGCAACGCTGAAACGGCGGTGGGGACCGTTGTTCGTCGGCGCGATGGATGGCTATTCGCGTCTGCCGCTCGCGCTGCGGACGAAGCGCGCGCTGACGCGGGCGGCGCTGACCGCCGCGTACGCTGTCACGCTGTGGCTGCTCGCCCTCACCATCGCCGATCGGACACGGCAGTGGCTGGTGGTCGGACTCGGTTTGCAGTCGACCGCCGCGATTTACGCGATCAGCAACGGGATGGGCGAGATCGTCTCCGCGCTCTGCGTCGTCGTCCATTTCTGGGCGTTCCTGCAGCGCCGCTATTGGCTTGCGGCACTGGCGATCGTGGTCGGGATTTACTTCAAGCTGTATCCGGCCGTTTTCGCGTTTCCGTTTTTCGTGTTCGCGTCGATGTCCCGCGAACATCGTCGCTATTGCGGCGCAGTGATCGTGTCGACGGCGGCGATCGCGACGGTCTCGCTCGCCTTCGGCGGGTGGCGTAACGGGTTCCTGTACCCGGTATCGATGGTCGGATCCGTGGTCAGCGACGCCGAGCTGATCCCGATCTTGAGCAAGGAAGTATTTGGTCCGATGTCGCTCGCCGGTCGCGTCATGTCGGGATTCCGCGTCCATCCGGTCGATGCCGCGACGCTGGCGTTGGCGCGACGGGTCACGTCGGTGTTCACGGTGCTGCTCGTTGCCACGACGGCGACGGCGGCGGTCGGTCTGGCGTGGACGGAGCAGCGGTGGCGCGGATCGGTGAACGCCAGACCGACCGCCGCCGTCATCTTTCAGTCGACGATCGGCTTCCTGATGTTCGCCTTTTCGCCGGACGACTCAATCACGCTGCTGCTGCCGATCGTTGTCAGCATGTACGCACCGCTGTGGTTCGGAATGTCGCCGCTGGTCGTGCTGGTGTTTGTGGCCGGTAGTGTGCTCGCCGGAAACCTCGTCCCGTTGTCACTCGTACTGCGCGTCGTGCCATTGACGTGGCTCGATCGCATCGCCGGAAATCCACCAGCCGCGATGATTCCGCACGAAAAATTCATGTGGTACGAATTGCCGATGGTGGGTGTCGCGCTGCTCGCGCTGGCATTCGTGTTGTCGGTCATGCGCGACGACCGATGGCCGCATAGTCCTGATAGCCGAACAGCAGCGAGTTGAGAAGCGTCGCGTTCGTGTTGACGGCGTGCGCGAGCTGCACGACGGCCGCGACCGATGGATCGGCGGATCCGAGAATGCTGGCCGGCAGATCGACCGTGCGCATCTTCATCTCGTTCGGCACCGGCGCGCTATACCGGATGTCGACGTGTTCGAATCCGTTCGCCCGCAGCAGGTACTGCAGCGTGTCGGGGTGAATCGGATTGACGTGGGTGAAGTCGCGCAGGTAGCTGCTGAAGAATGCGAGCCAGCAGGTGGGATTGATCGTCTCGATCACGATCGGCGCGCCGGGTCGCAGCGCCCGCGCGAGCGCGCTGATCAACCGGATCAGGTACGCCGGCTCGAGATGCTCGACGACCTGCGTGGCGATGGCGCCGCCGATCGATTCGTCTGCGAGCGCATCCACGAACGCGAGGACATCGCCTTCCACGACGTCGAGATGACGGTCGCGCGCGACGGCGACCATCTGCGCGTTCGCGTCGACGCCACGGCCTGTGATGCCGGCCGCCTTCAGCGCGGCGAGAAACTCGCCACGGCCGCAGCCTAAATCGACGACATCTGCCGCACCGGCAAAAATCGGCACGTAGGCCTGCAGCTTTGCGGCGACGCTCCCGTCCGACCCGCGAAATTCGTCTTCGAAACCCAGGTACACGGCGTCTGCAGGAGCCCGATCGCTGGAGGCTGCAGGCTGGACTGGCAGTCGGCTCTCAACGGTCTGGGGTCGACTGTCACGTGGCGCCTGTCGACTGTCTATCTGCTGTCCCCGCTGCAGCACGTTGACCCGCGTCCGCAGTTCGGCGACTTCGTCGAGCGCGCGCGCCACTTGAGCCACTCGATCGGCGGCGCCGCTGGCGACGAGGCGATCCTTCGAGTCGACAAACGCGGTGATCCGTTGGAGCAGGATGATCAGCGCGTGCGACAGCACCTCGAAGTCGGCGTGCGTCAGATCGCGACCGCGACAGTCGGCGACCGCGCGATCGAACGCGGTCAACGCGTCGTTGTAGGCGCGATCCGCCTCGACTTGCTCGCGCGCCAGGCGTGTCTGATCAGCGTCCTGCATGACGTGACATGTTATTCTGCGCTCGGTACTACACCAAATCGTGTCCGCTGAATATGCCGATCTCGACGCGAACTACGTGCGCTGGCTGCCCGCCAGTCGCGACGCGACGATTCTCGACGTCGGCTGCGGACGCGGACGCGTGCTGGCCTTTCTCGCCGGCAAGGGCTACACGCACCTCGAGGGATTCGACGCCGATGCGGACGCGGTGGCCGCGGCGCAGCAACGCGTGCAGGCTCCGATCGCGCTCGCAAGCGACTGGACGGAGTACCTGTCCGCGCGGCGCGCCGCCTTCGATCTGATCGTTCTGAAAGACGTGCTGTATTACGTGCCGGTCGACGCCGTGACGTCGCATCTCGAACGGGTGCGCGACGCACTGCGCCCCGGCGGCCGCGTCCTCATCGAGGTGTTCAACGGCGCGGCGTACACCGGGCCCTTCGTCGCGTTCAAGGACGACGGCATCCGATGGATTCCGACCGAGCATACGATTCGGCGCGCCCTCGAACGGGCCGGATTCACCGCCGTCACGCTGCTGCCGCACCGGCCGCCGCTCGTGTCGTGGAAGCGGATCGTGTTCAACATCGTCGCCGCCGCCTGGCGTGTGGTTTTGCGATCGATCTATTTCGTCGAGCGCGGGTTCGACGATGCGAATCCGAGGATTCTGACGACCAAGATCGTGGCCGTGGCGAATAAACCAGTGTGACGGCCGCTAGTACTTCTCGAATGTGTACGTGCCGCTGAGCGCGGGCTCGTCGGCGATCGTGAGCGTCAGCGTCAACCAGGTGTAGTACGGCGACGCGGTGATGCTTCCGGTTCCGTACACACGCTGTCTGCTGCTGTCCGTGATGACGATGTCGGCGATGTATTCGTTGAGGCGCGTGATCGATAAGACCTTTCCACGCCAGGCCGTTGCCTCGATCGCGTGGTCGCGGCCGTCGAGCGAAATCGGTTGATCGAGGATCGGACGCCGCAAGATGCCCTCTCGCAGGACGAGGGACAGTTGTCCTCCGTGTTCCTCGCAATCCAACTCGATCGGTCCGATGCTCGACCGCACCGCGGCAGGTGATTCGCGCAGCGCCCATCCTCCGAGGAACGGGTTGCGCGTCCACAGCGCCGGATCGACCCGGTCGGGTGTGCTGGCGTTCGCTCGAGCGCCGACGACGGTAAGCAGCGCGATGAGCCCGCAACAGGCCGCAGCCGTCAGCCGCTCGCGCGTTCGGTTCGGTACCGTCTGCGGAGGTGCGACGACTGGACGCGGTTCCACCGTCTCGCCGACGACACACAGCACGACGAGCCAGACCAGCAGCGCGGCGACGCAGACGGCAATGAACATCGCCTCGATTCGAACCGATGACAACCGCGCGCGTTGATACAACACGAGATTCGCCGCGCCCAGCACGGCATACGCCGTGACCGCGATCCGTCGTGCAAGCCGATGGTGGACGCCAATCAAGAGCGCCGCCACGGCGAGCGCGATGTTCAATCGGTCGAGGCCGCCGGCCACCAGGAGGACCGTGCAGAACACCATCAGCACGATTGCCGTCGCGAGTTCGGCATCCAGACGCCGGCGCCACAACGCGGCAGTCATCGCTGCCGCGAACGCGCCGGTGACGGCCGCGCGCGCGTACAGGGCGCGCCGCACGACCACGGCTTGCGCGCTGCTGAAGGTATCCGGCGACGCGACGAGGACGAATGGCGAGGCGAAACGAGGGACGTTCAGGTCGTCGCCGACGCGTCGGGTCAGCATCGACGCCATGTCACTGATGTAGGGGACGAACCACGCCAGCGAGGCGCAGCTGAACATGCCCGCCGCAAGCAGCAGATCGCCGTAGCTCACATCGCGCCGCGCCCACAATCGGTACGCGACGTAGGGCGCGAGGCACGCACCGGTCGCCTTGTACGCGCATGCCAGCCCGAGCCAGAGCGGCGCGCCGACGATCGCCGATCGCCGCGACGGCGAATCGATGGCGACGAGCGTCGTGACCATCAGCAGCAGTTCGATCCCTTTGTCCTCGGGTGAATAGGTGCCCATGTGGAGCATGACGAGCGACAGCGCGCCGATCGTCAGCCCGGCGCCGATCGCCTCGAGTCGCGACGCGCGCCACCGCCGTAGGATCCACAGCATCGCCAGCGCTGCGAAGATCGAATCGGCGATCGCGAACGCGATTCGAAAGGCGACGGGCGCATCCGAGATCCGCGCGACCGCACCGAGAACGAGCAGGTTCAAGGGCAGCAGCGATCCGGCGCCGTAATCCCAGAAGCCCTGCGTCAGGCGGAAGGTCGCGCTATGCGTCGCCGCCCGCAGTTGGGCGCGCAGCGCCATGTGATCTCGCGGATCGTACGCGTCGACGCCGCGCGCGACGAGGATGCCGCCCATCCGGTACATCTCGAGGTCGGTGTTCGAGGTGGCGATCTGCGGCGTCGCCATGACGATCGCCAGTCGAAGCACCAGCGCCAGCACGAACGTCGCGACGATGGTCGCGGCGACGAATCGTGAGTCGCTAGCGCCCGACATGCTTCGTGAGATACACCATCGGCTGGCCGAGCACCGAAAGTTCCTGCTCGAAATCGAAACCGATACGCGCGTAAAACGCGCGAGCGACGGCGAGATGGCTCCTGACAGCGACCCGATAGCGGGTCACGCCGGCGTCGGCAAATGCCGCTTCGAGGCGCGCGAGCAACGCCCGGCCGAGGCCATGACGCCGCACGCCCTCGTCGACGACGAGCAGGAGCAACTCGGCGGGAATCGGCGGTTGCGGCTTCTGTTCGAACAGGCTCTTCGCGATGGCCAGACCGAGACGCCATCGGCGTGGCGCAGCGATCGCGGCGACGAGCGACGGCACGATCCGCGGCCGCACGTGCGCATTGAACCGTGCGACGTCGAGCGATCCGATCGCGAGGCCCGCGACGGCGCCCTGGAATGTCGCGACGAAGGCTCGCGTGTCGGGGTGTTCGAGCGCAGCGCGGTGGAACGATCTGAGGAAGGTCGTACCGAGGTCGGTGACGAGCGATCCATCGAGAAAGGCAACCTGCAACTTAACGACGTCGTCGATGTCGCGTGCGGTCATCACGCGAACGTCGTTCTGTACCACGTGGCCGGTAGGATACCATGCGCGCATTGTCTGCCACGGTCACGTTGTAACATCAGCATGCCGTGAAAGTCGTCCACATCTGGGACGCGTACGCGCCGACGCTCTTCGATCAGGTGCATCCGTATCTGCTCGCGCAGCCCGAGCACCAATCGATGCTGCTCGCGGCGCACCTGATCGAGAATCGCGCCGCGCTCCTGCCGAACACGTTTTTTCTCGACACGCGGTCGGTCGAGGAGGACATCGTGCCGTCCTTGTGGGTGCGGATGCGACGGCGGCTGCGCCGCGAGTTCGCGGAAGCGCTGCGTCGTCTTGCGCGCGGGAAGCGGCCCGATTCGATGTGGGCGGGCGCGCCGCTCGCGCTCAGCCAATTCAATCGCTTCTGCCTTCGACACGCGCAACCCTTCGCACCGGACGTCATCCACGCGCATTTCGGCACGACGGGCGTCATGGCGCTGCCGTTCATTCGCTCGATGCGGCGTCCGGCGGTCGTGACGTTCTACGGCGTCGACGTCAGCGCGTCGCTTCGGATTCCGCGGTGGCGCGAAAATTTTCGCGAGATGTTCGATCGGATGAGCCGCGTCATCGTGTTGTGCGATGCGGCACGCGATCGGCTCGTCGAGATCGGCTGTCCCGCGGACAAGCTCGTCATCTGGAATCTGCCCGCGGGGGTCGAGCGGTATCCATACACACCGCGGACTCCGGCGGCCGGCGTCACCCGCTTTCTCATCGCGGCGCGCTTCGTCGAAAAGAAAGGGCACGCGTATCTGATCGACGCGTTCGATCGGATTGTGCGTGCGGGCATCGACGCGCGGCTCACGATGATTGGATACGGTCCGTTTCGTCGCGCGGTGGAAGCGCAGATCGCCGCCCGTGGCATTGGCGACCGCGTCTCGATCATCGACACCGAACTCGCGGCCAACTTCGCGGATCTCTACCGGCAGCAACTGGCGACACACGATATCTTCGTTCTGCCCTCCACGACCGGCTCGACCGGCGACGACGAGGGCGGTCCGGCGTTGACGATGGTGTGCGCGCAGGCGGCCGGATTGCCGGTGATCGCCACGCCGTTTGCCGGAGCCGAGCGGTCGCTCATCGACGGCGTCACCGGCCTGTTCTGCCGTCAAGACGACGCCGAGTCGCTGGCAGACCGGATGCGGTGGCTCGCCGAACATCGTGAACAATGGAACGTGATGGGGGAGGCCGGCAGCCGTCACGTGCGACAGCACTTTTCGCTCGACGGTCAGATGCGGGAACTCATCGATCTTTACGCGCGGGTGGCAGCCACATGCGACAGTCACGCGCAGCCGCGCTGACGATCGGGACGCTCGCATTCGGTCTCTATCTGCGGTTCGTCGGCATTCCGGACGTCTTCTGCCATTCGCCTGACGAATTCAGCGAAATCATGCCTGGCCTGCGTCTGCATGCGCTCGCGTTCCCGGGCCTGCATCTTCCAATTCGCTACAGCTTCCTGCAATCGATGTTCTACTCGCAGCACGGGCTCGGCGACGTGTCGCTCTACTATCTCGCGAGCGCCGCGCTGTCGGGCGTCGGTCTGCCGGTGTCCGAACATTGGTTGTATGTGATCGGAGGGGGCGTCAACATCGCGCTGGCCGTTGCCGGCGCCGCGTTCGCGGCGATTGTGATCGACAGCGCGCTGACGGGCTGGATCTTTGCGTCGCTTGTTTTTGTCTCGCCCTTTTACGTCTTCGTATCGAAGACCGGATGGGCGCGCCTGTCGTGGTCCCCGCTGCTGTTCATTCTCCTGCTGGTGTTGCAGGACCGGGCGCTGCAACGTCCTAGATGGATTCCGACCGCGCTGTTCTGGCTGCTGGGCGCGTTTGTGGCGTTGACCGACGCGTTCATCATGTTGCCGATCGTGCCGGTTGCGGCGGTCTGGGCGACGCCGGCGGGTTCGTTCCGCGATCGCGTTCGATATCTGCTGCGCAGTCCGGTCTTTCTCATCGGGCTGGCGTTGATGGCGGCAGCTCTCTCGGTCGACGTCGTGCTCGGTGTGCTTGCGCATCGGCGGCACACGGACCTCACGATGGTCGGCTACTTGCTGTTGCGCGGCGCCACGGGATCGTGGCTGCCGCGGTTCAGCAGCGTGCGCACGTGGGCAGCCTGCGTCGACGCCTACCTCCCGATTCGCGGCGGCTGGATTCTCGTGGCCATCGCGTTCGGGCTCGCCGTGCGTGACGCTCGCCGCGGCTCGCCGATCGGGATTGTGGCGGCATGGTGGGCCCTCGCGTCGCTCGGCGTCATGCGATACGCCGAAGCGGCCGCGCCAGGCGCGTTGAACGCGTACTATCTCGCGCCGCCGACCTTTCTGTTGTTGGCGTGGCTCCTGTCGCGGAATCCCGCACGCGTCGCGATTGCGATCGGCGCGGCGCTGCTGGTCCCGCTCGCCGTGCAGGCGCACGTGGCGGCATTCGACGAGCGGCCGCGATTCGGCGTCCGCGTCGAAGACCTCGTCCATCACACGGAGATGCCGGTCAGCACATGCCGCGTGGTCAAGGCGGCGGCGTTCTACATTCGCACGCACGAGCAGGGACTGCCATTCGTCTTCCACCTGTCCAGTGACGGCTGGAACATCTACCTCGGTCACATCGCGGAGTTCTACGACGGGCTGAGTTACGGCCGGTCGTCGCAGCCCGAGGAGCCGAATCACCTGTTCGACTTCGCGGCGAATCGATTCGGGCAACAGGTGCCGCCCGACGCGTTCGCGCGCGCATACGGGATCGCGCATTTCGATTACTACGTGGACTTTCTCGACGAGCCGGATCGCGCGCACGTGAAGCCGGCGACGATTGCGCGTCTCGAACGCGACGGCGCACGCGTCGTCTGCACGATCCGCGACGGCGGACGACCGATCGGCCGGATATTCGCGTTTTCGTCCGTCGCGGCGACCGATCTCGACTACCGCGATGCCGCCGCCTCGTGGGACGCGATGTTTGCGCGCGCCGCGACGCTGCTGCAGCAGCCGATCGCCGGCTCCGCCTACCACTTCGGCTACAACTGGCGCACGCCTATTTTTTGATCGCGCGGAAGATCATTTCTCCGCCGCCGACGTACCGCAGCTCCTCGACGCGGAACTGATGCCGTTCGAGCTCGGCGCGCAGGCTCGCCGCCGTGTAGTGATTGATGTGCTCCTTCACGTAGCCGCGCGGGTGCACGATGTCGTACAGCCATTCGAGGAACGGCCAGGTCCACGTGCCGTAATCCGGCGTGCCGAGGATCAGTTCGCCGCCCGGCCGCAGCACGCGCGCGAACTCGCGGAAATCCACGAGATCGACCGGCACGTGCTCAATGACCTGCGAGCAGATGACGCGGTCGAACGCGCCGTCGGTGAAGGGCAGGGTCGTCAGCGTCCCTTGCACGAGCCGCATGATTCGCCGCTGAATGCGGCGCAGCTTCTTCAGCTGAATGTCGAGGCCGACCGCCGTCGGCACGTTGATGATGATCCGGCTCGACCCGCAGCCGATGTCCAGGACGCGACCGCCGTCCTTCACCATGTCGCTGATGATGCGGACGCGCGTGCGCTGCCAGTACCGTTGCAGTGGGATGAGGCTGTTGAACGCGCGTTCGTCGTAGTCAGCGGAGAAAGGTGAGTTGCGCAGGACCCACATCGATCCGAACGTGCGGACGAACGCCCACGCCAGCGACAGCGGACGTGCCAGCGATCGCTCCGAGCCGGTCGCGACATAGCGGAACGGCACCTCGGCGATCGGCCACCCGTCCGCGTTGATGCCGACGAGCACCTCCTCGAGCACGTCGAAGTGGCGTCCGTGCAGCGTCAACGGCGCGATCGCGTCGCGCCGATAGAGTCGGTAGGCGCTCGACAGATCGCGGACGTGCATGGAGAGTCCGCGGCGATAGATCGCGTTCAACAGGCGGCTCGCGATGTGGCGCGACCACCCGACCGTTGCGCTTCCGCCGTCGACGTATCGCGACGCGATGACCACGCCGTTCGAGCCGCGAGCCGCCCACATCCGTTCGATGACGTCAGGGTCCGCGGCGACATCGCCGTCGACGGTCAGGAGGTAGCGACCGGTCGCGCGCGCGGCGCCCTCCCGAAACGCGTCGCCGTAGCCGCGGCCGGCCAACCGCACGACCACGACGTCGTGGTCGATCGACGCAGCGGTCAGCGCGCGGCGGATCCCGCGAACGTCGACGTCGCCGTCACCGATGACGACGACCGTCAGCTCTGAGGCGGCCATGACGCCTCATGGTATTCTGCCGACGCCGACGACGCCTAACGTGAGCGAGCGCGAGTCCATCATCAAACATCACTGGCGCGCGTTTTTTTCCGGGAGCGCGCTCAGCCTGACGCGCCTGCTCACCGGGTTCGTCCGGATCAAATACGTCGCGCTCGTCCTCGGCACGGCCGGCGTCGGCTTTCTGTCGCAGGCGACGCAGCTTCAGCTCCTCGGTATCTCGATCGCGTCGCTGTCCCTCGCGGTCGGCATCATCAACCGGATGGGTGCGCTCGGCGACAAGCGCGACTACGAACGCCGGATGCTCTCGACGGCGTTTACGGCGCAAATCACGGTCGCGTCGGCGATGCTGCTCCTCGCGGTGGCGTCGCCGGCTCGCCTGACGATCGCGCTCTTCGGTCGCGACACGCCGCTCTCGTCGTTCGGGATCTCGTCGTTCGCAGTGCTCGCCGTGGTGTTCAGCGTTCCGCTGTCGGTCGTCGCCTCGGGCTATCTCGAAGGTGTGTTCTTCGGCGGCGGGCGCTACGACTTGTACGTGAAGGCGTCGATTTGGGCGACCGTGTCAGGTTTCGTCTCCACCCTCGCGATGATCTGGTTCTGGCGGCTGCCGGGCGCGTTCTGGAGCATCTTCGCGAGTTCGGCGCTGCTGCTGACGGCGTTCCTCGTCTTCGTGCGACGGATCCGTCCGTATTCGCACCTGTTCCGGTTCGGTTTCGACTTGTCCGAAGCCAATGCCCTCGTCCGCTTCAGCATCGTCATGCTCGTCAGCGGCGCGCTGGTGCCCCTGGCGCGGCTCTGGATTCAGCGTGACGTCATCGTCCGGTACGGGCCCGATTCGAACGGGCTGCTCCAGGTGCCGCTCGCCATCACCGCGTATTACACGCCGTTCCTGACAAACGCGTTGTGGGGACGGCTGCATCCGACAATCACGCGTGTCGGTGCGAGCCCCGAAGGGCGGCGCGAGTTGACGGCGGCGCTGCGAGTGACGGCCACGCTGAGCGCCGCGGCGATCGCGGCCATACTGTTTCTGAAGGATGTCCTCGTTCCGCTCGCGTACTCACCTGCGTTCGTGCCGGCGACGAATCTGCTGCCCGCCGAGTTGGTCGGCGACTACTTTTATTTCATCGCGCTGACGTTTTCGGTGTACGCGCTCGGGCTGTCGCGCCTCCGCGTGTATCTCGCCGGATG
>DASREL010000195.1:0-8128 GCA_035652075.1 Vicinamibacterales bacterium
CCTAGCCACCTATTCTGTAAAATAGTGTTTTGCAAAGACTTATGAAGAAACTACTCTCGGCGGCGTTGATGGTGTTGCTCGTCGGCGCGGTCGCCCGCGCGGAGATCTTCGAGCAGATCCTCGTCAAGATTAACGGCGACATTTTCACGAAGAGCGATCTCGAGCAGCGGCAGGTCGCGGCGTTGCGTCAGAAGGGTCAGCAGTTCGACCTGAAAACCGACGCCGGCAACGCGCAGCTCAAGAAAACGCTGGAAGAACTGACGCCGCAGATCGTCGTCGATGTCGTCGACGAGACGCTGCTCTCGCAGCGCGGCAAAGAACTCGGCTACAAGCTCGGCGACGATCAGTTCAAGAGCATCGTCGAGAGCATCAAGAAAGAAAACAAGATCGAGACCGACGAGCAGCTGCAGGCGGCGCTCAAGTCGGAGAACATGACGATGGCGGATCTGCGGCGCAATCTGGAAAAGACGATGATCATCCAGCGCGTGCAGCAGAACGAGGTGATGGGCAAAATTGGCGTCACCGACGACGAGGCGCGTCGCTATTACGAGACGCACATGAACGAGTTCACCACGCAGCCGACCATCACGCTGCGCGAGATTCTCGTGACGGTGCCGAGCGATTCGCGCGGCGTCAACGCGGCGGCCGACGAAGCGGCGAAAACGAAGGCCGAAGACATCCGCGCGCGGGCGGTTGCCGGCAAAGAGAGCTTCGACAAGCTCGCGTCCGAAGTATCGGATTCGCCGTCGAAGGCGAACGGCGGGTTGATCGGTCCGTTCAGCTTGAACGAGATTTCGCCGGAGCTTCGCAAGACGATCGATGGAATGAAGCCGGGCGACATCAGCCCGGTGATGCGCGATGCGCGTCGCGGCTATCAGATCCTGAAGCTCGAAACGAAGTCCGAGACGAAGGTGCTGCCGTTCGACGAGGCACGCAGTCAGATCAGCGAGCACGTCTTCACCGACAAGCGGAAGCTCGAATATCAAAAGTACCTGGAGAAGCTGCGCGCGCAGGCAATCATCGAATGGAAAAACCCGGACATCAAGAAGGCGTTCGACGAGGGACTGAAGCAGCAGCAGGCGGGTCTGACGCAGTGAAAGATGTGTCGGGATTTGGGATTCGGGCTTCGGGATTCGACCGGGACTCGGGCTTCGAACGCGACTCGAATCTCTCCGAATCCCGAACCCCGAACCCCGAACCCCGACGCGACGGCACAGAGTGGTATGCCGTCTGGACCCGATCGCGCCACGAGCAGACCGTCCGCGAGCAACTCGAACGGAAGCAGTTCGAAGCGTTTCTCCCGACGATTACGCGGTGGAGCCGCTGGAAGGATCGCAAGAAGAAGATCGACTGGCCGTTGTTCCCCGGTTACTGCTTCGCGCGGTTCAATCTCGAAGACACGCTCCCCGTTTTGAAGTGCACGGGCGTCGTGAACATCGTGTCGTTCGAGGGGAAACCGGCGCCGATTCCCGAATACGAGCTCGACAGCATCCGCACGCTGATCGGCAGCGAGCTGCAGTACGACCCGTGTCCGATGATCCACGAAGGCATGATGGTCGAAGTCAAACACGGACCGCTGAAAGGCGTCGTCGGGCGCTTGATGCGGAAGGACACGTTGAAGGCGCGGCTCGTGCTTGCCGTCAATTTGATCGGGCAGGCGGTCAGTGTTGAAGTCGACGCCGCTGATGTGAAACCTTATTAACGTGAACGCCAGCTCGCGGATCTTCGTCGCCGGTCATCGGGGGCTCGTCGGGTCGGCGTTGGTCCGACGATTGACGCGCGACGGCTGCACGAACCTGCTGACCGCTACGCGGGATCAATTGGATCTGCGAGATCAGGCCGCGGTGAACTACTGGTTCCGCGCGAACCGGCCGGAGTATGTGATCCACGCCGCCGGCACCGTCGGCGGCATCCTCGCAAACTCGACGCGACCAGCTGAATTCATCTACGACAACATGATGATGCATGCGACCGTTGTTCATGCGGCGCATCTGCATAACGTCAAAAAACTCCTGTATCTCGGCAGCTCGTGCATCTATCCGCGGGAGTGTCCGCAGCCGATCAAAGAGGAGTACCTGTTAACGGGGCCGCTGGAGCCAACGAACGAGGCCTATGCTCTCGCGAAAATCGCGGGAATCAAGCTCTGCCAGCATTACCGCACACAGTACGGCGCCAACTTCATCTCGGCGATGCCGACGAACTTGTACGGCGAAAACGATAACTTCGATCTGACGAGCTCCCACGTCCTTCCCGCATTGATTCGCAAGTTCAACGATGCCAAGACTGCTGGTCAGCCGAATGTGGGAGTCTGGGGATCGGGAAAGCCGCGTCGAGAATTCCTGCACGTGGATGACCTCGCCGACGCCTGCGTGTTCCTGATGAAGAACTACGACGACGCGCAGCACATCAATGTCGGCACAGGCGAGGATCAGACGATCGGCGAACTCGCCAACTTGATTCGTTCGGTGGTCTATCCCGCCGCGACAATCGTGTTCGACGCCACCAAGCCCGATGGCCCGCCGCGGAAGCTCCTCGATGTGAGCCGGCTGCACGCCCTCGGATGGACGCACAAGATGCGGCTCGCCGACGGCATCGCCGCGACGTATCGTTGGTTCGTCGAGCGACAATCAGTCAACGTGTAGGCCGACGGCCCGATCGCGGTAGGATGGGTGAGAAATGGATCCATTCCGCGACGTCTTTGAAGGCTTGAAACAAACCGCAGAAGGTTTGATCATGGCCAACGAAGGCACTAAGAAGAGGGCGGATGCCGCGCTGGCCGCGAGAGACGAGCACGAGGACCTGCGCGAAACCGTTCACCGTCTCGAATCTCTGGTGCTGCAGCTCGGTGAGGAAGTCAAAGCAATGCGCCGCGACCGCGGATCACTTTAGTAGGCACTTTCAGGCACCCTAGGCACCCTAGGCACTCTTAGGCACCCTCACACCAAATGAAGATCGGATCCGTCGAGCTGCCCTCGCCGTTCGCCGTCGCCCCAATGGCGGGGATGACCGACTCTGCCTTCCGTCGTCTCGTCAAGCGCCATGGCGGTTGCGGGCTCGTCGTCACCGAAATGGTCAGCAGCGAGGGACTCGTGCGCGGCATCGATCGCACGCTCGAGTACGCCGAGTACATCGAAGAAGAGCGACCGGTGTCCATCCAGATCTTCGGCGGCGATCCCGAGAAGATGGCCGCGGCTGCGCAAATCGTCGAGGGGATGGGCGCCGACATCGTCGACGTCAACATGGGTTGCCCGGTCCCGAAGATCGCGAAGCACAACGCCGGCTGCAGCTTGATGCGCGAACCGCAGCACGCCGCGACCGTCATCAACGCGATGGCGAAGGCCGTGAAGATTCCGGTGACCGTAAAAATGCGCGCTGGATGGAACGACCAGGAGAAGAATGCGCCGACGCTTGCCAGGATGGTCCAGGACGCCGGCGCCGCCGCGATCGCGGTCCATGGCCGCACTGCCGCGCAAAGCTACAGCGGCAGCGCCGACTGGGATCTCGTCGCCCGGATCGCGGACGATGTGAGCATCCCGGTGTTTGGGAGCGGAGACTGCATCGAGCCGGAACAGATCGTCGCGAAGCTGCAGTCAGGTGTTGAAGGCGTCCTCGTCGGACGCGGCGTTCTCCGCAATCCGTGGATTCTCGCGCAGGCCGAGGATCTCGCCGCGGGACGTCCGAAGCGCGACGTCACGCTCGAACAGCGCGGTCAGTTTCTGCTCGACTACATCGAGCTCCTGCAGCACGAACGCGTGTGGGACCACGAATCACGACCCACGAATCACGACTCACGACAGCGAAGCCACGACAAGTGGGTCGTCAACAAGCTTCGAGCCCTGGGGTCGTACTACACGAAAGGGCTCGACAACGGATCGCACCTGCGCACGGCGATCAATTCCGCCGCGAGCCTCGACGAGTTGCGCGAAATCGTTGTGTCTTTTTTCAGCGGATCGCGCGTTAGCGATCGTGCAATCGCGCAAATCTAATCCGTATCGTATCCATACGGCCGCAATTTGTAGTTATTTTGTTGACACGCCGTTCGGTACGGATACAATCTCTGCCGGTTCTAACCCGACAATTGACCGCTCGACGGCGCCGCAGGTTCGATAGCCTCATCGTCCCCGCGTTCCCTCGAGTCTCCCCCAGACCAGCGACGGGATCCCTATTCCCAAAGTCCCAGCTGTAAGTCACGGGGCGAAGCCTTGCCCGCGCAACCAGTCAAACACAGAACCCACAGGATGCACAGAACCAGTAAAGCTCTATTTTTCTGTGTGTTCCGTGCATTCTGTGGTTGCCTTGTATTCGTTCTGGCATCAACCCTAATTAGCGCCTGTGGCGGACCCGACCCGGAAGCGCAGAAGCGGATCACGCCGGAATACGACAAGCAGACGGGCCGGCTGAAGCTCCTCAAGTACGACTCGAACGGCAACGGCAAGGTCGACACGTGGAGCTACATGGACGGCGCCCGCGTCGTCCGTATCGAAATTGATAAAGACGAAGACGGCAAGATCGATCGCTGGGAGTACTACGACGCCGACCAGAAGATGACGAAGGTCGGTATCTCGCAACGCAACGACGGCAAGGAAGACGCGTGGCAGTACTTCAATCCCGATCAATCGCTCGCGCGACTCGAAATCTCCACGCGCGCGGACGGCAAAGTCACCCGCGTCGAGCACTACCGGCAAGGACGTCTCGTCAGCGCCGAAGAGGACACCGACGAAGACGGCAAGTTCGACAAGTGGGAAACATACGACGGTGATCGAATCGCTTCCGTCGCCTTCGACACCGAACATCGCGGCACACCGAGCCGGCGCTTGACGTACGGCGCTGATGGCAACGTGACCGTCGAAGTCGATCCCAACGGCGACGGGCATTTCGTGACGGCGCCGCAACCCGCCGCGGGACGAAAGCGATGACGACGCAACAGCCTCTCGCCTCCAGCCTCCAGCCTTCAAAAGCGAAGTCCGTGTTGTATCTCGGGTGCCCCGCATCCGAGCGTGCGGACACCGAACGAATGCTGGCTGCAGCCAATGTCGCGGTGGTGTGGGCCGACAACGTCGCGTACGCGCTGAACGAACTGCAGCGGCGAGAAATGCCAGTGCTGCTCGATCTCTCGCGGGGCGCGGCCGCGCTGCAGGTCGCGCGCGACATCCGCACGCAGCGCGCATCCACGTTGATGTTCGCCGTCGTCGACACGCGGCGTCCCGATTTGACGACCGAAGCGGTCCTCGCCGGGATGGCCGACGTGTTCGCGCGTCCGCTTGGCGGACGACGGGTGGCGAACGCGATCGATCGCGAGCTCGCGTACGAAGCACGCAGTGGAAGCAGGCCAGGCGGTTCGGACTCGGCGCCCCGCGATCGCGGCGAAGATCTCTACGGTCATTCCAGCGCCATGCGTGACGTGATGACCGTGATCACGCGTGCGGCGACGATGCGCGCCGGGGTCCTGATTCGCGGCGAGGAAGGCACCGGGCGTCAGGTCGCGGCGCGGGCGATCCACGCGCAGCAGAACGGCCACGCCGGCCGATTCGTGGCGATCGATTGCGCGTCGACAGATGGGGACGATCTGGACGTCGCGCTCTTCGGCCGGATCAACGGCAACGGCGAGGGATCGCGCGGTCTCGAGCGGATCTCGACCGACAGCCGTTTGTTCGACGCGCGCGGCGGGACGTTGTATCTGCAGAATGTCGCCGAAGCGCCGACGCGCGTGCAGGCGCGGCTCGCGCGCGTGCTGCGCGATCGCGAAGCGGTTCTGGCGGAATCCGGCGAGACGGTCAACTTCGACGTGCGGCCGATGGCCGGAGTGGATCCCGGGATCGACGGGGCCGTGCAGGAAGGGCGGGTCCGCGACGATCTGTTCCGCCGCCTCTCCGTGATCCGCATCGACATGCCGCCGCTGCGTCATCGTCGCGAAGATATTCCGGCGCTTGCGAACTACTTCCTCCGCGAAATCTGCGCGTCGCTTCGGGTGCCGCCGAAGACGTTGTCGCGCTCCGCGCTGTCGCTGCTGTCGGCGATGCCGTGGCGTGGGAACGGGGTCGAACTCCGGACGCTGCTCGAGCAGGTGATCACCGGGCTGCAGGGCGGCCGCGGAATCGGCCTCGAAGACGTCCTGGCGCATATTCGTCTGGACGGCGGATCGGTGGTGTTTTCGAACGGCGGGACGCTCAAACAGGCTCGTTCACGTTTTGAACGCGAGTACATCGCGGCCACGCTGGAGCAGCATCACGGCCGGATCAGCGAGGCGGCAAAGTCGTTGGGGATCCAGCGCACCAACCTGTATCGAAAGATGCGGTCGCTGCGCGTCGCCCGCAGCCGTCGTTGAATTGATAGCCTCCTCACTTGACCGAGAGAGCGAAAAGACCGATATTAAGGTCGAGCTGTTGTCTCAGCCTATGAGGGCCTTCATGCGCCGTTACGCCATTGTCGCCGCCATCGCGAGCCTGTCGTTTGTCGCAACACCGCTGTTTTCGGCTCCGCGAGCTGCGCAGGCGCAGGCTGCCGCGTCGTTGTCGGGCACCGCGACCAGTTCGACCGGTCAAACCATTGCGAACGTCACGGTCCAGCTACGAAACCTCGCGACAGGCCAAATAGCCGGATCGACAACGGCGACCGCCAGTGGTTCCTTTTCGTTCGCCGGCTTGCAGGCCGGGCAGTACGCGGTCGAAGTGGTGAGCCAAGCAGGGAGTATCGTCGGCACGAGCGCTGCGGTGACCGTGAGCGCGGGCGCGACGGTGACCGGCGTTTCGGTCAGCGCATCGGCGGCGCTCGTCGGTGCTGGCGCCGGCGCTGGTGCAGCGGCGGGTGGTGCCGCCGCCGGAGCCGGCGGCGCAGCGGCGGGTGGTGGCGCAGCGGCCGGCGCGGCCGCGGGCGGCGCAGCTGCCGCGGCAGGTGCGACGAGTGCTGCTGTCGTGACGGGAGCGGCGGCGGCAGCCGGTGTCGCGGGCGCTGCGGCGACGGCGCAGGACGCCAGCCCTTCGCGGTAACCCGCTCGTTTCTTTGGCCGGGGTGAACGGTCATTCCGGCCGCCTCGCAACACCCTCCAACCTCATAACTAGCGACCGCGTTCGGTGGCTCAAAGTGTTGTTGTGCTGATTCGGCGACTACTCTGGCCGTTGTTGGGTCTCGCCTTCCTGGCGAGTTCGCAATCGGTGTTCGCTCAACAAGACGGAGGACCGGATCCAGCGACGGTCAAGGTACGACTCGGACCGTTGCTCATGAACCCGCGACTCGAGATTTCGAACGTCGGCACCGACTCGAACGTGTTCAACGAACCGACCGACCAGAGCCCGAAGAGCGACTTCACGGCGACGATCAGTCCGACAACGGACCTCTGGCTTCGGCTGGGCCGATCGTGGCTCAACGTCAAGATCAAAGAAGACATCGTCTGGTTTCAGAAGTACGCGAGCGAGCGGTCGGCGAACACCGGTTACACGATCGACTGGCGGATGCCGCTCAACCGATTCTCTGTCGATGTGGCACCTCGTTATGCGTCCACCCGTGAACGGCCAGGCTTCGAGATCGATGCACGGTCACAGCGAACCGAGTACGGTGGTAAAGCCACCGTCGAAATGCGAACGTTCGCCAAGACGTTCATCGGCGTCGACACATCGTTCCTCAAAACGAACTTCGACAAGGACGCGGTCTTCCTCGGAACAAACCTCCAAGACACGCTGAATCACACCAACACCAGTCTCGGCCTTCGACTCCGCCATCAACTGACGCCGTTGACGACCGTGTCCCTCTCGGTGTCACAGAGCCAGGATCGCTTTGAATTCACAAACGAGCGCGACGCGAATTGGACCGACGCGTCGATGCTGTTTACGTTCGACCCGCACGCGTTGTTGAAAGGCAACGCGACTGTTGGCTACAAGAACTTTCATCCGCTGTTCCCCGGGTTGCCGGACTACGTCGGCGCGACGGCGGCCGGCGATCTCTCCTACACATTGCTGGGGACGACGCGGATGACGCTCAATTTCAAACGGGATACCGGGTATTCGTTCGACGCCGACCAGCCGTATTACGTGCAAACCGATGTGGGCGGATCGATCTCGCAGCAGATTTTCGGGCCGTTCGACGTGATGGTCCGGGGTAACGCGGCTCGTCTCGCGTACCGCAGCCTCGCCAC
>DASREL010000196.1:0-13472 GCA_035652075.1 Vicinamibacterales bacterium
CCGCGTTGCCGAGAATCATCCCGAGGATGTCGCGCGCGTTCGCGCCGAGCGCCAATCGGACGCCGATTTCCGACGTCCGCTGACTGACCGCGTAGGACATCACGCCATAGATGCCGATCGCGGCCAGGAGGAGCGCCACCGAGGCGAAGATCGTCAAGAGCGTCGAACTGAACCGCGATTGCGCCAGCGACCGAGCGATCCACTGATCCATCGACCGAACGTCCGAGACCGGTTGATCCTTGTCGAGCGTGTGCACGACGTTCTCGACCGACGCCGCCATCGCCGACGGATCGGCGGACGTGCGAATCGTCAGCGTCATCGCACTGTAGGCGAACTGCGGATGCGGCCAATAACTGGTCGGCTGCGCTGCGCTCGTCAGGTCGCCGGACTTCGTATCGCCGACGATGCCGATGATTTCCGTCGGCACGTTCTTGTCGGTCATATCGATCGTGATCCGCTTGCCGATCGGATCGACATTCGGGAAGTACTGCCGTGCGAGCGCATCGTTGATGATGACGACGTTCGATTGCACCTGCTGCTCGCGGGCGGTGAACAGGCGACCGCGACGCAGCGGAATGTTCATCGCGTCGAAGTAGGCGTTGTCGCAGACCGACACCGCCGTTCCCTTTGACTGCCCCGGTGCCGCGGGCGGGTCGCCTTCGATTCGAAAATCGGTGCCTGCGCCGAGGCTGCTGAACGGCAGGAAGCTGATCGCGCCGGCAGCCTTGACGCCAGGCAACTGAGCCACGCGCGCGATGACGTTCGAGAAGAACCGAATCCGATCGGGATCGTCCGGGTATTTCGCGATTGGCAACTGCATTCGCATCGTCAGGACATTGGATGCGCGGAACCCGGGATCGACGTTGCTGACCGCGTCGAAGCTTCGCAGCAGCAAGCCGGCGCCGACGAGCAGTACGACCGCGAGCGCAATCTCGGCGACGACGAACGATTGCCGCACGCGGCGCTGGCGAAGACCGGCGCCGATCTGTCGAGCGCCGTCTTTGATCGCCTCCTGCAAATCGACCCGCGCGCTTTCGAACGCCGGCGCGAATCCGCAGACGATCGCCGTCAGCATCGAGACCACGGCGGTGAACGCCAGGACGGGATAGCTCAGTTCGACGTGGCCGAGCGACGCGAGATCGACCGGGCTGATGGCGATGAGCGCCGCGAGGCCCCACTGTGCCACGAGGAGGCCTGCCGCGCCGCCCAGCACGCCGAGGATGACACTCTCGGTGAGCAGCTGACGCATGACGCGAACCCGACCCGCGCCGAGCGCCGCCCGAATCGCCATCTCGCGCTGGCGCGCGGCGCCACGCGACAGGAGCAGGTTCGCGACGTTGGCGCACGCGATCAACAGCACGAAGGCCACGGCGCCCGAGAGCACGAGCAAGGCCGGCTTGACGTCGCCGGCCACCTCGTCACGCATCGGGGTGACCATGGCGCTCCAGCCGGTATCGAATTGCGGAAATTCGGTCGACAGCGCCGCTGCGGTCGCGCGCAGTTCCGCACGCGCCGACTCGATGGACGCTGACGGTGCGAGACGCGCCACGACGCTCAGAAAGCGCCCGCGCGGAACCCACCAGGCCGACGGGATGACGAACGGCATCCAGAGATCGGTTTCTTTTCCGGTGTTCGTGCCGCCTTTCAGCAGCAACTGCACGTCCGGCGGCATGACGCCGACGACGGTCCAGAGCTTGCCGTTCAACTGAATCGAGCGACCGACAATCCCCGGGTCCGCTCCGAATCGCCGCTGCCACGCGCGATGACTGAGGACCACGACCTGCGCATCCGGGTCGTACATCTCGTCGTCGTTGAACGTGCGGCCGAGCATCGGCGGCACACCGAGGATGTTGAAGAATCCTTCGGTGACGTTCTGCGCGACGAGTTCCTCGGGACGATCGGTACCCGTCAGGTTGACACGCGATTCGTACACCGCGGACATGTCCGCGAACGAATGGGTGCGCACGCGCCACCGCAGGAAGTTGGCGGGCCCGATGGAATTCGGACGTCCCGGTCGCCGGTTCGACGTCTCTGCGAGCACGACGAGCCGCGATGGATCGCGAAACGGCAGCGGCTCGATCAACACAGCGTTGACGATCGTGAAGATGGCCGTGTTCGCGCCGATCCCGATCGCGAGCGCGATCACCGCGACGGCGGTGAATGCCGGCGTTCGGAGACACAGACGAACGGCGTATCGGATGTCTTGCAGCAGTGAATCCATGGACCCTTAGAACGTCGACTGATCGGAGAGCGCCGACCAGCGCGCGTGAAAATGTCGCGGCCCGAACTTGACGTCGATGTCGATCGCCAGCCGGAGCAGGATGGGGCGAATGCTAATCGAGAACGGACCGTCCGCGGGCGCGGTCAAGCCGACCGACACCAGCGCCGTGCACAGGAGCAGTGTGGCTCCGAGAAAGCGCTGGACAGATTTTCGAACGGCCACGACCGCGCTTTAGGCGAACTCCGTGCCAGAAGTGGGACGGCCGTCGCGTGTGCGGTGCGGCGAAAACAGGCCTGTTTAGGGCCGCGGCTCGCCGGCAGGAGCCGCCGCGGGTCGAAGAGTGGTCGGTTGTGGGACGCTACCGTTCGCCATCGCGCAGGCCTGGACGGACCTGGATGCTGACGGCGGCGATGGCGACCGGCTTGTTGCTCCGCTTCATGCGGAACGTCACATGGTACGCGCCGGCGCGAAATACGTGTTCGACCGTGAAGCGACGCTTGATCTCGGTCTTGCCTGGCTCGTACGGCGGGCAGTCGGAGGTCGATTCCGATTGCGTTCCGTCGCCCCAATCCCACTCGATCGTGGGGCAGTAGTACTCCTCGAAGTCGTTCGGACCGCCGGTTAATTCGGCCGTCAGCACGACGCGCGACGGAGCCATGCTGATCACCGGCTGCGCTTTGAGCGACAGCTTCGGACGACCCGCATCCTGATCTTTGGCCTTCGCGTCCTTGTCCGCCTTCTGCGGAACGGCCGCGATGAGCGACGCCGAGAGCGAGAGACACGCGACGCCGGCCCAAGTCAATCGCATGCACGAATTCTACAGTCCACTTCCGCGCATCGGCAAGCGCCATCAGCCATAATGATCGGATGCCCCCAGCGTCCGCTGACAAGACGATAGTCTGTCGATTTGGATCTTCCGCGACGAACGATATCGACCTCCTTGTCATTCCGTGGTTTGAAGACGACACGGCGGACGCGGTCCGCGGCCTCGATGCGGCGACCGGCGGCGAAGTGTCGCGCGCGCTGACGACGCGCGAGTTTCAGGCGAAACCGTACGACCTCTTCCTCGCCGGCGTGGCCGACAAGAGCTTCGGCGCGCGGCGCGTCGCGCTGATCGGCGGCGGACGCCGGACCGATTCTGGCGGCGACATCCTGCGCAAGCTCGCGACCGCGGCCGGACTCGCGGGCCGCCAGCGCCGGTTGAGCCATGTCGCGTTCAGCGTTCGCGGCGACGGTCACCGTGCCGAACTCGTCCAGGCTGTTGCGGAAGGATTGACGCTGGCGGAGTTCTACGGCGGCAGCTACAAAACGACGGACCCGGCGCCCGCCGCGCCGCCGAGTTGGTCGATCGTCGTCGACGGCGTCGCCGAAGACAGCACCGACGCCGAGGCGATCGCCGAGGCAGCACAGCGCGGTCGGGTCCTCGGCGAAGCGAGCAACCTTGCGCGGGAACTGGCGAACGAGCCGGGCAATACGCTGACGCCGCGGGAGTTTTCGGATCGCTGCGCCCGGATCGTGTCCGGCGCCGGCGTCGGCGTCGAGATCCTCGACGAGAAACAGATCGCCGACCTCGGCATGGGTATGCTGCTCGGCGTCGCCCGCGGCAGCAGCGAGCCGCCCCGGCTCATGGTCTTCCGCTACGAACCTGCAGGCGCGCCGCAGACGCCTGTCCTCGGGCTCGTGGGCAAGGGCATTACCTTCGACACCGGCGGCATTTCGATCAAACCGGCCGAAGGCATGGAGCGGATGAAAGACGACATGGCCGGTGGCGCGGCGGTCGCGTGCGCGATGCGCGCGATCGGACTGCTGAAGCCGTCGATTCGCGTGATCGGCATCGTGCCGACCACCGAGAACATGCCTGGAGGTCGCGCGGTTAAGCCGGGCGACATCTTGAGGAGCGCGGAAGGGAAGACGGTCGAAGTCATCAATACGGACGCCGAAGGCCGCCTGATCCTCGGCGACGGCTTGTGGTACGCGCGGAAGCTCGGCGCGACGCACCTCGTCGATGTCGCCACGCTCACCGGCGCGTGCGTCGTCGCGCTCGGTAAAATTACGAGTGGGTTGTTCGGAACGCCGACGACGTGGGTGAAGCAGGTGCGGCGCGTTGCGGATCGATCCGGCGATCGATCGTGGCCGATGCCGTTGTTCGACGAGTACCGCGATCAGCTCAAGAGCGACATCGCCGACTTCACGAATACGGGCGGACGTCCGGCCGGGTCAATCACCGCGGCGATGTTTCTGAAGGAGTTCACGGGCGGGCTGCCGTGGGTCCACATGGACATCGCGGGCACGGCGTGGGCTGAAGACGCGAAGCCGTACATGCCAAAAGGCGCGACGGGAATCGCCGTCCGGACACTCGCGTCGCTCGCGTTCGAGAAATTTGAAGTCTGAACTCTGAAATCTGAAGGTTCAGGTCGTGAAACCGGTCATCGTCAAACTCTACGAGACGCCGCACGATCCGACCGGGCTGAGCGATGTCTTCATCGGCGCGCTCGGCCTGACCGGCTTCATCGTCCTCTGTGCGGTCGTCGCCGGTATCGTGATCGCCGGCGGTCTATTTCTCTACCGTCGACGCAACGCCTAGTCCTGATGCGCAACGGTCGTCACGTTCTTCAGTGACGACTGGTACTGCTTGATCGCGTTGAACAACGCGTCGGCGATCCGCTGACGGTACGGATTGCCCTTCAACAGCCGCGCTTCCTGCGCATTCGTCACGAACGAAATCTCCGCAAGCACGCTCGGCATCGTTGCGCCGATGAGCACGATGAAGGGCGCCTGTTTGACGCCGAGATCTTTCACGCCTTTGTTCGCCGGACGCAGCCGTTCGATCATGGCGTGTTGCACGTGACCGGCGAAGTCCTTCGATTCCTCGACCTTGTTGTTCAGCGCGATGGCCTTGACGAAGTCGGGGAGCGTGCCCATCGACAGCGCGGACGACGCGTTTTCGCGCGCCGCCACCTGCGCGGCGTTCGGGTTGTTCGCGAAATTCAGGAAATACGTCTCGATGCCGTGCGCCGTGCCGTTGGGGCTCGCGTTGGCATGAATCGACAGGAAGAGATCGGCGCCTTCGCGGTTCGCGATCGCCGGACGCTCCTGCAGCGGGATGAACTCGTCGGTCCGCCGCGTCAGGACGACCTCCATGCCCGCTTTCTGGAGCAGCTTCTCGAGCCGCAGCGCGACGTCGAGCACCAGGTCCGCTTCGTTGACGCCTTTGCCTTTCGCGCCCGGGTCGTGGCCGCCGTGGCCTGGGTCGATGACGATGCGCGAGACTCCGAGTCCGAGCTGCCGGGCCATCGAGAATCCGCCGTTCGCGTTCTTCGGCGGCGGCGCGATCGACGGCGTCGTGATGACCGGTGACGGGCTCGTCGTCATTGGCGTCGGCGCCGGGTCGACCACGGCTGTGGCCTCCGCAATCGAGGCGCTCGCACGCGGGGAGAGCTTCGGCATCGGCTTGGCGAACGCAGGGACTGAGGTGCGCGCGGAAAGCGTCGCCGTCGATTGTGCCCGCACGCAGTCGATCACGAGGCGGAACGGCGAGTAGAGCGGGTACACGCTATAACTGCTGACGCCCACCGCGTCGAGGACAATGCGCGTCGTGTTGTTCGGATGTCGTCCAATGCGAACCTGGCGCACGACGTCCGCGTCGCTGTGAAATCGCAGCGTCTGATCGACGAGAGCCGGCGCAGCACGCGTGCTCGACAGATCGATGAAGACCCGCGACGGATCGTCGATGCGCTCGTCGTGGAATGACACTTCACCGTCGAGCTCGATCGTGATCCGCACCGTGCCCGGCAGAACGGACCGCCGGATATCGCGAATCGTCGCGACGGTGGACGAAGCAGGCCTGGAGGCCTGCGCTAGGTCTGGTGGATGGTCCGTAACCCGAGTCATCTGTTCGGGAACCTGCTTCGCGAGCTTGCTCGTCGGATAGGCCGCAGCGAGCTTGTTCAGAAGCCTGATGCCGGCGTCTTTGTCCTGCGTCTGATTGAACTTCTCGTATGCGTCGAGCGACAGCTTGCCGGCATTCCACAACGCGTTGTCGCTGTAGCCGCTCGCGGGGTAGTGCTTGACGATCGCCTCGTACGCGGTGATCACGGCACGCACGTCGATCAGAATCGTCGCGAGCGTGTCAGGCGCAGACAACGCGACACGTACTGCCCGCTCGCGCGCCAGCGCGTCGTTGTACATGGTCCGCACCGGCGGCACCGCGGCCCTGGGCGCCGCAGCCTCGGCGGAGGCGGCCTGAGTGGACATCACGATCGCGAGAAGAGCGAGGATCCGTTTCATATGTAGCGCAGGCCGTCGGGCCCGCCCTCACCGCAGTTGCGCATCGACCTCTTCGAAGTAGCCCTTGTCGACGAGAACCTCGCGCGGCTTGCCGCCGACCGACGGCGAGACGATGCCTTCCATCTCCATCATGTCGACGAGGCGTGCCGCGCGGCTGAATCCAATCCGCAGCCGCCGCTGCAGGTACGAAATCGACGCCTGGCCGCTCGACACGATGATGCGAGCGGCTTCGTCGTACAGGTCGTCTTTCTCGAACTCGATGCCGTCCGCGCCGGTCGCGACCTTCTCGTCCTGCGTGATCGTTTCGTCGTAGGTCGGCTTGCCTTGCTTGCGCAGGTAGCTTGCGAGACGCGCGCTCTCTTGTTCCGAGATGTACGGTCCGTGGAGGCGCGTGAATCGCGACGAGGCCGGCGGCAGGAACAGCATGTCCCCTTTGCCGAGCAGCTGTTCGGCGCCGTTGCCGTCGAGAATCGTTCGCGAATCGATCTTCGACGCGACGCGGAACGCGATGCGCGCCGGCAGGTTCGCCTTGATCAACCCGGTGATGACGTCGACCGACGGCCGCTGCGTCGCGAGGATCAGGTGGATGCCGACGGCGCGCGCCATCTGCGCCAGCCGCGCGATCGATTCCTCGACCTCGTTGCCGGCCACCATCATCAAGTCCGCCAACTCGTCGATGACGACGACGATGAAGGGCAGTGTCTTCAGTTCCTGCCCGGGCTTTGGTTCGCGCTTTTCGGCGATGGCCTGCGTCATGTTGCGGTTGTACTGCTCGATGTTCCGCACGCCTTCCGCCGCGAGGAGCTTGTAGCGTTCTTCCATCTCCCTGACCGCCCAACGCAGCGCGTTGGCCGCCTGCTTCGGATCGACGACGACGGGCGTCAGGAGGTGCGGGATGTCTTCGTACATTCCGAGCTCGAGACGCTTCGGATCGACCATGATCATGCGGACGTCATCGGGCGTCGCGCGGTAGAGGATGCTCGTCAACATGCCGTTGATGCCGACGGATTTGCCGGCGCCCGTCGACCCGGCGATCAGCAGGTGAGGCATCGTCGCGAGATCGGCGACGTGCGGCTCGCCGTGAATCGTCTTGCCGAGTGCCAGCGTGATCTTGGATGTGGAGCGACGGAACACCTCCGACTCGAGGAGCTCGCGCAGCGAGATCGGCTCGCGGTCGGCGTTCGGGATTTGAATGCCGACCGTCGATTTGCCCGGAATCCGATCGATGAGGACCGATTCCGCCTGCATCGCGAGACAGAGATCGTCCTCGAGGTTCGTGATTTTCGCGTATTTGACGCCGGCGTTCGGCTTGAACTCGAACGTTGTCACGACGGGCCCGGGGTGAATCTGCACGACCGAGCCTTCGACGTTGAACTCGCGGCACTTGTCCTCGAGCATCCGCGCGCGTTCCATCAACTCGCGTTCGTCGAACTTGCGCTGCGTCTTCGGCGCATCGAGCAGCGCCATCGGCGGCAACGCGTAGTCACCCTTGCGGCGCTCCGCGGGGGCCTTCGGCAGCGGCTCGGCATCGGCGAGCGGCAGCGGCGGCGCGGACGCGATCTTTGGAGGCTTGGGCGGCGCGAAGGATTTCGGAGCGACAGCCGCTTTCGCAGCGACAAGCGGCTCGTCCTCGTCGTCCTCAATCGCCGGTTCCTTCTTCTTCGTGATCTTCGCGGCCGCAGGCGCCTTCACCTCCGGAGGCGCCTCACCTTTCTTCGTGTGCTTCGCGATGAGCTCGCGTCGCTGCTTCTCGCGACGACGTTCCTCGCGCCATTCGTGGAACGCATCGACGCCACGCACCGTGCTCTTCTTCAGGGCGGCGAAAATCGCGCCGAAGAAGCGGCCGAACGAGAACTGCGTCGACATGATGATCGCGAGGAAGATGAGCGTCATGATGACGATCACCGACCCGGTCCGGTTCAGGTATTCCGACAATTCCTTCGCGAGGAACTCGCCGGCGTAGCCGCCCGCGCGGAAGGACTTGCCCGAGACCTGCAGCGTGTTGAAGACCAGGCTCAGAAACGCGCTGATGCACGCGAAGAGCAGGGCGGCGCCGGTCACCTTCGTGGCTGCCGCATCGAGCGATCGACACCAGAAATAGTTCCAGCCGATGACGACCATGACAGCGGGGATCAGGTACGACGCGTAGCCGAACAGCTGAAACGAGAGCTCGGCGACGAACGCGCCGACACGTCCGGCAAAGTTTGCCGGCACCGCGTGCGCCCCCGTGCTGAAGAACCACACAGGATCGCTCGGCTCGTAGCTGGCGAGCGAAATGATCCAGATGAGCGCGGCGGCAAAGAGCAGCACGCCGACGAACTCGCTGAAGCGACGCGAAACCTTCGATCCGCCCAAATCAGATCTCCATGATGACGGGCAGGACGAACGGTCGCCGGCCCGAACGTTTGCGGAAGAAGCGGCGCAGCTCCACGCGCAGCTTCTCCTTGATCAGTCCCTGATCGGTGCGTTCTTCGAGGCTCGCCTGCTCGACGACCTCGATGAGGACGCGCGCCCCATCGGCGAGCAGTGCCTCGCTGTCTTCCATGACGAACCCGCGCGCGATGATGTCGGGCACCCCTTCGAGCATGCCCGTCTGCTTGTTGATCGCGACGACGGGGACGACCAGTCCTTCTTCGGCGAGATGGCGACGGTCGCGCAGGACTTCGTCGCCGACTTCGCCGGTGCGCGTGTCGTCGATCAACACGCGGCCGACCGGCGCCTTGCCGGCGATACGCGCGCCCTGATCGTCGAAGACGATGACGTCACCGTTCTCGGCGGTGATGATCTCGGGACGCGGCTCGCGGCCGGCGAAGACGCGCTTGGCCACGCGCGCATGCTGCGAGAGTTGTCGGTACTCGCCGTGCACCGGGACGAAGTACCGCGGGCGGACGAGCGACAGCATCAACTTCAGTTCCTCTTCGCTGCCGTGGCCCGAGACGTGTACGTGCTTGATGCCTTCGTGGATCACGTCGGCGCCGCGGCGGGCAAGGTGGTTGATGACGCGTCCGATCGCTTTCTCGTTGCCCGGAATCGACCGCGCGGAAATGACGACGGTGTCGTCCTCGGTGACTTTGACGTACCGGTGGTCGTCGATCGCGATGCGCGAGAGCGCGGCTTGCGGTTCCCCCTGCGAGCCGGTCGTCATGCACAACACGTCTTGTGACGGATACGTGGCGACTTCCGAATCGCGGATCTGCACGCCCGCCGGGATCCGCAGGTAGCCGAGTTTCTGCGCGATCTGCGAGTTCTCGATCATGCCGCGTCCGACAAAAGCGACTTTGCGATCGAACTGGGCCGCGAGATCGACCAGGATCTGCATCCGGTAAATGCTCGAGGCGAACGCGGCGACGATCAGCTTGCCGGTCGAACTCGTGAAGATCTCTTCGAACGCCTCGATCACTTCGCGTTCCGAGCCGGTGAAGCCGCGGCGGTCGATGTTCGTGCTGTCCGCGAACAGCGCCAGGACGCCCTCGGCGCCCAATTGCGCAAAGCGATGGACGTCGAAGTGCTCGCCGTCGATCGGCGTCTGATCGATCTTGAAGTCGCCGGTGTGGACCACGGTCCCGACCGGCGTGCGGATCGCCAGCGCGACGCAGTCCGGCATCGAATGCGTCACGCGAATGAATTCGATCTCGAACGGACCGACCGTCACGCGCTGACGCGGTTTGACCGCCTCGAGCGGAATGCCGTCGAGACCGTGTTCATCCAGCTTCGGTCCCACGAGCGCCAGCGTCAGCGGCGTCGCGTAAATCGGTCCGTTGACGAGCGGCATCACGTGCGGCACCGCGCCGATGTGGTCTTCGTGGCCGTGCGTCAGAATGAGCGCCGACGGACGCTTCTGCTGCAGGTACGTGAGGTCCGGAATGATCCGGTCCACGCCGAGCAGCTCCGGATCCGGGAACATCACCCCCGCGTCGACGACAATCGTCGTCTCCGCCCACGAGAGCGCGAGCATGTTCATGCCGAACTCACCGAGTCCGCCGAGCGGTACAACTTCGAGCATTAACAACGGAACTACGCCTTCGCGTGGAGACACTCCGGGCGGAGCCGATCCAGGGTCGAAGGGAACCGCCGCAGCGGTTCAATCAGGCAGCTGGGTGCGCCTGCGTTAACGGGCGGGTTGACTGAGCCGTAAGTCTAACACAGCTCAGGCGTTATTGCTCAGCACCGCGAACTCCGCAATCGAGAGGGTCTCCGCCCGCCGCCGCAGGTCGATGGGCGGTGCCAGAGTACTCTGACACCTCTGAGGTGTCAGACCCCCTAGTGCGTTGCCGAGGGTTTTTCGGCGCTGGGAAAAGGCGCGTTTCACGAGGTCTTCGAACCCCGCTTCATCACGGACGGGCGGCTCCGGATCGTGGAACCGTAGCCGGACCACCGCCGAGTGGACTTTCGGCGGAGGACGAAACGCGCCTGGCGGCAGTGACAGCACGCGTTCGACCGACGCTCGATGGCCGATGAGGACCGTCAGGACGCCGTAGTCCTTCGAACCAGGCTTCGCGAGCAACCGGTCCGCGACTTCTTTCTGCAGCATCAGTGTCGCGTCCGTGATTGGGACACCACGGCGCGACCAGTCAATCAGACGAAACATGATCGGCGACGCGACGTTGTACGGCAGATTCGCTGCGACGCGGACGGGATTCGGGATTCGGGATTCGGGATTCGCATCGAGAAAATCCCCCTCGATGACCGAGACGTTCGCCGGCATCGTGCCTCGAAGTTCCGCCGCGAGGTCGCGATCGATTTCGTACGCGATGACCTGTTTCGCGCGCGCCGCGAGCGGACGGGTAAGGGCGCCGCGGCCCGGACCGATCTCGATGAAGGTTTGATCGGGCTGCGGATCGATCGCGCGAATCAGTTTGTCGACCCACGCGCCTTCCAGGAAGTGTTGCCCGAAACGCCGGCGGGCCCGGTGTACCGTGCTACGCACCATGCTTGCGCCAGTAGTTCTCTTCCACGTCTTCGATCTGGTCTTCGCTCATCCCGAAGTAGTGCCCGATCTCATGGATGAGCGTTTCGGCGATCGCGACGACTAGATCGTCGTCGTCTTCCGCCGCGCGTTCGTGGGGACCTTGAAAGATCAGGACGCGGTCGGGCAGCGCGTTGCCGTAGTCCCATCGACGCTCCGTGAGCGGCACGCCTTGGTACAAACCGAGCAGCGTGTCGGGCGGTTCGATGTCCATCGACCGGAGCAGCTCCGCCGGCGGCTCGTCCTCGACGACGATCGCGACATTCTGCATGGCGTCGCGAAAACGGCGCGGGATCGCCCGCAACGCCTCAGCGACGTGGTTTTCGAAATGTTTTCGGTCCACGCGAGCCTGGCGCGATGACGAGCCGGAAGTAGTCGCAGTCGTCGCGCACGACGCACTGATCGCACAGCGGCTTCGGCTTGCAGATGCGTCGGCCATGCAGAATGAGCGTGTCGGACGCCCGCGTCCACCGCTCCTTCGGCAGCGCCTTGCAGAGTTGATCCTCAACCGCCACCGGATCGTCGCCTTCCGCGATGCCAATTCGATTCGACACGCGAAGCACATGACGATCGACCGGCAGCCCCGGCACACCGAGCGCGTGCCCGAGGACGACGTTCGCGGTTTTGCGGCCGACGCCGGGCAGCTCGACCAACTTGTCCATCTCCGCCGGCACGTCGCCGCCATGTTCGGCGACGAGTTTCTGCGCCGCGCCAATGACCGACTTCGCCTTGGCGCGATAGAAGCCGGTCGAGTGGATCAACTTTTCGAGCACGGCCGGCTTCGCCTTCGCCATCGCCTTCGCATCGGGGAATTTCTTGAACAGCGCCGGCGTGACCATGTTGACGCGCGCGTCGGTGGATTGCGCCGACAGAATCGTCGCGACGAGCAGCTCGAACGGCGTGGTGTAGCGCAGTTCGGTGTCGGCATCGGGATGCTGTGTCTCGAGCTTGTCGAGCACGGCGCGCGTGTCGCGAGCGGTCTTCAATGGATGGGGCCCGAGCCTTTGTTCCAGCCGACGTTCGAATACGACTCGGAGAACACGCGCCAATGCTCCTGGAGCGCGGCGATCAGATTGGGCACGAACTGCACGGGGACCACGATCTTCGTGCGCACCGGCGCGCGGACGACGTGATCCGATTCTGCTTCTTTGATCTCCTTCTCGGAGAGCGGCATCACCTCGCAAAAGGTGAGCGTGAAGTCGAACGGCGTGTGCGCGATCGAACAGAAGTTCGAGTACGTCCGCGGGCTCGTGGCCGAATCGTCGGGAATGATGGTGAAGTTGATCTGTTTTGGCTGCTGGGGCTGATCAGACATGCTCCAGTCTAATACTTACGCATCACTCCGACGACGACGCCCTGGATTTGCACCTGATCGGGGTCGGCAAAGATCGGCTGCATGGCGGCGTTGGCCGGCTGCAAACGAATCTTGCCGCCGGGATCGCGGTAGAACTTCTTGAGCGTGACGTCCGATCCCCGGAGCAGCGCGATCACCATCTCACCGTTGTCGGCGATCTTGCGATCTTCGACCACGACGAAATCGCCGTCGCGGATTTGCTCGTCGATCATCGAATCGCCGCGCACGCGCAAGACGTACGTGTCACGCTTGCCGACGAGATCCTCGGGCACGGCGATCGTCTCGTTCGAGGCGACGGCCTCGATGGGCAGGCCGGCCGCGACGTACCCCAGCAGTGGCAGTTCGATCGCGCGGCCGCCGGTTCGCGTCGGCATCATTTCCACCGACCGGCTCCGGTTCCACGCGCGCTTGATGAAACCTTTTTCCTGCAGGTTGGTGAGGTGCTTATGAACGGTCGCAAGCGAAGAGAGGCCGAAACGCCGCCCGATCTCCTCCAGACTCGGCGCGTAGCCGTGCTGGCTGATGAACTCGTTCAGGTAATCTAGAATCTCGCGCTGCCGCTTCGTGAGAGGAAGCATCGGCACCTCTTTCTGGGTCGCAAGGTTACGCAAAGATAAAGCGAAAGTCAAGATACTGGGTAATTA
>DASREL010000197.1:0-32966 GCA_035652075.1 Vicinamibacterales bacterium
CATTGGGATCGCGTCCCACGCTGACGTCGACGACGAACAACCGGAGCGGGAAGCCAATCTGCGGCGCCGCCAACCCCACGCCCGGGGCGGCATACATGGTCTCGATCATGTCATCGATCAGCGAGTCGATGTCCGGGGTGATGTGCTCGATCGGCCGCGCCTGCTCGTGCAGGACTGAGTCGCCATACTTCAGGATCGGACGGATCATTCGGCTATGAATTGACGGTCACGACGGTCAGCGCAGAACACGCGGAACCAGCGGAACCTAATCGGGAAAACCGTTAACGAGTCTTGTAATGCCTTCGCGCGACAGCCACTTAACGTTAAAGTTCAGCAGCAATCCTACCTTACAGTGGCGTTGTCGCAGGTAAGAGAGCAGCTGCATCCGATGAACCGGGTGAATGCTCTCGACCGCCTTGACTTCCACGATGACCTCGTCCTCCACGAGGAGGTCGATGCGGAATCCGCAATCCAGAACAGTTCCACGATAGGTGACCGGCAACGCGACCTGCCGGTCCACACGCCATTTGCGATCAATCAGCTCGAACATCAAGCACGCCTCGTAGATTGACTCCAGCATTCCTGGACCGAGTTCGTGATGAACTGTCACGGCCGCGCCGATGATCGCCTCGGTGATCGTATTGAGAAGCTGTTTCTCGGACATGCGGCAACCGGCATGCAATCTCCGTCGCGTCCCATCGCGACGCGTCGAGTCCGCTAATGCATCAGAGACTTGGAAATTATTGCCTCTGCGTTTTCAGCGGGTTCTGCGCTTTTTGTCGTCTAGCTGAAACGAGTCGAGATGCGCTTACGGAACGATTCAACGTTCGCAACGAGTTCAGCGATCGAATCGCCACCGAATTTCTCGATGACCGCGTCCGCCAACACGATCGCGACCATCGCTTCGCCGACGACGGCGGCAGCGGGAACGGCGCAGACGTCGCTGCGTTCGATCGTGGCGGGGCTCTCGGTCATCGTCGCGAGATCGACGGAGCGCAGCGGCTTCATCAGCGTGGAAATCGGCTTCATGTAGCCGGTAATGCGAAGGTCTTCGCCGTTGGTGACGCCGCCTTCGAGGCCACCGGCATTGTTCGTCGGCCGTGCGACGCCGACCGGAGCGGACGCGGGATCGGCAGCGGGAACGATCTCGTCGTGGACGCGGGAGCCGGGCAGGTTGGCGACCGCCGGTCCGATGCCGAGGCCGACCGCCTTGATTGCCGGGATCGACATCAACGCTTGCGCCAGACGTCCATCGAGCTTGCGATCCCACTGCACGTAGCTGCCGAGCGCCGGCGGAACACCGTGCGCGATGATTTCGAAGCTCCCGCCGAGCGTGTCGCCAGCGTCCCGTGCGCGGTCGATCTCCGCCACCATCTGCTGTTCGACCTTGGTATCGGCGCAGTGCAGCGGTGTGTCGTTCGCGATCGCTCGCACCTGCTCGAACGAGTACGACGACGGGTTCGCGACGATCGACGATCCGATCGCCGTGACATGACTCACGATCTCGGTGCCGACGACGCGAAGGAGCTGGCGCGCGATGGCGCCGACGGCCACGCGGGCCGCGGTCTCGCGCGCGCTGGCGCGCTCGAGCACGTTGCGCATGTCCTCGTGGCCATATTTCACGAAGCCCGCGAGGTCGGCGTGGCCGGGTCGCGGTCGCGTGACCAGCGGACGGTCGGTTCCCGTCGCGCCTTCCGGCATCTGCGGCTCGGCGTACATCGTCCGCTGCCAGTTTTCCCAGTCCTTGTTCGGAATCAGCAGCGCGATCGGTCCGCCGGTGGAGAGGCCGTGACGAATGCCGCTGATCGCTTCGGCGCGATCCGATTCGATGAGCATGCGACGGCCGCGGCCGTAGCCCGTTTGCCGGCGGCGAAGGTCGTGCGTGAGCGCGTCGAAATCGATGGCGAGGCCGGCGGGAAGCCCCTCGAGGATCGCGACGAGCGCTTTACCGTGCGACTCGCCAGCGGTCAAAAATCGCAGCATTCGCGTTTTATTCTAGCCGAACTTTTTGCCCGCTTTTTTCAGCCTCCGCGCGATCTTCCCAACGATCTCTGACGGTCGCCTTCTTGCAGCGTCGTCGCGCCACATCAAAGGAGGACGCGATGCAGCTCGTTGCCGATCGGTTCGTGGTGCAAGACGAGGGAGGTGTTGTCGTCGATCTGGCGAGCGGACTTCGTGTGCAATTGCGGATCGCGCCCGCGGGGACGCCCGAAGAGCAACTGATTTGGAGCGCCGCGTGTGATTTGTTCCATCGCCTGCACCATCGTGCGATCGCGCCGCTGCTCGATTACGGTTTGATCGGGCGCGACGAGCGGTTCGAGGCGTGGCAGTGCGGTCCGTCGTGGGCCGGAGCCGAGTCGGCGGCGCTTCAGGCCAGGCGCGAGGTCGCCGAGTTCCTGCAACAGATCGGCGCGTTGTCGAGCGGCGCCACGTTTGCGGTCCAGACGCGGATCGCCGGACCGGTGATCATCCCATCGACGGTGACGCCGCCGGCGACGATTGGCGGCGGCACTGCGTCTCTGCCGATCGCCTGCCGCGGTCTGCGCAGCGTCCAACGCCGATCGACGCCAGCGCTGTCGGAACTGTTCGAGCCGTGGACCGGCGGTCGCATTCACGCGGCGGCGCTGTGGGGGCCGCGCGGCGCGGGGAAGTCGTGCATCGTCCGCGAACTCGCGCGTGTGGCCCGCCTTCGCGGATGCGTCCCCGTGACGGCGCGGTTCGTCGATACGGCGTACCGCGAGTTGTGGCGCGGGCGCAATCTCTTCGTGATCGAAGACGAATCGGGTCGCGGCTGTGCGGCACTCTTGCACACGGTCGGCGAACTGGCCATCCCGCATGTGCTTCTCATCGTCGGCGAATCCGAAGTGGCCGGGGTGCACGGCGTGTCGCTTGCGCCGCTTCCGACGCAGGCGCTCGTGGACGCGGTGTTGCCCGCATCGATGGACGCCGCCGTCGAACGAATCGTTGTGCGTGCGGCCGAACAGTCCCGTGGTTGGCCAGGACGCTTTGCGCGTCTGCTCTGGCCGTCGATTGCTGAACAACGAAGCGACGGCACCGGACGTCGGCGGCTCTCGCGCGTTGCCGAACACGCGCCGGTGTACGGCGGCGGGGAGCACGTCGAGCCGCCTGCGGCGGTCTCTTCGCCGTCCACGTGGCCGGCGCCTGGGGAGCTTGCGAGTCTGCGCCGACGCGTGGCCGACGCGCGAACGGATCTCGACCGCGGCCGTCACGCCAGTGCGATTCGCGAACTGCGGCAGGCGATCGGCGGCCTGTCGCGTCGCGATGCCTGGATTGACGCGATCGATGCCTCGCTGATGCTTGCGCGTGCGCTGCTGCGGCGCGGCCAAGCCCGCGAAGCCCGCAGCGCGCTCGATGACGCCCGGCAGTGGGCCCTGCGATCGAGATCCGAACCTGCGCTGCTGGACGTCACGATTCTGACGGGCGAGGCATGCATCGTCGCCGCACGGTTCGACGAGGCCGAAACGGTTCTCGCGGCCGCGGTCACGTCGGCGGCGGCGAGCGACGATCGGCTGCGGCATGCAGAGGCGTCGGTCACGCTGGCGACGTGCCTCTTCTGGAGAGACCGCGCCGACGAAGCGCTCGCGACGCTCGACCGTCTCTCGCCCGACGCGGCGCTCGCCGTTCGGCAGCGGGCGGTCCGGTGGCGAAGCCGGATCGCGAGCAGCACGGGCGATACCGCAGTCAGTCTGCAGGCGATCACCTCGCTGCTCGACGAAAGCGCCGACGCCACCCCTGAGGTGCGCGCGGAAGTCGAGGAGACCGCCGCGTGGGTGCGGCTCGCCGCGGGCGATCTCGCCGGCGCGATGGCGAACGCCGAACGCGCAATCGTGGCGGCCCGGGCGGCCCACGAGCCGCTGACCGCGCTCGCGGCACGAATTCTCTATGTCGAAGCGGAGCGTCGCCGATTGCGGAGCGCCACGGTTGCGCTGGATCGGTTGAGACAGCGGCCCGGGCTGCCGGCGCTGCTGAAGCGGTATGTCGACGCGGTGAAGCGGCTCGGCAGCGGCCGCGCCGATCGCGCGCTCGAGCCGCTTGTCGACGAGGTCGTCGCGATTGTCCGCGCCTGCCAAACCGCGGACGAAGAGCAGAGCGTGCTGAAAGACGTCTGCGTCCGCGTCCGTCAGAATCTCCACGCAGCCGCCGTGGCCTTCGTCGTTGGGGGTCAAGGCCGCTTCGACACGATCGCGATCGACGGCGGACGAGCGGAGCTGCATGCCCCGGACCGCGCGATTACCTCCGGGATCGTGATCCACGCGCAGCGGTTGGACGATGGCATCGAGGCGGCCGCGCCGGTGCAGTACGGCGGATCGACCATCGGAGCGCTGTGCGTGCGGTGGACGCTCGGCTCGACCTACGATCATTCGCGCGCCGCCGCGGTGATTGCCACGAGCGCCGCAGCGGCGGCGCCGATCGTGTCGGCGGCCCTGGCGAGACGCGCGCGCGTCGCGGTCACGGCGCCGCAGATCATCGGCACGACGGCCGCCATCATCGAGCTGCGGCGACACGTCGACCGCGCGGCGTCGGCGCCGTTTCCCGTTCTCATTCAAGGCGAGAGTGGGAGCGGCAAGGAATTAATTGCGCAAGCGATTCATCGCGGCAGCCTGCGCCGCGATCGTCCATTTCGAACGCTCAACTGCGCCGCCATTCCTGACGATCTTGCGGATGCGGAATTGTTCGGACACACCCGCGGGGCGTTCACGGGCGCCGTCGGCGATCGAACTGGCGTCTTCGAAGACGCCAGTACCGGGACGCTGTTTCTGGACGAAATTGGGGAGTTGTCGGCGCGGTCGCAAGCCAAGTTGCTGCGTGTCATTCAAGAGGGCGAAATTCGGCGTGTCGGCGAAAACCTGTCGCGCCGCGTCGATGTGCGAATCGTGTCCGCCACGAACCGCGATCTGCATGAAGACGCACGTCATGATCGGTTTCGATCGGATTTGCTCTACCGACTCGACGTGATCCGGATCGCCGTGCCGCCGCTGCGAGAGCGATCGGAAGACATCCCGCTCCTCGTGGATCACTACTGGCGCGAAGCGACCGGCCGCATTCAGAGCCACGCGACGCTGAGCGCCGCGACGGTTGCGGCATTGTCGCAATATGCGTGGCCCGGCAACGTGCGCGAGCTGCAGAACGTGCTGGCGTCGCTCGCGGTCCGATGTCCGCGCCGCGGCGTCGTGCAGCCGTCGGCGTTGCCGCCGCAGTTCGGAGCGGCAAAGGACGCCGAGTCGTGGAGTCTGGATCAGGCGCGCCGTTCGTTTGAAGAGCGGTTCATCCGCGCCGCGTTGGTACGCAGCGGCGGACACCGGGGCCGAGCCGCCGTCGAACTCGGCGTTACGAGGCAGGGTCTGACGAAGCTGATGACGCGGCTCGGGATCTCGTGACGCGCGACAGCACGACGCACAACACCAGCGCCGGCACACCGAGCAGGCCCGACACGACGAAGAACAGCGCGTAGCCCTGAAGGAGGGTGCGGCCGCTCGCGAGGTGCTCGACGAGCACGCCCGAGAAGCCTTTGGCGAACTTGCCGACGTACGTGTACGCCGAACTGAGCAGTGCGTACTGCGTCGCGGTGTAGCCGATGCTTGTGAGGCTCGACATGTACGTGACGAGGGCAACGCCGGCGAATCCGATCCCGAAATTGTCCGCGAACATCACGGCGCCGAACACGCGGAGGTCCGGTCCGATGTATACGAGCGTCGCGAAGTTCGCGATCACGAGCATCTTGATGATCACGCCGCCGATCAACGTGCGCAGGTACCCAAAGCGGACCGCGCTGAAGCCGCCCGCGGCGATTCCGAGGAACGTCGAGATGGTGCCGACGGAAGCGCGAATCGCGCCGACCGCGTCTTTCGACAGCCCGAGGTCGTGATAGTACGGGTTGGCCATCGGCCCCATCACGTACTCGGGGAGCTGATAAAAGCTGATCATCGCGAGCATCAGCAGCGCGAGCCAGCCGTACGTGCGAAAGAACTCGCGAAACGGACCGACGACGGCATCGGAGAAACCGCGGATCGTCCACAGCGGAACCGTCGTCCGCTGCGCGACCTCGACGCGCCTCGGTTCGATCGCGAACAGGCTCGCGCCGACGCCGATCGCCATCAGCGCCGCCATCGTGGCGTAGCCGATGCGCCAGCCGGCGTGGTTCGCGATGATCAAAATCAACGCTTCGGAGACCAGAATCGCGATGCGATAGCCAAGCTGATACGCCGCTGAGAGCAGCCCCAGCTCGTCGCTGTCCGCCGCCGCCTCGATGCGCCAGGCGTCGACGACGATGTCCTGGGTTGACGAGGAGAACGCGACGAAAAGGGCACACAGGCCGACGAGCGCGAGGCCGCCACGCAGGCCGACGAACGCGAGGCCGGCGAGGCCGATCGCGACCGAGATCTGGCTGACGACCAGCCATCCGCGGCGACGGCCGAGCCGGCCGGCAATCGGCGCATCGACGCGATCGATGATCGGCGCCCACAGGAATTTCAGCGAGTAAGCGAGCCCGACCCACGACAGAAACCCGATCGCGGCGAGCGTCGTCCCCTCGTCCCGCAGCCAGTAGCCGAGCGTGTTGCTGCTGAGAAAGAAGGGCAGGCCCGACGAAAACCCGAGCAGGAGCATCACGGCCACTTTCGGTTGGCCGAGCGATGCGATGACGTTCGGTTTCTTCTTCGTCACTTCGAGGCGAGCGCCTCGTATTCGGCCTGAGCTCTGCGCGCCGCCTCGGGACGTTTCTGTCGCGCCGCGACGGTCGCGTACAGCGCGAAGGCGTTCGGATCGACCGGGAAGCGCGTCATCGCCTGCTGCAGCGCTCGTTCCGCGGCGTCGAGATCGCCTTCCTGCAGGCGTGCGCGGGCGTAGAGCGTCAGCGTGTCGCTGGTCGCGGTCGGATTCGACGCGATCCGCTCGAGCGCTTCCCTCGCCTTCTTCACGAGCGCACGATCGTCGCGGGCGCGATCGAGCCACACCTGACCGAGCGCGCGATACAAGCTCGGGTCGTCGGGCGCACGCTCGAGCGCGCTGCCCAGCGTGAGGACCGCGAGGTCGCTGTGGCCGGCGCGATGGTGGGCGAGGCCGAGGGCGACCTGTCGATCCGCACGATTCCGATCGAGCGCGGCGAGCGCCTGCAACTGCTCGATCTCGTCGGCCTTGCGATCTAACAGACGATACAGGTCGGCGAGCTCTTCGCGCGCCGGGATCGAGCCGGGCGCGATGGCGAGCGTCTGTTCGAACGCGCGCACGGCCTCCGCCACGTTGTGTTTGTCGCGCAAACACAAGCCAAGAAGGTACGTCGCGTCCGCCGATTTCGAATCGAGTGCCAGCGACTGCCGGACGGTCTGCAGTGCCGCGTCGACGCTGCCGTCCCGGTAGTGCGCGAGCGCCAGCTTGTAACCGACGCGCGCGGAGCGGTCGTCGAACTTGAAGGCGCGCGCGTAGGCGTCAATCGCGCGGCCGTATCGCTGCTGTTGGTATGTGACGTCTCCGAGTTCTTCGAGCGGCCGGGCCGCCGTCGGGACCAGGTTCGAGGCGACGCGGAATTCCCGGGCCGCTTCGTCGAGGTTGCCGCGCCGCTGGTAGGTCTCCGCGAGGCGCAGATGAGCCAGCATCGAGTCCGACCGCAGCGCAATCGCCCCACTGTACGCCTCGACGGCTGCCAGGGTCTGGTCGTCGACGAGGGCGGTATCGCCCCTCGCGATGAGCTCCCGATAGTCGCGTTGCCGGGCGGCAGCCTGGTAGCCGAGGGCGGCGATGCCGCCGGCGAGCGTCACGGCGATCACGAGCGCGATCGTGCCCTTCACGGTGCCCGTATCTTACCAGCCGCGTGGAACTTTCGGCCCCGACCGGTGTCTAACACTTCAAACGGGCGGTGCTATAGTGGAACTCTCCGTGAAGCAAGCCAGGGTTGCGGGTTGGGCGGACGTCGACGGTCGCGAAGCGGCGCTTGTCCAGCGCTGCGCCGCCGGCGACGAACTCGCCTGCGCCGAACTCGTGGCCGAGCACGAGCGCATGGTCGTGCAGCTCGCCGTCAACCTGCTTGGCGACCGCGACGAAGCCCTGGACCTGTCGCAGGAAGTCTTCATGCGGGTGTTCCGCACCATTCATCGCTTCCGCGGCCAATCCAGCATGAAGACGTGGATTTACCGCATCGCCGTGAACCAGGCGCGCAACCGTCATCGGTTCTGGCGGCGCCGGCACCGCGCGGACCAGGTGTCGCTGGATCAGCACATCGCCGCGCACGGCGAGTTCCTGTCCGGTGGCGAATCGGGCCCCGATCGAGTGCTGGCGCAGAAGCAGCTCGCCGAAAAATTGCAGCAGGCGCTCGATCAACTGCCGTTCGAACAGCGAACGGTGATCGTCCTTCGCGAGGTCGACGGCCTGAGTTACGAAGAAATTGCGTATTCGCTCGGCGTGGGGATCGGGACGGTCAAGTCTCGCCTCACGCGCGCGCGCCAGACGCTGCGTCTGGAACTGCGCGAAGCGAGGACCGCATGAAACCGTTGAATTGTCACGCCGCCCGGCGACGTCTCCAGGCCTTCCACGATCGCGAGCTGATCGTCGCGGATCAAATTGCCGTGAGCGCCCACCTCGAGTGGTGCGATCAGTGCGCCGCGGCGCTCGCCGAGTTGCGCGCGGTCGGTTCCGTGTTGCAGGCGTTTGCGCCTGGACGCGCGGCAGCCGTTGACGAATCCGGATCGTTTCAGCGCGCGGTATTGAACCGTGTCAAAGCGGAACGCGAAGTGTCGTTCGTGGCGCGCGTGCGCGGCATGTTCGACGACATGCACCTGGTCTACGCCGGCCTCGGCGCCACGGCGGCGACGCTGGTCTGCGTCGTCATCATGTTGAGCATGATGCGGTTTGCGAGCGTCGAGCGTCCCGATTCGCTGGCCGCGATCATGAGCGTGCTCTCGACATCGCTGGGGTGCGATTCGGTGCCCGAGTTGATCGAGGGCGGCGGCTGCTCGCGATGGCAGGAGCAGTTTCAGCGCGCGAACGAGTCGGCGGAGCAGGATGCCGTCTTCGCGCTCGACTCCGTCGTGATCGAAAAAGGGCGGCTGGCGGATCTCGACCGGCTCCGCCGCACGCATCGGCGCAGTTCGGACGTCAATCAGGTCGAGATGATCGAAGGGCTGCTGGATTCGGTGTCGCGCGCCCGGTTCGAAGGGCAGACGCCGCATCTCGCGGTGACCGGCAATATGCTGCGCGTCATCGATCAGACGACAGTCCGCGCCAACACCAACAAACCGCTCGATTTGCAGCTGCCAGCGCAGCTTCCGCCCGCCAAGAAGCGCGCACAGCGAGACGGCGCGCCGACCATCGTCGCAACCTATCTGGCGGACTAGCGCTTCGGCGCGTCGACGTGCGCGGTCGCGATGTTGTTCATCGTGTCGGTCGCGCGCAGGGTGAGCCCGCGGTCACCGAGTTCACCGTCAATCGGCAGCTCGTAGTGCTCGTCGCGCGAATCGGCAATGCCGTCGACAGGGAACACGCCGCGCCACTTCTGACCGTCCTGCGAGAACTCGACCCGCTGCACCGGTGAGTGATCGTCCTTGACGTCGAACGAGATGACCGTCCGTCCACGATCGACGCGCACGCTGCGGACGATGATGTCAGGCGGCGTGTTGTCGATCTCGAAGGCGTTGCTTTCCATCTCGCCGGCGAGCGCGTTGCTCAGCGGGTTCGACGGCGCGTCGGATGCCACGATCTTGACGAAGTAGGTGCCGTTCGGAACGGTGTTCGTGTCCCACACGAGGATCGATTCGGTCATCCCTTTGCGGAGCTCTTTCCAGGTCGTTTCGCCTTCACGGCGGAACATCACGTCGTACGACAGCTCGTCGTCGTTCTCGTCATCCGCCTTCCACTGGATCGTCTGCAGCCCTTTCTGGTAGCTGCGGCGACCCAGTTGCGAGCCGCCGCCTGATTGGTTGGCCGCCGCCTGGGCGAGCCGCCGCTCCGGGGTCCACTGATCCTCGAAGCCGGCGAGATCCGGTTCACCGGTAGAGAAGGGCTTCTGAAACACGATGCCTGGCGGTTGCACCGTCACGGACCGGACGATCGGACGCAGATTCCGTTGCAGGTACGCCGCATTGACCGACGTCAGCACCGGTGATTCGCTCTTGGTCCCGGAGAGCACGGCGCGCCACTGGAGATAGCGTGCTTTCGGGCTCGTGATCGGGACGCCTTCGGTCTTGGACGATGAGGCTGACCAGTTGCTCCACGTGTCGTCCGGCGTTTCGGTGTTGCCGGACCGCGTCGAAATTTCGACCTTCGTGCCTGGCGGCGTGGTGCCGCGCCAGCTCAAGGCGCCCCATGTGGCGATCGTCTGCGCGTCTTTCACTTCGGACTCGTACGTGCCGTGCGTGGCGCGGTCCGACTCGAGGCGGAACAGCTTGCCGGGATTCGCCGTCGCGTAATACAACCGGTTCTGCGCGTCTTTGTAAAACGCCGTGACCTGCTGCGCGGCCGCGCGCGCGACGAGCGTCGGTTTCAGCGGCTCGCCTTCGAAGCGATACAGCTTGCCTTTGTTGCCGGTTCCGACGATCAGCTGGCCGGCCTGATTGAAAATCAGATCGTAGGGTGAGTCGTCGCGCGATTCCCACAGCTCGTCCCAAACGCCGTCTGGCGTGATGCGATAGATCGCGCCTTTCGGCGACCGGCGATCCTCGCGTGCCGAGCCGCCGCCGCCCGATCCGGATCCACCGACGTCGACGATCGAGATCGACGTAATCTCGGCCGACACGGACGGGACCGGGGCACGAAGCGGTTCGGACGGCGTGATGACAGGCGCGTCGTTCCCAGTCGACGAACTGGAGCCGCCGCGGCCGCTGATCGCCGCGACGTACAGCATCCCTTTGTCGTCGAACCGGAGCGCGCGAATCTCCTGGAACGGCGAGTCGAGCAGCATGAACGCTTTGCCTTCGCTGTCGATCCGCAGCACTTTGCCCGGCGTGCCGGTGCCGACGATCAAATTGCCCGCGCGATCGAACGCCAGCGCCGTCGCATGCGATGCGCTCGTCTTGTAGAACGGCGTCCCTTTACCGTCGGGCGCGATCTTGTAAATGACGCCCTTTTCGCCGGTGCCCGCGTAGACGTTGCCTTTCGCGTCGACGACCATCGCCCAGATGTATTTGTCGTCTGACGAGAAAAACGTCGTCGCGTTCCCCGCGCGATCGACCTTGTAGATCTTGCCGTCTGGCGACGTGCCCACGTAGACGCCGCCGTTCGGCGCCGGCGCGAGCGCGTGCACTTCGAGCTCGGTGCTGTCGAAGAACGTCGATCCTTTGCCGTCGCGATCGACCTTGAACACCTTGCCGTCGTTGCCGCTGCCCATGAAAAGGGTGCCGTCGGGCATCGGCAACAGCGTCCACAGGAACGGCGTCGCCGTTTCGTAGATCGTTTCCGTCGCGGGACCGAGCGTCAGCTGGCCGTGGCTGTCGATCGACAGGTTCTCGACGTCCCCTTTGAGGAAGTCGGCCTGCGTCGTTGCCGTGAACCACTTCGGCGAAGAGGCGAATGCGGTCACGCCAAGCGCGACCGCGGCGACTGTAGCGCAGGCCTTGAGACCTGCCCGATATCGTGTTGTCACTATTCCTGTGAGACCGCGATGGAGAGCGTGCGCGCGCCGCTGACGGCGTGGTCGGTGGCAATTTCCCACTCGCCGAGCGTCGTGCTGTGAATGGGATTGAAGCTGCCGCCGTTCCGGTCGCCTTCAAGGACGCCGAGGACCGACGGCGGCAACGACGAGAGGAGCTCGCCGTTCACAACCGCACCGGCTTCCGACCCGAGCAGCTTGACGTAGAGCGTGTTCGCGCGACGCGCCTTGTTGAGCGATTTGATCATCTGGTCGACGCTGCGCGGCTGCGGCAGCCGAACCTCGCGCTGCTCGGCCTGGCCGAGGCGCGCGCCGTCGGACACGAGGATCGACAACGATCCGCTCGCGTTGTTCGGAATCGTGATCGGCACCGTCTTGACCATCTCTTCGCCGCGATACGTGCGAAGCAGCACTTTCACCGGCACGCTCTTGCCCGGACGCGGCCGTGGATCGTCCACCCACACGCGCTCGAGCGTGGCCGTCTTCGGCTCTTCGGCGGTACTGATCGCCAGCTCGATGCTGTCGATGTCGACTTTCTCGTAATCGTTGCCCATCAAGTACGTGATGGGGGCGACGACGTAGGCGGCGGCGCTGATGGGAGCCTGATCGCCGGAGAAGACGTTGTCGAACGTGATCGCGTCGTGCTTCTTCACGTTGACTTTGCCTTTCACCGAGAACGTCATCGCCCCGTACTGCCGCTCGTACGAACCGAGCGAGTTGAGCAGGCTCGCGTACGTCATCAGCGGTCCGAACAACTGATCGTTGACCATGCCGAAATGGAATTCGCGCGCCGGCGCGCGATTCGATTGCATCGACAGCGTCAGCGGCATCATCTTCGGCCCGGGCCCGAGCGTCCCGGCGATCGCGGTCGCACGGTCCTGCGTGACGGTTCCAATGACCTCGCCGGTCCCCGACAGCTTCATCGACGAGAAGAGACTCGGCAGGACGGTGTAGGTGTACGCGCGCGTCATCGGATATTCGGTCGGCCCCAGGTTGTACATCGGGTGCCCGAACGCGTAGACGCGGTTGCCATCGATGTGCGTGACCGTTCCGGTCGCGCCGAGCTCGAGGTCGCCGCTGACGAGCACGACACCGACGCCGTCACCGGGCTTCAACGGACCTTCGAACGGCTTTTCACCGTCCCGCAGTTTCGCGGCCGCGCCGCCGGTCGGCAGGAATCCCTGCTCGCGGAACGCGGATCCGAACAGTTCCGCGACGTCCGGTTCCCACCCCGCCATCGTCAACGGCGTCGCGATCGGCCGCAGCAACGTTCCAACCTGGCCGCCCGCGAGTCCATCGACAGCGGTGGCGCCGAACATATGTGTCTCGTCCGGGCGGTCGGCAAATGGACGATTCCAATTGAGCGATCGGCGGAACGCGGCAATCAAGTTATCGCGCGTGAGGGGAAATTCGAGATGCACCTTCGTGCCGGGCGGACGCACCGTGCTCGACGCGGTGGCGTCCGTCATCTCGGCAATCGGCGTGATACCCGCGATCGGTTCCTTCGAGAAGCTGCCGAGCGCGTACGAGACGGCGCCAATGAGCTTGCCGTCGATGAACACGGGGCTGCCGCTCATGCCGGCGATGACGCCGGTGTTGGCCAGCGGACCGCCTTCGAGCTTCGCGAGGATCAGGTTCCGGCGCGGCCCGATGACGTTCTCGAGCACGCCGAGGATATTGGCTTTGAATTCTTCGACGTGCGTGCCGTCGAAGACAGTTCGTCCGATGCCGACCATGCCTGGCCGGATCTCTTCGACGCCCATCTGGGTCGTCGCGGCTGACGTCGAGTAGGAAAGGAGCCACGCCGAACAGACGAGCGCGGCAGCCAGCGTCGGGATCAACCGGCGGTACAACATGTTTTAGCCATTATACGTTGACAGGACTCGACTTCCTTTGATATCGTCACCGCTTCGATGGTCCGCAAGTCGTTTTGCCTCGCGTCAGCCTGGTGGCGGTATTGGAGCCCGACTGAAGAGGCGTTCGCCTTGGCGTAGACCCAAGTTACCAAGCGAAGGAATCCCAAGCCTCTTCAGGAATACACCTGAAGGGGCTTTTTTTATGTCCGCCGGGTCCAGCGGCCCGGCCTCCGAGAGCGATGAAATCTCGTCTGTGCGCGACGGTCACTGGAGCGACGACGGCCGAGTTGCGGAAGAACCGCGACGCGGTGGTGGATGCCGATCTCGTCGAACTGCGTCTCGACACCGTCGCCGATCCGAGTGTGGCCGGCGCCCTTGCGGGGCGGCGCGTCCCGGTCATCGTCACGTGCCGGCCGGCGTGGGAGGGCGGCAAGTTCACTGGATCTGAAGACGACCGGCGCCGGCTTTTGGTCGAAGCGTTGAACCTCGGCGCGGAGTACGTCGACATCGAATGGCGCGCCGGCTTCGGCGACCTCGTGTCGCAAGCGGGCGGCCGCCGCGTCGTGCTGTCGATGCACGATTTCGCCGGCGTGCCGTCTGACCTCCGCGAGCAGTTGCACGCGATGCGGTCGACGGGCGCCGACGTCGTCAAGGTGGCGGTCACGCCGAAAAAACTCTCGGACTGCGTGCCGCTGCTCGATCTCGGCACGCAGGCGTCGAAACATGGCTCGGCTGTGGTGATCGGGATGGGGGACTACGGCCTGGCGACGCGCATCCTCGCATCGCGTTTCGGCTGTGCCTGGACCTATGCCGGCGCGCTGAAGGAAATCGGTCAGCTCGATGTCCAGACGTTGACGAAGACCTATCAATTCCAATCGCTCACGGAATTCACCGACGTCTACGGCATCGTCGGCGGATCGGTGACGCATTCGGTCTCGCCGGCGATGCACAACGCGGCGTTCCAGGCTTTGCGGCTCGACAAGGTGTATATCCCGATGCCGTCGGTCAGCGCTGACGACTTCGTGACGTTCGGCCGCGCCATCGGGATCAAAGGCGCGAGCGTCACGATTCCGCACAAGGTCAGCGTGTTCGATCACATGGACGAGGTCTATGCGGTCGCCAGACGGATCGGCGCGGTGAACACGGTGCAGGTCGAACACGGCCGATGGATTGGCGGCAACACCGACGCGGCGGGCTTCCTCGAGCCGCTGCAGCAGAAAGTGCCCTTGAATGGCACACGCGTTTCGCTGCTCGGCGCCGGCGGCGCCGCGCGCGCCGTCGCGATAGCGCTGGCGTCGAGCGGGTGCTCGCTGCGGATCCACGCACGCAATACCGATCAGGCACGCGAGGTCGCCTCGCTTTCCTCGTCGGTGGTCGGCGAGTGGCCGCCCGCTCGTGGCAGCTGGGATCTTCTGGTCAACGCAACGCCGATCGGCACGTATCCGAACGTCGAGAGCACGCCGGTTCCGAAAACGGAGTTGACGGGCCGATACGTGTACGACCTCGTCTACAACCCACCGATGACGCGTCTGTTGCGCGACGCGACCGACATGGGATGCCAGACGATCGGCGGGCTCGAGATGCTCGTGGCGCAGGCGCACGAGCAGTTTCAGTGGTGGGTTGGAACCAAAGCGCCGGTCGGTGTCATGCGGGAAGCGGCGTTGAAACGTTTGGCGGAGTTTGTGCGCGATGAAAATTACGTCGTTTGAAGAATTCAAAGACCTGGCCCGGCGCGGCACGTTCGTGCCGGTGTGCAAGGAGATCGTGGCGGATCTCCTCACGCCGGTGTCGGCGTTTCTGAAGATCGCCGAGCACGCGGATTATGCGTTCCTGCTCGAGAGCGTCGAAGGCGGCGAACACGTCGGCCGCTACTCGTTTCTCGGCAAGGATCCTTTTCTGATCCTGCGGGCACGCGACGGCAAAACGATGATCGATCGCAGCGGAGCGGTCACGGACAGCGACCGCCCGTTTGTCGACACGTTGCGCCGCCTGATGGCGGATTTCCGGTCGCCCTTCGTCCCCGATTTGCCGCGCTTCACCGGCGGCGCGGTCGGCTACTTCGGCTACGGTGCGTCCTCGTGGTTCGAGCCGGTGCTGGGCGACCTCGGGCAGGGCGCGGACGGATCGGATCAGGCGGGGTTCATGTTGTTCGACACGGTGCTCGCGTTCGACCACGTGCAGCATCGAATCCTGATCATTGCCAACGCCCGCATCACCGCCGACGACGACCTCGAGTCGCTCTATCAATTCGCGTGCGCGAAAATTCAGTTCCTCGAGCGCGAGCTGGAGCGAAACCTGTCGAAGGCGGAGAAGCCGCAACGCAACGCGCTGGAGTTTCGATCGAACCACACGCGCGAGAGGTTCGAAGAGCAGGTACGGACGGCGAAAGAGCACATCGCCGCCGGCGACATCTATCAGGTCGTGCTGTCGCAGCGATTCGAGGCCGACGTCGATGCCGATCCGTTCACGGTGTATCGCGCGCTGCGACACGTGAACCCGTCGCCGTACATGTATTTCATCCGCATGGGCCCCGTGTCCGTCGTCGGCTCGTCGCCGGAAATGCTCGTCCGCGTCGAGGGAGCGCACGTCGAAACGCATCCGATCGCCGGCACGCGCCCCCGCGGGCGATCCGACGAAGAGGACATGCGCCTCGCCGAAGAGTTGAAGCGCAACGAGAAGGAACGCGCCGAGCACGTGATGCTCGTGGATCTCGGCCGCAACGACGTCGGCCGCGTCTGCGAATACGGGTCAGTCCGCGTGCCGCAGTTCATGGGCCTCGAGAAGTTCTCCCACGTCATGCATCTGACGTCGATCGTCGAAGGGAAGCTCGCAGACGATCGCGACCGGCTCGACGCGCTCGTCTCGTGCTTTCCGGCGGGCACCGTGTCGGGCGCGCCGAAGGTGCGCGCGATGCAAATCATCCGGGAGCTCGAGCCGTCCGGGCGCGGCCTCTACGCGGGCGCGGTCGGGTATCTCGATTTCGCCGGCAACCTCGACTTCTGCATCGCGATCCGCACCGTCATCATGTCGAACCGCCGGGCCTATGTGCAGGCCGGCGCCGGGATCGTGATGGACTCGAATCCGACAGCCGAGTACGAAGAGACGCGCGATAAAGCGAGAGCCCTGGTCAGGGCGTTAGAACTGGCACAGCAGGGGCTGTGACAATGCGGATTGAGGAATGCGGATTGCGGATTTGTTGTCTATTCACCAATCAAAAATAAATCCTCAATCCGCAATCCGCAATCCGAGATACAAGATGGTCCTAGTCATCGATAACTACGATTCGTTTACCTACAACCTCGTGCAGTACCTCGGCGAGCTCGGGGCGGACGTGCAGGTGATGCGCAATGACGTCGTGGCCCTCGAGGATGTGGCGAACGCGAAAGCGAATCACATCGTCATCTCGCCGGGTCCCGGCCGTCCGGAGAACGCCGGCGTCACGATGAGCGTGATTCGCTCGCTCGGCGAGACGACGCCGATTCTCGGCGTCTGCCTGGGGCATCAAGCGATTGGTGCGGTGTTCGGCGGCGACGTCGTGCGCGCCGGCGTGCCGATGCACGGCAAGACGTCGACGATCGAGCACGACGGCCGCGGCGTTTTCAGCGGCATTACCGGGCCGTTTGTCGCCTCGCGCTATCACTCGCTCGTCGTGGCGGAACAGACCTTTCCGGCGGCGCTGGAAGTGTCCGCGCGCACGCGCGACGACGGCGTGGTCATGGGGCTGCGGCATCGCGAGCGGCCGATTCACGGCGTCCAGTTCCATCCCGAATCGATTCTGACCGGCGAAGGCAAAACGATTCTGAGGAATTTCCTCGAAGGCAAACTGTCGTGACGTTTCAACCGCTGATCGAAAAGCTGACGAGACACGAGGACCTCACCGCCGAAGAGGCGTCGCTCGCGATGACCGAGATCATGGAAGGTCGCGCGGAGCCGTCGCACATCGCGGGCCTGCTGATCGGCCTTGCGATGAAAGGCGAGCGGCCGCCGGAAATTGTCGGTCTCGCTCGCGCCATGCGCGCGCATGCCGTTCAGGTCGCGCGCCGATTCGACGACGTGTTCGACAACTGCGGCACCGGCGGCGATCGGTCCGGGACGTTCAACATCTCGTCGTGCGCCGCGCTTGTCATCGCGGCCTGCGGCGTGCGGGTGGCGAAGCACGGTAATCGTTCGGCGTCGAGCAGAGCTGGCGGCGCCGATGTCTACGAAGCGCTCGGCATCCGCGTGACATCGGCACCCGCCGTCGTCGAGAAGTGTCTGGCTGACGCTGGAATCGGATTCTTTTTCGCGCCGACGTTTCACCCGTCGATGCGCCACGCCGGTCCCGTGCGCAAGGAGCTCGGCGTCCGAACCGCGTTCAATCTGCTGGGGCCGTTGACGAATCCGGCCGGCGCGACGCGGCAGATTGTCGGCGTGCCGAAACCGGAGCTGACCGAACTCATCGCGCGTTCGCTGATGCTGCTCGGATCGAAGCGGGCGTGGGTCGTCCACGGCGCCGACGGCATCGACGAGATCACCACGACCGGGTACACCAAGGTGTCCGAGTGTCGCGATGGCGCGGTCAACACGTTTTACATTCATCCCGCGGACGTCGGTTTGCCGAAAGCGCCGGCCGGCGCGCTGCAGGGCGGCGATGCGTTCGAGAACGCGAAGGTCATCGAGGGGATCCTCGACGGCCAGCGCGGTCCCGCGCGTGACGTCGTGTTGATGAACGCTGGCGCCGCGCTGTTCGTGGCAGGCGCCGTCAAGGCGGTGGACGAGGGCATCGTGATGGCGTCGCGCGCGATCGACCGCGGCGACGCAAAAGCCGTGCTGGCGAAGCTGGTCGCGATTTCGACGGCGGAGGAGTTCTCCGCGGGGGCGTCCGCGTAATGGCGCAGCAGCCGGTCGCCGGCAGCCAGTCGGCCGATTTGCTCGCGACGATCGTCGCGGCGACGCGGAAGGTCGTCGAAGATCGTCAGGCACGCGAGCCGTTCACGGCGCTCGAACAACGCGCCGGGCGGCAGGCCTCGCGCGCCGGTCGGTTCACCGCGGCGTTGAGTCGAACGGACCGCATCAACGTGATCGCCGAATGCAAGCGCCGGTCGCCGTCGAAGGGCGTTCTGCGCGCTGATTACGATCCGATCGCGATTGCTCGGTCGTATGCGGCAGCCGGCGCCGCCGCGATTTCGGTGCTGACCGAGCCGACGTTCTTCGACGGCGCAGTCGAACACCTCGCGGCCGTGCGCGCAGCCGTCGATGTCCCGCTTTTGCGCAAGGACTTCATCGTCTCCGAATACCAGCTCCTCGAGGCGAAGGCGAACGGCGCCGACGCCGTGCTGTTGATCGTGGCGGCGTTGGAAACACGGGCCTTGCGGCAGTTGTTCGGAAAGGCGACGTCGCTCGGACTCGACGTGCTCGTCGAAGTGCACGATGCGGAGGAACTCGATCGCGCGCTCGACACCGATGCGCGGCTGATCGGTATCAACAATCGAAACCTCCGCACGCTGGCGGTCGACGTGCAGGCGTCCGAAGCGTTGATCGCACGAATGCCGGCGGACGTCATTGCCGTCAGCGAAAGCGGGTTGAAGTCCGCCGAGGATCTGCGGCGGCTGCGGACGCTTGGCTATCGAGCGTTCCTGGTCGGCGAACGGTTCATGACCGCCGATGACCCAGGCGCGGCACTGCAGGGACTGCTGTGTTCGTAAAAATCTGCGGCATCACCCGGGTCGAGGATGCGATCGCCGCGGTGGAGGCCGGAGCGAACGCGCTCGGGTTCGTCTTCTGGCCGAAGAGTCCGCGCTTTGTCGATCCGTATCGCGCTCGGACGATCGTGATGTCGCTGCCGCCGTTTATCACGCCGGTCGGCTTGTTCGTGAATCAGCCGGCGGACTACGTCAACGGCGTGGCGACTCTGGTCCGGCTCGGCGCGGTCCAGTTGCACGGCGATGAAACGCCAGAGGACGCCGACGCCATCACGCGGCCGGTCATCAGAGCGATCACCACCGCGGACGCGGCGATCGCCTGGCCGGCTCGCGTCACGCTACTCGTCGATGCGCAGGACCCAGAACGTCGCGGGGGAACGGGGAAGACGGTGGACTGGAACGCGGCGGCGGCCGTCGCGAAAACACGGCGGACGATCCTGGCCGGCGGACTCACGCCGGAGAATGTGGCCGACGCGATCGCTCGCGTCCAGCCGTTCGGTGTCGACGTGTCGTCGGGCGTCGAGCAGGCGCCAGGAATCAAAGACCGCGCGCGGTTGCGCGCTTTTCTCGAGAGTGTGCATGGCATCAGCAACGTTTCCGCGACGCGATCCTGACGCGCGCGGCTATTTCGGGGCGTTCGGCGGACGCTATGTCCCCGAAACGCTCGTCGAACCGGTCGAGGAACTCGAGCGTGCGTACTTTGCGGCGCGTGAGGACGCGGCGTTTCTCGCCGAGCTCGATCGGCTGCTGAAGGATTACGTCGGGCGTCCGACGCCGGTCTTCGAGACGAAGCGGCTGGCGGAAAAGGCCGGCGGCGCCCGTATTTTCCTGAAGCGCGAAGACCTGACGCACACGGGCGCGCACAAGATCAACAACGCGCTCGGCCAGGCGCTGCTTGCCGCCCGGATGGGCAAGCGTCGGATCGTCGCGGAAACCGGCGCGGGGCAGCACGGGGTCGCGACCGCGACCGCGTGCGCGCTGCTCGGTCTCGAGTGTCATGTCTACATGGGCACCGACGACATGGAGCGACAGGCGCTGAACGTGTTCCGCATGCGTCTGCTCGGCGCCGAGGTGCGCGGCGTCGACGCGGGCAGCCGCACGCTCAAGGACGCGATCAACGAAGCGATGCGCGACTGGGTCACCAACGTCGGCGACACCTACTACTTGCTCGGATCGGTGCTCGGCCCGCATCCATATCCCCTGATGGTTCGGGAGTTCCAGTCGGTGATCGGTCGCGAAGCGCGCGTACAAATTCAGGAACAGACGGGACGCTTGCCGCACGCGATCGTCGCGTGCGTCGGCGGCGGCAGCAACGCGATGGGCATTTTCGACGCGTTTGTCGACGATACCGACGTGCGGCTGATCGGTGTGGAAGCAGGCGGCGAGCAGATCGTCCGCGGACGGCACGCCGCCCGCTTTGCCGGCGGCAGCGAAGGCGTGCTGCAGGGAACACGGACGTTCGTCCTGCAGGACGACCACGGCAACATCGAGTTGACGCACTCGATCTCGGCTGGACTCGACTATGCGGCGGTCGGTCCGGAGCACGCGTGGCTGCGGTCGATGGGCCGCGCGGAGTACGCCTACGTAACCGATGCGGAAGCGCTCGACGCGTTTCAGACACTCGCGAAGCTCGAAGGTATCCTGCCGGCGCTCGAGTCGTCGCATGCGGTGGCGCACGCGATGAAAGTGGCGCGCGAGCTCGGACCGTCCGGCATTCTCCTCGTCAACCTGTCGGGCCGCGGCGATAAAGATGTGAACACGGTGGAAAAATGTCTTCGCGGATAGCCGACACGTTTGCGCGGATCAAAACCGACAGGCGTCCCGGCCTCGTCACGTACGTCACGGCCGGTGATCCCGATCTCGCGACGACCGCCGACATTCTGAAAACGCTGGACCGTGCCGGCGCCGATGTGCTCGAAGTCGGTGTCCCGTTCTCGGATCCGCTGGCGGACGGTCCGGTGATTCAACGGGCCACCGAGCGCGCGCTCGCGAGCGGTACCACCTTGCGGGGCGTACTCGAACTCGTCGCGCAGGTGCGGCCGCACGTCACCGCGCCCATTGTCATCTTCAGCTATGCGAATCCGATTCTGCGCCTTGGCGCCGAGACCTTCGCACAAACCGCAGCGAAGGCTGGTGTCGATGGCGTACTGGCGCTGGACCTGCCGATAGAAGAAGCGGGTGAATTCCATGCGACCCTGGCGAAAAGCGGTCTGGACATGATTTTTCTGCTGAGTCCGACGACGACGGACGCGCGGATCCGTCGGGCGGGGGAACTCGGCAGCGGCTTTTTATACGGGATTTCACGCCTTGGCGTGACGGGCGCACGCGATCAGGTGGCGTCGGGGGCGGAGGCGATGGTTCGCCGGATTCGCGCGCAGACGCAGTTGCCGGTCGCGCTTGGCTTCGGCATCTCGCGCCCCGAGCACGTGGCGGAAGTCACGACGTTCGCGGATGCGGCGGTCGTGGGAAGCGCGTTGGTGTCGGTGATCGCCGAACACGGCCGGTCGCCGCAACTCCTGCAGCGCGTCGACGACTACGTCCGTTGGTTGAAGAGCTATGCGCACGCTTGACGAATTACGAGACGACATCGACCGCGTCGACGAAGTCATCGTGCGGCTGCTCAACGAGCGCGCGCGCGTCGCGGTCGAGATCGGCCAGCTCAAAAAGCAGCTGAACGTCCCGATCTATCAACCCGACCGCGAGAAGCAGGTCATCGAACACGTCCGCAACGTGGCGAGCGAAGGGCCGCTCGGTCCCGACGCGATCGCGCGGTTATTCGAACGGATCATCGACGAGGCACGCGGCCTCGAGCGACGAACGGTTCATCCGGAAGATAAGTAATATGAGTACGCAAGTACTGGAGGCGACGGAAGCCATGGTCGTAGTAATGGAAGAACGCGCCACCGAAGAGCAGATCGAAAAGGTCGTCGCTCGGCTGGTGGAAATGGGAATGGACGTGCATCGGTCGACGGGCGTCACGCGGACGGTGCTCGGCGCGGTGGGAACCGGTCATCCGGATGCCGCGATCATCGAGCTGCTCGACGGCGTCCACGAAGTGATGCGCATCTCGTCGCCGTACAAGCTCGCGAGCCGCACCTTCAAGCCTACCGGCACCGTCGTCACGATCGGCGACGTCCGGATCGGCGGCGACGAAGTGATCGTCATGGCCGGACCGTGCTCCGCGGAGACCGAGCAGCAGGTGCGCGCCACGGCGGCGGCGGCACGGCGCGCCGGGGCGAAAATCTTCCGCGGTGGGGCGTTCAAGCCGCGCAGTTCGCCGTACAGCTTCCAGGGACTCGGCGAAGAAGGGCTGCGGCTGCTGCGCGATGCCGCCAACGCCGAAAACATGAAGCTCGTGACCGAAGTGATGGACCTCAGTCAGATCGCGCTCATCGACAAGTACACCGACATCTATCAAGTCGGGGCGCGCAACATGCAGAACTTCACCCTGCTGCGCGAACTCGGTCACGTGCGCAAGCCGGTTCTGCTGAAGCGCGGCATTTCGGCGACGATCGAGGAATGGCTGCTGTCAGCGGAGTACGTGCTGAGCGGCGGCAACACCGACGTCATCCTCTGCGAACGCGGCATCCGCACGTTCGAGACCGCGACGCGCAACACCTTCGACATCTCGGCGATCCCGGTCGTGAGGAAGCTCAGTCACCTGCCGATCATCGCCGACCCAAGCCACGGCGCCGGCCGGCGCGACATGGTCGTGCCGATGGCGCGCGCCGCGGTCGCCGCCGGCGCGGACGGCTTGATCATCGAAGTGCACTGCGATCCGGATCACGCGCTCAGCGACGGCGCGCAGTCGCTCTTCCCGTCGCAGTTCGATCGCTTGATGGCCGAACTGCGCATCATCGCGCCGGCGATCGGCCGCAGCATCTGCCTCGAACCGGTGACCCGTCGAGGCTGGGGTGCCTAAAGAGCTCCCGATATTTACCCCGCCCAAGCCGACACCCATCTTCGAGAAGATCGGCATTGTCGGTTTGGGCCTGATTGGCGGATCGATCGCGCTCAAGTCCCGCGAATTGTGGCCCTCGTCCCTCGTCGTCGCCGTGGACAACAAGGACGTGCTCGAGACCGCCATGCGCATGCACGCGATCGATGTCGCCGCAGACGACCTGATCGTGCTCGCAGAAGTTGACCTGGTGATCCTCGCGGCCCCGGTCAAACAGAACGTCGCCTTACTGGCCGAACTGGACGACCACGTCCGGACGCCGGCTGTCGTGACCGATGTCGGCAGCACGAAAAGGGAAATCGTCGACGCCGCGAGGGCTCTGCCGCCGCGATTCACGTTTGTCGGCGGGCATCCGCTCGCCGGCGCCGCGCGCGGAGGCCTGGAAAATGCGCGGCCGGATCTGTTCGCCGGCCGTCCCTGGCTGCTGACCCGCTCGGCTGAAACGGTCCCGCAACAAAAGCTCGAGTCGTTCGTTCGCGCGCTCGGCGCCGAACCCAAAGTCGTCGGCGTTGATGCGCACGATCGCCTCCTGGCGTTCTTGAGTCACCTGCCGCAGTTGACGGCGAGCGCGCTGATGGAGGTGGTTGGGGAAGCGGTGGGCGCCGATGGTCTGTCATTGGCCGGCCGCGGATTAGCGGATACGACGCGTCTCGCCGCGAGCCCCGCCGACATCTGGCGTGATATCGTCGCCACGAATGCTGATCAAATCGGAGCGGCGCTCGACCTGCTGATCGAGCGCCTTCAGGAACTGCGGAAGGATCTGCCGAACGGCGAGCGCCTGACCGAAGTCTTCGACGCGGCCGCCGCCTGGAGAAATCAGATCTCACGCTGAGCCCGCAGAGCACGCAGACGAGCCGTTTTCTGCGGCCTCAGCGAGCTCTACGTGATGCCTAGGGTTCTTTCGTCGCGCTCGACGGCAACAACGTCACGGTCGTCGTGCGGTTCAGCGGGAAGTACTGCTTGAACACCTGCTGAAGCACCTGCGGTGTGATCGAGTTGATGCGCTGCTCGCGCGTCAGGATTTCGGATGGGTTGCGGTCGTACATCTTGACCGTCGACAGCCGTCCCAGCCAGTAGTCATTCGTTTTCAACGCAGTCTCGTACCCCCGGCGCGCCGTTTCCTTCGCGCGGTTCGTGAGATCTTCGGACGGACCGTTGTCCTGCATCTTCTTGATCTCTTCGATGACACGCGCCGTCATCCCCTCGATGTTCTCGGGCGCCGCGCCGAAGCGCACCGAGATGAAGCCGGTACCTTTCTGCGGCAGCTGCTGGCTCAGTCCGACGGAGACACCGTAGGTCTGGCCCATGTCCTCGCGCAGGATGTCGCGCAGCGCGATCTCGAGCACCGTCGTGGCTTCGATGATCTTCTCCTGCTCGAGCGGATCGATCGGCGGGTCGGCGTAGAAACTCATGGTCGCCGTGCCGCGTGGTTCCTGGCCGGCGATGACTTTTTCTTTCTGCGACTGCTCCGGGAAATGGATGCCGACGTCTTTGAAGTTCGTCGTGCGCTGACCGGTGGACGGCAGGCTGCCGACGTACTTCGCGACCAGCGGAATCGCCTCATCGACCTTGAACGCGCCGACCATGAAAAACGTGAAATCGGCCGCGTTCGCGAACTGTTGTTTGTAGAACGCCGCCATCTTCGCGCGATCGACTGTGGCGACCACCTCGGGCGTCAGCGGCTGCGCCGTATAGTGGTTGGACGTGTTGATTTGCGCGAGCTTCTCGCCGTAGATCTGCTGCGGCGAGCGCCCGCGATTGGCAACCATGGCGTCGAGCTGACGTTTCATCACCGCGAAGGCATCCGGATCGTCGCCGGGCGCGGTAAAGCGCTCGTACATCAACTGCAGCGCCGTTTCGAGTTCGGCGGGAATGGCGTTGCCGTTGATCCCGCGGTTCGACAGGCCGATGAACGCGTTGGCCGCGACCAGTTTGCCGGTCAACACTTTCTGCAGGTCGGTCGCCTTCAGGCCGCCGGCGCCTGAGAGCGACGCGTACGACGAGGCGAGCTCGGCGTCGACGTACTCGGCGGGCGGCGCGAGCGACGATCCGCCTGGTCCCTGTAACGAGAAGAGCACTTGATCGTTCTTGAAGTCGGTCGGCTTCAGCCACGCTTCGACGCCGTTCGACAACTTGACGATGGTGACGCCGATGTCGTCTAACGTGCGTCGAGAAGTGACGGTTCCTGGCGTCGGCGGCTTCTCCATGAGGCCGTGTGTCGCGGCTGTGTCGGCCCATGCGGTGACGGTGGCCGAGTCGGCGGACCGCAGCGTCGCCTGCAATTCGGTATCGGTCGGGACCTTGACGTCTGCCTTCTGCGGAGCGGTCGCGAGGATGACTTCGCCGCCGCCGGCGAGCAGCGATTTGATCATCTGCGAGGTTTCCGCCGTCGTGATCGTCGGCAGCACCTGCTTGACGAGTCGATACTCGTAGTCGATGCCCGGGCTCGGCTCGCCGGTCAGGAAGTAACTGAGATATTCCTGCGCGAAGGACGGGCTCTCGTTTTTGTCGCGCTCGTTGTAGGCGCGCTCGTAGAAGGCGAGCGTCCACCGCTTCGCGCGGTCGACTTCGGAATCGCTGAAGCCGAACTGCTGAAGTCGCTTCGCCTCGACGGCGAGCGCACTCAAGCCGTCGTTGATCTTGCCGTCCTGGACGCTCGCGCCCATCACGTACGCTTCGGCCGTGCGGCTCAGCCCTTCGTCGCCGGCGCCGGCTCCAAGGAACTTCGCGTCCGGTTTGCGCGCCATCTCGTCGAACCGCTCGCCGATCATGTGGTCGACGAGCCGCTGCACGAGATCGCGTCGATAGTCCTCGACGCGCGTGTTGTTGTCTCGCGTGTGCTTGCGCAGGACCTGCACGCTCGAACGCGTCAGCTCCTGATCGGTCGTCACGTTGACGAGCGGCGGGTGCGTCACCGGCACGGTGCGATCTGGCTCCGGCGCGGCGGGCGCGCGCGCGGTCAACGGACTGAAGGTCTCCCGCACCTCGGTCTCGAGTTTCGCCGGGTCGATGTCGCCGACGACGATGACCGCCATGTGGTCGGGGCGATACCAGGTGTCGTAGAAGGCGCGTAGACGCTCGACCGGCGCATTGCGGATGATGTCGGGCTTGCCGATCGGCAGCCGCTGCGCGTAGCGCGATTGATAGAACAGGATCGGAAACTGTTTGTCGCGGATGCGCGAGCTCGCGCCGAGGCCGAGCCGCCATTCCTCGATGACCACCGGCCGCTCCTTGTCGACCTCCACTTTGTCCAGCAGCAACCCGCCTGCGTCGTCGGACAGCGCCGTGAGGCCCTTCGAGATCACTTCGGGGTTATCGCTCGGCAGGTCGAGCATATAGACCGTTTCGTCGAAGCTCGTATACGCGTTGACGTGCGGTCCTAAGCGCGCACCGACCCGCTCGAAGTAGGCGAACATCTCGCCGGCTTTGAAATGCGTGCTGCCGTTGAACGCCATGTGCTCGATCAGGTGGGCGAGACCCTGCTGATCGTCCGCTTCGTTCAACGATCCCGCCTTGACCGCGAGACGCAGCGAGACGCGCTTCGCCGGCCGGCTGTTCTGGCGGACGAAATATTTCAGACCGTTCGGCAGCGTCCCGGTCTTGACAGCGCTGTCAAAGGGAATCTGATCCTGAAGGTTCAGCGTTTGCGCGGCGACACCGATCGTGGTGGCCGCGACGAGGGCGAGGAGCAGCAGTTGTTTCTTCATTGATCTGTCGTTTTCTTCGGAGTGGACGGTTCAGCGGCATCCTTGCGCTCCGGGATCTTCCACTCGACGCCGCGGGCGTACTTCATCATCCACGCGATCTGTTCCATGTCGCGGATACGCTGGTGATGCGGTTCGCGGAAGCCATGCGGCTCGCGCGGGAAGCGGATGAATCGCGATGGCACGCCGCGATCCTTCAGCCCCTGGTAGTAGATCATGCTCTGGCCGATCGTGTCGGTCGTGTCACGTTCGCCGTGGAGCAGCAGCGTCGGCGTCGTCACGTTCGCGATGTGCGAGTACGACGACTGCTTCCGATAGGCGTCGGGGCTCTCCCACGGCGTCCCGCCGATGTACCACAGCCGGACGTCGTGGTTGAATCCCATTGCGTATTCAGACGCCCAATCGGCCACCATGGCTCCGAGGACAGCGGCTTTGAAGCGAGTCGTCTGCGTCAGCGTCCATCCGCCGAGGATGCCGCCGTAGCTCCATCCCGTCACCCCCATGTGATCGGGGTCGACGGTGCCGTCGGCAATCAGCTTGTCGACGCCCGTCATCAGATCCTGATAGTCGCCGCCGCCGATGTCGTGCATGTTGCCGCGCAGCAGCGCATCGCCGTACGAACTGCTGCCGCGGACGTTCGGCTCGAGGACCGCCCAGCCCATCCCGGTGTAGACGTGATCGATCGCGCGGAAGGAGACGTCCCAGGACCCGGCCGGCCCGCCGTGGACGGCGAGGTTGAGCGGCAGCTTCGTCCCCGGTTTGTAATCGGCCGGGAGCCACAGCATCCCCTCGACCTCGAGACCGTCTTTGCTTTTCCAGGTGATCGCTTTGAACTGCGACAGCGCGAAGTTTGCTACGTGCGGATTCGCATGCGTGACGGCGGTCAGCTTGCCGGTCGTCAGATCGATCACATCGATATCGCCCGGCATCGTCGGACTGCTGACGACCGCGACGCCACGCTTGCCGTCCGCGGAGACCGATTCCATGCGGCCGGACCAGTCGCCCACGGTGGTGAGCGGCGTCGTGGCCCCATTCGCGACGTTGACGCGATACGCCGCGCCGCGCGCGCGAACGTGTGCGCCGAACACGATCGACTGACCGTCCGCGGACCAGGCGTACTGCGCGATCGCGCCGTTGAACGTGCCGGTCAACTTTCGCGGCGCACCGCCGCCCTCGGCCGGTACGAGCCACAACTTTTCTTCGGCAAGATCCCACGAACTGTCGCTCGGGGCGAGAAACGAGATCAGTTTGCCCTCGGGCGACCACTGGACGTTTTGTTCGGGTGCGTTGTTGTGGGTGAGCGTTGTCAGCGCCCCGGTGGTCACGTTGACGACTGCGACTTCGGCTTTGTACTGATGATTGCGGACGTTCTCGTGACGGAAGACGAGTGCGGCCTTCGAACCATCCGGTGACGGCTTGAAGCTTTCAATCAGCAGATGATCGTCGTGCGTGACCTGTTGTTCCTTCTTGTCGGACATCGTGATCCGCCAGAGCTGCGCAAACTCGCCGCGCTCCTGGCCGTTCGCGTCCTCGTCGACGTAAATCGCATCATCACCGGCCTTCTTCGCCGCTTTCTCGGCGTCGCTGTCGGCGTGTTCGGCGACGAAGAAGATCGAGGCGCTGTCTTTCGACCATTCGAACGACCGAATCGCGCCTTTATGATCGGTGAGCTTCGTCGCTTCGCCGCCGCTGACGGGGATCACCCAGATCTGCGCGCCGCCGCCATCGCCACTCGCATCGCCGTCGCGACCGGACGCCTGATCGCGCGTGGACAGAAACGCCACGTACTTGCCGTCTGGCGACCAGGCAGGGCTGCGATCCTTGTCGCTGCTCAGAAACTGATGGTTGTTGGATCCGTCCGCGTCGACGATCCAGATCGTCGAGTTGCGCTTGTTGTCTTTCCACTTCGCCAGTTCGGATTTCGAGTACAGCACGCGCGCGCCGTCGGGCGAAATACGGGGCGCGGACACCTGCACGAGGTCGAGGATGTCGTCAACCGTCATCGGCCGCTTCGATTGCGCAGCGAGCGGCACGCACGACAACACGACAGCAACAATCGCGACACGAACTCTCATCAGTGACTCCAGAATTGGCGTCGATCGTACCCCTATAATCGAGCCATGGACAAGGATTTCGAAGTTGTCATTCTCAGCGCGTGCCGAACGCCGATTGGCTCGTTCGGCGGCGCGTTCAAGGATTTGAGTGCGGTCGATCTTGGGACGGTCGTGATTCGTGAAGCGATCGCGCGCGCGAACGTGAAGCCGGCGGATGTCGGTGACGTCGTGATGGGGTGCGTCCTTCAGGCTGGAGCGGGCATGAACGTCGCGCGGCAGGCCGGCTTGCGCGCGGGCGTGCCTGTCGAGGTGCCAGGCGAGACGGTGAATCGCGTCTGCGGATCGGGACTCCAGGCCGTCGTCCACGCGGTCGAGGCGATTCGCGTCGGCTACGTCGATACGATGATCGCCGGCGGCACCGAGTCGATGTCGAGCGCACCGTACCTGCTGCCGGGCGCCCGATGGGGTTACCGCATGGGCAACGCGCCGACAGTGGACTCAATGCTGAGCGAAGGGCTCACGTGCGCGATCGGCATGACGCACATGGGCATCACCGCCGAAGAGGTGGCGTCCCGGTACAACGTGTCCCGCGCGGATCAGGATGCGTTCGCGGCCGAGAGTCAGCGGCGTGCGGCAGTCGCGATCGCCGAAGGGCGCTTCACGGATGAGATCGTCGCTGTTCCGGTGCCGCAGAAGAAAGGCGATCCGCTGATGGTCGCGACCGACGAATATCCACGTCCAGGGACGACGGTCGACACGCTCGCAGCGCTACGGCCGGCCTTCAAGAAAGACGGGACGGTGACGGCAGGCAACGCGTCGGGAATCAACGACGGCGCGGCGGCGTTGGTGATCGCGACGAAAGCCAAGGCCGAAAAGATCGGGGCGAAGCCGCTCGCGCGGATCCTCGGCTACGTGTCGACCGGCGTCGATCCGAAGGTGATGGGCATTGGTCCAGTGCCGGCGGTGAAGAAAGTCCTCGATCGCGCGGGCCTGAAACTCGGTGACGTCGACCTGTTCGAATTGAACGAAGCGTTTGCCGCACAGTCCGTGGCCGTCGTCCGCGAGCTCGGCATCGATCCGGCTAAGGTCAACGTCAACGGCGGCGCGATCGCGCTCGGCCACCCGATTGGGGCCAGCGGCGCCCGCGTCTTGACGACGCTCGTCTACGCATTACGTGCGCGGAAACTGCGCTACGGAGTCGCCTCACTGTGCATCGGCGGGGGCATGGGCATTGCGATGGCCATCGAAAGCATGAAGTGAGACGTGTGAAGTACGAAGTCCTGACCGAGGTCATCGCGCACGCGCGCGAGGCGACGCCCGCCGAGTGCTGCGGAGTGTTGATCGGCAAGGACGGCGTGGTGCTCGAGGCGGTACGGACGGGGAACATTGCCGATCGTCCGACGCGGTTCGAGATCGATCCAAAGGATCACCTCGCCGCGATCAAAGCGGCACGGTCGCGCGGCCTGTCTGTTGTTGGCTTTTACCACTCGCATCCGCATTCGGCGCCGATCCCGTCCGAAACCGACCGGTCGGAGGCGAACTATCCGGACCAGCTCCATCTGATCGTCGGGCTGGCGTCGGATCCGCCCGTGATACGCGCCTTTCGGTTCGATGGACGGAACTTTGTCGAGGAAGAGTTCGTCACAGACGGCTAATGGCGCGATCCTTCTCCGTTCTGTTCACCGCGCTCGTCGTCGCGTCGGCCGTCCCGCTCGCCGCTCAAACCCCGTCACCCGCACCAGAAACCGTCCGTTCGCTCCGTGTCGTTGGCGCCAAGGAGCTGTCCGAGGCTGACGTGGCTCGTGCGAGCCGGGTGGTGGTAGGGGAGGCGTTGTCGAGCACCCTCGAACAGTTGCGCGATCGGATCGAGCGCCACTACCGCGACGAGGGTTACACGTTCGCGCGTGCGACGCCGACGTTCGACGACGGCTCCGGGACGTTGACGATCACCGTCGACGAAGGAGTCATCGATGCGGTGGAGTTTGAAGGCCTCGACGACAAGCTGAAGGCGGCCTTTAACTCCGACTTCGCGCTGCGCGCCGGCGACGTGTTCAACCGGTCGCGCGCGGTCCATGCGCTCGACGCGCTGTTGCAGCAGACCCGCGGCGCCGTCCGCCGCAGCAAGCGGACCTTCAACGTCATCGATCGGGATGGCCAGCGCGTCCTGATCGTCGGCTTACGCGAGCCCGCCGGTCGCTTCAACATGGTGCCGGACCTCGGCGATCGCGAAGATTGGTTTACGCCGGTCGATGGGTTCGTGCCGTCGCTCGGATTTGGCGCGGCGGTCTTCGATCACGCGTCGTTCAACCACGCGTTTGTCGCCGGCCACATCTCCGCGCGGCTTGGCTCGAATTCGGTGGGCTATGCGCTCGGCTTCGAACGGCCGTTCTTCTCGTCGCAAAAGCTGTACATCGGCGGCGAGTTGCGCGACCTCACCGCCAGCGACGATCAGTGGCAGTTGTCGTCGACCGAGGCGAGCCTGGCGGCGATCGGTCCACGCAAGAGTTTTCGCGACTACTACCGCCGCCGCGGCCTTCAGATCTCGAGCGCGTATCGCGTCCTGCCGAACGTGGAATTCCTCGGCGCCTGGCGGAACGAACGCGAAGAGCCGCTCACAGTGCAAAGCGATTTCAGCGTCTGGAACAGTGACGACCCGTTCCGGACGAACCGCGCGGCCCTTGATGGCCGGCTGAGTTCGATCGTCATTGGCGCCACCGCGTCGAGCGACTCGTTCGAGCGCGAGTCGCTCGAATCAACGTACCGGCGTCATCAGCTCGATTCGTTGTTCGGTCAGCGGGTGCACAGTCCTGAGGGCGAGAACGATATGTCGCGGCGCTGGCGCGTCGACTGGACGTCGGAGATCTCGAAGCCTGGAGCGCTGCAGAGCGACTTCGACTTCCAGCGGCACATTGTCGCCGGCCGCGCCGAACTGCCGCTGTCGACGCATCAGGACTTCAACATCCGCGCGATCGGCGGCTGGTCTGATGGCGTGCTGCCACCGCAACGGCAGTTCGCCGTCGGCGGCATCGGCAGCGTCCACGGCTACGACTTCAAGGAGCAGATCGGCGACACGATGGCGCTCCTCAACATGGAATACACGCTCGGCGACCGCACCGGACTGCGCGCGATCGGATTCATGGACGTCGGTAAGGCGACTTTCAGAGAGGACGCCGCACACCGGGACGCGCTGAAAGGCGTCGGGTTCGGCATCGGCGTCGGCGACTGCCGTCTCGACTTCGGTTACAAGCTGAACGCGGTTCCCAGTTCGCTGCAGGTGACCTTGCGATTCGTACGCACCTTCTGATGACGCGACGCTCGCTCCTGTCGCTCGCACTCGTCGCGCTGACTGCGGGACGCGTCGCTGCGGCCGCGCCGCTCGACGTCTCGGTCAAGGACGTGCATGCATCCGCAGCGACCGTGCGCACGACGATTCAACTGCGCGACGTCGTCCCGGATCGATTCAAGAAGGTCATCGAGCAGGGTGGTCAGTTGCATCTGCGCGTGCAGGCGGAGTTGTGGGAAAAGCGGTCCGTCTGGGATCGGCTGGTGTATCCCGCAGTCATCCAGATCCTGCGGCTCGGCGGCGTCGCGCCGACGACCGCCGTCCAGAACCCGATGGAGGTGACGATCGATTTGGGCGGCCGCGATCGTCTCGACTCTGCGGAGCAATACTACGTCCACGTCGTCGCCACGATCGGCACGCTGGCGGAGCGCGAAGTCGACGACGTCGGCGATGCGGTGTTTGGAAAAGAGTCGGACGCGACGGGGCTCGCGTCGTTCGGTCGCGCGGTCTTTCGAACCGCGCTCAAAGTCAGCGACTACCTGCAGAGCGTCTCGGCCGACGTCAAGAGCAAGAAGATGTCCGGCACCGAAATCACGCGCCCGTAGCAGGCCTGAAGGCCTGCGCTACCGACAACTGCACCGGTTACTGATAACGAAGCGCCTCGACCGGCGTGATCCGTGCGGCGCGGTGGGCCGGCAGATACGTCGCCAGGAGCGCCACGCCACCGAGGACGACGACGACGGCCGAGAAGGTCAGGGGATCGGTTGCCGTGACGTGGAACAGCAGGCTCGCGATCGTTCGCGTGAGCGCCAGGGCGAGCACGATGCCAAGCCC
>DASREL010000198.1:0-28094 GCA_035652075.1 Vicinamibacterales bacterium
ACGACGAGCTATCGCAGCGTGCCGGAGATCCAGCACTTCGTCAATGCGGCGTTCAGCGCTGCGATGATCGAGGATGCGGCGACGCTCCAGGCGAAATACATCGCGCTCGAGAAGTCGCGCGACGGCAACGACACCCAGCCCGCCATCGTCGCGTTGCCGGTGCCGAAGCCGTACTCACGCAACGGACCGCTCCGCGCGTCGCCGAAAGCGATCGAGGAATCGCTGCCCGACGCGGTCGGCGCGTTCATCGCGTGGCTCATCGACGAGAAGAACGGTTGGACGATCGAGGGCGAGCCGATTCAACCGCGCCACATCGCAATTCTGTTCCGCCGCTTCGTCAGCTTCGGCGAGGACGTCACGCGCCCGTACATCGACGCAATCGAAGCGCGAGGGATCCCGCATCTGCTCGTCGGCGGCAAGGCGTTCCACGGCCGTGAGGAAGTCGAAACGGTGCGCGCGGCACTGGCGGCGATCGAATGGCCGGACGACGAGTTGTCGGTGTTCGCGACGTTGAAAGGTGCGCTGTTCGCGATCGACGACGAGCCGTTGTTGGAGTTCCGCCACCGGTTCGGGACGTTCCATCCGTTCCGGATTCCACGCGAACTGGGCGGCAATTCGGGCGACGAACTGGCCCTCGTCGGCGAACCGGTCGAGCACTTGCTGCCGATCGCCGAAGCGCTGCGCATCCTGCAGCAGCTCCACCGTCAGCGGAACTATCGGCCCGTTGCCGACACCATCGGCCGGCTGCTGACCGAAACGCGCGCGCACGTCGGGTTGATTCTTCGTCCCGCCGGCGAGCAGGCGCTCGCCAACGTGCTGCACATCGCCGAGCTCGCCCGACAGTACGAGGCGGGCGGCGGCATTTCCTTCCGCGGGTTCATTGACGAACTGCGATCGGCGGCAGCCGGCGAAGCGGCGGAAGCGCCGATCCTCGAAGAAGGCAGCGACGGCGTGCGGCTGATGACGGTGCACAAAGCGAAGGGACTCGAGTTTCCGGTCGTGATCCTGGCGGACATGACGTGTCGGATGAGCCGGAACGACGCGAGCCGCTATCTCGACGCGTCACGCGGACTGTGCGCGATCAAGATCGGCGGCTGGGCGCCGCACGAACTGCACGACCACGAAGCCGACGAGGTCGCGCGCGATGAAGCCGAAGGCGTGCGTCTCGCGTATGTTGCCGCGACGCGAGCCCGCGATCTGCTCGTCGTGCCGGCGCTCGGGGACGAGCCGTGGGAAGGCGGGTGGATCAGCCCACTCAATCGGGCGCTCTATCCGCCGATTACCGCACGACGCAGCGCCGTGCGCGGACCGAATTGTCCGGCATTCAAGTCGAAGGACGCGGTGCTGCAGCGGCCGAACGACGATCCAGCCGGTCCGTCGACCATGTGTCCGGGACAGCATCTGTTTCCGGATGCTGGCGGTTATTCAGTCGTGTGGTGGGATCCGAGCGCGTTGACGCTTGGGGCGAAAGCGCCGTTCGGCGTCCGGCGCGAGGATCTGATCGTGAAGGACGTCGCGAAACATGTTATCGCCGATGGACGCACGAAGTACGACGCGTGGGTCCTCGCGCGTCATGACGCGCGCGCCCAGGGCGCAGCGCCATCGCTTACGGTGACGACGGCGCGTGAATTCGCGGAAACGGATAGCGATCTGTCTTCGCACGTCGCACTTCGTACTTTCGACATCCGCGACACCACCGATCGCCTGGGCGGGGCCGCGTTTGGGTCCCTTGTGCATGAGCTGCTGGCCACCGCGCCATTTGATGCGCCGCGTGACGTGCTGAGCAACATGGCCGTCGCCGAAGCCCGAGAGTTGGGCGTCGCGGATGAGGATGTGGCGACTGCGGTCCGTGTTGTCGAGCGGGCGCTGGCACACGACATCCTCCGGCGTGCCCATGTCGCAGAGGCGCGTGGTGCCTGCCGGCGTGAGACACCGGTTACCTACGTGGTGGCGGACGGTACCTTGGTCGAGGGCATCGTCGACCTCGCGTTCGAATGCGACGGCAGCTGGACCGTAGTCGATTACAAGACCGACTTCGAAATCGCGGCCGAAGGGGAGGACAAATACCGACGACAGGTGACGCTGTACGCCTCGGCCATCGCCCGCGCGACGGGAAAATCAGTGGATGCCGTGATCCTGCGCGTCTAGTCGACTGGCACAAACTTCGCTCTACCTCCAGCAGGAGCTGGATGGTTATGTCGGACTCGTTCCTGGAGAACCAGGTCAGACGCATTCGAGAGCTGACGGAACGCATGTCGCAGGTCTCGGAACAGCGCGAACGCCTCGAACAGGCCGACCGCGACGCCAAAGGCTCAGGTTACGGTCCGCTGCATGACGTGCGTGACGTCCGCGTGTTCAATGCGCCAGCATCGGAGCGATCGATTGCTCACGACACGCCTCCGCGCCGCCGCCGTCGTCGCCGCTAGTCTTGTCTGCGTCGCGTTTGCTGACCCACAGCCTGCACCCTGCCGCGCGACTATCTCGGACACTTCCTCGACACCGATTCGGTGGGTTGAACCGGCGGATGCCGCCGCGCGCCGCGAACTGTCGCGGTGGTGCGGCACCGTCGGCCCGGCGGTCATTCGCTCGGCACCGGCGCGAACGCCCGCGCCGCCTGCGAACAGATTCGTGGTCGTCAGTTGGAACGTGAACGTCGGCGGCGGTGCCGTGCGCGTGGTGATCGATCGACTGCGGAACGGCTCGTTCACCGACGGTCGACCGGTGACGCAGTTCGCGTTGCTGCTGCAGGAGGAGTATCGCGCCGGCAACGCGGTTCCGCCGAGCGTGCCGCGCGGCTTTCCCACACCGTCACGGATTGCGCCGATCGTCAAAGGACTCCAGCGCGAAGATGTGGAAACCGTCGCGAACGACGAAGGCCTCGCGCTCTTCTACGTGCCCTCGATGCGCAACGGCGGCGTCGTGCGGCCGATCGAGGATCGCGGCAACGCGATTTTGTCGACGCTTCCACTGGGCGATCTGACGGCGATTGAGCTGCCGGTCGAACATCAACGGCGCGTCGTCGTCGCGGCGACCGTCCACAGCGGATCGTGGACGCTTCGCCTCGTCGACGTGCATCTCGACACGGCGCTGGCGTTGGCGCACGGTGGTCCGTTCGCGGCGCGGCGCCGTCAAGCGCAAACGATCGTCAGCGCGGTGTCATCCACCACGCCCACCCTCATCGCCGGCGATCTGAATACCTGGCGCGGCAACGGCGAGGGCGCCGTCGCCGTCTTTCAGAACGCGTTTCCCCAGGTGGCTCAACGCGCAACGACGACATGGATGGGCTTTGGCTTCCGCGCCGATCTGGATCACGTGTTTGCGCGGGGTGTCGGATCGATCGACGTGAGGCGTTTGTCCGACCGCTTCGGATCCGATCACTTCCCTTTGCTGGCTACGATAAGCTTTTGACCTCCCATGTGGTCGGAGCAGCAGTTGGCGGCGATCGTCGAATCGAGCGATGACGCCATCGTCGCGAAGGATTTGCAATCGGTCATCACGTCGTGGAACGGCGGCGCCGAGCGGCTGTTCGGCTACTCGGCCGCCGAGGCGACGGGCCGGCCCATCACCATGATCATCCCGCCAGAACGCTGGCCCGAAGAGGACCGCGTGATGGCGAGCGTCCGCGCCGGGAAACGCGTCGAGCCGTTCGAAACTGTACGCGTGCGCAAGGACGGCTCGTCCGTCCATGTGTCGGTCACGGTCTCTCCGATCCGCGATGCGTCAGGGGACATCGTCGGCGCGTCGAAGATCGCGCGTGACATCACCGAGCGCGTCGACGCGCGCGAGCGGCTGCAATTCATCGCGGACGTGAGCGCGCTGCTCGGGTCGTCGCTCGATTACAGCCAAACGCTCGAACAGGCGGTCCATCTCGCGCTGCCTCGGCTCGGCGACTACTGCAACGTCATGCTCGAGGACGACCACGGCGTCCTGAAGCATGTGGCGGCGGGGCACGTCGACCGCGCCAAAGAGCCGATCGTCCGCGAGTTGGCCGTCCGCGCGATCGAGCAAGGCGGCTCGCCACTGCCGACATTTGCCGAGAGGATCGTGAAGACGGGACGGACGCACGTCGTGTCGCCGGCCGATCTGGCGCACGCGGCATCGGCACTGGATCCAGCGACGATCGATCCGCGTTTGTTCGAGCTCGGGTTGACGCTGCAGCCGTACGCCTACGCCGGTGCGCCGTTGCTCGTGCTGGGCCGTCCCGTCGGCGTGATCTCGTTCGGCATGACGGCGACTGGGCAGCGTCGCGAATTTTCGGCAGACGACGTGACGCTGCTCGAAGAGTTTGCGCGCCGGGTGTCGCTGGCGATGGAAAACGCGCGCCTCTATCGCCAGACGCAGGAACTGAACCGGCTGAAAGACGAATTCCTCGCGACGCTGTCGCACGAGATGCGGACGCCGCTCAGCGCGATCCTCGGCTGGGCGCGCATCCTCGCCCAGAATCCGGGCGATGAAGCGCGCACGAAACACGCCATCGACGTCATCGTCCGCAACGCGCAGGCGCAGGCGCAGATTGTCGACGATGTCCTCGACGTTGCGCGCGGCATGGCGGGCAACCTGCGGCTCGACATGAAGCCGATCGATCTCGTCAGCATTGCCGAGCGAGGCGTCGACGCGGTCGCACCGGCGGCGTCGGCGAAGAAGATCCCGATCGAGATCAGCGCACCCGGCCCCGTACCGATCGTCGGCGATGCGGGCCGGCTGCAGCAAATCGCCTGGAACCTGTTGTCGAACGCCGTGAAGTTCACGCCGGCCGGCGGCCAGGTGCGCGTGGCCGTCGGCGCACATGATGGCCATGCCGAGCTACGCGTTACCGACACCGGCTCCGGGATCAGTCGCGAGTTCATGCCGTTCGTGTTCGATAAATTCCGGCAGGCCGACGGGTCGGTGTCACGCCAGCACGGCGGACTCGGATTGGGCCTCGCGATCGCGCGCCATCTGGCCGAGATGCACGGCGGATCGATCGATGCGCATAGTGAGGGGGAGGGACGCGGCGCGACGTTTGTCGTCCGCCTCCCTCTGCGAGCGGAGAGCTAGCGCGGGACGCGGCCGGAGTCGAATCGCTCGAGCGACCAGCCTTCGTCGATGAGGATGCGTTCGATCGCGCCGTGCCGCTGAAACGCGGACACCGCGTCGTCGAACACTTCTGTGGTCAGGCCGGTCGGGTTCCACGGCGGATCGATCCGAAGTTCGTACGCCGAGTCGTCGTTGTTCAATCCAAGCTCGCACACGACGGTTTCGTGGTCGCGCCGGAACGTCCAGCGCATGACGCGCGCTGGCGAATTCGTCCGGGGCAGCGGCATCGAGCTGGTCGCGAGGGGAACGCAGATGGCCATAAGCGGTCTAAGCCCTCGCAAGCGCAATACCACTCGGCTATTTCAGACATATCCGCGGCAATCCGGTCTTCGTGCGCGCTATCGGTGTCTGGAGTTAGGACACCTCGACCGCACTTTGATTGGCAACCGTGCACAACCTCAACCGCAGGCGGAGGAGTAGTATTTCGTTCGTGGATCAGTTCGCCGCAATCGTCGAATGTTCACAAGACGCGATCATCAGCAAAAATCTCGACGGCATCATCCAGACGTGGAACCGGGCGGCGGAGCGTATCTTCGGCTTCACGGCTGAAGAAGCCGTCGGGCGGCCCATCACCATCCTGATTCCGCCAGACTTGCTCGACGAAGAACGCGAAGTCATCGCGCGCATCAAGCGCGGCGAAGCGGTCAAACACTACGAAACGTGGCGCCTGCGCAAAGATGGATCGCGCATCCCGATCTCGCTCACGGTATCGCCGATCGTCAACGAAGACGGCGTCGTTGTCGGCGCGTCGAAGGTCGCCCGCGACATCCGCGAACGCTTCGCCGCGCACGCCGCACTCCTCGACGCGGAAGCGCGGCAGCGCGACTTGCAGCAGCGGCTCGTGTCGCTCGTCGCCGCGTCCGGCACCCTCTTCGGTTCACCGAAACTCGCGGACGTGGTGCCCGCGATCGTCGTCCTCGCGCGGACGATGATCACCGCGGACGGCTACGCGGTCTGGCGATTCGAGCAGCGCGACAAGGCGTGGGAGATCGCGGCGTCGTGGGGGATCTCCGACACGTTTGCGAAGCGTCTCGTCCGCTCGTACCGCGGCGGCGACGAAGTGACGACGGTGCCGTTCGAGGAACCGATGGCGGTGCCGAGCGTGCAGAACGTGCCGATGCTCGAAGAGCGGACCCACGCCTATCGCGACGAGGGGATTCAAGCGCTGCTGGCAGCCCCGATGACGATCGCCGGCCACGCGACCGGCACGATCGTGTTCTACTTCCGTCACCCCCACGAGTTCAGCGACGTCGAAATCCACACCGCGAAGGCGTTGAGCAACCTCGCCGCGGCGGCGATCACGACCGCCGAGCTGTACGACGAGCAGCGGCGCAGTCGCGAGCGCGCCGATCTCGCCTCACGTCAATCGGCACTCTTGTCCGAGGCGGCCGCGGCGCTCGCCAGCTCGCTCGAGTACGAGCAGACGCTGCGCACCGTTGTCAACCTCGCCGTTCCGCAGTTCGCCGACTGGTGCGCCGTCGACATCGTCGACGATCGCGGCGGTGTGCAGCGGCTCGCGGTCGCGCACAGCGATCCCGCCAAGGTCGAGATGGCGCGCACGATCCAGGAGCGTTATCCCGAAGATCCGAACGGGCGTGGCGGCATCGCTGCCGCGATTCGAACCGGCACGCCGGCGTTCCACGCGGATATCTCCGACGAGATGCTGGCGGCCGGGGCGCGCGACGAGGACCATCGGCGTTTGCTGCAGGCGCTCCACATTCGGTCGGTCATCATCGCGCCGCTCACGGTGCATGGGCGGACCTTCGGCGCGCTGACGTTCGTGTACGCGGAATCGGAACGGCGGTACACGCAGGACGATTTCCGGTTTACGCAGGAGCTCGCCTATCGGGCTGCGCTGGCGGTCGAAAACGCGCGCGCGTACCGGCAGGTCAACGCCGCGAATCGCGCGAAGGACGAATTTCTGGCGACGTTGTCGCATGAGCTGCGCACGCCGCTCAACGCGGTCCTTGGATGGGTCCGCATGTTGCGGTCGGGCGCCATCACGGGACCAAAGGTCGAGCGCGCGTTCGAAGTGATCGAACGCAACGCCGTCGCCCAGCTCGATCTCGTCGAAGATCTGCTCGACGTGTCGCGGATCATCACCGGCAAGCTGCGGATCGACGTCGCGCAGGTGGATGTCGCGGCCGCGGTCCACGCGGCCGTCGAAGCGATTCTGCCGGCGGCGACCGCAAAACGGATCGCCGTCGACGTCAACATCCCCGATGATGTGCCGTCGATCCTCGGCGATGCGTCGCGGCTGCAACAGGCCGTGTGGAATCTGCTGTCGAACGCAATCAAGTTCACGCCGTCCGGCGGTCACGTCTCCGTCACGGTGACCGGATCCGACAGCAACCTCGACATCGTCGTCCAGGACACCGGCGAGGGCATCGAACCGTCGGTGTTGCCGTATGTGTTCGATCGGTTCCGCCAGGCGGACAGCGGCACCACGCGCGCCCACGCCGGCCTGGGCCTCGGCCTCGCGATCGTGCGTCACATCGTCGAACTGCATGGCGGCCGAGCGTCGGTGACGAGCGAGGGCAAAGGGCGCGGGGCGACGTTCACGCTCTCGCTGCCGGCGGCGGCCGACCGGCGCGGCGCCGCATCGGCGAGCCGCCTCGAGACGCATCGCGCCGCAGCGCCGGCGCTCGCGGGTATCCGTGCGCTCGTCGTCGACGACGACCTCGACGCGCTGGAGTTGCTCGGCGAGTCGCTGCGCGCGCGCGGCGCTGCGGTCAGCGTCGCGGCGTCGGCGCAAGAGGCGTTCGACGCATTTCGCCGCGAGCGACACGACATCGTGCTCTCGGATATCGCGATGCCGAACGAGGACGGCTTCGCGCTCATTGCGCGCATCCGATCGCTGTCCCGGGATCAGGGTGGAGACGTGCCGGCGATTGCGGTGAGTGCGTACGCGCGCACCGAGGATCGCGAGCGGTCGCTGGCATCCGGCTTCCAGGTGCATTGCACGAAGCCGGTCGATTTCGAACAGCTCAGCGCTTCGATCGCGTCGCTGGTTCGGACGCGCGCGGCGTAGGACCGAGCACCGCGAGCAGCGACAGCGGATCCACGCGCGCGTCGTTGGCGCGCACCGCCCAGTGCAAGTGCGGACCGGTGACGCGGCCGGTCGCGCCGACCAACCCCACCACCTGACCCTCGTCCACGCGATCGCCTTCGTGCACGCGAATCTCCGAGAGGTGCGCCAGCATCGAGAACATCCCCAGCCCGTGATCGATCACGATGGTGTTGCCCGAGTAATAGAGATCGCGGGCGACGACGACGCGTCCCGAGTTGGGCGCGTGGATCGGCGTGCCGGCGGGACTCAGAAAATCGGCGCCGCCGTGCGCGTTGCGCGGCTTCCCGTTGAAGATGCTGCGTGTGCCGAACGCGCTGTTCGCCGGCTGTGGCACTGGCCGGATGAACGAATCGGTCCAGAGCCGATCCGGACTGGAATGAGCCCATGTCGACGCGAGGAGCTTCGCGTCGGCGGCGATGCGTCCTTCCGCGGAGGCCGGCGGCGTCACGAAGTTCTCGTCCACAGTCAGGCGGCGCGTCGGAAACTTCTTCGGCAAGACGCTCAGTTGTTCCGTCGCGGTCACGCCACCGGCGTCGACGCGCACGCCGTACGTGCCCGGCTTCGTGTCCAGATCGATCCCGATCAAGGCACGCCACTCGTGGTCGCCGACGGCATACGCGGCGATGTCGTGTCCAAACGCTCGAACGTGGACCGTGTCCTGATGTCCAGGCAGCGTAATCGCGCAGAGCACCAGTTCGCCCGGCTTCACGGCGCGTGCCTGGACGCTGACGTGAATGGTGGCCGCGAGCACGATCGTCAGCACGTGAGCTCCCAGATTTCATCGACGAGTTTCTTGCCAAAGCTTCGCACTGGTTTCCTGGCGACGCAGACGAATCCCGCCTGCCGATAGATCGCGCGCGCCGCCAGCAGCTGACTGTGCGTCCACAGCGTGATCCTGCGGTAGCCAGCTTGCCGTGCGAAGCGGACGCATTCGTCGACGAGGCGCCGACCGATGCCGAGACCGCGCGCTTTCGGATCGACGATCAGCAACCGCAGCTTGGCGACCGTCGCCGACTTGCGGACGAGCAGGACCGATCCGGCGTTCTCGCCGTCGATCTCCGCAATCCACCCGCGCTCCTTCTCCGGATCGCGATGATCGATGAAGTCGGCCGCGATGCGCGCCACGAGCGCCTCGAACGACGCATCGTACCCCCACTCGCGCGCGTAGATCCGGCCGTGCTGCTGGACGATCCATCCCATGTCGCCCGGTTCCGGCGCGCGCAACACGTACGCGGCGGGCGCTGCAGCGACGCCGTCCTCGAGCGTCCGCTGGATCGTGTGCATCGCCTCGACGACCTTGCGGCGGCCGTCGCCGCCGAGCGCCGCGAGCATCGTCGTCACCTCTTCGCGGGCGCGCGCTTCGTACGGCGCGAACGTCTTGCGGCCGAGCGGCGTGAGGCGCACGAGGCTTTGCCGCGCGTCCGCCGCTGAGGGCGTCCGCGTAATCAGCCGTTCCGTGTCGAACTTGCGCAGGATGCGGCTCAAGTACCCGGCGTCGATGCCCAGCTCGTCGCCGAGCGCGCTCGCCGTCGCCTCGCCGCGATGGGCGAGCTCGTACAGGACGCGCATTTCGGTCAGCGAGTAGGGGCTGGCGAGCCAGTGATTGCCGAGCGCGCCGATGCGGCGCGTGTAGAAGCGGTTGAAGGCGCGGACGGTCTCGACGTGCGACACGCGCACATTGTCAACGAACTAGTTGACTGAGTCAACTAACGGCTGCTGGCTATCGGCTGTCCGCGACGTAGCCGTTCCGCGAACGGACGCGGTAATCGGAATTGGTCGCGCGGACGCGGATGCTGTGGAACTTGCCGTCGCCGGCGTGCGACGAGCTGTAGCCGAGGACGTACTGGCTGCGCAGCTCTTCGGCGATGCGCGCGGTCGCGGCGTCGAGATCGGCGGAGTTCTGCACGATCTCCGTCCGTCCGCCGTTCTCGTTGGTGATCTCGCGCAGCGCCTGCGCGTTGACGCGCGTGTTGATCGGCTGACGCTCGGGTGAGTCGATCGCCACCGCGTAGATGAAGGCGTCGCTCTTGAGGAGCGCCGTGCGGATGTCTCGCAGCGTCGCCGTGCTCGCCGTGTCGGCGCCGTCGGAGATGATCAGGATCGCCGCCCGCTGCCGGTTGCGGTGATCCATGATCGGCAGCGCCTCGATGACCGCGTCGTAGATCGACGTGCCGCCCGAGGGCCGAAGCGCCGCCAGCGCCTGCGTCACCGTGTCGCGCGCGTGCGTCCACTCGGTCAGCACGCGCGGCTTGTGGTTGAACGCGACGAGGAAGAACTCGTCCGATTCGTCGAGCAGCGTAAACAGGAAGCGGTCGACCGCCGCTCGCGCGTCCTGAATCCGCTGGCCGTACATGCTGTCGCTGATGTCCAGCAGGACCCCGAGGCCGATCGGAACCCTTTCCCGCGTGAACTGCGTCACAGTCTGTCGTTCCCCGTCCTCGAAGACTTGAAACGCATCGCGGTCGAGGCCGGTGACGAGGTGTCCCTCTTTGTCCGTTACCGTCGCGGTCAGCGTCGTGACGTCGACGCCGCTCTTGAACGGTTTGGTCGTCGCGCGCACCGGCGGCTGATCTTGCGCGGCCAGGACAGCCGAGGCGAGCAGGACCGAGAGGAATACCAGGCGCACAGGATCATGCTAATGTTTTTCGGCTAAGGAGCACGTAATGAAACTCCAGAGTTGGATGTTCGCGTTGCTGGCGCTCGCCGCGCTGCCGTCGCTCGTGCAGGCGCAGTCGATCGCCGGGATGTGGGACGCGACGGTCACCGCCGGCGGCGTCGAAGTGCCGTTCCGATTTCAGATCACAGGCAACGGCGCGTCGGTGCAAGGCACGTTCTTCAACGGCGACGAGAAGATGGTCTCGAGCGCCGGACGCTTCGAGAACGGAACGCTGTCGATCGAGTGGGACGCGCTCGGCACGAAGCTCGACGCGACGATGAAAGACGGCCAGCTCGAAGGCGAATACTCGCGCGGCACGCGCGGGAACCCGTATCCGTTCAAAGCGAAGAGATTTACGAACGCCGCGAGCGACGCGAAGCCGCCGCAGATTGCCGGCCTCTGGACGATGAACCTGGACAAGAAGAGCTCGAAGGGCGAGGACGCGTGGCACCTGATCGTCCGTCAGTCGGGGTCCGAAGTCTCGGCGTCGATCCTGCGCGTCGACGGCGACACCGGCACGCTGACCGGTACCTATCGCGACGGCAAGTTCGTCCTCGGACATTTCGCGGGGTCGCGTCCGACACGCGTCGAGATCACACCGCAGTCCGACGGCTCGCTCCTCGTCGTCGAGAATCGCAACGCGCCGGTGCCGGCGCTCAAAGCGGATCAGGCGAAGGCGAAAGGACTGCCGCAGCCGACTGATCCCTCACGCTTCACCAGCGTGAAAGATCCGGGCGAACCGTTCAAATGGAGCGCGCCCGATCTGAACGGCAAGATCGTCTCGAGCACCGACGAGAAGTTCCGCGGCAAAGTCGTCATCGTCGATATCGCCGGCAGCTGGTGCCCGAACTGCCACGACGAAACGCCGTTCCTCGTGGAGCTCTACAAGAAGTACCACGACAAAGGGCTCGAGATCGTCGCGCTGTCGTACGAAGAAGCGGCGCAGCTGAAAAATCCCGAGCGACTGAAAGCGTTCATCAAGCACTACGGCATCACGTACACGGTGCTCGTGCCCGGCGAGCCGAAAGATGCGCCGGCGACGCTGCCGCAAGCCGTCAACCTGAACTCGTTCCCGACGACGTTCTTCGTCGGGCGTGACGGACGCGTGCGCAGCGCACATGCGGGGTTCCCCGGAAAGGCGAGCGGGAGATTCCACGAAGAAGCGAAGCAGGAGATGACGCACACCGTCGAGCAGTTGCTCGCGGAGCGTGCGCCGTCAGCTACCGCCGCGGCGCGGTAACGTCGAACGCCAACAACCACCGGCCGGCGCGGTTGCGCGTCCAGACACGGACGTAGTGACCGCGCTCGGTCTTCATCGCGTATCGTCCATAACTGATCCCGAGATCGCCGGACGTCGCCGACTCGACGTGGAGCGACTCGGTCGTGCGATCGCGCTCGCCGTCGACGAGTTGCGCCTGTGCGGCATCGCCGACAAACGGCATCTTGCCGTCGCGATACACGCGGGCGTTCTTCGTCAGCGGCGGCGTCCGATCGCGGTCGGCGCGCTGCAGCGTCGCGTCCGCATCGGACGCGCGTCCGGCGTAACGGTCGCTGGCGTCCGCGCGCGTCAACCCGCTCGGAAACGGCACCGCCATCGGCGTCGTGATCCCCTGGTCGATGAAGACCTTGAACGTGCCGTCGGCCTGGCGCTTCCAGATCGAAAAGTACGCGAGCTCGGTGACCGGCTGCGCGGGATCGCTGTGCACGATGCGCGACGCCGGACCGGTCAGGTAACCGATGTCGCCGCTGGCGGCGATGTCGCCGAACCGCGGTTCCCACACGAGCTCGACGACCGACGGCGGCTGCGGTTTCAGCTTCTCGAGGAACGGTTTGGCTGGCGACGGCTCAGCGTCGAACCGCACCGCCGAGTCCGCGAAATACTCGAGGAACGAGTCGCGGATGCCGACCTCGGAGGCCCGTTTCGCGAACGCGCGTTCGGTGTCAGCCATTTGCACGAACGGACCAGGCACCTGCAGGGCCAGCAACGACGCGGCAATTACGAGCTTTAACATGCGGTTTCAGGATACTTTAGCCGCCTGACATCCGGTGACATCCGGTGACCATAAAGTGCAAGCCCGAAAGGACTTTTCGGCGCGATCGCGCCGTATACTAAGCGACGGATGAAAAGCCTTTCTGCCGCTCTTATTCCCGTTGGAGTTCTTGGGCTGACGCTGGGCCTGGCCGCGCAAACGGCATCACCTGCCAAACCGACGGCACCTCGTCCGGCTGTGTCGCATCCGGTTGCACCGCAAGCCGCCGCCGCGCCCGCCGCTGACGCGCAGGCGACGCTCATCAAGCAGTATTGCGTCACCTGCCACAACGACAAAATGAAGACCGGTGGGCTGACGTTGGCGAGCTTCGATCCGGCGCATCCCGATCAAAACGCAGATACCGCCGAAAAAGTGATTCGCAAACTGCGTCTTGGGATGATGCCGCCGCCGCAGGCGCGACGTCCTGACGCGGCGCTGCTGAACAATCTCGCGACGTCGCTCGAAACGAAGATCGATACGTTTGCCGCGCTCCATCCGAATCCCGGTCGCCGCACGTTCCAGCGTTTGAATCGCGCGGAGTACGAGCGCGCGGTGAAGGACGTCCTCGATCTCGACATCGACGTCAACGCGTTCCTGCCGCCCGACACGATGAGCGGCGGCTACGACAACATCGCCGACGTCCAGAGCTTCTCGCCGACGCTGATGGAAGGCTACCTGCGCGCGGCGGCGAAGATCTCGTCGCTCGCCGTGGGCGACAAGAACGCGTCGCCGACCGAAGCGACCTACAAAGTGCCGCGCACGCAGTCCCAGATGAAACACATCGACGGGACGCCGTGGGGCACGCGCGGCGGGCTCGCGCTGACGCACACGTTCCCGGCCGACGGCGAGTACACGTTCCGCGTCATGCTGCACGGCACGCCGACGGGCGAGCTCTTCGGCAGCGTCGCGCGCCGCGACGAGCAGCTTGAAGTCTCCATCGACGGCGAGCGCGCGGCGCTCCTGAACGTCGACTGGAAGATGACCGAAACCGACAAGAACGGGTTGAACATCGTCAGCCCGCGCGTCTTCGTCAAGGCCGGTCCGCACAAGGTCGCCGCCGCGTTCATCCAGAAGTTCGACGGCGTGATCGACGACCTGATGGCGCCGATTCAGTACACGTTGTCGGACACCGAGTACGGCAACAACGCCGGCATCTACGTGCTGCCGCACGTGCGCGACTTCTCGATCACCGGCCCGCTGAAAGTAACGGGCGTATCCGAAACGCCGAGCCGCCGCAAAATCTTCATCTGCCGCCCGCTGTCGCAGGCCGACGAGATCCCGTGCGCGCGCCGGATCGTCGAGAGCCTCGCGAGCGTCGCGTATCGGCGTCCCGCGAAAGGCGAGGACGTCGAGTCGCTGATGGAGTTCTACGCCGACGGCCGCAAGGGCAAGGACTTCGAGACCGGCATCAAGCTCGCCATCCAGGCGATGCTCGCGAGCCCGAAGTTCCTGTTCCGCCTCGAAGGCGAGCCGACGACGGCGCGCCCGGGGCAGACGTTCCGGCTGGCGGATCTCGATCTCGCGTCGCGCTTGTCGTTCTTCATCTGGGACACGGTGCCGGACGCCGAGCTGGTCAAGGTGGCGAACAGCGGCACGCTGCATCTGCCGACGGTCCTCGACAAGCAAGTGAAACGCATGCTGGCGGATCCGAAAGCCGAAGCGATGTCGACGCGGTTCGCGTCGCAGTGGCTGAAGCTGCAGGACGTCGACAAGCTGCATCCCGACGCGTTGCTCTTCCCGTCGTTCGATAACGAGCTGACGCAGTCCTACATCAAGGAAACACAGCTCTTCTTCAACAGCATCGTCCGGGAGGATCGCAACATCCTCGATCTCTTGACGGCGGATTACTCCTACATCAACGAGCGCATTGCGAAGGTCTACGGCATCCCGAACGTGATCGGCGAGAACTTCCGCCGCGTGCAGATGCCGCCGGAGCGCCGCGGGATCCTGGGGCAGGGCAGCATCCTGATGCAGACGGCGGTCGCGGACCGCACGTCGCCGGTGCAGCGCGGCAAGTGGATCATGGAGACGCTGCTCGGATCGCCGCCGCCACCGCCGCCGCCGAACGTGCCGGCGTTCGACGAGACGAGCGCGAACCAGGGCGGCAAGCCGCTCTCGACGCGCGAGCGCATGGAAGAGCACCGCAAGAACCCGGCGTGCATGTCGTGCCACCGCGTCATCGATCCGATCGGGTTATCGCTCGAGAACTTCGACACGATCGGCGCGTGGCGCATCAAGGACAACGGCGTCGCGGTCGAAACGACCGGCACGCTCTACGACGGCACGAAGATCGACGGCCCGAACGGCCTGCGTGAAGCGCTGCTGAACCACTCCGAAGCGGTGATTCGCAACTTCACCGACAACCTGATGTCGTACGCGCTCGGCCGCCGCATCGAGTACTACGACCAGCCGACGGTCCGCGCGATCGTCAAGAAGGCCGCGGCCAACGGCAACAAGTTCTCGTCGTTCGTGTTCGGGATTGTGAACAGCCCTGCGTTCCAGATGAGCACGGCAGACGTGCAGACGACTGACGACAAGTAGATAGACGACTGTTACTGAGGAGCCGAGATGATCATCACGAAGAAGCACGTTTCCCGTCGCACCGTCCTCAAGGGTGCGGGCGTGGCGGTGGCATTGCCGTTCCTGGATGCCATGACGCCGGCCGGGACGGCATGGGCGAAGACGGAAGCTGGTTCGAAGAAGATTCGGCTCGTGGCGATGGAAATGGTCCACGGATCGGCGGGCAGCACGGCGATCGGCGTGAAGAAGAACTTGTTCGCGCCGACGAAAGCGGGCCGCGACTTCGAGTTCAGCCCGACGCTCGAGCCGCTCGCGCCGTTCAGGGACTACACGACCATCATCAGCAACACCGACGTGCACAACGCCGAAGCGTTCACGCTGCCTGAAATCGGCGGCGATCACTTCCGCTCGAGCGCGGTGTTCCTGACGCAGTCGCATCCGAAGCAGACCGAAGGCAACGACGTCTTCGCCGGCACGTCGCTCGATCAGCTCTACGCGCAGAAGTTCGGGCAGGACACGCCGATTCCGTCGATGCAGCTCTCGATCGAGAACGTCGACCAGGCCGGCGGCTGCACCTACGGCTACTCGTGCATCTACACCGACACGATCAGCTGGGCGTCGCCGAAGCAGCCGCTGCCGATGGTGCGCGACCCGCGCGTGGTGTTCGATCAGTTGTTCGGCGTCGGCGCGACGCCGCAGGAGCGCGCGGACAGCCTCAAAGCGGACCGCAGCATCCTCGACTGGGTCAACGGCCAGGTCGCGCAGTTGAAGCGGCAGCTCGGTGCGAGCGATCGCCGGCGGCTCGACGAATACGTGGACAACATCCGCGAGATCGAACGCCGCATCCAGCGCGTCGAAGCGCGCAATTCGAGCGGCGAACAGCGCGCGATGCCCGAAGCGCCGATCGGCGTGCCGGACTCGTTCGAAGAGCACACCCACATCCTGATGGACTTGATCGCGCTGGCGTTCGCGTCCGACTCGACGCGCGTCTTCTCGTTCAAACTCGGACGCGACGCGTCAGGCCGCGCGTATCCCGAGAGCGGCGTGACGACCGGCTTCCACAACGCGTCGCACCACGGCGAGCGCGAAGACCGCATCATGGACTTCGCGAAGATCAACCGCTATCACGTCAGCATGGTGCCGTACCTGCTCGACAAGCTGAAGAACACGCCGGACGCGGACGGCAGCAACCTGCTCGACAACTCGCTGATCCTGTACGGCTCGCCGATGGGCGACTCGAACATCCACAACCACAAGCGCGTGCCGTTGTTCGTCTGCGGCAAGGCGGGCGGCGCGTTGAAGGGCGGCGTCCACATCAAGGCGCCGGACGGCACGCCGATGGCGAATCCGATGCTGACGATGCTGCATGCGCTCGGCCGGACCGACATGGAGCAGTTCGGCGACAGCACCGGCGAACTCGATCTGAACAACCCATCTGCCGCGGCGACAACGACGGATTCCAAGGTTGAGGGCTAACGCGATGCGACGAGCGATGATTTCGGGAAGCGCGATCAGCGCGTTGTTCCTGTCGGCGTTGATTTACGCCGCGTCTCCGGCGACCTCGGTCGTCGATGCCGCAATGACGGGGAACAAGGATCAGGTGAAGGCGCTCTTGAAAGACGGCGCCGACGTCAACACCGCGACCGGTGACGGCATGACGGCGCTGCACTACGCCGTCGTCAAGCACGACGTCGACCTGGCGAAGATGCTGCTCTACGCCGGCGCCAACGTGAAGGCGACGACGCGCATCGGCGGCTACACGCCGCTCTTGATCGCCGCGCGTGACGGCGATGCGCCGCTGATCGACACGCTGCTCGGCGCGGGCGCCGATCCGAACAGCACGACGACGAACGGGACGACGGCGCTGATGTTCGCGGCGGCGTCGGGCCGCGTCGACGCGGTGAAAGCGCTGATCGCGAAAGGTGCGAACGTCAACGTCGCGGAACCGCAGAAGGGCGAAACCGCGTTGACGTTTGCGGCGGCGAACGGCCGCGCCGACGTCATCCGTGAGCTGACGGCGCACGGCGCCGACGTGAAGGTCCGCACGAAGGTGCAGGACCTGGGCGAGTTCGCGAAGGAAGAAATCCTGTTCCAGATCGCGCAGCGCGGCGGCCAGCAAGGGGGAAACAATCAGCAGCCGGCGGCGGGACGTGGCGGCCGTGGCGCCGAGCCGCCAGCCGCAGCGGCGACGAACGCAGCGGCCGCGCCGAAACCCGAAGACAAGAAGCCGGCCGACGCGAAAGCCGAAGAGAAGAAACCCGCGGCGGCGCCGGCCCAGGCCACGGCCGCTTCGACAAGCTCAGGGCAGGCTGGCCGCGGTGGTCGCGGTCGCGGTGCGGATCCGCTGAAGCAGGTGCCGGGCCTCGAACGTCAATACAACTACACCGAACTCGTCGGCCACTGGGGCGGCATGTCGCCGCTACATCTCGCGGCGCGGCAAGGCCAGTTCGAAGCGGTTCAGGCGTTGATCGACGCGGGCGCCGACATCAATCAGCCAAGCGCGGGCGACCGCGTCACGCCGATGCTCATCGCGATCATCAACGGCAACTACGACATCGCGAAGTATCTGCTCGACAAAGGCGCGGATCCGAACCTTGCGCAGGACAACGGCGTCACGCCGCTCTACGCGGCGTTGAACTGTCAGTGGTCCGACAAAGCGCTCTACCCGCAGCCGCGTGCGCAGGAGCAGCAGAAGATTTCGTACCTGCAGCTGATGGAAGCGCTGCTGCAGAAAGCCGCGATCGTCAACGCGCGGTTGACGAAGAAGGTCTGGTACTCGCAGTACGACTTCGATCAGTCCGGTGTGGACGAGACGGGCGCGACGCCGTTCTGGCGCGCGGCGTACGCCGACGACATCGACGCGATGAAACTTCTCGTCAAGTGGGGCGCGGATCCGACGATCCCGACGCTGCGCACGCCGGGCCGTGTGCGCACCGGTGACGCCGTGCGCGAAGCCGAAGACGTCTCGGGCCTTCCGCCGGTTCCGGTCGGCGGACCGGGCGTGGCGCCGCTGCTCGCGGCCGCCGGCGCCGGCTACGGCGAAGGTCTCGCGGCGAACCATCATCATTACGCGCCGACGGGGATGTTGGCGGCTGTGAAGTACATGATCGAGGAACTTCACGTCGACCCGACCGTTCGCGATCACGAAGGGAACAACGCAATCCACGACGCCGCGGCGCGCGGCGACGTCGAGATGATCAAGTACCTCGTCTCGAAAGGCGTCGATCCGAAACTGGTCAACCGCGAAGGCAAGACGACCGCCGATATGGCGAACGGTCCGGTGCAGCGCATCAATCCGTGGCCGGATGCACTGGCGTTACTCGAGTCCCTGGGCGCGAAAAACAATCACAAGTGCGTGTCCTGCTGAAGTCCGTTCCGCTCGTGTTCGCCCTGGGCGTCGTCGCCGGCGCCCAGATGGCGAACATAGCGGAGCAAGACCCTATCAATTACTCCAAATCGTCGCCGGCTGATTCCGTCGCACAACTGCAGCAGAAGATCGATTCGGGCGCGGTGACGCTCGAGTTCGACGCCCAGCACGGCTGGTTGCCGTCGGTGCTGAAGGCGCTGCACGTGCCGGTGTCCTCGCAGGGCCTGGTCTTCTCGCGCACGAGCCTGCAGGTCGATCGCATCGCGCCGTGGACGCCGCGGGCGATCTATTTCAACGACGATGTGTATGTCGGGTGGGTGCAGGGCGGACCGATCATGGAGATCGCGTCGGCCGATCCGCAGCTCGGCGGCGTGTTCTACACGCTGTCCCAGGAGAAATCGGATCATCCGAAGTTCGAGCGGCAGACGCACACGTGCCTGCAGTGCCACGACTCGTCGTCATCGACCGGCGGTGTGCCCGGCTTCATCATGCGGTCCGTCGTCACCGATCGCTATGGCTATCCGGTCGCGTCCGATCTCGGCGCGACGACTGACGCGACGCCGATGGAGAAGCGCTGGGGCGGGTGGTACGTGACCGGCACGATGGGCGATCCGCCGCACATGGGGAACGTCTTCGTCCCGAAACTCGCGCACGAGATCGGGAACGTGCAGAGTTACCTGTCGCAGAACAAGGTCGTGTCCGCGCACGACGTCACGTCGCTGAAGGATCGGTTCGACGTCGATCCGTATCTCGCGCCCGACAGCGACGCGGTTGCGCTGCTGGTGCTTGCACACCAGACCTACGTGCACAACCTGATCACACGCGCCGGCTACGAGGCGCGCATTTCGGGCGAGCAACTCGATCCGCGCGCGAAGGGCGCCGCGGAACGGCTCGTCAGCGGACTGGTGATGGCGAAGCAGGCGCCACTGCCGGCGCCGGCGAAGGGGACGTCGAAGTTCGCCGAGGAATTCCAGGCGATGGGGCCGAAAGACGGTCAGGGCCGCTCGCTGCGCGATCTCGATCTCAAGGCGCGCGTCTTCAAGTACCCGCTCAGCTATCTGATCTACTCTGACAGCTTCAACGCGCTGCCGCAGGTCGTGAAGTCCTACGTCTACGATCGCCTGAAGACCGAGTGTCCGCCAGACGTGCTCCAGATCCTCCGCGACACGAAGCCCGATTTCCCGAAATCCTAGCGGACATCAGGGACGTGTAACGCAACCGCTGAACGCACTGAACTCACAGAACAGCGCCTTCAGGCCTACTGTGCGAGACGTCGTTCCTCGCGATTCCGCTCGCCGTCGTAGCGCAGGCCTTCAGGCCTGCTTCGGCATGACGCCGATGCCCTGCAGCAGCGCGATCACGTCTTTCTCGGCCCACTTCTCGACGAGCTTCCCGTTCTCGATCCGGTGGATGGCAATCGACGTCACGGTCATCTCGTTGTGCGTCGCCGGAGCGCCGGGCAAATCGCCTTCGTGTCTGCCGGTGGACGTCATGCGCGTGACGACCTTGTCGCCCTCGGCAATTTGATCGTCGACGCGGTGCGTGCCTGGCGTGGCTTTCTGGAACATCCGGAACGCCTGCTTGATGCCTTCACGCCCCGGTGCGAGCCCGGGAAAGGGCGGCGGATTGTGGTCGATGTAGTTCTCCGCGACGAGCTCGTCGATGATGTCGATGTTCCCCTTGTCGATCTCCTCAAAGAATCGGCGGACGAGAGCCTTGTTCTGCTGTGGGTTCATCCTTGAATCTATGCGCTGCGCGCGCTGGACTGTCAACCTGAGCCGCGTCGGCCGAGCATCACGCACACGCAAAGCAACCACGGAACGCACTGAACTCACAGAACCAATGTACTTCCGTGCGTTCTGTGGTCAACGAATGTGCTTTCTAGAGGTCACCCTTATCGTGCTTTTCCCGGTATTCCTCCTCCGCGACGATGGCGTCTTTGCGCTTCGCGATCTGCGCCTTTCGGGACTTCAACGCGTTCGCGGCGCGGCTCTCGTCCGTGCTGACCGCGACAATGGGCAGCTGCTTTTCCAGCTCGTCGTTCTGACACGCGGGGCAGCGGGGCGTGTCGCCGGCCCGCACCAGCGCCTCGAACTCGTTTCCGCACGTTTTGCACCGAAAATCGAACAGTGGCACGACCCCTCCCGGTGACAAGCTGTGACTAATTAAGACCCTTTATTCCGTATACTTACACGATTCGTCCGAGGGCCCGAATGAGGACTTTTTTGACCGCGGCGCTGCTAGCGACGATCGTGTCGTTCGGCGTCTCTGCTGACCAGACGCAAGCTCCCACGAAACCCAAACCGGTCGCGTCGCACGCGGTCGCGAAAAAGGCCGTTCCTGCAACTGGAACTGCACCTGCTGCCGGGCTATCGGCGGAGGAGCAGAACCAACTCGTCAAGACGTACTGCGTCACGTGCCACAACGACCGGATGAAGTCGGGCGATTTGTCGCTCGCGAGCTTCGACGCGTCGAAGGTAGTCGACCACGCTGACGTCGCCGAGAAGATGATTCGCAAGCTGCGCGCCGGCATGATGCCGCCGCCGCAGGCGCGGCGTCCTGACGCGACGCTCATCAAAACCTTCTACGAAACGCTGGAGAACAAGATCGACGCCGCGGCCGCGCTGAAGCCGAACCCGGGCTGGCGTCCATTCCAGCGCCTCAACCGCGCCGAATACCAGCGCTCGGTCCGCGACCTCCTTGGTATCGACGTCGACGTCAACGCGTATCTGCCGCCCGACACGGTGAGCACCGGCTTCGACAACGTCGCGGACGAGCAGACCTTCTCGCCGGCGCTGCTCGAAGGTTATCTCCGCGCGGCGAGCCAGATCAGCCGTCTCGCAATCGGCGACCGCAACGCGAGCCCGACCTCATCCACGTACAAGATCGGTCGATTCGGCTCGCAGATGCGTCAGATTGACGGCGCTCCCGTCGGCACGCGCGGCGGCATCTCCGTCGTCCACGTGTTCCCGGCTGACGGCGATTACGTGATCAAGACGTCGTATCACTACGAACCGCTCGGCGGGTTGTTCGGCCGCTACTCGATGCTGACGATGAACATCCAGGAGCAGCTCGAGATTTCGGTGAACGGCGAGCGCATGGCGCTGCTCGACATCAAGCCGAACATGAGCGAGACCGATCAGCAGAACGGTCAGAACGGCCTCGAGCTGAAGTCGCCGCCAATCCACATCAAGGCCGGACCGCAGCGCATCACCGCGGCATTCATCCAGAAGCTGGAAGGCCCGGTCGACGATTTGATCGTGCCGCTCGAAAACACGCTCGCGGACGTGGACGTGCAGTTCGGCGTGACCGCGCTGCCGCACATGCGCGACATGACGATTCTCGGGCCCTCGCACGTGACCGGCGTCAGCGAGACCGTCAGCCGTCAGAGAGTGTTCACGTGCCGGCCGACGAACGAGCGCGAGGAAGAAACCTGCGCCAAGCAGATCCTGACGAAGTTGACGAATCAGGCGTATCGCGGCGAATCGACGGCCGACGACCTGCAGGACGCGATGGAGTTCTACGCGAAGGGGCGCAAGGGCGGCGACTTCGAGAACGGCGTCCGTCTCGCGCTGCAGTCGATTCTCGCGAGCCCGCGCTTCCTGTTCCGCCTCGAGTCCGCGCCGAAACTCGTCAACGCCTCCGCGCCGTATCGCATCAACGATCAGGATCTGGCATCGCGCCTCTCGTTCTTCCTGTGGGCGACGGTGCCGGACGCGGAGCTGATCAAAGCCGCGAATGACGGATCGCTGCGCACGCCGGCCGGCCTGCAGAAGCAAGTGAAACGCATGCTCGCGGATCCGCGCAGCGACGCGCTCTCGAAGCGCTTCGCGAGCCAGTGGTTCCGCCTGCAGGATCTCGAGAAGATTCACCCCGACGTGCTGCTGTATCCGCAGTATGACGATCGTCTCTCCGAGGCGCTCCAGCGCGAGACGGAGCTGTTCTTCGACTCGATCGTCCGCGAAGATCACAACGTCCTCGATCTCTTCACGGCCGACTACAGCTTCGTCAACGAGCGTCTCGCGAAGCACTACGGCATCCCGAACGTCACGGGCGCGGAATTCCGCCGCGTGCAGATGCCGGCGTATCGTCACGGCATTCTCGGCCAGGGCAGCATCCTCGCGTTGACGTCGGTCGCGGATCGCACGTCGCCGGTGCTGCGCGGCAAGTGGGTGCTCGAAGTGCTCTTCGGCGCGCCGCCGCCGCCACCGCCGCCGGACGTCCCGCTGCTCGACGAATCGACGAAGAGCGAGCAGGGCGGTGTTCGTCTGACGACGCGTCAGCGGATGGAGCAGCATCGCAAGAACATGCCGTGCGCGAGCTGCCACCGCGTGATCGATCCGCTCGGCCTCGCGCTCGAGAACTTCGACGTCACCGGCGCGTACCGGATCAAAGACAACGAAATGCCCGTCGACGTCGTCGGCGATCTCTACGACGGGATGAAGATGAACGGACCCGACGGCCTGCGAGACGCGATCCTGAAGCACCAGGACATGGTGCTGCGCAGCTTCGTCGAGAACCTGATGACGTATGCGCTCGGCCGCCGCGTCGAGTACGCGGACATGCCGACGGTCCGCGCGATCATCAAGGACGCGGCGAAGAACAACAACAAGATGTCGAGCTACATCCTGGGCGTGATCAACAGTCCGGCGTTCAGGATGGCGAAACCGGAAACCAAGGAACTCGTGACCGAGGAGCGATCTCGATGATTCTCACGAACAAGCCGCTGTCGCGCCGCACCGTACTGAAGGCGGCGGGGGTGACAGTCGCACTGCCGGTGCTGGATGCGATGATTCCGACGCGCGCGTTCGGCGCCGCGGCGGCCGATAAGAAAATCCGCGTCGTCGCGATCGAGATGGTGCACGGGTCGGCCGGCAGCTCGGCGATCGGCATCAAGAAGAACATGTGGGCGCCCGCGCTCTCGGGCAAGGACTTCGATCTCAGCGCGACCAGCCTCGCGTCGCTGCAGCCCTTCCGCGAGCACGTCACGATCGTCAGCAACACGGACGTGCGAAACGCCGAAGCGTTCACCGCGCCGGAAATCGGCGGCGACCATTTCCGGTCGAGCGCGGTGTTTCTGACGCAGATGCACCCGAAGCAGACGCAGGGCTCTGACGTCCGCGCCGGCACGTCGCTCGATCAGATCTACGCCCAGCGGTTCGGCCAGGACACGGCGATTCCGTCGATGCAGTTGTGCATCGAGAACGTCGACGCGGCCGGCGGCTGCTCCTACGGTTACTCCTGCACGTACACCGACTCGATCAGCTGGGCGGCGCCGGACAAGCCGCTGCCGATGGTCCGCGATCCGCGGTTCGTGTTCGATCAGCTCTTTGGCGTCGGCGCGACGCCGAAGGAGCGCAGCGAACGCCGCGACGAGGATCGCAGCATTCTCGACTGGCTCTCGACGGCGACCGGCCGGTTGAAGTCGCAGCTGGGCGCCGCGGATCGTGCGCGGTTGTCGAACTACCTCGACGAGGTGCGCGAGATCGAACGCCGCATCCAGAAGATCGAAGCGCGCAACACGAGCGGCGAGCCGCGCGAACTGCCGGAAGCGCCGGTGGGCGTGCCCGACTCGTTCACCGAGCACGTCAAGATCATGTTCGACCTGCAGGCGCTGGCGTTCGCGTCGGACATCACGCGCGTGTTCGCGTTCAAGCTCGGTCGCGACGCCTCGAACCGCGTGTACCCCGAGAGCGGCTTCAAGGGCGCGTTCCACTCGGCGTCGCACCACGGCGAGCGCGAGGACCGCATCGCCGACTTCAAGAAGATCAACGACTACCACGTCAGCTTGATCCCGTATTTCCTCGAGAAGTTGAAGAACACGCCGGACGCCGATGGCGCGACGCTGCTCGACAACTCGCTGGTGCTCTACGGATCGCCGATGGGCGACTCGAACCTGCACAACCACAAGCGCTGCCCGCTCTTCATCGCGGGTCACGCAGGCGGACGGATCAAGGGCGGGCTGCACATCCGCGCGAACGACGCGACGCCGATGGCCAACGCGATGCTCGGCGTGCTCAACGCGCTCGGCATCGACGACATGACCCAGTTCGGCGACAGCAGCGCGGCGATGGACCTCAATCACGCGGCCGCGCCGGCCGCCACAACGGACTCCAAGGCGTAGTTGTAGCGCAGGCCTTCAGGCCTGCCTGAGGCGATATGAAGAAAGCTGTTTGTGTTCTGGCAATCGCGCTCGGCGCGTTTCTGCATGCCGCGCCATCGGGATCTCCGGTCGCCGACGCCGCGCAGGGCGGCGACAGGGAAACCGTTCGCGCGCTGCTGAAGCAGGCGGCCGACGTCAACGCGTCGCAAGCCGACGGCATGACGGCGCTGCACTGGGCCGCGATGCGCAACGACGCCGACCTCGCGCAAACGCTCTTGTACGCCGGCGCGAACGTCAAGGCGACGACGCGCATCAACTCGTATACGCCGCTGCTGCTTGCCGCGAAGAACGGTAACGCGGCGGTGATGGAACCGCTGATCAAGGGTGGCGCCGACGTCAACGCGCCGACGTCGAACGGCACGACGCCGCTGATGTTTGCGGCCGCGGCGGGCAACGTCGAAGCGGTCACGTTGCTGATCGATCACAAGGTCGACGTAACGCGAAGGAAACGTATCGCGGTCTGACGGCGATCATGTATGCCGCCGCCGCCGATCGCGCGGACGTCGTCGACGTCCTGGCGAAGCACGGCGCGGACCTCAAGGCGTCGACGAACGTCGTCGAACTGAACAAGATGGGCCGCGGCAGTCCGGCCTTTGCCGCGCTCTTCGTCGGCAACCCTCAAGCACCGGGACAGCAGAACGGCCAGGGCGGACAGGGCGGCGGGCAAGCCGCGCAGTTCGGTGGCGGCCGATTCGGACAGGGACAGGCCGGCATCGACCGTCAGTATCAGCTGAACGAACTCGTCTACGCGCAGGGCGGCATGACGCCGCTGCTCCTCGCCGCGCGCCAGGGCTACTCGAACACGGTGGCGACGCTGCTCAAGGACGGCGCCGACATCAACCAGCCCAGCGAGGGCGATCACACAACGCCGCTTTTGATCGCGACGCTGAACGGTCACTTCGATCTCGCGAAGTCGTTGCTCGATCGCGGTGCCGATCCGAACATCGCCTCGGAGAACGGCGCGACGCCGCTCTATGCGGCGCTGAACTGCGAGTGGGCGCCGAAGGCGTTGTACCCGCAGCCGCGCGCCTACGTGAATCAGAAGACGACCTATCTCGAGCTGATGAAGGCGTTGCTCGACAAAGGTGTCGATCCGAACGTCCGGCTGAAGAAGAAGGTCTGGTATCAGGGCTACAGCTTCGACCTGTCGGGCGTCGACGAAATCGGCGCGACGCCGTTCTGGCGCGCGGCCTACGCCAGCGACATCGAGGCGATGAAGATGCTCATGTCGTACGGCGCCGACCCGCGCATCCCGACGATGAAGGGTGCCGGACGTCCGCGCATCGCTGACGAAAACCGCGAAGTGAAGGACGTGGCGCCGACGCCGCCCGTTCCGCTCGGCGGACCTGGCATCCCGGCGGTCGTGGCGGCCGCGGGGTCAGGCTACGGCGAGGGCTTCGCCGCCAACTCGCATCGCTTCGCGCCGACCGGCATGCTCGCCGCGGTGAAATACCTCGTCGAGGAACTCGGCGCGGACGTGAACGCAACCGACCACGAGGGCAACACGGCGCTGCACAACGCGGCGGCCCGCGGCGACGTCGAGATGATCAAGTATCTCGTCTCGAAGGGCGCGGACGTGAAAGCGGTCAACCGCGAAGGCAAGACGACCGCCGACATGGCGAACGGTCCGGTGCAGCGCATCCAGCCGTGGCCCGAAGCGCTCGCGCTGCTCGAATCGCTCGGCGCGAAAAACAATCACAGGTGTGTATCCTGTTAAAGGCAAATTGCTAAAGGCGAATTGCTAAATAGGCGGCGCTCGGGCGCCGCCTTTTTTCGTTTTCATGGCGCGCGTGTTTGCCTGGAAGATCGTCCTGCCTGGGGTGCTGTTTGCGGCCGCATTGGCGGTTGCCGCCGAGCGAGTCCGTCCACCGGCGTCCGACCTCACGCTGCGCTGCGTGACGATCGTCGCGGTCCTGCTCGGCGCGAAACTGTTTGCCTGGGTCGCCACATCGGGTCACCGCTTCGCGCGCGAGGAGCGGCTGCTGACGTTCGTCATGTTCACGGCGATCGTCCTCTCCTGGATCGGTCTGCGGCAAGCCATCGGCGAAGCCGCGTTCGACTACGTCGTCGCCTCGCAGCGCGCCGATCTGTCACAAACCGCGCGGACGCTGTCGTATCAACTCGACAGCTTCCTGCAGGCGCGGCGGAAGATCGCGCCGCCGGCGCCGCGGCCGGCGACGTGGGAGGCGGATGAGAACGCGAACGAGGCGTTCGAGACCGAGACCGTCGTGTTGTACGAACGCCGGTTCGGCCGCCAGGTCCGCAACACGCACGATCTGCTGACGCTGCGCGGCCTCCGCACACGCGATTTCGATCAGTTCTTTCGCCGGCCCGCCAACGAGTTCCAGATGCGGGTCGTCGCCAAACAACTCGTATTCCTGGCGGGGAAGTTGGACGAGAATAAGCTCGCCGAATAACGGAGGGACGTGATGACGGTCTTGCGTGTCTGCTACAAGCACGGTGTTCGATTCGATGAGGGTTATTACACGGCCAAACACCTGCCCCTGGTCGCAGGCGTGTTCGGTCCGCACGGCGTCAGAAAAGTCGAGATGGTCAAGTTCGACGCCGCGCCATATCAGGTCATGTTTTCCGGATACTTCGACTCACCCCAGGCGCTGCAGAATGCGCTGAAGGATCCGCGCACGCCGGAAGTGATGGCTGACATCGCGAAGTTCTACGACGGCATGCCGGACGTGCTGACGGGCGAGGTCGTCGCGCTGCCGTAGGAGTGACGTCATGCGATTCACAATCGTTGTCGCGGCGCTGCTCGCGCTCACGCCGCAGATGCGGGAACAAACGATTTGCGGCGGCAACATCGTGTCGCCGGTGGCGGTGTCGACGTACTGTGGCCATCGCGACAACGGCGACGAAATCCTGGACCTGCTCGTCTTGTGGCGCGGTGCGCCGGGGTGGTTTGCGAAGGGCGGTAGCGCGGGTGGCGGAGGCGGCACGAGTGGCGGCTCCGTCTTCCAGTACTCGCAGTTCGGCGACGTCTCGGTCGGCGTCGACATCGATCGCGCCGCGAACCGGGTGAAGATCGGCCAGGAGCTGGTCCCGCTCGACGCGGTCAACGTCGTGCTGGTGGACGATGTCGGCGGCGCCGGCGGCTATCACATCGTCGGGACGCGCTGGATCGAGCCGCGACTGTCGGCCGAAGGGAATCCGGCGCTGCAGACGGTCCAGCGCTCAACCGAACTGATCGACTATCTGCG
>DASREL010000199.1:0-33027 GCA_035652075.1 Vicinamibacterales bacterium
CTTCAACGTGCCGCGATTCGCGCTCGCGAGCCGCAATCGCTTTTTCATCTGCATCGAGGCGATCGATCCGAAGTTCGACGTCGAAGGCACGCGCAAGTTTCTTGAATCGTTGAATCCTCGTGAGGTCACGACCGTTGCGGACTAATCGACGCGAAACCCACGAAAGCACGAAAGCCGCGAAAGGGCCGTTTGTACAAAACGGTTTTCGTGTGTTTCGTGTTTTCGTGTTCTTCGTGGCGGCGCCGTGGACGCTGTTGTTTACCGCCGCATGCCGGCAAGATATGCATGACCAACCGAAGTACATCCCGCTGCGCGAGTCGACGTTCTTCTCAGACGAGCGGTCCGCGCGGCCGCTCGTGCCCGGCACGGTCGCGCGGGGACAACTGCACGAGGATTCGCTGCGGTACACCGGCAAGGTGAACGGGAAAGACGCCGACGTGTTTCCGTTCGCGGTGGACGACACGGTCATGGCGCGCGGCCGGGAGCGGTTCGACATCTACTGTTCGCCGTGCCACGGGCGGACCGGTCAAGGCGACGGGATGGTCGTGCGCCGCGGATACCGCCGGCCGCCGACGTTTCATCAGGACCGCCTGCGCGATGCGCCGGTCGGCCATTTCTTCGACGTGATCTCGAACGGCTTCGGCGCGATGCCGGATTACGCGGCGCAGATTCACACCGACGATCGGTGGGCGATCATCGCGTATGTCCGCGCGCTGCAATTGAGCGAGCATGCGACGCAGGCGGACGTGCCGCCCGATCGCCGTGGAGACCTGAAATGACGCCGCTGCAAGAAACGGCCGACGTCGCGATCCCGGAACTCGCCGGGCTGCAAACCCGCTTCCTGCTCGTGGGCGCGGTCGCGGCCGCAATGTCGATCGTCGGCGTGTTCGTCGAGCTCGATCAGTTCCTGCAGTCATACCTGATGGCGTTCATGTTCTGCCTCGGGGTGACGCTCGGCTGCCTCGCGCTCGGGATGGTGCATCAGCTGTCGGGCGGCGCGTGGGGCGTCGTGCTGCGCCGACCCATCGGCGCGGCGTCGCGCGTGCTGCCGCTGCTAACGCTGCTCTTCCTGCCGATCGCGTTCGGCGTGCATCACCTCTATATCTGGACCCATGCCGACGTTGTCGCCCATGACGAGGCGCTGCTGCACAAGCAGGTCTGGCTCAACATCCCGTTCTGGCTGATCCGAGCGGCGATCTATTTCCTCGTGTGGAATGCGCTGTCGTTCTTCCTGAACCGGTGGTCGCTCGAGCAGGACCGGACCAACGATCCGGCGATCGCGCGCCGCATGCAGCGCCTCTCGGCGGGCGGCCTCGTCGCCTACGGGCTGACGATCACGTTCGCATCGTTCGACTGGTTGATGTCGCTCGAGCCCCACTGGTATTCGACGATCTACGGCGCGCTGATCATCGGCGGCCAGGGACTGTCGGCGCTCGCGTTCCTGCTGGTCGTGATCGTGTGGCTCAGCCGACGAGCGCCGCTCGATACGATCATCGCGACCTCGCACTTCCACGACGTGTCGAACCTGATGCTCGCGTTCGTGATGCTGTGGGCGTACTTCTCGTTCTCACAGTACCTGATCATCTGGGCCGGCAACCTGCCGGCCGAGATCGCCTGGTATCAGCATCGGTTCGACGCGGGCTATCGCCTGCTCGGGGCGGGACTGATGCTGTTCCACTTCGCCATTCCCTTCGTCCTGCTGCTGCTGCGCGTAGTGAAACGATCGCCCGATCTCATCATCAAAGTGGCGATCGGCGTCCTGATCGTGCGCGTCGTCGATCTGTTCTGGCTGATCGCTCCCGAATTCCATACGACCGGCGTGCATGTCAGCTGGCTGGATGTGACGCTGCCGATCGCGATGTTCTCGTTGTGGGTCGGCGTGTTCGTGTATCAACTGCGCGGCCGGGCGATTCTGCCGGTGCACGATCCGCAGTTCGACGAGGCGCTCGGCAAGATCATCGAGCGCGGCGCACCGCCGAGGACGGCGCACTAAACCATGGCCGAAGCACACGTTCCGCACGCGCACCACAACGATCCGACGCACAACGTCGGCGTCGCCCACGAAGAGAGCGACGTCAACATCCGCGGCATTTTCGGATTCGCGGTCGGCCTCACCATCGCGACGATGTTTATCTGTTTCGTCGTGTGGGTCCTCTTCAGCTTCTACGCCTCGCGCGAGAACGCGACCGTCACGCCCGCGTATCCACTGGCGGCCCAGCAACGGAACCGCCTGCCGCCCGAACCGCGTTTGCAGACGAATCCGCGACAGGACTTGAGCGACCTCCGTGCGCAAGAAGATCAGGTGCTCCGCTCGTACGGGTGGGTCGACAAGAGCACAGGAGTCGTACGGATTCCGATCGAACAGGCGATGAAGGCGATTGTGCAGAAGGGGTTGCCGGCAAGGCAACAAAGTAAATGAGCATGGAATTACCACGAAGATCACGACGCGCACGAAGATCGCGAAGGTTGGCTACGACCAAACCTTTCTTCGTGGTCTTCGTGGTCTTCGCGATCTTCGTGGTCCTGTCACCGGTCACGTCCGCCCAGATGAACGGCGCCCCCGCGGCCGGTTACAAACTCGAACCGGGAACGACCTCGTCGGCGGTGCCGGCCGCGTTGCGCGACATCGGTTTCGATCAACGTCTCGACGAAAAGATCCCGCTCGATATCCCATTTCGCGACGAGTCGGGCAAGACGGTCATGCTCGGCGATTACTTCGGCAAGCGGCCGGTGGTTCTGGTGTTCGCGTACTACGACTGCCCGATGCTGTGCACGCAGGTGCTCAACGGTCTGTCGTCGGCGCTCGGCGTGCTCTCGCTCGAACCGGGCACGGACTTCGAGATCGTCACGATCAGCTTCAACCCGAAGGACACACCGCAAGCGGCCCAGGAAAAGAAGGCGCATTACGTCGATCGCTACAAGAAGCCGGGCGCCGCGCTCGCGTGGCATTTCCTCAGCGGCGATCAATCGGCGATCGACGTCGTGACGAAAGCAGCGGGCTTCCGCTTCAAGTGGGACGAGCCGACGAAGCAGTTCGCGCACCCGACGGGAGTGATCGTGCTGACGCCGGACGGCCGGCTCGCGCGGTATCTCTTCGGCATCGAGTACAGCCCGCGCGACCTGCGGTATGCCCTCGTCGAAGCCTCGGGCGGGCGAGTCGGTAATCCGACCGACACGTTGTTGCTGTACTGCTTTCACTACGATCCCGAGACGGGCCGCTACGGACTCGCCGTCATGCGTACGGTTCGTCTCGCGGCGGCGAGCATGGTGTTGGCGCTCGGCGGATTCATTTTCGTGATGGTTCGGAAGGACAAGCGTGCCCCCTTTATTTCCTGAGCAAGCGTCGACGATGGCGGGGCGCGTCGACGCGCTGTATTTCTTTTTGATCGCCGTCGCGGTGTTCTTCGGCGTCCTCATCGCCGGGCTGATCGTGTTCTTCGCGGTGAAGTACCACCGGAAGAACCCGAACGCAGTCGGCGCGCAGATCCACGGCAGCATGGTGCTCGAGGCCGGCTGGACGATCATCCCGTTCATGATCACGATGGTGATCTTCGTGTGGGGATCGAGCGTCTATTTCGCGATCGCACACCCGCCCGCGGACACGCTGAACATCTACGCCGTCGGCAAGCAGTGGATGTGGAAGTTCCAGCACCTCGACGGCCAGCGCGAGATCAACGAACTGCACGTCCCCGTCGGCCGGCCGGTCAAGGTGATCGCGACATCGGAAGACGTCATCCACGACTTCTTCGTGCCGGCCTTTCGCGTCAAAGCCGACGTGCTGCCCGGCCGTTACGTCAGCATCTGGTTCAACCCGACGAAGCCAGGACGCTACCACCTGTTCTGCGCGGAATACTGCGGGACGAAACACTCCGGGATGATCGGCGAAGTGATCGTGATGGATCCGAACGAGTACGAGTCGTGGCTGAGCGGCGGACCTGAAGGCTCGCTCGCGTCGGCGGGCGGCAAGTTGTTCCAGGATCTCGCGTGCAACACGTGTCACCGCGCCGACGCGCAAGGGCGCGGACCGATGCTTGAAGGACTCTTCGGCAAGACCGTCAACTTGCAGGGCGGCGGCACCATCGTCGCCGACGAAGCCTACATCCGCGAATCGATCCTGACCCCGTCGGCCAAGGTCGTTGACGGCTTCCAACCGATCATGCCGACCTTCCAGGGGCTCGTCACCGAAGAACAGCTCCTGCAGCTGATCGAATACGTGAAGTCACTCCGGTCGCAGCAAGAACAACCGACGGCGCGCCCCGTCGAGGCGACTCGTCCGCCGACGAACGAAACCACGCCGGTAAAGAAGTAGGTCATGGCCAGCAGCACCGTTCTCACACCACCGCACCATTACTTAAACGACGGCGTCGGCATCAAGTCGTGGCTGCTGACCCGCGACCACAAGCGGATCGCGCTGCTCTACCTCGCCGGCGTCACGTTCTTTTTCTTCATCGGCGGCGCGATGGCGACGCTGATCCGCATCGAGCTGATCACGCCGGCCGGCGATCTCGTCAGCGACGAGACCTACAACAAGCTGTTCACGATGCACGGCGTGATGATGGTGTTCTTCTTCCTCATCCCGGCGATTCCGGCCGTGCTCGGCAACTTCCTCGTCCCGATCATGATCGGCGCGAAGGATCTGGCGTTTCCGAAGTTGAACCTGGCGAGCTGGTACATCTACATGCTCGGCGGCTTGTTCACGCTCTACGCGGTGGTCGCCGGCGGACTCGATACGGGATGGACGTTCTACACACCGTTCAGCACGGTGGCATCGACCAGCAACGTCATCCCTGCGGCCGTTGGCATCTTCATCACCGGCTTCTCGTCGATCCTGACCGGGCTGAATTTCATCGTGACGATCCACCGCATGCGCGCGCCGGGGATGACCTGGTTCCGCATGCCGCTGTTCCTCTGGTCGACGTATGCGACCAGCCTGATCAACGTGCTCGGCACGCCCGTGATCGCGATCACGCTGCTGCTCGTCGCGGCCGAACGCATCTTTCATTTCGGCTTCTTCGATCCGCGCGTCGGCGGCGATCCCGTGCTGTTCCAGCACCTGTTCTGGTTCTACTCGCATCCCGCCGTCTACATCATGGTGTTGCCCGCCATGGGCGTCGTCAGCGAGCTGGTCGCCGCGGGCTGCCGAAAGCCGGTGTTCGGCTATGCGTTCGTCGCCTTCGCCAGCCTCGCAATCGCCGTCCTCGGATTCCTTGTCTGGGGCCATCACCTGTTCGTCGCCGGCGAATCGGTGTACTCGGCGATGATCTTTTCGATCCTGAGCTTCCTCGTCGCCATTCCATCAGCCGTCAAGGTCTTCAACTGGACGGCGACGATGTACAAGGGTTCGGTGTCGTGGGAGACGCCGATGCTCTACGCATACGGCTTCATCGGGCTGTTCACCGTCGGCGGGCTGACCGGGCTGTTCCTCGCGGCGATCGGCGTCGACGTGCACGTCACCGACACCTACTTCATCATCGCGCACTTCCACTACATCATGGTCGGCGGCACGATCATGGGCTATCTCGGCGGCCTGCACTTCTGGTGGCCGAAGATCAGCGGCCGCCTGTACAACGAAGGGCTCGCGAAGATCGCCGCCGGGATCATCTTCATCGGTTTCAACCTGACGTTCTTCCCGCAGTTCATCGTCGGTTACCTCGGGATGCCGCGGCGGTATCACGCGTATCCGCCGGAGTTCCAGGTGCTGAACGTGTTGTCGTCGGCCGGCGCGTCGATCCTCGCCGTGGGGTATCTGCTGCCGATGATCTATCTGATGTGGTCGTTGCGCTACGGCAAGCTCGCCGGATCGAATCCGTGGGGCGCGGTCGGCCTCGAGTGGACGACGACGTCGCCGCCGCCGACTGAAAACTTCGTCACGACGCCGGTAGTCACGTGGGACGCCTATCAGTACGACGCCCAGCAGGTGGAGGGTCATGTTGCCTGAGGCGGTTCACCAGCAGACCCATTCGCCGTCGCTCGCGCATCACTTCGATAACCTCGAACAGCAGCGCGAAGCGGCAACGCTCGGCATGTGGGCGTTCCTCGTCACCGAAATCCTGTTCTTCGGCGGCCTGTTCACCGTCTACATGATCTATCGCTCGATGTACCCGCAGGCGTTTGCCGCGGCAAGCCACGAGCTCGTGATCTGGGCGGGCACGACGAACACGGCCGTCCTGATCACGAGCAGCCTGACGATGGCGCTCGCGGTGCATGCGGCGCAGACGGGGAATCGCCGGCTGCTCGTCACGCTGCTCATCGTCACCATCGCGCTCGGCTGCGTCTTCCTTGGCATCAAGGCGTTCGAGTACTACACCGAGTGGGTCGAGCATCACGTCCCTGGACTCAACTACGCGTTCGAGCCGGAGTACTACCGCAACGCGCAGATCTTCTTCTCGCTGTACTTCGTCATGACCGGGCTGCACGCGCTGCACATGATCATCGGCATCGGCATCATGCTGTTCATGCTGTGGTGGTCGATCCGAGGCGTCATCACGACCGAGTACTACAACCCGATTGAAATCGCCGGTCTGTACTGGCACTTCGTCGATATCGTCTGGATCTTCCTGTTCCCGCTTCTCTACCTGATTGGCCGTCACGCGCATGTCTGAGCACATCGTCCCGACCCGCTCGTACTACGTCATCTACCTCGTGCTGATGGTGTGCACCGCGCTGACGGTGTGGGTCGCCTACTTGGATCTCGGCCCGCTCAATACGGTCGCCGCGCTCGCCATCGCCATCTTCAAGGCGGTGCTCGTCATTCTGTTTTTCATGCACGTGAAATACAGCTCGCGGCTGACGTGGGCGGTCATCGCGGGCGGGGTGTTCTGGTTTTTGATCCTGCTGACCATCATCGGCGACTATTTGACCCGAGCATGGCAGCCATACGGATCGGTCTAACGGTCGTTCTGCTGCTTGCCGCCTCGCGCGCGGCTGCTCAAGTGACGGTCGGCGCCGAGTACGACCGCGATCGCTTCACCTATCACTTCGACACCACATCTTCGTCTTTCTTCGAGCAGCGGTACAACGCCGACAACGTCTGGATCGTCGGAACGGTGCGATACGTCGCGGGTATTCCTCTGGTGACGACCGCCGGCTTTACGCCGTCGCGCGACTCAACGGCCGACGACTACGACACGTTCGTCGACGCGACCGGAACGCTCGTGTCCGGGACGACGGGGCCGATTTCGATCCATTCGTGGCGCATCGGTCAGCTCGCAGAAGTCGCGCGTGTGGGCCACGCCGCACTCACGCTGAGCTATCGTCTCCGTGCAGACACGTCGGACTTTCGCGTAGGCCACAAAACGGTTGTCCAGAACGGAGTCACGATTGCCGCATTCGACGTGACGACGCCGGAGTTCACGTCGTCGATGGTCCACGAAATCGCTGGCGGCGTTCGGATGGGTGGGTTCCGCGCTGAGCTCGCGCCCGCGACGTTGGGACGACTAGTCGTGCAGCTGCCGGACAAATATCCCGGGCAGGATCTGGTGTATTTGGCAAAAGGTGCAGCGGGATCGGCGTCGTTCACGGTGACACGATCGCATGTGTCGTTCGCCGTGGACGTGCAGCACGCCTGGAGCTATTCGTCGACGGCGTCGCTGTCGCGGAACATCCTCGCCGTTCGGCTGTCAGTCTCACCGTAGTTGCACCGATGTCGCGTGAAGCTGACGCGCGCACATTCAGTAGAATGACCGTACCGTGCCTTACCGGCCGACCTCGACGCTCGCGGAAACCGTCGCGCTGTTCGAAGCAACCCTCGAAGCCACACACGACGCCATCCTCGTCCTAGCCGCCGACCGCAGCGTCAGCCACTACAACCGCCGGTTCGTGGAGATGTTCCAGGTCCCGGCCGAGATGCTCGCGCGCGCCGACGTCAACGAGCTGCGCGCATTCGTCGCGAACCAACTGGTGGTCGCCGACGGCGAACGGCTGCTGTCCGATCGCTTGTGGGACGACGACTCGGCGGAATACCTGGGTCAACTGCGATTCAAGGACGGTCGCGTTTACGAGCGTTACGTCGCACCGCAGCGTGTCAACGGACAGATAGTCGGGCGGGTGATCAGCTATCGCGACGTGTCGGAGACGATGCAACATGCCGCTGACGTCGAACGGCACCGCGCAATTCTCGAACGCGCGCAGGAAGTCGCCCATATCGGCAGCTGGGTCGCGGAGCTCGACGGTACCGATCGCCTCGGCTGGTCCGGCGAAACGTATCGGATTTTCGGTGTCGAGCCAGGCCAGTTCGGCGGCACCTCCGCTGATTTTTTCAACTTCGTCCACGAACAGGATCGCCCGGCGGTTCGTGCGGCGAGCGAGAAGGCGCAGCGCGAGCAAGGACGCTACGAAATCGACCATCGCATCGTGAGAGCGGACGGGACGATCCGATGGGTCCGGGAGGAAGCCGACATCATCCGCGACACGACCGGCCGCGTGCTGCGGATGATCGGCACGGTACAGGACATCACCGATCGGCGCCTGCTGGAGGATCAACTGCGGCAAGCGCAGAAGATGGAAGCGATCGGCCGTCTCGCCGGCGGCATCGCGCACGACCTGAACAACGCGCTCACGGCGATCGCCGGTTATTCGGAGCTCGCGATGGCCGGCGTGGCGGCGGATCACCCCGCGCGCGCCGACGTCGAGGAGATTCGTCGTGCGGCGGAACGCGCGGCGTCCGTGACGCGACAACTCCTTGCCTTCAGCCGCAAACAGCTGCTCGAGCCGCGGCTGTTCGACCTGAACGACGTCGTCGCCGCTATCGCTCGACTCCTCTCGCGGCTCGTCGGTCCCGACGTGCGCGTGCAGACACGCTTGAGCGACCGGATCCGGCCGATTCTTGGCGATCCCGGGCAGGTCGAACAGGCGATCGTCAATCTAGCTGTCAACGCGCGCGACGCGATGCCCGCTGGCGGCGACCTGACGCTCGCGACGTCGTACGAGCGGCTCGACGACACGTTCACGCGCGCGCACGTGCCGATGACACCCGGCGAGTATGTGCTGCTGCGCGTGAGCGACACCGGTCACGGCATGACACCCGAGACGACCGCGCGCATCTTCGAGCCGTTCTTCACGACCAAACCGGCCGGCAAAGGGACTGGCCTCGGGCTGTCGATGGTGTACGGCACGCTGAAGCAGATCGGCGGGTTCGTCTTCGTCGACAGCGAAGTCGGCCAGGGCACGACCTTCCGCCTGTATTTCCCGCCGGCGCCAGAAGCGCTGGCGCTGTCCGATCCGGCCGACGCGCCCGTCGCCGCGACGCGGAAGAAGACGCTCCTGGTCGCCGAGGACGAGAGCGCCGTTCGCAATCTCGTCGCATCGGCTCTTCGCGATGAACCGTATTCGCTGCTCCTCGCGTCGTCGGCCGAAGAGGCGCTGCAACTCGCGGCGGCGCACGGCGCCGCCATCGACGTGCTGCTGACCGACGCGATCATGCCGGGGAAGAGCGGCGTCGAGCTCGCCACCGAACTCGCGCGGCGTCTGCCCGCACTTCGCGTAATCTTCATGTCCGGCTACACCGAAGAGGACTTGAACCTGACGGGGCTCGAGCAACCGGCGGTCATTCTGCAGAAGCCGTTCACGCCTCGCGAGCTGCGGCGGCGGATCCGTGACGCGGTGGAGAAGTAACGATGGGCACACTGCTCGGCGATTTTCGATACGCTGCGCGATCGCTGGTTCGCCAGCCGGCGTTCACCGCGATCGCGGTCCTGACGCTCGTCCTCGGCATCGGGACCAACACCGCGATCTTCTCGGTCATCAAGGCGGTGCTGCTCAACCAGTTGCCGTACGCGGACGCATCACGCCTCGTGGTCGTCAGCGAGCAGAATCCTGACGGGTCCGCGGATCTCGTCGCGCCGCTCACCTATCTCGATTGGAAGGCCGAGTCGAAATCGATCGGCGATATGGTTGCGTTCCGCCAACTGCGATACGCGTTCGCGGGAACCGGCGAGCCGCTCGACGTGCCGAGCGTTCGTGCGACCCCCAACATGTTCGCGCTGCTGCGCGCCAACGCGGTCCTTGGTCGCGGGTTCGTCGAGCAAGAGGGGCAGCCGGGCAGCGATCACGTCGCCGTGTTGAGTCGGGCGTTCTGGCAGCGGCACTTCGGCGGGTCGCCGGCGGTCGTCGGCCGCACCATTCAGCTCGATGCCGTCCCGTACACCGTCGTCGGCATCATGGCAGCCGATTTCGATTTTCCGCCGAACGGCCACGTCGACGTGTGGACGCCTCTCAGCTTCGACCCCAACGACGCACACGGCCGATCTCGAAAAGCGCGGAACCTGAGCGTCATCGGACGATTGTCCGACACGGCCTCGCCCGAACAGGCGCAGCGTGAAATGAGCGTCATCGCGTCGCGGCTCGCCACCACGTATCCGGACAGCAACGCCGGTTGGGGCGCGCGCGTCATCGCGGCGCAGGATCAACTGGTGACGACGGTTCGGCCGGCGCTGCTGCTGATCTCCGCCGCCGTCGGATTTCTGCTGCTGATCGTCTGCGCCAACATGGCGAACCTGATCCTCGCGCGCTTGTCGACGCGCCGGACCGAAATCGCCGTTCGCGCGGCCCTCGGCGCGAGTCGCGGTCAGTTGGTGCGGCAGGTTCTTGCCGAATCGCTCCTGCTCTCTGCCGGCGGCGGTGTGCTGGGGCTCTTCGTGGCCTGGAGCACCGTCCGCTTCGTGCGCGCGCTGCCCGAGGGCAGCCTCCCTCGCATGCAGGACGTCAGCATCGACGGCGGCGTGCTGCTCTTTGCGTTCGCCATCTCGGTGCTGGTGGCGCTCGTCGTCGCGCTGGTGCCCGCGCTGCAGGCGGCGCGATCGGGACTCGGCGACACGATGCGGGCATTCGGCGCCACGTCCGGCCGCGGCGGTTCACGCATGCTCGGCGGGCTGGTCGTTGCCGAAGTGGCGCTTGCGCTGTTGCTCCTCGTCGGCGCCGGCTTGATGACGCGCAGCTTCGCACAGTTGATGCGCGTCTCGCCCGGATTCGAACCGGCGAACCTGCTCGCGGTCCAGGTGTATTTGCCGCAGGCCAAGTACAAAACCGGCATCGATCGAACACGCTTCTACATGGACGCGGTTCACAAGATCGCCGACCTCCCCGGCGTGCGGTCGGTCGCCGGCGTCAGCGCGCTGCCGATGTACCCGGTCGGCATTGATTTCGCGCTGCCGTTCACGATCGAAGGGCAAGCGGCGCCGACCAACGGCGAAGAACCGCGGGCCGACATCCGCATGGCGACGCCGCGCTATTTCGAGACGATGAAGATGCCGCTCGTCCGCGGACGGTTCATCGACGACCGCGATCGCGCCGGAATGCCCGGCGCCATGGTCATCAACGAAACGATGGCGCGCCGGTACTTCAACGGCCAGGATCCGATCGGCCAGGTCGTTCGCAATCCGCACGGCAAAGCCGAAGTCGTTGGCATCGTCGGCGACACGAAGCATTACGGGCTCGACAGCGCGCCGCGTGCCGAGCTGTTCATGCCGGCGTATCAACAACCGTTGAACGGAATGGCGCTCGTGGTCCGGACGGAATCGGATCCGAAGCCGTTCGTCGACGCCGTACGCCGCGCCATCCGATCGGTCGATGCCGAGCAACCGATTTTCGACGCGAGCGCGATGGCCGACGTGGTCGCGCGATCGGTCTTTCTGCCGCGCATCAGCATGCTGCTGCTGATCGCGTTCGCCGGCTGCGCGCTGCTGCTGGCGATTGTCGGCATCTACGGCGTCGTGTCGTACTCGGTGACCGAGCGGACGCGCGAGCTCGGCGTCAGGATGGCGCTTGGCGCTGATGCGGCGACGACGCTCGCGCTGGTGCTCAGGCGCAGCATGGGGCTGGTCGGGTTCGGAACGCTCTGCGGTCTGGTGGCCGCGATCGCCGCGTCGCGTGTGATGACCGGACTGCTCTACCAGGTCAGCCCGTTGGATCCGTTGGTGTTCGCTGCCGTCTCGCTCGCGCTCGCGGCATGCGGCTTCGTCGCCAGCGTCATTCCGGCACGCCGCGCGACGAAAGTGGATCCGATCATCGCCCTGCGATCCGAATAATTACTTCGGCATCGGCACGAGCGCTGGCTTCGCGCCGTCAGGCAACGGCGTTCGCGCGGTGTTCAGCACCATCGCGAGCATCGTGTACTGACCGACGATCGCGACCGCATCAACCAGTCCCTGTTCGCCAACCGCTGCGATCGCGTTCGCGTACGTCGGATCGCTGACGCTCTGATTGCGCTGAAGCTCGTCGACGAGGTCGTAGAGCGCCCGCTCGTCAGGCTGCATCGCCGCAGGGCGGCGGCCGTCGGCGATCGCGTCGACGATGTCTTGCTTCAGTCCGCCTTTGAGCGCCAGCGGCGCGTGGGCGTTCCACTCGTAGTTCTGCGTCCACTTGCGCGCCGTCAACAGGATGACGAACTCGCTGAGCCTCGGCGGCAGCGCGCTCTTGAAGCGAAGGTAATCGCCCATCGCGCGCGCACGCGTCATGACCTCCGGACTTCGCAGCAGCGGGACGAAAGGTCCGCTGATGTCGGCGCCGCGCACGGCCTTGAATTCGTCGATCGCCTTCTTCTGTGCGTCGCTGAGCTTGTCGACCGGAAGCGGCGGCATGCGGTCCTGAGCGGTCATACGTTGAGATTCGACACAAAGGACACAAAGGACACCAAGCAGCAGTGGACGGAACATTCCGCGAAATCTATCACGCGATCGCCGTGAACGCGCTGCGCTGATCGGTGAACATCGCGGCGACCGGCAGCGTCAGCGTGAAGCAGGCGCCATGGTCGGTGGGCGTCAGGACGAGCATGCCGGCATGCGCTTCGGCGATGCCGAGCGCGACCGAGAGCCCGAGGCCCGTTCCTTTACCGACTGCCTTCGTCGTGAAGAACGGCTCGAACACGCGGCCGGCCAGCTCCGGCGGCACCCCGGGACCGTCGTCGATGACGTCGAGGGCAACGTACTGGCCGTTCTGGCGTGTGCGCAGCGTGATCGTGCCTCCGCGTTTCGCGCTCGCCACCGCGCCCTCGGCGTTCATGACGAGGTTGAGCACCGCTCGCTCGATGTTCTCGCGGTTGGCCGCAATCATCGGCAGGTCGTCGGCCAACTGCAGCGCGAGGGTCGCGTCTGCTGCGCGAAGCTCGCTGGCGCGTGCGGCGGTCACCGCGCGCGCGATCTCGTTGAGATCCGCAATCGACCGGTCGATCGTCGAGCGCTGTACGAACGCGAGCAGGTTCTGCACAATCGTCGCCGCCCGCGCGCCGTCGTTGCGGATCTGTTCGAGATCGGCGCGAACGTCGGCGCGTTGTTCGGCGGCAATCAAGAGTTCGGTCGCACCCATCATCCCCTGCAGCGGGTTGTTGATCTCGTGCGCGACGCCGGCGACGAGATGCCCCACCGCCGACAGCCGTTCGCTGTGAATCAACTGCTGCAGAAACCGGCGGTCCTCGGAGATGTCGCGCTCGACCGAGACGAGGTGCGTGACGTCGCCGTCCTTGCCCGACAAGGCCGCGATCGTCGCGCTCACCGGAAAGGTGCTGCCGTCGGCGCGAACGCGCGTCAGGGTTCCGTGCCATGTCCCGCCGGCGCGCACCAACGATCGGATGTCGTCGGCTGACAGTCGCTCGTCGGCGATGAGCGAACGGAACGGCCGGCCGACGAGTTCGTCCATCCTCAACCCGACCCCGCGGCAGAACGCCTCGTTCGCATGACGGCAGCGTCCGTCAGCCGTGAGGACCAGGATGCTGTCGCGCGCCTGCTCGATCACCTGATTCAGGATCCGCATCGTACCGCCGGCCTGTTGCATCTCGGCGCGTTCCGCCGCGATGCGCGCGACGAGCAGCGGCAGCACGGAGATGATCGTCACCGCCGTCGAGAGATCGCGGAACGATTCGAGCGACGTGTTCGGCAGAATCCGGCGAAGGGCGTAATCGAGAAACGGTATCAGCGAGACGGCGACGAAGATCACCCATGGCCGGGGACGCGTCAGTTCCGCCGTCTCCTCGGCCTGCGACTCTTCTTCGTCTGATGTCGGCGCGGCGCTCGCAGCCCATGGGACGAACGCAAACGGCAGAATCCAGGTGAAGTCGTAGACGAACGCGCTGCGGTACACGATCTGACCCATCTCGATATTGCTGATGGTCAGCGTGGCGAAACCGACCAGCGCACCAAACGCGAGCCGTTTGTACGTCTCTCGCCACGGCGACCGGCGCGCGATGAACATCGCAGCCGCCATGCCGGCCACGACGAGGACTTGCTGCAGTTCGGCGACGAGGAGCAGCGATACCGACGCCGCCGAATCAGACGCCGATGGATCCGGCGCGGTCACGAAGAACGAATACAGAAAGCCGGTGACGACGGCAAGGCCGGCGATGTCGACGGCGGTCGTCGCCGCGAGCGGTTCGCGCGTGCCGCGATGCGGCTGCGCGAGCAGCGCAAACAGGGGCGCCAGGCTCCCGAAGAGCGCGAAGACCGACGGCCACGCGAGCCACGTCGCGTGGCGCATCATCAATTCATCCGCCGCCCACCCGGTGAGACCCATCGCCGACATCGCGAGACCGAGCGCGATCGTCGACCAGAACAGCCACTGGCAGCCGCGCCACGTGTGACGCCGCGACACGATCACCCACGCGCCTGCGAGAGGGGGAATTAGGAGCGCGACAACACGGAACCAGCTCAGAAGCGTCGGCTGGGCGCTGAGCACCCAGCCGACGAGGACGTAGGCAAACGAGTAGGCGACGCCGAGTGCAAGCCACCCCACGTCGTTCTTTTCGGCTGTACTCGCGCGCGACTGAAGAGGTGTGCGGAATTGCCCGCTGTTTATTTCTTTAGAGTCAGTTTCTGCACTCGCCAGTTCACGAGTTCGCCGACATACAGGTCGCTGTCGCTGCGGCAGTCAATCGCGTTGACCGTTCCGAATTCCTTCGGAAGCTTGCCGGCACGGCCGAACTTGCCGACGATCTTGCCGTCCAACTCGGCTTTGTAGATCTCGCCGTTGTCCATCGTTTCCGGATCGTTCGAGTTCGAGCTGAAGAGGAACTGGTGCGCGCCCGGCGAAATGCAGATCGCGTACGGCGTGCCCACCGTTGTAATCGCGGATTTGAAGGTGCCATCACCGTCGAACACCTGAATGCGCTTGTTGCCGGCGTCGGCGACGTACACATTGCCGCTCGCGTCGATCGCGATGCCGTGCAGCGAGTTGAACTGACCCGGCTCGCTGCCGCGGAATCCCCACGACTTGATGAAGTGACCGTCCTTGTCGAACTTCGCTACCCGCGCGTTGCCGCCGTTCATCGTCACGCCGTCAGCGACGTAGATGTTGCCAGCCTTGTCCCACGCGACATCGGCCGTGCGCACGAAGCTGTCGCCCGGGATGCCGGTGCCGGGAGGTCCAGCGACACCGGGACGTCCGCCACCCTCACCGGCCGCCGCACCGCCACGGCCGCGGCCTTCCGCGCCGGCAGCCGACGGCGCCGGTGCGGCTGGCGCGTTCTGCCGCGCGAACGGCCGCACGTTGATCGCTTCGGGCTTGCGGCTCAACACCATCTGGATGCGGCCCTCGGGATCGAACTTGATCACGTTGCTCGAACCCTGATCGACGACCCAGATGTTGTCCTGCGGATCGACGTGGACCTGCTGCGCGAAATTCAGCCCGTAGACGCCGACGCCGATCTCCCGCACGTACTTGCCGGTCTGATCGAACTCGAACAGGCGCGAGCCTGACTTGTAGAACGTGCGCGACGCACCGAGCGTCGCGTTCGCCGCGCCCGTTCGCGTGTACACGAACACGTGCCCCTTGGAGTTGGTCGCCACACCGGCAACCTCGCCGAGGAACGTGCCGTCTGGAACTTTCAGAAAGTCAGGATTCGACTCGAACGCGATCTCGGGCGTCGACTGCGCGGACACCGATGCAGCGAGCGCCAGCACGAAGAAGAGTTTTTTCATGGGCGGCTCCTACTTGGTTCCGGTCGTCGGATGAAGGACGATCTTCTGCACGCGCCAGTCGGTGATCTCCGACACGAACAGCTCGTTCGGATTGCGACAGTCGATCTCGTGGACGGTGCTGAATTCCTTCAGCGCCTTCCCCGCCTTGCCGAACTTGCCGATGATCGTGCCGTCGAGTTCCATCTTGTAGATCTCGCCGGTGACGGCGGCTGTCCGCGAATCGCCGTTGTCCGGCACCGAGTTCGACACATAGAGATACTGATGCGGCCCGGGCGAGATGCAAACGGCCCAGGGACTGCCGACCTGGTCGTAGATCGCTTTCGGATTGAGATTGTTGTCCCACACCTGCACGCGATTGTTGCTGCGATCGCCGATGTAAATGTTGCCCTGCGCATCGGCCGCGATCGTGTGCGGCAGATTCAACTGATTCGGTCCGTTGCCGCGCGTGCCGGCGCTCTTGATGAAGCGGCCGTTCTTGTCGTATTTGACGACGCGCGCGTCGCCGTAACCGTCGGAGACGAAGATGTTGCCGTCCTTGTCCCACGCGACGTCGGTCTGCCGGCTGAACGAGTACGGTTTGTTCGCCGCCGTGTACCCGCCCTGGCCGGGGATGTCGCCGAGCTGCTCGACCGCCTCGGGACGCCGACCGAGCGTCATCACGACCTTTCCTTGCGGGTTGAACTTGATGACCATGTTCGTGCCTTCGTCCACGGCCCAGATGTTGTCCTGCGCGTCGACGCGCACGGCGTGCGCGAAGGCGAACCCGTAATTGCCGGCGCCGATCTCGCGCACGTACGCGCCGTTCTGATCGAACTCGAACAACCGTGTTTCACCCGACCGCGTGTAGACAAACACGTGGCCCTTGGAATTCGTGGCGACGCCAATGCCTTCGCCAAGGTAGATGTTCGGCGGCATCTTCAGGAAATTCGGCACCGAGTCGTACGGAATCTCCGGGACGTTCTGCGCTTTTGCCTTCGCCTGTGCGAACACCGGCGTGGCGGTGATGAGCAGCGAGAGGAAGCCCAGTGCAAGTTTTTTCATAGAGGCGAACTGTAGAATACCGGGAGGCGCATGACAACCCCTTCGCAGCCGCATCGTGTCGCGGACGCGCCGCCGGGCGACGGCAACGATCTCCTGCAGATCCTGATGTTCCGCAAGGCCATCACGCGGGAACAGGCGGAGCGCGTGCGCCGGCACGCACGCAACATGAGCGCGCTCGTGCAGGCGATCGTCAAGATGGGGTTCGCCACCGAACTGCAGATCGCCGAAGCGATCGCCGAGTTCGCCGGTCTCCGCTTCGTCAAGATCAACCCGCTCGAGCTGGATCTCGACGTCGTCACCGGCGCGCTGTCGGGCCCGTTCGCGCGACGCCACGGACTCGTCGCGCTGGCGAAGACCGACGACAAGCTGACCGTCGCCGTCGCCGATCCGTTCGCGCCGTTTCCGGCCGACGACATCAAGCGCGTCACCGGCCTGCGCGCGATCGAGCGGGTCGTCGCTACCCGATCCGACATCGAAGCGATCAACAAGAACTTCTACGACCTGAAGTCGTCGCTCAAGAGCGCCGAGAAGCAACTGTCAGCGAGCTCGGTGCCGGTCTTCGACGTCGGCAACCAGGAGTTTCTCTCCGGCGAAGTCGAAGAGCTCGACCCGGCGTCTGGACCCGTCGTCAAGGCCCTCGATCACCTGCTCGGGTACGCGTTCGAACAGCGCGCGTCGGACATCCACTTCGAACCGAAGCGGAACGTCACGCTCGTGCGACTCCGCATCGACGGCATGCTGCACGACGTGCACGTCATCCCGAAGATCGTGTATCAGGCGCTCGTGTCGCGCGTGAAGCTGCTCTCGGGATGCAACATCGCCGAGAAGCGCCGGCCGCAGGACGGCCGCATCAAGCGCGAGCAGAACGGGCGCGAGATCGAGCTGCGCGTCTCGACGATGCCGACGGCGTTCGGGGAGAAGGCGGTGCTCCGGATTTTCGACCCGGACATCCTGCTGAAAGGCGTCGACGAGCTCGGATTCTCGCCGCCGGATCTCACGAAGTTCCGCGAGTTCATCTCACACACGCACGGCATCATCCTCGTCACCGGTCCGACCGGCAGCGGCAAGACGACGACGCTGTACTCGGTGTTGAAACATTTGGCCAAGCCGGAAGTGAACATCGTCACGATCGAAGATCCGATCGAGATGGTGCACGAAGAGTTCAATCAGGTGTCGGTGAGGCCGGCCATCGACTTGACGTTCGGCGCGGCGCTGCGGACCGTCCTGCGCCAGGATCCGGACATCATCATGGTCGGCGAGATCCGCGATCGCGAGACGGCCGAAAACGCGGTGCAGGCGGCGCTGACCGGACATCTCGTGCTCTCGACGCTGCACACGAACGACGCGCCGTCATCGGTCACGCGCCTGCTCGATCTCGGCATTCCGCATTTCCTGATCCTGTCGACCGTCATCGGCATCGTCGCGCAGCGGCTCGTGCGCGTCACGTGTCACCACTGCGGCGAACCCTTCGTGCCGACGGACGAAGAAGCGCTCGCGCTCGGGATCTCGATCGAGGAGCTCAAGCGGCACACGCTGAAGCGCGGGACCGGATGCCTGCAGTGCCGTCAGACCGGCTATGCGGGACGCGATGGCGTCTTTCAGATCATGCCGATCACCGAGCGGCTGCGCGGTCTGATCGGCCGCCAGAGCACGTCACCGGAAATCTTCACCGAAGCGCGCGTCGAGGGGATGCGCACGCTGCGCGAAGCCGCGATCGAAAAGGTGTTGTCAGGTACGACGACAGTTGCCGAAATGGTGAGGGTGACCGGCTCCGGTCAGTGACAGCTGGCGCTTCCCGAGTCCGGTATGGCGCCCGACACTGGAATGAATTCCCACGAATAGCTGTCGGTCAGGAGCGTCATCTTCAGCACGCCCCACCCTTTGTATTGCCTCACGCTGTTCGCCGCATGCGTCTGAAAGTCGTAGAGCGCCGCGCCACCAGTGCCGGCAATGAATTCGGTGATCCCCTTCGCCGGATCGGGGCGGCCATTCGGATCTTGCGGCGCGAACCGCTCGTAAAAGTGTTCGTGGCCGTTGAGCACGACATCGACGCCTTTGCTGTACAGCAGATTCCAGAAATCGCGCATGTCGGTGTTCGGCAGATTTGGACCTGACGTAAACAACGGGTGGTGCCACAGCGCCATCGTGCATTTGTTGGTGTGGGTGTTCAGCTCGTTGACCAGCCACGCATACTGCGCCGACCGCGTATCGACCGGCACGCCATTCCTGTAGTTGCTGTTGAGAGAGATGATGCGCCAGTCGCCCACGTCGTACGCGTAGTAGCCGAGACCGGGCGTCGGGCCGGCGGCGGCGCCAAAGTACGCGTAATACGGGCTGGCGCCGGGAAACGTTTCGTACTCGTGATTACCGACCGTCGCGAACGTTCGACCCTTGTGGTGACCCCATGTCGGGTCGTAGCAGTCGTTGAAGTCGTTCGCGGAGCCTTGGAAGTACGCGTTGTCGCCCAGCGTGAACACGGTGCCGCCAATCAGATCGAGCAGGCTCGCCGTGGCGCGCGCAGGATCGAGCGCGCCGCACTGCGCGATGTCGCCCGCGCCGACGAACACTTGAGGAGCCGAAGGAACCGTTGGAATCGGCGTCGGGGTTGGCGTCGCGGGTGTGGTCGGTGTCGTCGGGGTGGTCGGAGCAGTTGTCGTCGACGATCCGCCGCCGCACGACAGGCACACGATCGTCGCGAGGACGATGCCAGTTCGCAGGGCGGCGAGCTTCGTCAAGATTTCAAAACCTCACGATCGCTGCGAGCTGGACGCGGCGCTTCGGGAACGCCGAGACCGGACGGCCGTACAAGGGCGACAGCAACGCGCCCACATATTCATCGTAATTCGTTACGTTGAAAATGTTGAACGCTTCTATTCGCGCCTCGATCGTCGACGTCCGGACCGTAAACCGTCGAGACAGTGCCATATCGACGTTCTGGTAACTGTCGGTTTGCGCAGTATTTCTCCCGTCCGGCCGCGCGTCGTTCTGCGTCGTCCCGTTGCGATCGTCGCCCCACGTGATGGTGTACGGGCGATTACTGCGGAACACGCCGATGCCTGACAGCGACCAGTCCTTCAGCGCCACGCCGGAAAACGGCAGCGCCCACGTCGCGCCGACCGCGAGGTTGTGACGAACGTCCGTGTTCGCCCGCGCCTTTTCCGCCTGGAGATTGTTACTGTCTTCCGGCAGTTGATAGTTGTCCATGTCTTCGGCGCGCGACAGCGTATACGAAACCATCGCCTGGACCGATCCCGTCGATTTGTCGGCCTTGATCTGCAGCGCGTGATACCAGCTCTCGCCGAGATTGCCCAGCTGAATCACCTGACGGAACGAGCCGGGTCCGACGATGTCGTCGCGCGTCGCGTCGGCGGCGGCGACGCTGCGCGTGAACGGCTTCAGGTTCGACTCGGGCGGATTCGCGTCGACGAGGCTCATCAGATCACGGCCGTTCAGATACACGTAATCAGCCGACACGCGCACGCGCGCGAGCATGCGTTCGACGCCGGCCGTCCACTGCACCGAGTACGGATTGTGGAATTTTTGATCCACGATGTGAATATTCCGAGCGGGATAGGGGACGCCGGCCGGCAACGGCGACAGGACGTTCGGAAATGTCGGAAACAGCGGATCACCAGGCGCGAGCGAGACGGTGATCGTGCCGTCGGCGCCTTCCTGCTGCACGCGGTTGATGTAGAAAAGCAGGTGCTGCTGCGTGTAGACGCCGGCGCCACCGCGCACGACAAGCCGATCGCTGTCGAGCGGCCGCCACGTGACACCGACGCGCGGCTGCAGGTTGTTCGTGTCGGTCTCCGCCGTGTAATTGCGCAGGTTGCTGATCCGGTCGACGTCGTATCGCAGACCGAGGTTCATCGTCACGCGCTGACGCATCCGCCAGTCGTCCTGCACGAATCCTGACGCCGCCAGGCTGCGCGGATCGGCAATCGCGCTGTCGGGCGTTGGCGCAATCCCCTGGATGAACAGGTACGGCTGCGGATACTGCGCCGCCGGTCCCCCGAAGTAGTACGCACCGCGCGCGTCGTTGACCGACGGATTGTGCGACCGGACGTATTTGACGCCGCCGCCAAACTTCAGCGCGTGCACGTCGGACAGATAGCTGACGGTATCGGACGCCTCGTAGGTGTCTTCCGGATCCGCACCAAACCCGAGCGGACCGATCGTGCCGCCTTCGAGCGAGTAGCCGGCGCGCGAGACGAGCACCGTCGGCTGCAGATCCGTTCGAACGTCCTTGTACCGCGCGAACTGCACACGCGTCTCGTTCAAGAACACCGTCGCGATCTCGCGGCGATCGGTCGTCAGCCACGTGTGCACATCGTTGACGTACTGCGTGCCGCTGCCCGGCAGCGTCAACCCGCCGGGTTCGTTGTGCCATCGAAAGAATTGACCGTTGTAGCGGCTCGTCAGGAAATGCGTGTTGCCGAGGCGATGGTCGACGCGGAAGAACTCGAGGTGTTCGTCCTCGTTGTCGGGGACGATCTGGCCGTCGGCGGCCGGCGAGACGACGACGTTGTTGTTGCGTGCGCGATGTCCCTCGTAGCTCTCGAGAAAGTGCGTCTGCCCCTTCACGAACGGACCGCCGATGGTGAATCCGTACCGCTCGGTGCTCGACGGCGGGTTGAACGGGGAAAATTCCGGCGGCTCGTTGAGCGCCGAGTCCTGGACGAACAGCAGCGCCGATCCGCGCAGTTGATCGTCGCCGCCTTTGGTCACCGCGCTCGTGACCGTCGCCAGCGCTTCGCCGTATTCCGCCGAAAAGCGATTCGTCAGGATGTGGACTTCCTTGATCGTCTCCAGCGAGTAGCCCGAATAAAACGTGCGCGGCGCGCTTCGCCATTTCGAAAAATGACTCGCGCCGTCCACGAGGACGTTGTTCGACCAGTAGATCTGACCTTGCGGGCTTGGAAAATTGGGATTGCCGGTGAACCCGGCCGCCAGCGACGCGAGCGGAAGAAAATTGCGTCCGAGGAGCGGCAGCGTGTGGACCAGGTTGTCGCTGACCGTCTGCTGCACTGTGGATTGATGCGTTTCCGCGATCGGCGATTCGGCGGTCACCGCCACCGTCTCGCGCATCGTCAACTTCAGCACGAAATCGACAACCGTCCGGCCGTTCGCGACGAGGCCGACCTTCTCGTTGGCGACCGTGGCGAAGCCGGCCAGCGCGACGCGGACGACATATTCACCGTCGACCGGCAGGTTGGCGATGGAATACTGCCCTTCGGCGTCTGTCGTTGCGGTCCGTCGCAGCCCCGACACGTCGTTTTCGACCGTCACCGACACCCCGGCCAGCCGTTTTCCCTCGTCGCTGGTCACGGTACCGCCGATGACACCGGTGCGAGACTGTGCCACGGCGGTCAGCGGCGCGCAGACCAATAGCGCCACAACCGCCGCAATTCGGGCGGACATTAAACCTCCGTAATGAACGGTAGAGACCAGTGGAGTATACAGTGAGCCCATTTTCTGGGGGCTGGCGCGTGAGCGGTTGAGGTATAGTCGCGGGCCGTTCCCTTTCCATCCGACCCAAGACCATATGGCTGGACCTAGGCGCACGCCTGTAACGCGCATTGTCACCTCGCTCGCCGACCGGCGCGACACGATTCTTGATGTCATCCGGAATGCGAAGCGCGAGATTTCCTTGTCGTTGTTTCGCTGCAACGACGACGCGGTGTTCGACGCACTCGCGGACGCGGCTTCACGTGGCGTTGCCGTCAACGCCCTCGTGACCTCACGCGCAAAGGGTGGCCCGAAAAAACTGAAAAAGCTGTGGGACGCCTTGCAGGCGACCGGCGCGTCGATCGCGCCGTACACCGATCCCGTCGTCAAATACCACGCGAAATATCTGATCGTCGACGACGCCACGGCCGTCGTCGCTTCGTGCAACCTCACGCGCAAGTGTTTCTCGAAGACCGTCGATGCCATCGTCGTCACACAGGATCAGGACATCATCGACGGACTGCGGACGCTGATGTCGGCGGATCGCGCGGGTCAGCGCGCGCCCGATTCGGTGACGGAAAAGTTGATCATCGGTCCCGAACGCGCGCGACGGCAGTTCACGACGCTGATCGAGGGCGCGACGTCGCGCATCCGGTTGATCGATCCGAAGCTGTCCGATCCCGACGTAATGGCACTGCTCAACCAACGCCGCGCGGCGGGTCTGCCGGTTGATGTGTTCGGTGCCAAACGCGTCGGCGATTTGAAATCGCACGGCAAGATCATGCTCATCGACGATCGCGTCGCCGTCGTCGGCAGTCTGGCGCTGGCGGCGTTGAGTCTCGATTTCCGGCGCGAGGTCGCGATCATCGTCGACGAGCCGGACGCGGTCGCCGAGGTGCAGCGTTTGTTCGAAACCGTCGCGTCGCCGCAGCAGGTGCCCGCGTGATCGCCCTCTTCCTTGCGCTCGCGCTCGCCGTCGGCACGCCGCAGGACCAGGCGCCTGCCCCGAAGACCAAGAAGGGAAAGGCGAAAGCCGAGAACGCGGAGCAATCCGAGAAGAAACCCAAGAAAGAAAAGAAGGCCAAGAAGCCGAAGGACGAGAAGCCTGCGCCGGATGACGTCACCGACGTCGCCTCCGGCGGAGAAGCCGACGGCCAGGACGTGGGCGGCACGGGGACATTCGTCTGGCGGAATCATCCGCAGTTGCAGTTCGGTGCGGTGCGCCTCGCGGCCGAGTTCAAGTTCCAGGAGGACGGCCACGCGTCCTACGACAACGCCGACGTGATCGCCGGCGTGAAGCCGTGGGAGCTGCACCGCAACCGGGTCGGCGTGAAAGGCAAGATCGGCAAGAAGATCGACTTCGAGATCGAGCGCGAGCTGACCGAAAAGGAATTGACGGAAAAAGACATCCTGCTCGGGCTGACGCCGAGGTCGCAGTGGAAGGACGTCGACGTCAACTTCTCGTACTACAAGAACGCTCAGATTACGGCCGGCAAGTTCAAGGTGCCCTACAGCCTCGACGAAGAGACCGGCGTTTCGCACAACGACTTCGTGTATCGCTCGCTCGGCGCGAACTACCTGGCGCCGGGGCGCGACATCGGCGTCATGTCCCACGGCAGCTTCTTCAAGCACGGCCTTCGATATCAGGTCGGCGCGTTTCAACACGACGGCGACAACGCGCAGTCGAAGAAGATTCAGGGCGGCGACGCGACGGTCGCCGGCCGCATCGTCGTGCGGCCGCTGCGGAAGGTATCGTCGCTTTTCGACGCGTTCGAAGTCGGCACGTCGACGGCGATCAGCAAGCTGTCGGACGATTCGTTCCGGCCCAACGGGCTGCGCATCCGCACCGTCCTCACGCAGGACACGTTCTTCGCTCCCGTTTATGTGAAAGGGCGCCGGAGCCGATACGAAGGAGACTTCGATTGGACGATCCGGCGGGCCGCCATTCGCGGTGAGTATTTCCACGTGACCGACACGCGCTGGGGGCAGAGCTACACGGACGGCGATTTGCCTGACGCGCGTTACCGCGCGTGGTATCTGACGGGGACATTTACCTTGACCGGCGAGAACAAGCAGCGTCCGTTGCGGCCGCAGAACGACCTGTTCGACGGTGGCATCGGCGCCATCGAGGTCGCCGCGCGCATCGAGCGGATTTGGGCAGACAGCGTCGCCGGCACAGACGACGCCTTCGCGAATCCGCGCGCCGAGAACATCTTGCCGAGCGGCGACCGCGCGATCACGCTGGGTGTCAACTGGACGTTGAATCGGTTCATCAAGCTGCAGTTCAACGCGATCCGCGAACATCTCGAGGACGTGGACCGCAGTCCGGTCGCGGGGATGCAAAACTTCTGGAGCCGCGTCGCGCGGCTGCAGATCGTGCTGTAGGTGAGGGAGGTGACCATGTCCCGCATGCGTCTCATGCTCGTCGGTTGCGCGATCGCGGCGGCCGTCGTCGCTGCGCGTCATCCGTCCGTGCTCGCTGCAGCCAAGCCGCCGACGGTCGACGACTTCTTCGACGACAGCGTCGTGCAGCGCATCGATCTGCAGATGAACACGCGTGATTGGCAGAGCCTCACCGACAACTATCTCGACAACACGTACTACCCCGCCGATTTCAAATGGCGCGATCAGACGGTGCGCAACATCGGCATCCGGTCGCGCGGCACCGGCAGCCGCAGCGGCACGAAGCCGGGCCTGCGGCTCGACTTCAATCGGTACTCGCCGAGCCAGTTGTTCGTGAACAACCTGAAGGCGGTGATCCTCCGCAACCAGACGCAGGACGCGTCGAACATGCACGAGCGGATCAGCATGCTGCTGTACGCGAAGCTCGGCGTGCAGGCGACGCGCGAGGCGTTCACGACGCTCTACGTCGACAATCAGTACATGGGCGTCTATTCGATCGTCGAGAACCCCGACAAGGTGATGCTCGACCGGATGTTCCACGACAGCGAAGGCAACATCTACAAGTACGATTACAACGCCGGCGACCTGCCGTGGTATTTCACCGACAAAGGCGCCGATTCGTCGGCGTACGTGCCCGAGCCGTTCAAACCGGAAACAAACGAGACCGATCCGCACCCGGACACGATTCGCGACTGGGTGCGCAGCGTGGCCAACGACAGCGACGCCGCGTTTCCCATCAATGTCCTGCGGTGGATGGACTGGACGAACTTCACGACGCACATCGCCGTCGAGAATTGGGTCGCGGATCAGGACGGATTCAACGGCAACTACGGCGTCAACAACTTCTATCTGTACCGCTGGACCAACGCGGACAAGCTCACGTTCATCCCGTGGGACAAGAGCGAAGCATTCAAGGATCCGGTCGACACCGGGATCTTCCACAACTTCCTCGACGGTGATCCCGCAAAACGCAATCGCCTGAGCAGCCGTGCGATGTCGATCGATGACGCGCGGAACGCGTATCTGGACACGCTGCTGCGGATCTCGAACCTGGCGAGGGAAACCGATCCGACCAACCCGGCGGACACGCGGGGCTGGATGGAACGCGAGGTCGAGCGCGAGTACGCGCAGATCAAGGACCTGGTGTACCTGGACACGAAGAAACCGTTTTCGAACGACGACTTCGAGGCGGCTGTCGACGTGCTGCGTAACTTCGCCAGGTCGCGTCCCGCGAACGTCGATGCGCAGGTGAAAGCGTTTCGGAACCGCTGACGGTCTTAGAAGATCAACTGCAGGTGTTTGCGCGCGCGGTCGACGAGGACCTTGCGCGACAGCGTAAAGCCGCCTTCGGCGAGGCGTTCGCAGCCGTACTCGACGAACCCGCTCCACTGCGTCGCGCGTGACGGCTTCGCGCTCACGTAGTGGGATTCGTCGGGCCGCGGCGCAAACGAAAACACGTCACGCAGCCAACCCGCCGGCAGGCCGGCGGCGCGACCGAACGCCACGCCGGTGAGGACGTACGGCGCGGCCGCGACCGTCTTGCCCTCCGCAATCGCCGGACGAATTTCCCAGCGCAGCCGGAACGCCAGGTCGGCCGCGTACAACAGCACGAGCGTGCGCGCCGATGGATGACCGGCATCATCGTCGGCCACGATGAGATCGTCGAAAATCCCTGACGCATCCCACAGGCTGACACCGCCGCGCGTGCGCTTCGGCACCGCACCGATGCATTTCTTCGCAGCAGCCGCAATCGCTTTGCCGTTGACGCCGTCGACCGCGATCAGCCGGCCGGATGCCGGCTTCGCTTTCATCGCGCGGCCTCGTCGGCGCGCAGCGCGAGCCATTCGGTCACCGCATCGGCATTCCACTCCGACCACGGACGCGCCTGCCCGCTGCGAAAGAGCTCGCGCAACTGGTGATGCTGATCGCCGATCGGCTTCTCGGCGTCGATCGTGATCATGTTGAACACGATCGCGAGCGACTCGTACTCTTTGATGACGCGCTTGATGAACCGGTAGTAGCTCTCGACCGGGTCCTCGAGCGCGGTGACGTCACGGCCGGACTCGTAAAAGTTCGGGGTGCGGGTCGCGGTCACGCGGCGACTCGACGTGTCGGGCGTCACCGCGAAGTAGAACACCAGGTCTGGCCACAACAACGGCTGATACAGCTTCAGCACCCAGTCGAGATCGAGGCCGCGAGCGACATCCCGCGCAAGCCCGGTAAACAAAAACCGGTCCGCGATGACGATCTTCCCAGCCCACAGCGCCGGCAGCACGGTGTGCTCGACGCGATGACGAAAGTCCGCCGCGTGCAACAGCGAGAACTCTTCGGGGCTGAGCGCCTGAACGGTCTTGCGGCTCTTGATGATGGGCTTGATGAGATCCGACGAGTTCCACTTGGTCGTGACGACGCTGTACCCCTCGGTCTGCAGCCAGGTCTTGAACAGTTTACGCTGCGTCGTTTTGCCGGATCCATCAGGGCCTTCGAAGGCGATGAGAAGGCCACGCGGGCGGGTCTTGTCGCCGAAGTGATCGCGCGCGCGCTGACGAAGCTGACGTAGTGTGGCGGCCGACAGTGCCATTCGGACGCGCATGAGCTTACATCAGATGACTCGTGGAATGGCGAGCAGATCCTCGTGACCGACGCTGATGTGGCTTCGGCCGGCGTCGACATGCGCGAGCCGACGCGCCTTCCACGCGTCAATGGCCGGACGCTGCTCCGGCGCGATCTCGCTCGACGCGTCTGCCCAGCCTTCAATCAAATAGCGCTGCATCGCGGCGGTGGACGGCGGAAGGTCCCAATCGCTTCGCGCGCGTGTGACGGCGAAACCCTCGACGCCGAACGCCTGCGCCGCAGCGGTCACGGCGTCAGGACCGGCCGCGCGGCCGAAGCCTTTGTCGCTGTGCCGCTGATGTCGATTGAACAGATCGAGCACGAGGCCGTCCTCCGGTTCCGGCGGATTGCACGTCGTTCGGCCGTCGTAGGTCAACGCGAACAGCGCAGATACACCGGCGCGGCGGCAATACTCGGCGAGCCGTGCGATCCACGCGGTCGAGACGAGGTCCAACAGCGCCGACGCCGTGACGACGTCTCGATCCGACAGGAGATCCTGCCGCAGGTCACCCAGATTCCACTCGCGGGCTTCGATCGAACAGTTCGGCATCGGCGGGTGAATGTGCGACAGCAAGCCGGGATCGCGATCGACGACACGCCATTCTTGCGGCGACGGCAAACGCGGAGCGAGATAACGCACGTTCGAGCCGGTGCCCGTGCCGAGATCGACGAGTCGCAGCGGTCGGCGCGACGGCAACGCCGCCACCAGTGCATCGACGAGCCGCTGCGAACGCGCCGCGGTATCAGCGGCCGCGCGAAGCGTGAGCCAATCGGCCAGCGAGTCAGTCATGCGCCACCAACTCGATGACGCGCACCATCGCGTCGATGGCCGCGTCCCACGAGCGCAACGACGATCGCCGGGCGATCGCCGACGCTTTCAACCGAGCGCGAACGCCGGCATCGCCAATCACCCGCTCGAGGGCTGACGACAGCGCCCGCTCGTCGCCTGGATCGATCACGATGCCACCCTCGCCGACCGTCGCCGGAATGGATCCCGTCTTCGTGCTCACGACCGGCAGTCCGTGCGCGATCGCCTCGGCGACGGCCATCCCAAACGTTTCGCGCAGCGTGGCCAGCACGAACACGTCCGCTCGGTCGTACGCGTCCCGGAGACGTGCCTCGTCGAGCTCGCCGGCAAACGTCACGCGTCGGTCGTCGTTCTCGATCGCCGTCACGATTCGGCCGGCGCACGTCAGCGTCCAGTTCTGTGACGACACGTGCTTCAACGCACGCAACAAGATCGCCTGCCCCTTGCCGGCCGTCACCGATGCGACGCACAGCAGCCGTACGGTCGACGCTCCCGATCCCCGTGCGATCGGTGCCGGGTCGACGCCCGGTTCGACGACGGTCACGCGGTCGCGCGGAACATCGTAACCCTCGAGCATCCGAACCGTCGTTGGACCGGTGACGACGATGTGGCGCATCCGCGCGAGGACGCGCCGCTCAATCGCGCGGAGCCGAACGGCGTCAGCGTCCGCTATCCCGATCTCGAGCGCGAGCGGCAGGTGCACCAGCGCGATCGGCCTCAACCGGTCGGCGTGATGCTCGATCAGTTCGGCGTGCGTCTTGGACGCCAGGCCATCGATGACGACCGCTGTGCCATCGGCGATCGTGGACAGCGCGTCGGGTGCAATGACGTCGACGTCCCAACCGCGCGCACGAAGGCCGGCCACGATCTTCTTGTCGTAAATCGTTCCGCCGGTCTTCGTCTCCAGGCTGCCGGGAACGACGAAGGCGATCAAAGTTGGACGGCGCTGTCGAAGGACGCCGACGCGACGTGCGACTCGTGGAGCGTCACCCGCAGGCTCGTGCAATCGCGGGCGCTCGCGCCGACATCGCCCCGGCGGATCGCCGCGGTCATCCGCTCGAAGATCGCCTTGGCCAGGACTTCGGTCGTCGTGTTCATGCCGGAAAAGGCCGGCTCCTCGTCCAGATTGCGGTAGTTCAACTCCCCGAGAATCGCCTTCAGCGTGTCGCCGGCGCGACCGATGTCGACGACGATCCCGTCGCCATCCAAGGACGGGCGACGAAATTCGACGTCGACGACAAACGTGGCGCCGTGAAGTTTCTGCGCCGGGCCGAACACCTCGCCGCGGAAGCTGTGGGCGATCATCATGTGATCGCGGACCGTCACGCTATACATATCGAATCCTGTGGCACAACACGTCGCCCGCTCCGGACGCCAGGGTGCTCATCGTCTGCGGCAGCGACTCGAAATCACTTTCGCCGGTGATGAGTGCGTCGAGCGACGGGTCGGCCAGCAGCCGGAGCGCAAGCGCCATCCGTCTCGAGTGAGTCCAGCGTGCGCGCTGCGATGCGGCAACGTGACCGACTTGCGATGACTGAATCGTCAACCGTTTGGAGTGGAACGCGCCGCCAAGCGGCACCGACACCGAGGCGCTGCCGTACCAGCTCATGTCGACGATCGTCGCTTCGAACGCGGCGAGGTCGAGTGCGGTTTGCAGTCCCGCTTCGGTTCCGCTCGCGTGGACGACGAGGTCTGCGTCACGGCGCGCCTTGTTCGGCGTCGCAAACGACACACGAAGCGCGTCGGCGGTTTTCGCGCGGGCAGCGTTGACGTCGACGAGTTGCACGTCGCAGCCGGCGATCCGCGCCGCGAGATATGCGACGAGCGATCCCACAGTGCCACCGCCGACGACCGACACGCGATCGCCAACATGCGGCCGCGCGTCCCACAACCCATTGATCGCGGTCTCGAGATTCGCCGCCAACACCGCCCGCGGCGGCGGCACGTTGTCTGGAATCATGTGCACGGCGTCGGCAGGGACGACGTAACGGTCCTGGTGGGGGAACAGGACGAACACGTGTCGGTCGCCGACACGGCCGACGCTCGAGTAGCCGTACTTGACCGGACCGGGAAAGTCGCCGTCCTGGAACGGCGCGCGCATGCGCTGGTACTCGCTTTCGGGGACGCGGCCATTGAATACGAGCGACTCGGTCCCTCGACTGATGCCACTGTAGATTGCGCGGACGACCACTTCGTTGCTTCGTGGCGCGCGGATCGGTTCGTCGCGGATCTCTCCCCGCCCTGGCGTCACGACCCAGAACGCGCGCGCGGTGTCGACGGACATGCGCTCCAATTCTGGCACGATACAATCCTCACGCGTGTTGTCGCCGTTCTATCTCGCAAAAGTCGGCGTCGTGTTCGTCGGCATCATGATCGTCGCCATCGTCGGCCTGCGCGAACACCATCCGTTTCCCACGTTCGGGCCTGCCAACGTGACGACAACCATTCGCGCGCTGCTCGTGGCGCTCGTCGCCGGGTTCATCGGTGAGGCGCCGCTGCCGCCGCTCGCGTGGAAGGCCGCATGGCTGGCCTCCCTGGCGACGGCACTCGACGGCGTCGATGGCCATCTCGCCCGCCGATCCGGCATGTCGAGCGTTTTTGGCGCGCGTTTCGACATGGAAATCGACGCGCTGCTGATCCAAACCCTCGCCATCCTCGTGTGGCAGCACGGCAAGGCGGGCGCGTGGGTACTGGTGTCCGGGCTGGTGCGCTACGTGTTCGTCGCCGCCGGCTGGACACTTCCGTGGATGCGCGCACCGCTGACGCCGACGCTGCGCGCTCGGGTCATCTGCATCGTTCAGGTCTGCGCGCTGATGTTCGCGCTGCTGCCGCCGGTCGCCGTGCCGGCGAGCGCATGGCTTGCCGCCGCCGGGCTTGCAGTGCTGTGTTATTCGTTCGCCGTTGATACGCTGAGACTGTGGCACCAGCGATAGCGTCGCTCGTCGCAGCGCTCCTGCTGCTCGATGTGTCCCTGACATTCGACAACGTCTGGCCGACGCCGGCGATCAAATGGACCGGCGCCGTGTCGGTCGAACTCGCAGTGTGCGTGCTCGCGATGACAATCGCCGCGCGGCTCGGTCGAAAGCCGTCACGACTGATTGTTGCGGTGTTGTCTGCGATCTGGATCGTGCTCGCGCTCGGACGCTACGCCGAAGTGACAGCGCCGGCGCTTTACGGCCGCGACGTGAACTTGTATTGGGATCTGCGATTCATCCCAGACGTCGCCGCTATGGTCACTCGCGTTGCCCACCTCTGGCAGATCCTGCTCGCGCTGACGGTCGTCGCCGCCGTCTTCTGGCTGCTGTACTGGCTGCTGCGAACGGCGTGGCGCCGTGTTGCACGCGCGATGGACAGTCGCGTCGAGCGAAGAGTCCTCGAGATCGCGGCGGCCGTTCTCATTGCGCTGTTCGTCGCTCGGCAGTTCACCGAACACATCGAGCCGCAGTTCGCGGCGCCCGTGACCGGCGCGTACGCGCGGCAAGTGCGATTCGCGATCACGGCGTTGACCGCGTCGGCCTACGTGCCGCCAAGTCCATCGATGACCGGCGACTTGTCGCGCATCGCCGGCGCGGACGTGTTCGTCGTCTTTGTCGAAGCCTACGGCGCCGTCACGTACACGCGGCCGGAGCTCGCGCAGGCGTTGACGCACACGCGCGCCGATTTCGAGTCGGCGGTGCGCGACACGCATCGCCAGGTCGTGTCGGCATTCGTCGAATCGCCGACGTTCGGCGGCAACTCGTGGCTCGCGCATATCACGTTGTTGTCGGGAATCGAAGTCAAGGATCCCGAGCGCAACGCGCGGTTGATGACCGAGAAGCGCGAGACGCTGCCGCGCGCGTTTCGCCGCCGTGGTTTTCGGACCGTCGCGCTGATGCCGGGGCTCCGCATCGGCTGGCCCGAAGGCGCGTTCTACGGATTCGACGACATCTACGGCGCCGATCGGCTCGCGTATCACGGTCCGGAGTTCGGCTGGTTCGCCATCCCCGACGAGTATTCGCTGGAGCGGCTCGATGCGTTCGAGGTCAACAAACCGTCGCGGGCGCCGCTGTTCGTGTTTTTCCCGACGATCAGCACGCACTTTCCGTTCAGTCCCGTGCCGCCGTATCAACCCGATTGGTCGAAGATGACGGATCCGCATCCGTACGACGGCCCGTCAATCGTGCGCGCGTACGGCCGCGAGCTGGATTGGGTCAACTTTGGTCCGGCCTACGCCGACGCGATCGCGTACGACTTGAGGACGATCGCGGGATATTTGCGGCTGCGATCGGATCGCGATGTCGTGATGATCGTGTTAGGCGATCACCAGCCCGCCGCCGCGGTCAGCGGTGCCGGCGCGACGTGGAATGTGCCGGTACACATCATCGCGAGCCGCGGGGACGTCCTCGATGCGTTTCGCACAGAGGGATTCGCGAACGGTATGACGCCGACGAAGAATGTCGGCAAGATGGACGCGCTGACGCCGATGATGCTCAGCGCTTTCTCGGCTCCAGCAACAACGCGTTCCCTACGTACTCAGTAATCGATAAGCGACACGCGGGCGCCGCGCCGTAGAACCGCGTCGCATGCCACGTGTTCGCCGGCACGTAGACGATGTCGCCTTCGCCGGCGACGAACGGTTGTTGTCCCTCGAACGAATACCGAATCTGACCGGCGAAGACGAGCCACATCTCCGCGCTTTCGGCGTGGAAGTGACCTTTGTCCGCCGGATCGAGCGGTGGCAGGTTCTTCTCGTACCCGTAGATGACAAGCATCTCCGACTTGTCGTCCCGCACGAATCGGCCGCCGGTGTATTTCTCGTTGTTCTTCGCCGCG
>DASREL010000200.1:0-4070 GCA_035652075.1 Vicinamibacterales bacterium
TCTGCGCGGTGTTGCCTGGTATTGATCCGATCGTGATCAGCGACCGCACGATGCCCCCGTGCACCAGCGTTCGGCCCCCGTTTTCACCCGCCCGCACGACTGACACCAAGCCGTCCCCGACGACGGCGACGACGATATCGCCAACCTCGTCTCGATGAATCCTCGACGCATCGACGGCGACATCCACGTTCGCGCGATCGCCAACCGCCGACGCGTGGACGACGACCGCCGCCGCCGGCTGGGCCGCGGCATCTGCTATCGCGGCGCGCGTCGATGCGCCATCACTCCCGACGGCTTCGAATGCCCCATCGACGACGAGCTGCGGGGTATAGATCTGTGTCGACCGAAACACGCGATGGGCATACTCGGATTGACGGTCCGTGAATGCCGACGAGGAGAATGGGTCGCGCCATCCGAGCCGGTCCCAATAGTCGACGTGCTCCTCCAAGCCGATCACCTCGACGCCCGGGACGGGCGAGGTCGCAGCAATCGTCTGCAGCAAGCGGTCGGCCGGCGGGCAACTCGAGCAGCCCTCGGACGTAAAGAGCTCCGCCAAGACGACGTGACGCGCGATGACCGGAGACACCGGGTTCGCGACGCCGACGATGACCGCGGCGAGCGCGAGGGTTCTGACCATGGCCGTCTTATGTCAGCACCCCGCGGAAATATTCCGCGAGGTCATCCCACAACGATCTGGCCGGTCATCTTCGGGTGGATCGAACAGAAATATTTGTAGGTGCCGGGCGCATCGAAGCGGTGCGAGAACTGCTGGTTCGTATCGAGCACCGGCGACTTGAACTTCTGATCCGTACTCACGACGTTGTGCGGCACATCGTCGCGGTTCGTCCACGTGACGGTGGCGCCGGCGGTCACCGCCGCGGCCGCCGGCGCGAAGTTGAAGTTGTCGACGACGATCTCGTGCGCAGCCGCGGACGTCGTCGTCGATTCGAGCGGCACGTCGGTGATCGCGATCGGGTGGTTCACGTCGTGGAACGAGATCCGCGACAAGCCGAGCATCTTCCGCAGCCGATCGTCGGGCACCTTCATCGGACCCGGTGATGGCGCCGAACCTGGAGCCGGCTGCGGGAAGGCGGTCGACATCGCCGTGTGGAAGGTCACGTGCCCTTCGACCTTCTGCATCACCTGATGAATGTGACCGTTCAGCACCGACACCGATCCGAATCGCTTCAGGTAGGACAAGGCGCGCGCGCTGTCGTCGGTGCCCCATCCCCAGTCGGGATACACAGACCAGAGCGGGATGTGCGCGAAGACGACGATCGGCGTGCTGCTCGTCAAACGCTTGACGTCTTTCTCCAGCCATGCGAGCTGCGCGGGGCCGAGGGTGCCGAGACCGCCCGCTTTCAAATCGACGACGTTCACGAGACCGATGAAGTGGACGCCGTCGCGATCGAAGCTGTGCCAGCCGGCGCCCTGCGTCCCTTTGCCGAACCGCTGCAAATAACTCTTGCCATCGTCCTCGAGCACGTCATGCTCGCCCGGCACGTAAAACACCGGCACCGACAGCTCGGACACGATCTGCTGCAGCGTGTCGAACTCCGCCGGCTTGGAGAGATGCGTCAGATCGCCCGTGTGCAGGACGAACGCCGGCGGCTCGGGGTCGGCTTTGATCTTCGCGATGGCTGCGCGCAACGTCGCCGTGACGTCGGTGTTCGCCGGTTTGTCGAACCCGATGTGGCTGTCGCTGATCTGCACGAAGCGCAGCCCACTCGCCACGTGCGCTTGCCCGAGCGGACTGCCCTTCAGAATCCCGCTCGATAACGTCCACACCGCGCCAGTACCCACCCACGCCATGCACTGCAGAAAGTGCCGGCGATCCAGTTGCTTGTCATCGTTTCGTGCCACGCGTGCCTCCTATAGCCGAAGAAAATCGGCTCCCCACACCAACAGCCCACCGAGGTGAGCGGTGACGGCGACGAGCGCCGCCGCCGCAAACAACATGACGCGGTACAGCAAGAACTCGAGGCGCGACCGACCGTCCGCGCCCGCGGAGACCAGGGCCGCGGCAGCGATCGCGCTTGTCGCGATTGCACCGAGCCATCCGTGCACGGCGAGGGCCCCAGTCCAATCCATGCCGAGCGCCCGGGCGAGCCGCCATCCCGCGAAGGCGGTCACAAGTCCGAAGGCCGCGCCGATCCGCACGTTTGCGACGGCGACGGTGCGCCATCGCCATTCGCCGCTGACCGTCGCGATGCCTTCGGCGGCGGCCGCGATGAGAACGAGGGCGATTGGAAAGTGGACGAGAAGTGGGTGCAGCCGACCGATCAGCGCCATCTGCCTCACATGACCGTGACCGCCATCGAAATATTCCGGGAATAAAACATGGTGGCTACGGGTCTACATCTGTGCGGATGTCTTCGCGACGGTTCGATGAGACAGTACTTCCCCACCTGGAGGCTGCTTTCAATTACGCACGCTGGCTGACGCGGAACGATGTCGAAGCGGAGGACGTCGTCCAGGACGCCTGCGTCCGGGCGATGCGTTTCTTTGGATCGCTTCGTGACGAAGATGCCCGTGCGTGGCTGCTCGCGATCGTGCGGAACAGCTGGTACACACGCGTGGGCCGCCGCGGTCCGGCGACGCAGTCAATCCCGATGGACGAGACGGTGCACGACGCGATCGATCAGGCGCTCGACCCCGAAGCGCAGTTGCTGCAACAGGACGAAGTCGCACGCGTGCACGAGGCACTCGAACAACTGCCGGCCGATTTCCGGGAGGTGATCGTGTTACGCGAGATCGAAGGGTTCTCGTACAAAGAGATCGCGACGGTCATCAAAGCGCCGATCGGGACCGTGATGTCGCGCCTGTCCCGGGCCCGCGAGCGACTGCTTGCGGCGCTCGCCCCCGCGTCTCGGATGGAGAACGCGCGATGATCTGTGCAGAGATTGTTCGCGTGCTCGATCCCTTCGTCGACGGTGAACTGGAAGCGGAACGGGATGCGGCCGTTCGCGACCACATCGCCGCCTGTACGACATGCGCGCAGGCGGTCGCCGCACGCGAGCATCTCGGTCGCCTTGTCCGCGCGACACGGTACTACTCCACCCCAGACCGCTTGCGCGCGGTCGTGGCGACCGGGGCGCGTCGGTCCTCGATCGCGTCTCGCGTCGCAGTCTGGTCAGCGGCGGCAGCGCTGATCGTGGCTGTGGCCGGTGGCGCCCTCATCGCGCGGACCATCGTGCACAACCTGCGCGCGCCCGCGAACGCCGTCGCCGAAGATGTCGTGTCCGATCACGTGCGGTCGCTGCTCGCCGATCACCTCTTTGATGTGCGCTCCACGGATCAACATACGGTGAAGCCGTGGTTCCTCGGGAAGTTGAACTATGCACCGCCTGTGACGGATCTTGCTGCCGACGGATTCCCGCTTGTCGGCGGTCGCCTCGATTACGTGAGCGGACGCAACGTCGCTGCACTCGTGTATCAGCGGCAGAAACACACGATCAACCTGTTCGTGTGGCCGTCGGATGACGGATCGTCCGTCGCGCCGCCGTCGTCAATCCGCGGATTCCAGGTGGAGCACTGGATTCGCGACGGCATGACGTTCTGGGCGGTGTCGGACCTGAACGCGGCGGAGCTCCACGAATTCAGGACGAGGCTCACGAGATGACGACTCCGATCAGCGTCCGCGCGGCGCGCACGAGCGATGTCGATGCGATGATGCGGCTCCTGGTGGCCGCCGCCGAAGATCAAGGCGAGCCGGGATCTTTGTGCGTGACCGCGGCAGATCTGTTGCGCGAGGGGTTTGGTGAACGTCCGACCTATCACGCGCTCCTGGCGGAAGCGTCAGGGCGCATCGTCGGTCTGGCGCTCTACTCCTTCAACTTCTCGACGTGGAGAAGCGTGAACGGTCTGCACCTCGAGGACCTGTTCGTCGACCACACGTGGCGCCGCCGCGGCGTCGCCCGCGCACTGATGCACGAACTGACGGACGTGGCTCGAGCGCATAAATGCGGCAGGTTCAGCTGGTTTGTGTTGAAGGGCAATGACGCTGCGCGTCGGTTTTATGCATCGCTCGGCGCGACCACGATTGACGACTGGATGCTCATGCAGATCGA
>DASREL010000201.1:0-29834 GCA_035652075.1 Vicinamibacterales bacterium
TATCTGGCCGTCGTCATGGATTTGTTCTCGCGGATCGTTGTGGGATGGGCCGCGAGGTCTACGATCCAGTTTGAACGTCCAACATCGTCTCGTCGGGAGACCTCCGCGACGCCGCCCCGCGCTTGGATCGTGCTGAGAAAGCCGCCTCGTAGCGGCTCCAGATCCCTCTAGCGATGGCGGTCTCCCACCGCCAACCGGTCATCAGTCGAACAGCTTTGCCGTGAGGGATTTCACGGCAGAACTGCTCGATGGAGTCCGTCATCCTCGGCTCAGCCTCGACAAGTGCGTCATCGAACGCCGGTGTTCAGCGTCGCATGTCGGAGGGTGCTAGCATCACCGGCGTTGGATGGGTGCTTACGGAGGAACGTATGAGTCGACGTACGGCCTGGACCGTGACGCGATCGTTCGTGATGGTTGCAATGATCGCTGCTTGCACGGTGGCGGCAGGACAATCCAGTGCAACCGACGCCGCACACGACACCGAGCCGGTTCGCGTGGCCGCAGAACACTTCTTGCGTGTGTTCGATAACCTCGAGTGGGAGCAATTTAGAGCGATGTGGGCGCCGGAGCCCACGGTCTTTTTTCCGTTTGATGCCGTTCCCGACCGCGCGACCGGCAAAGCAGCGGTTGAAGCCACATTCCAGCGCTTCTTCGACCAAACGCGGGCTACGAGGCCCGGACCGCCATACCTGCACTTGAACGCTCGCGAACTACTCGTCGAGCGGTACGGCGACACCGGCATCGTCACGTTCATGCTCGAGGGGTCCGGTGGCCGTGTCGGACGACGGACGCTGGTCTTCGTCCGCGATAAGAACGAATGGAAGCTCGTTCACCTCCATGCGTCTTCGGCTGGCCAGCCATGACGTCGCGTCGATGACCCGATTCGTGTTGGGCTACACGACCGGTCGAGAAGGCCGAGCAGCGGAGCGCCACAACATCGTCTCGCCGGGAGACCCCCGCGACGCCGCCCAGCTGTTGGACCGCGCCGAGAAACGCCGTCTCTTAGCGGCTCCAGACCCCCTCCAGCGATGGCGGTCTCGCACCGTCAAGCCGTTCAGCGGAAGATCCACACGCGGGCGTCGCAATACCGAGTCTTTGTCCGGGATCTCGTGGTCAAGAGGCGAGGGCATCGCCGGCGCGATTGACGGTCCTGAATTGACGGGCGTGCGGTATGGCACGAACGGCCGCTTGATGGCGCGCCTGGCGCACCGTGAGCCGGTTTGATGTGCGAACCCGCGTATGTGTGAGGCCGAAGTAGATGCGATGACGATTTCTCGATGACACCCACGGAGAATGCACGCGGCTCGCTTCGAGGCTTCCTCGTAACGATGGTCACAGTGGGCGTGCTCGGCGCCGCTGGCTCGGCCAACGCAGCTGGCGTGCCGACGGCCGTCACGCTTCTGTCCTATCCCAATCCATCCCTCGACGGAATGGTGGTAACCCTCACGGCCGTGGTGCAAACCTTCTACAGTCTCTCTCCGGCGCCGACGGGTGAGATCGTATTCTCGACGGGATATTACGAGCAGACGTTCTTCCAGGGTCTCCAAGGCCCCTATCCAGTGTCTCTCGGCGTGAGCACCGTGATCTCGAGTCCCGCGCAAGTGACGGACCTGACCGGGGGGCTCCCGTTACCGGTCGTATCAAGTACGGCGCAATTCGCGAATGTTCCGGGGTCGCTTCCGTACCCGTACGGCGTGCTGCCGTTTTTCGTTTCCACAGGAATCGTCACCGCGTGCTACAGCGGGGATGCGATTTATGCCGGAAGCTGCGCGTCGGTAGACCAGCAGGTGACGGGATCCGACACCTCTCTGACGCTGACCTCTTCCGCCAATCCTTCCTTGGTTGGCAACCGCCTGCAGCTCAGCGCCGCGGTGACCGCCCGGGTCGGCATCCCGTCGGGCGTGGTCAGGTTCGCCGACACGACGACCGGAGTGGCGTTGGGATCGCAGACCCTCGACGCGTCCGGCCGCGCACTCCTTCCGGCTACATTGCTCGGAGTCGGCGTGCACCTCATTCAGGCCACGTACGTGCCGCCGGCGGGGCTCTCAGGACTTTCCTACAACTATTTCGGCAGCACGAGCACGCTCGCACAGTTCGTAGTTGCCTGGTGGCCGTGACGGACGCGCGTCACCGTCTGCGGGGCGGAGGGCGCGTTTCGACGGGCGAGGGAATCCCGACCGAGCTTCGTACTCTGGGGTCGCGCGAATTCAACGACGCGGCGCCGCTCTCCGGCTGACTGCTCTGGCCATGTTCCCGGGCAGAGAAATGCGGCTGTACGTGCGTGCCTGGCGCGGATTCTCGCCCGAATTTCGATGCGGAGGGATGGCCGAGCGGTCGATGGCGGTGGTCTTGAAAACCGATCAGGCCGATCCGCAGAATTCGCGGTTTCTCGCCTAAAGTTCGCACGCCACGCCAGATAGCGCCTTGCGATCGAAGTGCGTCCTGTGTCGCCCTGGTCGTCCCGTGCTGACCCGATCGTTACACTCAGGGTTACACATACGAGCCTGTTAGTCGCGCCGCGTCCTTTGTCACTCCACCGTCGTTGTCCGTCACCGGGGCTCACTGAATCGCGCAAGCCAAATGTCAGAGTCGAATTTGGCATGCTGGAAGAACAGCTGTGTTCCGTCGGGCGAGAGGCGCGGATTGAACATCCCCTCACTTATGAAGGTGGCATTCGGTGCGTTGCCAGCGGGACTGAGGATCTCGCTCTTCGCACCTGTGAACACATCAACGATTAGAAGCTTGCCTTCGGACTCGTAGACGAAGCGCTTGCCGTCGTTGAGCCACGCAGCGCTGAAGTCCACTACTTGTCGTTGATCTGCGATTCGTCGGTACGAACCCGTGTCGCGCGCGTAAACCCAGACCGCGTCTGCCGCCACGATGGCCAGCATCTTCGCGTCGGGTGACCAGCCGGCGGGGGTAGGCGCCTGCTTAGTACTCGGGAACGGCGCGAGCGCCTCGGGCAGCATGGTCGCGTTGTGCGCGTCAAAGAGAAATACGCGACCATCGGTATTGTCGTTCGCCGCGATCATGGCGCCGTCCGGGGCGGGCGTCGGATTATTGCAGTTTGGACAGTTTGTGCTCGCAGTGAACTCTGTCAGTCCGCTGCCATCCACGCCGATCGACCACACCGCCGCTCCGCCGCTGAGGTCGGAGAAAAAGTAGACGCGACGGTCGTCGGCCGACCAACGCGGTGCTCGCGCGCGTGCGACGTCATGTGTCAGTTGGCGCACCTCTCCTGAGTCGACCGACACGACGAACAGATCTCGATAGAAGCGCGTCGAGGCGACGAGGGAGTGGCCGTCATGCGAGAGGTCGAAACCGAAGAATTCGCGTGACGGGGCGGCCACGACCACCGGCTCTCCAAAAACGCGGCCTGACGGGCCGTCGAAACCGATCCGCTCGATCGTTCGCATATCAAGAAGCGATTGATACGCGAATGTGACACCGTCAGCGCCGATCGTGAATAGCGACACGTACGGCGACGGTAGGCCGACCGGTTGCGGCGCTCCGATGGCTTCGCCTGTCGCTTCATTGATCGCCACACGCCAGAGATTCATTGACCCGGATCGACTGCTCAAGAAGTACAGCCACTTCCCGTCGGGCGCCCACACCGGATTCCAGTTATACGCCGCGTCACCGACGACACGCACCGGGCGCGTGCCGTCGATGCGCACGGTCCAGATCTCACGCTGCGATCCCGTGAATTGCCGGGTGACCGGATTCGATGGGATCGCCCAATACGCGATGCGTTGACTGTGAGGCGAGACCTGCGGCTGGACCGCGTCGCCGGGAAACAGCAACCGCGGTTCGCCGCCCGACGCGTCGACGATCCACAAGTCGCTGAAGAAGCGCCGCCCGTCAGGTCTGAACGTCGCTTCACCAACACCGAACACAATTCGACGGCCATCGGGAAACCACGACGGGTTGAAGCCCTTTGTCGTGAGGCGGCGCCGCGCCTCACCGGTGCGTCCCATCACCAACAATCCGCCGCCGTCGCGCTCGGAGCGGAATACGATGGATTCGCCGTCGGGAGAGAACGCAGGCATGGTGTTGCGGGCGGCGGCATCGTTCGTCAAGTTGATGGCGGTCTGACCTGATGTGCTCTGCAGGAAAATGTCGCCGTTCCTTGCGTAGACGATCCAATTTCCATCGCGCGAGAGGCTGGGAAACTGTTCGATACCCTCCGACTGGGTCACCCGTGTGACCGCCGCAATCGATGGTGACGTCGCTGCCTGCTGCCGGCCGCCGCGAAGCCAAACCGCCGTCGCCATCACGACGAGACTCGCCGCGACCACACCCGTCACCACCCCCAGAGAGATGCGCGCCCGCGGCGGCGGCGCGCCCGCGCTTTCGGGCATCAACTCGCCGGAATCCATCGCGTGTGCGAGTTCGTCGAGATCGTTCCGCAGATCCTTCGCTGACTGGTAGCGGCGGTCGGGATCCTTGACCAAGCAGCGCCGGATAATCCGTGCGAGATCGCGTGGCACCGCTCGGTTGAGGTCAAGCACCGACGCAGGGGTGTCGCGCAGGATCGACGCCAGTAGTGACGCGTGCGTGTCGCCTTTGAAAGGCCGCTCGCCGGTCGACATCTCGTACAGCAGCACCCCGATCGAGAAGATGTCGGCCCGTTCATCGGCCGGTTTCCCCTCCGCTTGCTCCGGCGACATGTACGCGACAGTCCCAACGATCACGCCCTGGGCCGTCAGGTCGCCTACTCCGGTCCGCGCCTCGTCGGCGGTCTCACGCAGCCGCGCCAGGCCGAAGTCCAGGACCTTGGCGCGATCACCACTGGCGATCATGACGTTCGCCGGCTTCAGGTCGCGATGCACGATGCCGCGTTCATGGGCGGCGACGACCGCTTCGACGATCTGCCGCACGATGCGCAACAGGCGCACCAAGGGCAGGCGCTGCTTCGTCAGTACGTCGTCGAGCCTGCGCCCGTCGACGAACTCCATCGTCAGGAACATCGTGTCATCGGCCTGCTCGACGGAGTACACGGTCACAATGTTCGGATGGTTCAGCGCGGCGAGCGCGCGGGCCTCACGCTCGAACCGTGCGCGGCGTTCTGGCTGCGCGGCGAACGCGACCGGCAAGACCTTGATCGCGACGTCGCGATCGAGCTTGATGTCGTGCGCGAGATAGACCTCGCCCATGCCGCCGGCGCCGAGTGGCGCCCGCACGTCGTAGGTCAACACCCGCGTGCCGGGTGTCAACATCGACCCCGTCGCGCGGTTCGCAAAAGGTCCGAGGATCGCCGCTGGCAGCGACTCTTCTAGGAACCCGGTGTCCCGGTGTGCGAGCAGAGCCTCTACCTCGGCGCGCAACCCCGAATCGCCCCGGCATGCGTCATCGAGAAAGCGCGTACGCGCAGCGGCCGGCAACGCTGCCGCCTCGTGATAGAGGGACTCGAGCCGCGACCAGCGTGAGGTCATTCAGGCTGCCGGTAATCTACTTCGACGGGTTCAGAGAATCGAGATAATGCTGCAGGCGGACCACTTCGCGGTCCTCCATCCCCAGACGGCCGAGACGCATCAGCCTCATGTCATTGGCATCCCAGTTCGCGCGCATAACGCCGCCCTTCCCGTGGGCGTCGGTCGGCAGCAGGAGGTGGCCAAGCTCGTGGGCCATTGCGTACCCCAGCAGCATATACACCGGGAGGTCATTGCGCTTTGCCGTTTGCGAAACGGCGTCGAAGAACACGTAGCCAATGCGCCCCGGCGCATCGCCATTGCGCGGCGAGATACCCATTACGTGAGAGGAGCCGAAGGCCGACGGAAACTCCTTCGTCGCCGAGGATTTCACGACGACGCGTCGCCAGGGGGTTAGGCCGTCGGCTGGTGGCGCGGCGCTGTCACTCATCTGCAAGCGTACGCCGAACGCCTGATACACCCGGGCGACGATGGCGATGGCTTTGGCGAGGGTGTCGTCGGCGATGCCAGGAGCCGCGAGGACTTGAACGGTGACGTCCTTCACGAAACCGTCCCCCGCGGTCGCCTCCGCGACAGATGTGATCGTCACGATGAGTGCTGCGAGCGCCGTCCGGAACAGTGCGGTTGCCATCTCGCCTCCCGGGCCGTGTGGGCCGCACGCAGAAGCGAGAAAACCGGCGAAAAAACCGCAGAGAGGGACGGCGCCGTATTAGACTGGTCTGTCTCACGTAAGCGTCAGATTCAAAAGGACTTCGTGGAACCAGACGTGACGGCATTACTCGTGGCGTGGACCGAGGGTGACCGCGGGGCGCTCGACCGGTTGATGCCGCTGGTCCATGCGGAGCTTCGGCGAATCGCGCGCAATCGGCTGAGGGGCGAGCGACAGGGGCACACCCTGCAGCCCACCGCGCTCGTGAACGAGGCCTATCTGAAGCTCGTGGACCTCACGCGGATGCGGTGGCAAAACCGGGCGCAGTTTTTTGCGATTGCCGCGCGTCTGATGCGGACGGTCCTGGTTGATTCCGCGCGAGGGAAGCGCGCGGCGAAGCGCGGGGGCACCGTGCTGCGGATCACGTTCGATGAGGCGCGAACGCCGGTCGGGCGACTCGACCACAACCTGCTCGCACTAGACGAAGCGCTCGACGCGCTCGCGAAGGAAGACCCGCGTAAGAGTCAGGTCGTCGAGTTGCGGTTTTTCGGGGGCCTCAGCGTCGAAGAGATTGCTGAAGTGCTCGGCGTGTCCACGGATACGGTGACACGCGATTGGAAGTTCGCAAAGGTGTGGTTGCGCCGACAGATTGCGAACTAATCGATCGTGCCTCGCGCTACTGGAAAGTTAGATGGGAAATTCGCGCGTGCGAGCGGGAGTGCCGGAGCGCGTGGCGATGCAGATGACCGGGCACAAAACGCGCGCGGTATTCGAACGCTACAACATCGTCTCGCCCGTAGACCTCCGCGACGCCGGCCGGCGGTTAGATCGTGCGGAGAAAGCCGCGTCGTACCACCGTCAACGGGTTCAGCGGAAGATCCACACGCGGGAGTCGAAATGCCGAGTTTTTGTGCGGGATCTCGCGATCAACACGTGACGACACCGGCCGTCCTCGCAACCGCCGTAACGAGTCGGCTCCTCGCGACGCTCCTGTTCGACGTCGGACCGGAGGATCCCTCACTGACGGCGCTGCGCTGCGACTAAAGGACTGCCCAACGCGTGTCCAACTGCCTCTTGAATCGAGGGGTCTTGCATTACAAGGCCGATGCGCCAACGCGTCGCCCGTCGTCGGAACCATGGCACCCCGACCTGGTCACGCCGGCGAAAGACGGCGCCAATTCTCTTTCGCGCGTGGCCTTGTCAGAGGACGGTGCGAACCCTGCCGTCCCAGCCGGAAATACCGTCGCAATAGCTCTCGACTTCCATGCCGTGCCAGTGAACGGCGGTCGGTCCTTCGAACCGTTCGTCACTCTGATGGCCGTTCGGATGTAAAGTCGCCGCGCCGACGTACTTCCGGCTTCCGACCCTGACCAAAAGTTCCGTCCGGCCGAGCGGCCCAAACTGGATATACTCGCCGTCTCATTCGCTGGTAAATCGGAGGAGTGTGTATGCGTCGAGTCAAACCACGCGGCGTTGCCATCGCGCTCGCGACGGTGACGCTTGCGATCGTATCTTCCGCCGGTTCGAATCTCGGCGCCATCGCACTTGCGAACCACACACCCGTTGCGCATGCGCAGAACCGGCAGGTGCTCGAAGGCGCACCGACGCCGATCCTGCTCACCGGGTCCGATGCCGACGGGGATCCGCTGACGTTCAACGTCGTCGACGGACCGTCACATGGAACGCTGAGCGGTGCTGCGCCGACCGTCGTCTATACGCCGGAGGCCGGCTACAACGGACCCGACAGCTTCACGTTCGATGCGACCGACTCGCAGAACACCAGCAACGTCGCCACGATCACGCTGACCGTCGTTCCGGCGCTGTGGACCAGCACCGGCCTCTACGGCGGGGCCGTCGAACTGCTCAGGACCGATCCGCAGCTGCCTGACGTCGTGTACGCGGGCACGACGAGCGGGTTGTTCAAGAGCACGGATGGCGGCACGACCTGGAGCGCCACCGGAAGTGGTCTGCCGCACTCGCCGATCGGAGCGTTGGCGATCGACCCGTCTGCAACGTCCACTCTTTATGCCGGCGTGAATGGCGCTGGGATGTACAAATCGGTCGATGGAGGCGCGTCGTGGGTGGCACTTCCACTCATCGTGTTCCCGGTGACCGTCGAGCAACTCGCGGTCGATCCGACCAACTCCTCGATCGTCTACGCCGTCTTCGGCGGCGTGTTGTCGCCGTCCTCCGTCTACCGGAGCGTCGACGGCGGCGTGACATGGAGCGGCCCCGTGACGACGGGAGTCGTTTCGACGAGCGCACTCGTCATCGATCCCGTCACGCCGACGACGCTGTACGTGGCGAGCGGAAACGGCATCGCAAAATCAACCGACAGCGGCAACAATTGGGCGGTCGTCAACGACGGTCTATCGAACGCCAACATCCTCGGCCTCGCGCTCGATCCGACGGCACCAATGACGCTCTTCGCGTCGTCGAACGCGAGCGTGTTCAAAAGCACGAACGGCGGCGCGAGCTGGGATCAGACCACGGCGCCGGTCGGCGGTCGACTGGCCATGGACGAGTCGTCGCCGTCGACGCTCTATCTCGGCACGTTGAGCAGCGGTGTCTACAAGACGATCGACGGCGGCGACACGTGGCAGCCGGCCAATGCGGGTATGACGTCGGCGACGATTTACGCGATCGCGGTCGGCGGTGCACCGGCGTCGATCTACGCGAGCCCCGGACAGATCGACGTCGGCGTGTTGAAGAGCGCCGACGGCGCCACCACCTGGACATCTTGTGGCCTGACCGGCCTCGCGAATGCGGCGGCGGCCGGCCTCGCGGTTCAGCCGGGCACTGCGCTCATCGCCTCCGGCAACGGCCGCATTCTGAAGCGGTCGTACATCGGCGGCGTGTGGACCAATGTGAATGCCACGCCGCCAATTCCCAGTACGCTGTTGGCCGATCCGAACGACCCGTCGACGTTCTACGGGGTTCCGGGAAGCGGGGGGGTGGCGAAGAGCATCGACGGTGCTGTGACGTGGATGGCCGCGAGCACGGGCTTGCCATCCGGCCCGACGTCAGGGATCGCGACTCTCGCCATCGATCCCACGGCGAGCGGAACTCTGTACGCGGGCACGAGCGGCGCGCTCTTCTCGAGTGGAACGATCTATAAGACCATCGATGGCGGCAACAGCTGGAATCCGAGCGGAACGGGCCTGCCGACGTCAACGATCCTGAACCCGCTCACGATCGACTCGATCGTCGTCGATCCCGCGACGCCCACTCGCGTCTACGCGGCGGCCTACAGCTTCGGCGTCTTTGTCAGCACCGATGGTGGCGCGAGTTGGAGCCAGGCGAACAACGCTTCCCTCGACCCCAGCGTCCGCGTCCTTGCGATCGACCCTGTCGTGCCAACCACGATCTACGCAGGAACCGACAGCGGCGTGTACAGATCCCTTGACCGCGGTGTGAGCTGGACCGGCGGTGGCGGCGGTTTGACTGACGTCAACATCATCGCGATCGATCCCGGTAACGCAGGCCTGATGTATGCGGCGACGCAACAAGGCGTTTATCGCAGCCTGAACGGCGGGCTCACGTGGATTGCGATCTCAGCCGGTCTCTTCAATCCGGTGCTCTGGACGATGCAGATCGATCCGGTGACGCACGCGGTATTCGCCGCGACTCAAAATGGCGTGTTCGAGCTGCACCAAGTGCCGTGGACGACGCCGGCGGTCACCTGGACCACGCCCGCGGAAATCACGTATGGAACGCCGCTTGGAAGCGCGCAGCTCGATGCGACCGCGGAGATACCCGGTACGTTTGCCTATACCCCGGCAGCCGGCACTGTGCTGGACGTCGGCAACACGCAAACGCTGTCGGTCAACTTCTCGCCCACCGACGCCGCGCATTACGCGAACGGGACCGCGTCGGTGTCCATCAACGTCCGTCCTGCGAACAGCACGACGACGCTGTACGCATTTCCCACGAACGCGAGCTTCCTGCAGCCCGTGTATCTGATCGCCGTGGTTGCACCGGTCGCACCAGCCGCCGGCGTCGTGGGTGGTACGGTGGAATTCATGGATGGCGGGACGTCACTCGGAACCGCGACGCTCACCAGCAGCGGGTACGCCGTGCTGGCCGCGAACGGTCTCGCCAGCGGAACGCACATCGTCACAGCGTCGTACGACGGCAGCAGCCGCTACAACGCGTCGGCCAGCGATCCGGTCGGCGTCAGCGTCGACGGTCTCGCGGAGTCCACCTTCACACTCCTCGTTCCTGTGACGAACCCGCAGGCTGCCGGACAGCAGACCGTGCTCGTGGCCGTCGTCGTCGCACTGGACGGCACGGCAGTACCATCGGGGACTGTCCAGTTCATCGACGGGAACACGGTGATTGGGTCGGCGTCGATCGGCAGCAACGGCCTCGCGATCTTCAGCACTTCGTCGCTCGCAGCGGGTCCGCACCTGGTCGGTGCGCGCTACCTCGGGAACGGCACGTTCACCGCAAGCACCGCCCCTCCAACCGTGCAGACGATTTATTCAGGCGTGCGTCCGGCTGCGACGACGACGACGCTGGGATTGTCATCGCCGTCGTCCACGGCCGGCGATCCGGTGACGATTACGGCGACGGTGACGTCGGAAGGCGCAGCGCCGACCGGACCCGTGATTTTCTTCGGCGACGGGCTGCTGCTGGGCGTGGCGCCGGTGGTCAACGCCGGCGGCACGTTCGTCGGGAAGCTGGTGCTGTCCAATCTTCCCGTCGGCATTCACGTGATCACCGCGTCGTACATCGGTGGCGCCGGGACGGCCGCAAGCAACTCGTTACCTGGCGTTCACGTCGTGCAGACGCCTACGGTGGCGACTGCCTCTTCGGGTCGCCAATCGGGCACGACGGCGTGGCAGCTGATTTCAAGAGCGGTTCAGCTCGCGAAGGCGAGGACGGCAAAGCGGTGAGCACCAACGTCGCCGGAAAAGGCGAGCAATAGAGGAGGCGGTACAGTTCCATTTGCAAGTGCGGATGGACTTACGAACCTGCTCCGCCACCGCCTCCGGCCCCACGTCCTCCTGGCCCAACGCGATACGGGCTGCTGCTGGCGTGGCGCCGGTGGTCAACGCCGGCGGCACGTTCGTCGGGAAGCTGGTGCTGTCCAATCTTCCCGTCGCACACTCCTCGTTCCTGTGACCACGTCGATTGTTATCAGAAGCGGATAACTCCCGTACTTTGATTCGCCTGCCGCTCGACACTCGCAGTGACACTGCGGCTGGACTTCAAACGTGCACACTCGTTGGGGAACGGCAACTCCCCACCGTCCGATGACGACTCTCTGGTTCGAGAAACGGCTCTGACAACCGGTAGTCCGGCGCGGCCGTCCAACGCGTGATGGACGCACTGCTGCTCGACCTGAAATACGCCATCCGGTCCATCGCCTCGGCGAAGAAGCTCGCGCTCGCGGTGATCGCGACGCTGGCGCTCGGGATCGGCGCCAACACGGCGGTATTCAGCGCCTTCGCGGTCGTCCTCAAACCACTTCCTTACGACGATCCCAGCCGCCTCGTCCGTATCTATCACTTCGGCGACAACTCGGATGTGTATCTGCCCTGGCCCGAGTTGGCTGCGTATCGCGCTGGGAGTCGCACGCTCGACATCGCCCTGCTATACACATACAGCGCGGAAGGCGCCGATCTCACCGATGGCGCGGAGGCCGAGCGCGTCCGGCTGCTGGAGGTGAGCGCCGATTGAACGTGTGCGTTCGGCAAAAGCGCGGCCTAATTGTAGGTTTGAGCTGGAGATCCCTTCATCGGCTTGACGGTCGCCAGTACCGGCCCGCCACCGCCGCCACTCAGGGCGGCGCGCCGGCGGCGACGGTTACACGATGCGTGACACGTGCGGCATTTACAGCGTCAAGACGGGGCATTTTCGTCGAAAGGCGGTGGTCTGGTGAACCACGCGCTATTTGACGCGCCGGAACGCCTTCCGCAAGTGAAAGGCCTCGTAGGTTCGGTTCAGAAGTTCCCAATACCCTCGCGGCGCCAGCAGCACTGGTTCTGAGGTCCCGGGCAATTCTTCCCAATCGTCAGGGCATGTGGAGTGGATTGGCGACTCCGGCGCATTGCCCAAGCGCAAGACGAGATGGGCCGGCGTGTCTGATCCGGGCGGCGGCGGCGGTGCGAGACGCAGACCGCCAACCCCATAGAGCGGTCGGGCCGCCCAATTAGCGGCGTTAGGATGCGGCGCCGTCATACCCTCGTGCGGGTCGGCATCGGCGGTCGACGACCCCGCGTGTGAGGTCGCGTTCTGCTGACGCGGCGCCTCCAATGCGCGCCGGAGCGCTTCCTGCAATGAGACCGGGTCGTGTTTAACCGGCGTTGGATTCTCGCCGGGAATTTCGCTGTACGCGGGCGTGGCCTGAGGTTGGAAGGGCCCCGCCGATAACGGTCCATCGGTCGCGGCCGGCGCCACGTCGATCCCGTTCGCTTGTCCGTGTGTGGCCGGCCCATCAGAGCGGACGCGCCGCGTCGTCAGCCACCAGCCGATCGCGACTCCGAACGCGACATCCAAGAGGCGCGGCAACCACGTGAGCGGCACAGCGTCGGAGCATACCTCTCACGCGCGACGCATGGCATCTCGGGGCCGACCTCGGGTAGCTACATCGTGACGACCTGCTCTGCCACTGGCTGGTTCCTCTCCGGAGCCAACCCGCCGTTCTGCAGCAACTTCAAGATCAACAACGTGTATCCCTTCACGGTGTTGTTCACCCAGAACGGCACCACGGTCACCGGGCAAGTGTTCCTCGGGACGAATCAGTTCAATCAGGTTGCAGCGACGATCGCCCAGGACGGCCATGTGACGCTTGCGACCAGCCTGTCGGCATCGTCCGGTCCGATCATCAACACGGTCTGGAACATCAACCAAACGACTGCTGGTCAGCTGAGCGGCCCGGCGCACCAGCAGTGGATTGCGTCGAACCCGTTTGGCACGGGCGATGTCGACACAACGATCAGAGATTCGACCAAGACCGCAAGTGCAGGTCGCAGTCCCACGATCGTGGCCAATGATTTCGAGGGGCTGTTGCGCGGGATGCGGGGACAGTAAACAGAAAAACTTCCACCCGTACGAAGGGAGACTTCTAGCGGGTGGAGGTTGTCTACGATACGAAGTTGAGTCATCGCGTCCCTGTCGCGATGAGCGGCCATCACATTTCTAAGTTCCTTCAGGCGATCCGCGTGCGTCCGCCGAAATCCCGCAAGTCGACTCCGAACCGCATCGAGCGTGGCTCGATGCTGGTGTGAGACGCCGATGTCGTTGAGCATCTGCCGAAACTCGTGTCCAAACAGTTTGGACAGATCCTGGATTCCCTCATAGAGCATGACCGCCATCTGCCAGCCAACAAATTGGCGGTTCCAGTCATCATTTGCCGCGATAAATAGCCCTTTAAGGGCACTAAAGTCGCGATCGAAGAGCAACACGTACAACGAGTTGTTGAACACAGCCGTTGCATCGAGCAGACCTTGATCGCGGAACTTTACGTATTGCGTTCGGATTATCTGGATTGCATCTTCGAGCGCCTTGATCCGGACAATCTCGCGTTGACGAATTCGCCGCTAGTACGGCCACAAAACGATACGTTCGATCGACCCGGCGATTGCCTGGTGACGACGCTTAAGTCTTGGGCTGCTGGACTGAGTGGCCGACGTAAATTCGCCATTTGAAGCGCTCACGATTGTGGCACGAATGCTGTCACTTGCGCGGCATCTGACCTGATCCGACCGTCAACTCGGAACCAATTCCCGAGGCGGATCTCGGGGATCAACGCCCGCGGCAGCTGTCGACGTGTACCGGCACAAGCCTGGCGAGCGCGTCGTGCGGCAATCACCACGTCGCGGCTAGGTGCGGCGAGAAGTCCGACACGATCGGCGAGTCATCGTGCCGAACGACGATCCGGACGAGGCGTTCGGAAGGCCGTTCCAGTTCTTGAAGCCGTTCGTATAGGCGCCGGCGGATTGTCGGTTCGACCTCCAGTGGCCGTGATTTGCGCGTTTTGCGTTAGGATCCCGGACCAGTCAATGGATCCATCGATCCCGGCCTTTGTGCGAGCGCACTATGCAATCGAACAATGGCGTCACGCTATCGCGATTATGAAGTCGGACTTTTCAGATGAATGGCAGGACGTGTTGGCCGTGCTTTGTGGATTCCGCTTGCAGCGAAGCCATATAAGCGTAGGAGGTGGCCGCAAATCACAAGTCGCTGATGCGCTAGATCGCGCCTTTGCGGATCGGGGTTGGGGAGAGCGATCATTCGCGACGAGGATTGTCGTCGACGATTACTCGATGGATTCGCCGACACACAAGGTCGACTGCTTCAAAAACGGAGTGGGCCTTGAGATCGAGTGGAACAATAAAGACCCGTTTTTTGACCGCGACTTGAACAATTTTCGATTGCTGTTCGAACTGCGCGCGTTGCACGTCGGAATCATCGTGACGCGGTGCGACGAATTGCAGACCATTTTCGAGGCGTTGGAGCTACGCGGCAAGTACGGTGCTTCGACAACGCACTGGGGCAAGCTCGTCCCGCGAATCGAGGGTGGCGCTGGTGGAGGGTGTCCGATAATCGCATTCGGGATTAAGAAGGAACTCTATGTCGAGGACTAGCAACGTTCCGCTGAGATCGGCCCCGCGCACAGCGGCCGAGGAACTTTTAGCGCTTGGGGCGAATCGTTTCAGAACTGTTCTAGCTGACCCGCCGTGGCGTTTTCAGAATCGCACCGGCAAAATGGCACCCGAACATCGCCGGTTGAGCCGGTACGGCACAATGTCGCTTGACGAGATTTTCGAGCTGCCAGTTGCGCAGGTCGTTGGAGAGAAGGCTCACCTTTATTTGTGGGTGCCGAACGCGTTAATCCTTGAGGGACTCGAAGTAATGCGACGGTGGGGGTTCACGTACAAGACGAACATCGTCTGGTACAAGACTCGGAAGGATGGTGGTCCGGATGGCCGTGGCGTCGGATTCTATTTTCGCAATGTCACGGAGTTACTCCTTTTCGGCACGCGGGGGAAGAACAATCGCACGCTAGCCCCGGGCAGGACTCAGACGAACATTATTGCGACGCGGAAGCGGGAACACTCGCGAAAGCCAGACGAGCAGTACGAACTCATCGAGCGATGCTCGAGCGGTCCATATTTAGAGATGTTTGCGAGGCAACTGCGCGACGGCTGGTGTAGCTGGGGAAACGAGCCGGAACGGTTTGCGAGGCAGCTGAAGCTGCTCCGTCCGATCTCCTGACTCGAAGCGGCCGGTTGAATGTGGCCGACCTTCCCGGACGCCGGCGGCTGGCGGCCCGAGCGTAGAATGGTCGGGAACGGCGAGGCGTGTCGTCGCGTGCGGTCCCGATCGTTACACAAGCGGTGACACACGCGCCGTGAAGGTCCGCCGTTCGAGCTGGAAAGACCGAATTCTGGCGAGTTTTTCGACGCGGAGGGATGGCCGAGCGGTCGATGGCGGTGGTCTTGAAAACCACTGAACCGGAAACGGTTCCGGGGGTTCGAATCCCTCTCCCTCCGCCAGATTTCCCCTTCCGTCCCCGACTACCGAATCCCTCCCGCCGCCTTCGCGCTCGCGACCGCGATCAGCCGCTTGAACTCCGCGAGCTCCCGAAGCCCTGCGAACACCGGGTCGGTCGCCGCCTGCCGAGCGAGATTCGGATGCAGCCGGATCGCCTCGCGCAGCGGCACCAGCGCCTGCATCGGCCGCCCCGCCTGCGCGTAGCGCTGCGCCAGCGCGTAGTGCAGCGTGTCGCTGTTCGGCTGGATGTCGAGCGCCTTCATCTGTTCGGCGATCGCCTCGTCGAACTTCCCGCCGGCCGCCAGTTCGGCCGCGTGATCGGTGAGCTTCCGCGGCGTGCCGAGGTTGATTGCCAGCAGTCGCCGCAGCTCCTTGAACGGATCCACCGCATCGTCCACTCGCAGATCGACGATGCGATCGACGACGATGTTGGAGCCGGGCGGCACGGGACGCACGACGAGCAGGCCGGCCGACTGCATGCCCCGCGTGTCGCCGCCCGCCGCCTGTCCCGCCTCGAGCGCATCCATCATCCGTTCGGCCATCGTGCCGCGCCCGTGCTCGTACGCGCGCGCCATGTTCTTCAGCACGTCCTCGCTCGCGAGCGTGTTGCCCTGCACCGAATAGTTCGTGCCCGTCACGTGGCCCGCGTAGCCGCCGAGATGAATCGGATCCGAGGCGTCGACGTTCCGGTCGATCACGCGCTTGCCGGTGTACACCGCGGAGCGTCCGTGCGAATCGATGACCGCGACCTGGCGCGTGTCGCGTCCGGGATCCTCGTCGGTCAACCGCTTGACGACGTCGCCGGGGCTCAATCCCTGTTTCAGCAGCTCGATCGCCTTCGGACCGTAGAGCCGGTTGGCCGCCGCCTGCGTTGCCACCGCGCCGATGCCGGGAATCGCGTATGGCACGGCGGCGCCGGCGGTGAACGCATGCGACTGCACCGCGACGCCGAGATCGTTCGTCGCGGGATCGAAGGCGATGATCGAGAACGTCGCAAACCAGCGCGCAGCCTTCGACGGATCGTCGACGCCGACGTCCGGCGCGTCAGGAGCAATCGCAGCGCGTGGCGTGTGCGCCGCACCGCGGGCGCAGCCCGCCAGAGCGAGGGTCAGAAGGACGACGACACGTTTCATCTCGAATCTCCCGATGTGGACATGTGGCTCGAAGGCCGCCCTGTCGGCGCAGGTCACCTGCGGGTCGCGGCGATCGTCGCCGTGTCGCCGCGGATCTCCGTCACGGTGCCGAACGGCTTGCTCGCATCCGCGACGCGCTGCAGGATGTAGCCGGCGCGCGCCCCGCTCGCGGGCGCCGGCAGTCCGCGCGTGAACAGGAATTCGTTCGTCGCGTACGCATCCTGCACGTCGGGCTGGCCGTCGCCGATTGGATTCAGAACGACGGGCCGCAGCGCGATCGATCGGACAGCGCCGGACGAAAACGTCACCGACGCGACGACGCTTTCCCACGCCATCGGCTCGTCGATGTAGGTGAGCGTCGGCGGCAGGTTGTAGATGAAGTTCCCGAGGTCGTAGAAGATCGGCTTGCCGCGATAGATCTCGATCCCGTGCAGCAGCGGCGCGCCGTGCATCACGACGATGTCCGCGCCGGCATCGATCTCGTCGTGCGTCCACTTGATCAGCCACGCGTCGGGCGCCAGCCGCTCGGGCATGCCTTCGGTGAAAATCGTCGAGAACGATCGCGGTCCGAACACGTGGTTGTGCTGGTACACGATCACGACGTCCGCGCGCCGACGCGCGTCGCGGATGCTCTGGAGGATGCGCCGCGCGTCTTCGGCGTCGGGCGTGTTCGGCGGCGCGTCGGCGAGATCGGCCGTCGCCTCGTTGTCGCGATCGCCTGCCCGCACGCGCAGCTCGTTGACGCCCGGCCGATCCGCCGTGGCGCGCGCGCCGGCGGCAATCAGACCCGATGCGCTCGCGACGAGGGCAACGGTTCCTCGAGGCGTCCGGATGTACGCAGGCGCCGCCGCCTCGTCGAGCGACTGGCCGGTCCCCGCGTGGACGATGCGGCGCCGGTCGGCTTCGCGAATCGTGTTGCCGATGCCTGTTTCTTTCAAATCGAACGCGTGGTTGTCCGACAGCGCCAGCGCGTTGAACCCGATCGCGCCGAGCGCGTCCAGCGCCGCCGGCGGCGCCAGGAACCCTCGGCCTTCCCGAATCGTTTCGCCAGGCTCGGCAACCGCCGCTTCGAGGTTCGTGACGATCACATCGCCCGACAGCAATGCCTTGGCCGCGGCGATCGCCGCGGGACGGGTGGAACGGAGATCCGAACGGATCATCGACTGCCCGGTGAGGACGACGGTCAGCGCGGCGGGCTGCGCGGCCAGCGACGCGACACCGCAGAAGACGGCTGCCAGAACCGCAAAACGTACAGTCATCGCGAAACTCCGAAGCTCGCGGCGCCAGTATAGCCGCGGGCCCGACGGCGGCGGACTCAGGAATTGGCGTCGGCGCGCAACGCGTCGATGAACGTGCGCCAGGGCGCCTCGACGCCGTCGACCAGCGCCGCGCCGCACCAGTACGCGTCGCCGGCGGCCGACGGCGCGGTCCACACGCGCCGCGCCTTGACGCAGACTCCCGCTGGCGGGATGGCGATGTCGAAGGTCGCTGGAATCTCGCACCGCGCCGGGAATGCGAGGCGCACACCGCCATAGCTGACGTCGATCATGTGCGCGCGCGCGTCCGCGGCGTTCACCTCGAGTTCGCGCGGCGCCGGCGCCCGGAACCACCGGCGCACGGGAGGCTGATCGCGTCGGCGCTTCTCGATCGCCGCTTCGACCGATGGGACGAGGTCCGGGTTGTCGAGCGGGCCGAGGAGGAATGCCGCGCCGCAGCGCCGTGCCTCGGATTCGGCCCCGTCGTCAGGGCGGATGGTCGTCACGATGACGGGCACGTCGGGGTGATCCTGGCGGCTGCGGATCGCGATCTGAAGGTCGGCATGGACACCCGGCCGCAGGTCGGCGACCAGGAGATCCGGCGTCATCGAATCGAGCAGCACGTTGGCCTCGCCCGCCGATGCCAGCGCCGCCACCAGGTATCCGCGATCCGACAGCACGGCCTCGGCGTGCCGAAGCGTCCTCGCATCGGTGCTGACGACAAAGATGAGAGCGGACATGCGAATCGGTGTCGGCGGAAGGCACCAATGATAGCCACGGCGGACCGTCACTGCCGTCGACCGGCACCGAGAGTGTGCAAGCGCCGATTGCAAATCTGCGCCGAAAGTTACCGTTCGGTCCCGGCTGCCACCGCCAAATAATGTCCATCCCGACCGACAAGTGATCCTGAGAACTGACAGAAAGTGTCGGCTGGCCGCGGTTTGTTCCGGAAATGGCGCGATTCAGGTTGGTACCGCCTTTGACTAGGCAGATGGCGTGCGCGACTTTCCAGTAGCTCTCGTCGTAAGCGCCGACCAGCAGATTCGCCACGCGATCTGCGCAAGCTTCGGACACCTCGGATGCCGGACGCTCGGAACCGCGAGCCACGAAGGCGGGCTGAATGACGACGCGTCCGCGCGCGTCGACTTCATCGTCGTCGACGTGTGCCACACGCACGCGTTCGACAGCGATCTGGTCCGCGAGCTGCGCGCGAAGCGTCCCGACGTGCCGGTGCTGTACCTGATCGGACGCGCGAGCCCCGTCTTCAAGCGCGGGCCGGGCTTCGACGTGAACGATCTCCAAGAGGCGCGGCGCTACCGCGTCTACGATGCGACGACCGTGGTGCTCAAGGGGTTCGACGATCGGATGGCCATGCTCGCGGTGTCCTCGATTTCGATGAACTGATCAGCTCGCGCCGGACGACGCGATGTGCGATGCTGGGCTCTTTCCCGGAGCAGTTCTCTTACATGACTCTGGTGTTTGCCGTTCTCTGCAGCGTCGTCGGCCTGTTGCTGATTCGTCGCGACGAACGCAATTAGCTCGCTAGTACGTCCAGCCAAACGTCAGCGCATTCGCGCCGTCGCGCACGCCGTGCGCCACATCCACGCGCAGCGCATGGGAAACACCCGGCAATCGCAGTCGCAGCCCGGCGCCGACGTCCACCTGCGTCAGCGGTCCGCCGAAGGCGCGATCCGCCGCGTGCGCCACATCGGCGAATGTCGCGACGCCGATCCGGACGGGCCACCGGGTCTCGATCCATCGCTGCGCTTCCGCGTTCCCGAACTCCAGCGTCCGGCCGAGCGCCGTCGCCGACGTCACGTTGACGATGCCGTCGTCGATCATGGGATGCGCGCGCAGCAGTTCGCCGCGCTCGTGACCGTCGCCCGCGCCGGGCCACATCGTCAGCGGCGCCCCGCCGCTGACGTGTTGAAGGCCGCCGGCGGTCGCGAACGACCATCCACTGACGACGATCGGCGACATCCATTGTCCGCGCAACGTGGCTGACGAGAAGTCGGGCATCCCGGCATTTGCGATCCACGCGTCGACGTCGCCACGAATCGACGCGCGATCGCGCGCGAGGCGGTGTTCGAGCGCGCCGCCGACGAATGTGCCGCGCCGGCCGCCGCTCCACGCGTCGACGCCGCCGCGAACGGTGTAGCGCCACCGAGGAGACAGCCAGTCGGCGACGGAGAGATCCGCGTGCGTCCGCGTCTCGCGGACGAGCAGTGCGGCGTCGGCAAACGAGTACGACTCCGCCTCCCACGACGCCGTCACGCGCCAGATGCCCGGAAGGCCGCCCACGTGCGGCGCCGCGAACTGCAGCGCCGCCCGCGGCCGATTGGACCACCATCGCCAGCTCGCCGCCCACGTGTCGCCCTGGCCGGTGAAGCCCGGCAGCGTTGCCGTCAGCTCGCGGTCGACAGCGGCTCCCAGTCCGATCGCGCTCCAGTCGGCAACGCCGGTCGGCACGGAGGAGCGCTCGGCGATCGCGATGTCGACAGCCGCGAAGCCGTCCGCATCCGGTTTGACGTCGAGGCGCGCCACGGCCCGATCGGGCAGCTCGTCGAGGCGGCGCCGCGCCTGCTCGAATGCATCGGCGGTCAGCAGCGCGCCGGGCGTGAGGCCGATCGCCTCGTTGATCGTTTCGTAGCGCGTGCGGCGAAGGCCCGAGATGCGCACGCGGTCGAGCGTGGGTTTGCCGATCAAGTTCCATGCGCGGAGCGCGCCGACCGGATCGTCGAGCATGAACAGGCTCGAGCCGAGGACGTCGAGCGCGTATGCGTCCCGCGCGTCGAACGCGAGCGCCTGACGTGCCATCGACGCCGCGTCGCGCCACCGCCGCTGCGCGAAGCGGACGCCCGCCAGTTCGCGCAACGGAGCCGGCGACCGTGGACACTGCGCGCGCACGCTGCCGAAGATCTCGTCCGCCGCGGACACGCCGCGCGCCGACACGTCGGCGATCGCCTGCTGCGTCAACGCCTCGCACGCATCGTCGGGTCGAATCGCCGCGGGCGATGCTGGCGTCGCGACCTCCGCCGGCGTGTCGTGTGCCGCGCGGCGCGGTGCAGGGCGGACGACGACCGCCCATCGCCCCGATTCGCGCCAGCGTCGATCGAATTCCTCGTCTCGAAGGGCGCGGTTCGGTCCCCACGACGGATCGTGAACGACGAAGCGGCCGTCGCCACGGCCGACGACGACGACGTAGTGAAACCGCGCGCCGCGGTCGGCCAGGAGCGCGATGATCGGCTCGCCGCGGGCGAGACGTTCGTCGAGCGCCTCGAACGAGCCGTCGACCCGTTCGACCGTCCAGCCGCGCCGCGCGATGGCATCGACCAGCACGTCGTCCGCGATGCCGCCGGCGCGACGGTCGACGAGCGACGCGAACTGCTGGACGCCCGCATGCGCGTCGCCCCAGTACCGGAACACCATCGCCGCCGCCGCGCCGCCGCACAGCGCATCGGTTTGCGGCAGATACGGCACGTCGAGCGTCGGCGTCGCGAGCGAAGCGACCGACAGCGCGGCGGCGATGATGGCGAACACGTCGCTACGACTTGATGACGACGATCAGAAGGATTATCAGTAGCAGCGCGATGATGATGGTCGTCGTCGAGATGACGACGGTCGACGCGCCGCCGACGAGCTGGTGGTTCACCTGGCGGGCTGTGTCGGCGGCCTTCGCGAGGTCCGCGCCGGAGAGCGTGTCGGTGGCGGCGGTCACGCGGTCGATGTCGATGCTGAGCGACCGCGCAGCATCGCGGACCTCCGGGCGAGCGAGCGCTTCGCGGATCGCGGCGCGGTCGGCGTCCTGCTGCGCCGCCACGCCGCTGACCGTGGCGGCAAGTTGCTGCGGCGAAACGACGTGCTGATCGGCGGCAAACCCGGACGGCGCCGCGATCAAGAGAGCGAGGGCAACGGTGAGTAACAGTCGAGCGTGTCGCATCGAACGAACCTCCTGTGCGTCGCAGAGCTACTAGCAATCGAGATACCGACGAGCGACGGCCGCCGCGGCCGAGGTTCCGGGGCACGATCATCGCATCAGCACAGCGCGGAGGTTCACGATGAAGCTCATCGGTGCAGCGTTCGGCATGGCCGCCATGTGCGCAATCGGAGCGGCGGCCCAGACGCGGACGACCCATGAAGACGCGAAGGAGAAGGTCGAGGTGAAGGACGGAAAGAAGGTCACCGTCCACGGCTGCCTCGAGCGGACCGCCGACGGCGCGTACATCGTGACGAACGACGAAGGCGGTCTGAAGTACGAACTGATCACCGACAAGAACCTGTCCGACGACGTCGGCCGGTTCGTCGCCGTCCGCGGAAAGGCGACCGACCGCGGCCACGCCAAAGTGAAAGTCGAGGCGAAGGGCACCACCGGGTCGGCGTCGAGCACGACGACGGACGCCGAGCTGAAAGGAAATCTCGACCTGAAGTACCTCGGCGTCGATTCGGTGAAGAAGCTGTCGAAGTCCTGCAGGTAGAATCGCCGGACGGACCCACGATTCGACCGCTGGATTGACGGCCTCGAGGCGCGGCACCTCGCGGATCTGACGTTCCCCGAGGTGTCGCGCGCGCTGCGCGCCCTGTCGTCGACCTACGTCGAACGGCGTTCGACGATCGGCGAGGGCGGCGCGCTGCAGGGCCGCGGCAAGCGTGCGGCGTTCGCCCTGTTCTACGGCCCATTACATTTCCTTCTCCTCGATCACATCGTTCGAACGCTGCCGGCGCGGAACGCGGCGCGGCTGCTGGATCTCGGGTGCGGCACCGGCGCGTCCGGCGCGGCGTGGGCGTCCGCCTGCGAGCGCACGCCGGCGGTCACCGCGATCGACCGCAATGCGTGGGCGCTCGGCGAAGCCAGATTGACCTATCGCCACTTCGGCGTGCCGGTGCGGGCGCGGCAGGAAGACGCGCTGCGCGTGCGCCTCCCGAAGGAACCGACGGCGGTGCTTGCCGCGTTCACGTTGAACGAGATGTCGGAGGCGGATCGCGAACCGCTGCTCGATCGGCTCGTCGACGACGCGTGCCGGCCCGGCAATCAGCTGCTCGTCGTCGAACCGCTCGCGGGGTTCGTCGCGCGCTGGTGGACGAAGTGGCGGACGCGCGTGGAGTCGGTCGGCGGCCGCGCCGACGAATGGCGGCTGCTCGCGGAGCTGCCGGCCGTCGTTCGCAAGCTCGATCGCGCGGCGGGGCTCGATCACCGCGAGATTACCGGACGGTCTCTGTACGTATCGTCAGCCACTCGAGCAGCTGCTCCAGCGGCCAGCAGTTGACGATGCGCTCCTTCGGAATGCCGGCGAGGCGCGCGTGCGCGATGGAGGTTTCGGCGTACCGCAGCTCGCGCGTCGAATGCGCGTCGCTGTCGAGGGCGAAGATGCAGTTCGCGTCCAGCGCCTGACGCGCGAGCGTGTAGTCGATGTCCTGCCGCGCCGGGTCGCCATCGATTTCGATCGCCACGCCGTGCCGCGCCGCCGCGGCGAACACGCGCGGCCAGTCCGCGTGCACGCCCGGCCGCGATCCGTACATCCGGCCGCGCGGGTGGCCGAGAACGTGGACGCCCGGCGCCTGCGCCGCGGCCGTCATGCGCGCCGTCTGATCCGTCGCCGATCGCAGCGCCGAATGCGGAGCTGCGACGACGAGCTCCAGCTGCGCGAGCTCGCCCGGTTCCATGTCGATCGATCCGTCGCCGCGAATATTGGCCTCGATTCCCTTGAGGAGGCGGAACTTCTTCCGGTATTTCCTGTTCAGCGCGTCGATCTCGCGGTGCTGCTCGGCGAGCTTCGCCATCGGCACGCCGCCGGCGATCGGCAGGCCGTACGAATGATCCGTCACGGCGCAGAACTGGTAGCCGAGATCGATCCCCGCTTCGATGATGTCGGAGAGCGTCTGGCTGCCGTCGCTCCACACCGAGTGCATTTGCAGATCGCCCCGGTAGTCCTCGCGCCGCACGGCGTCGATGCGGGGGTTCGAGAGGGCGGCCGTCACCTGCGACCGGCTCAGGTAGTGGCCGCGAAGCCCGCGGCTCTTGTCGACGTCGCCCGCCTTGCCGCTTTCGTCTATCGCTTTCGCCACGGTCGGCGAGTCGCCGGTGCGCAGCACCTCGAGAACGATGCGTTCGGATGCCGGGCCGATGTTCGGAATCTTGGCGAGCGTGCCGTCGGGCTTCAGCAGCGTTTCGATCGGCTGGTCGAGGTTGATGATCGCCGACGCCGCGCGCTTGTAGCCCCACTTCTTCTGCGTCGACGATTGCACCGACGCGAGATCGCGCAGCAGACCGGCGATCACGCTGTTCGCGTCCATGCCCGAAGGCGCTCGTCCCATCGCAGTAATATTGTGCGTCGTGCCCGATCCGGTCCCTGCAAATCCGCGTCCCGCGTCGACCGTGGTCGTGCTTCGCGACGCGGCGCGCGGCCCGGAAGTGTTCATGGTGCGCCGCCACGAGGGGAATGCGTTCATGGGCGGCGCGCACGTGTTTCCTGGCGGACGCGTCGACGCGGCCGATCGCGGCGTCGATGCGTCCTGGTGCGACGGCCTCGAGGCGGCCGAACGTCAGCTGGCGGCGCTTCCCGCCGCCGAGGCGCACGCGTACCACGTGGCGGCGGCCCGCGAGCTCTTCGAGGAAGCGGGCGTCCTGCTCGCGCGAGCGGCCGGCGGCCAGTTCGTATCGCTCGCCGGCGCCGCCCACGATCGGTTCAAACAATACCGCCACGACGTGCACGGCGCGGCCGGATCGCTGCGCGACGTGATCGTGCGCGAACAGCTGCGCCTGGCGCTCGATTCGCTCGTGCTGTTCGCCCACTGGGTGACGCCGCCGATCGACACCCGCCAGTTCGACACGCGGTTCTTTCTGGCACGCGTGCCGCCGGAGCAGACGCCCGCTCACGACGAAACGGAAACGACGCACAGCGGATGGATGACGCCGACCGATGCCATCCGCCAGGCCGAAACCGGCGAGATCGTCCTGCCGCCGCCGACGTGGACGACGCTGCGCGAGCTCGAGCCGTTCGCCAGCGTCGAGGGGGCGCTGGCCTGGGGACGCCGCCGGACCGTCGAGCGCCGACAGCCGCACCTGCTCGAGCGCGACGGCCGCCGCATGCTCCTGCTGCCGGGCGATCCGCTGCATCCCGACGCGCCGCGGGGCGAGCCGCCGGCCGAGACGCGGTTCGTCTTCGTCGAACGCCGGTGGCGCGCCGAGCGCGCGCACACGTAGAATCGCGACACATGGTCCCGACTGCGCTCGCCGCGATCGGCATCGTCGCGGTCGCCGGCCTGCTGGCGCAGCTGTGGCGCGTCCAGCGGGCGCTGCGTGTGGTCGAGCGCGAGCTGCGCGCGGTGCGCGCCGAGATGGGGCACGCCGCGATCACCGATCCGCTGACCGGGCTGTACAACCGCCGCCTGCTGAAGCAGGTCGCCAGCCATCAGATCGAGCACCATCGCCGTTTCCGCCTGCCGCTGTGCGTCGTCTACATCGACGTCGACCGGTTCAAGGAGATCAACGACACGCGCGGGCACGCGATGGGCGACCGCGTGCTGCGGCACGTCGCCGCGTTCATCAACCGCTACACGCGCGAGGCGGACTACCTGTTTCGCATCGGCGGCGACGAGTTCCTCGTCCTGATGTCGTGCAACGCGCACGAGGGGCTGCGCCGGGCGCGCGAGCTGCAGGCGGCGTTCCCCCGCACGCTCGCGCAGGCGGACCTGCCGTTGACGCTGACGGTGAGCGTCGGCGTGGCCGACGTGCCGACCGACACCAAGGACATCGACGCGCCGATCCAGCAGGCCGATGCGCGGATGTACGAGGACAAACGCCGCCGATCGCAGCCCGGCGCGCCGTTGACGTTGGCGATGCTGCTGCTGATCGTCGCGGCCGTTCCGGCGATTCTCGCCGGGCAGTCGCGGCCGATCGTGGCGCCGGCGGCAGCCGCCGTCTACGCGCGCCTGCTGCCCCGGATCGAGCAAATCAAGCTGTTCGATCACCATGCGCATCCCGGCTTCGCGGACGATCCGGAAGTGGACGCGGCGCCGGTGCCGTCGGGATCGTTGCCGTTTCGTCTCGGCCCGGGCAATCCCGATTGGGACGCCGCCGCGCGCGCGCTGGGCGGCATCCGGCCGAAACGCGGCGACCGCGCGTCGTGGAACCGCCTGCTCGATCGCCTGGGCATCGAAACGTCGGTCGCCAACCGGATCACGATGTCCGACGATCTCGATCCCGCCCGGTTCAAGTGGGTCTTCTACGCCGACAGCTTCCTGTTTCCGTTCGACAACGCCGGTCTCGCGGCCCGGAACGCCGATCAGGCGGCGTTCATGCCGCTGCAGACGAAACTGGTGCAGCGGTTTCGCGCCCAGGCGGGGCTGACGACGTGGCCCGCGTCGCTGGCGGACTACCTGGCGTTCGTGTCGCGGACGCTGGAGGACCACAAGCGCCGCGGCGCGATCGCGATGAAGTTCGAGGTGGCCTACTTCCGCACTTTCGTCTTCGACGACCCGTCGCGCGAGCAGGCGTCGGCCGTCTACGACAAGTACCGCGCGGGCGGCGTTCCCTCGGCGGGCGAATACAACACGTTCCAGGATTTCGCGTTCAGGTTCCTGATCGCCGAGGGCGGACGGTTGCACCTGCCGGTGCACATCCACAGTTCCGCGGGCGCCGGCGACTACTTCAGCATCAGCGGCGTCAACGTCCTCAACCTCGAAAACATCCTGCGCGATCCCCGCTACGGCGCCACGACCTTCGTGCTGATCCACGGCGGGTACCCGTTCGAGAAGGAGGCGATCTTCCTGGCCGCGATGAAGAACGTGTACCTGGACAGCTCCGCGACCGGCAGCTTTCTCCTGTTTCCGGACGCGTTCAAGGACGTGCTCCGGCTCTGGCTGACGAAATATCCCGACAAGATCACCTTCGGCTCCGACGCGTTTCCGCTCGACGATCAGATCGGCGCCGAGCGCGTGTACTGGTTCGGCGTCCATAACGCGCGGACGGCGTTGAGCGCGGCGCTCGCCGAGATGATCGCCGCGCGGGAGATTCGCGAAGCGCAGGCGCTGCCGCTGGCGCGCGCCTACCTGCACGACACCGCGGCTGCGCTGTACAAATGAGCCCGATGCCGGCCGCGAGCTCGCCGAAGGGGCTCAAGCGGGTCCTCACGTTTCGCGATCTGTTCCTGTTCTACATGGTGACGAGCTTCAGCCTGCGCTGGGTCGCGACCGCGGCCGCCGCAGGGCCGAGCGCCATCGTCATCTGGATCATCGCGGCGCTCGGGTTGTACGTGCCGCTCGTGTTCACGGTGCTCGAGCTCTCGTCGCGGTACCCGGAGGAAGGCGGACTGTACGTCTGGAGCAAGCGCGCGTTCGGACCGTTCTCGGCGTTCATGACCGGGTGGACGTACTGGGGCGCCAACCTGCCGTACTTTCCGGGGCTGCTGTATTTCGCGGCGGCGAACGCGCTGTTCATCGGCGGCGCGTCGTGGCAGTCGCTGGCCGACAACCACACCTACTTCGTCGTCGTCGCCGTCGTCGGCCTTGCGCTCGCGGTGACGCTGAACGTGGTGGGCTTGAACGTCGGCAAGTGGCTGAACAACGTCGGCGCGGTGGCGGGATGGCTGCCGGCGATCCTGCTGATCGCCCTTGGCGCGCTGGCGTGGCGCCGCTTCGGATCGGCGACGCCGTTCACGCCGACGTCGCTCGCGCCCAGCACGAGCCTCAAGGACGTGATCTTCTGGTCGACGATCGCGTTCGCGTTCGGCGGCGTCGAGAGCGGATCGACGATGGGCGAGGAGATCCACGACGCGCGGCGAACCGTCCCGCGCGCCGTGCTCGCCGCCGGCGTCTTCACGACGCTCTTCTACATCGTCACGACCGTCAGCATTCTGCTGGCGATCCCGAGGGAGCAGGTGTCGGGGCTGCAGGGGATGATGCAGGCGATCCAGGCGATCTGCGCGCGCGCGGCGCTGCCGTGGCTCGTGCCGATCGTCGCCGGGCTCGTGACGCTGAATGCGCTCGGGGGCGTCGGCGGGTGGTTTGCCGCGACCGCGCGGCTGCCGTTCGTCGCGGGGATCGACCGCTTCCTGCCCGACGCGTTCGGCCGGCTGCATCCGAGGTGGCGCACGCCGTACGTGGCGCTGCTCGTCCAGGCCGCCATCGCCGGCCTGTTCGTGTTTCTCGGCCAGGCGCGCACCTCCGTGCGCGGCGCGTACGAAGCGCTGGTCAGCATGGGGATCATCGCGTATTTCATCCCGTTTCTGTACATGTTCGCGGCGATGATCGTCCTGCAGCGCGAGCCCGCGGGTCCGGAGGTGATCCGCGTCCCGGGCGGGCGGCCCGTGGCCGTCGCGCTGGCCGCCCTCGGCTTCGTCGTCACGTCCGTGTCGATCGTCCTCTCGTGCGTTCCGGCCGATGACGAACCGGACAAAGTGCTGTTTGTGGCAAAGGTGGTCGGCGCGTCGCTCGCGCTGGTCGCCATCGGCGCGGCCGTTTACGTTGCCGGCCGCCGGCGCGGCGGCGCACGCGCCGATTCTTGATTTGTTCCCGCCGTTTCAATAACACTAGGCGGTCACTCGCAACACTCCTACTACGAGGCGCATATGCAGGACGATTTCGACAACGGGATGGGGATGTCGGACGACGAACTGGGCGGCGGCGCCGGCGATCTGGGCGACATGCCCGCCGGCGGCGACGCCGAAAACGAGCACGACGGTGAGGGCGGATCGGCGTCCGGCGGCCGCGCGGCCGGCGGCGGCGCGCGCGCGCGCAAGTCCTCGTCGGGGTCCCGTAAGTCCGGCGGCGCCCGGAAGACCGCGCGCAGCGCAAGGAAGAGCTCCGGCGCCAAGAAGAAGAAGGCCGGGACCAGAAAAGCGGCGAGCCGCGGCGGCGCGAAGAAGAAGGCCGCGAAGAAGGGCGGCGCGAAGCGGAAGGCCGGACGGAAGAAGTAAAATAGCTGCGAGTCGCCGGTCGCGAGTCGTCGATCGATTCGCGGCCCGCGACGAGTCGACCCGACGACCGATCCGGTGAGGTGGCCGAGAGGCTGAAGGCGGCGGTTTGCTAAACCGTTGTAGGGCCTTTAAAGTCCTACCCAGGGTTCGAATCCCTGCCTCACCGCCAGACTTCGCTCGCCTCCGGCAGCATCGCCCCGGCACGCCAGCGAGATGGCCCTCGCCGCGAAATCCGGTCCGCCGCCGCGCGACGCGTGAGGGCGGACCTTTCAGATCATGATCCGCGTCCGCTTCGCTCCCTCACCCACGGGCTACCTCCACGTCGGCGGCGCCCGAACGGCCCTTTTCAACTGGCTCTTGGCGCGACGCCACGGGGGCGTGTTCGTGCTGCGCATCGAGGACACCGACGTCGAGCGTTCGTCGAGCGAGATGGTCGACGGCATTCTCGACGGCTTGCGCTGGCTCGGTCTCGACTGGGACGAAGGGCCGATCGTCGGCGGCCCGCACGCGCCGTATTTCCAGTCGGAGCGGCTCGCCACGCACCGCGCGATGGTCGATCGTCTCGTCGCCGGCGGCCACGCGTACTACTGCTACTGCACGCCGGAGGAGCTGGCGGCGCGCCGCGAGGCCGGCGAGAAGGCGGGCGGCGGGTGGAAGTACGATCGCGCCTGCTGCCGCCTGCCGCGCGAGGAGATCGCCGCGCGCGAGCGCGCCGGAATGCCGCGCGCCGTGCGCATCAAGGTGCCCGACGGGGTGATCGCGTTCGACGATCTCGTCCACGGGCGCATCGAAATCGACGGCGCGAACGTCGAGGACTTCGTGGTCGCGCGCTCGGACGGGCAGCCGACGTATCACCTCTCGGTCGTCTCCGACGATGTGGAGATGGGGATCACGCACGTGGTGCGCGGCGACGATCACATCTCGAACACGCCGAAGCAGATCCTGCT
>DASREL010000202.1:0-60109 GCA_035652075.1 Vicinamibacterales bacterium
GAGGTGCCTGGGGTGCCGAAGGTGCCGAAGGTGCTTCGTGCGCCGACGCGATCATCTCTGAGAACAGCGCGAAGGCGGCGATCATTTCGCGACGGTTGATGGTCATGGCGCTGGATTATAGTCTCAGCCCATGGATCTCGAAGCGCGGGTCGCAGCTCTCGAACAGAAGCTGCAGGAAGTGGAAGCGTTGGCTAATCTGGCGCTGCGGTTGCTGGCGGTGGAGCGTCCGGTCTCGGCGCTCCTCGAACGGTTTGGCGCGACCGAGTCAGAGGAACTGGCCGTCCTCGCGCTGCTCGACGATCTCGCGTCGCGCGCCGAGCAGGGCGGGATCTACGCGCCGTCGGTGGGCGGCTTCGCGAACGATCTCGCTCGCGCCTTTCCGGCGGTGCGTGACAACCCCGAGTTCGTGTCGCTCCTGATCGACACGCTGAAAGTCGATCGACCGACGTACCGGAAGCTGCACGCGTACTTCGCGCGGTCCGGCTGAAGCCGGACACTACGTACTGCTTTGGAATCGAGCAACGAGCACAGTGGCATCTAGCACCTAGCACCTAGCACCGCTAGGCATACATCCCGCGCATCCGCGTCACCGTCGCGACGCGGTTGATCGCCACGATGTAGGCCGCCGTGCGCATGTCGATCTTGTACTTCAGCGACGTCTTCAGCACCGCGTCGAACGCTTCGCACATCTTCAGCTCGAGCCGTTCGTTGACCTCTTTTTCGGACCAGAAGTACCCGTAGCGGTCCTGCACCCATTCGAAGTACGACGTCGTGACGCCGCTGCTGTTGGCCAAAATGTCGGGGACGATGAAGACGCCGCGATCGTAGAGGTAGCGATGCGCCTCCGGGACTGTTGGGCCATTGGCGCCTTCGATGAGCACCTTTGCCTTGATTGCCGGCGCATTCGCCATCGTGATCTGGTTCTCGAGCGCCGCCGGGATCAGGATCTGGACATCGAGCCCCCACAACTTGTCGACCGGCAGCGGATCCGCGCCGCTGAAGCCGTCGACGGTGCGGTGCTGCGCGACGTGCGCGAGCAGCTTCTCGATGTCGATCCCTTTGTCGTTGTAGACGCCGCCCTTCCAGTCGGTGACGGCGACGATCTTCGCGCCAATCTGCGCGAGCAGTTGCGCGCCGATGCCGCCAACGTTGCCGAAGCCTTGCACCGCGACGGTCGCACCGTTGATGTCGAACCCAAGGTGCTTCGCCGACTCGCGTGCGGCGATCATCACGCCGCGACCGGTGGCTTCGCGGCGACCGAGCGATCCGCCGAGCTCGACCGGTTTGCCCGTCACGACCGACGTCGTCGTGTGACCGACGTGCATGGAGTAGGTGTCCATTACCCACGCCATGATCTGATCGTTGGTGTTGACGTCAGGCGCCGGCACGTCCTTTTCCGGTCCGATCGCGTCGACGATCTCGGCGACGTAACGGCGCGTCAGCGCCTCGAGCTCGCGCCGTGACATTTTGGTCGGGTCGCAAATCACGCCGCCCTTGCCGCCGCCGAACGGGATGTGCGCGACGGCGCACTTCCACGTCATCCACGCGGCGAGCGCGGTCACCTCGTCGAGCGTGACGCCGGGATGATAACGAATCCCACCCTTCGCCGGGCCGAGCGTGATGTTGTACTGCACGCGATAGCCGGTGAAGACTTCAATCTCGCCGTTGTCCATCTGAATCGGACACGAGACGGTGATTTGTCGCTTGGGAGACGTGAGGATCTTCCAGATGCCGGGCTCGAGATTGAGAATGCGGGCAGCTCCATCGAATTCCTGGAGCATGGCGGAGAAGATCGGACCGTGATCCATGTCGCTCCTGACTAGTCGAAGTGGGCCAACAAACGAGCGTAACGTGACCCACTCGACTAGTCAATCGGCAGAACGCCGGTTTACTTCATGACCTTACTGTCGCACCTCCGGATCGTCGAACACGGCCGTGGCCGATGCCGACGGGTCGTGGCTCGTCAGCGCGACGCCGCCGCGAACGGTTCCCGACAGGGCATCCACGGTGATCTGTCCGACGGTGTGCCACGTCTGGAGATCGGTCGTCCATTCGCCGATGAACGACGTGCCGATGCGGCGCAGCCGGATATATACGGGTGCCACGCCGGCGATCTGCGCGACCTGCGTGCTCGTCCCGTTCGCCGTCAGGCGGTACTGCATCGCGATGCCCTTGCCCGGCGTGACGAAGAGCGAGACGTGCGGCGAGCCTGGATCGATCGACACGCGGTACATCACGCCCGCTTTCGTCCAGGCATTCGTGTTGGTCACCGATCGGACGTTTGCGCTGACGCTGCCGTCGCCGGCCGCGGGCGTGTAGGCATAGAGGAACTGATCCGACGTCCCCCAGATGTCCGAGCCGCGCGCCGTGGGCGTGAGCGCGCCACTGGTCTGGCCGGTCACCGTTCCGCCGGAGGTCGCGCCGATCATCCGCGTGCTCCACGCCTCGCTGTTCGGCACGATCTCCACGTTCGAGAACGTCGCCTGCGCCAGCGTCCCGTCCTGATGGCTGGTGACGGCCATGCCGGCATAGTTGAACAGGAAGCCGGACGTCGGCGGCGTGCCGAATTGCTGCATGCCGATGACGCTCCACGCGTCGGTCGCGTTCTTCTTGTAGAGCGCGATGACTGAATACCCGTTGACGACGAGGCGCAGCCACACGGGCGCGGTGATCGACGCGACGCTCGTGTTGATGCTCGTGCCGCCGTCGGCCGTTCTCCGCTGGAACGCGAGGCCTTTGCCGGGCGTGACGAACACCGACGCCTGCGTCGCCGATGGATCGAGGCTCGTCCGCACCATCAAGCCCGCTTTCGTCCACGCGTTGACGTTCTGCACACCCGTCACATAGGTCGTCATCCGGAAGTTGCCGGTCGACGCGCCGTTGACGAAGTTGCTCACGTAATGGAATTCGTCCGCGGCGCCCCAGATGTCGGCCCCGCTGCCGCTGACGGTGAAGACGCCGTTTACGTACGTCGCGCTGCCGCTGGCCCCCACGGCGCCGACGTCTTCGCTTTGCCACGGCGCCGGGAGCCCTCCCGGTCCGGATTTGATCGTGAAGACGCCTGTGGTGCCCGATCCGGCCGGCGCCGACTCTTCGATCGTCGCGACGTGGATCAGCGCCTGCGTCGTATCGGGGGACGGGTTGTTCCACGTGCAGTGACCGGCGGTCGTCGCGGTGTTCGCGCACTCGGTGATGAACGACCAGTGCGTGCCGTTGTCCGGGGAGAACGAGAACTGCAAGTGCGTGTTGTTCAACGTGGACGGTGCAGTCCACCTGATCGTGTACGGCGCGCCGTTCGGGACGATCTCGCCAGCCGCCGGTGCCGTCATCGTGATCGGTTCCGGCCCGCTGCTCGATCCGCCGAAGTCCACCGTGACCGAACTGCTCGCGGTGTGGCCGTGCTGATCGCTGACTGTCACGGTGAATGTGTGGACGCCGAGCGTGCCGGGTGTGTAACAGAAGATCGGCACCGACGCGATGGACGCGCCGCCGCCGTCCACCCATGTGTACGTCAACACGTCCTGGTCGGCGTCGCTCGCCGGCGAGCGAAGAATCACCGTGTGACTCGCATCCGGAGCCGTTGCGCTGGCAGTGACGCTGGGCCCCCAATTCGGATCGGGCGCGTTGTTCGTGAAGATCACGCCGTCGGAGACGACCAGGTCCGGATGCCCGTCGCCGTTCACGTCGGATGTCGCCAGACTCGAGACGACGTTGCGATACCGTGGATCGTCGACGTTCTTTTGATTGCCGATCGAGAGACTGTTGGCGCCGGCAAATGTGCCGTCACCGTTGCCGGAGAAAATCGAGATGCTGTCCCAGGTCTTGAACGGCGGCAGGCAATCGGTCATGCCGAGCGCAGAACGATTGGCGCTCGCGATGTCGATCAGCCCATCGCGATTGAAGTCGCCGACCACCACCGACCAGGCGCCGAGCGCGGGGTAGCTGCCGCCGGCGCGAAACGTCCCATCGCCATTTCCGAACAGCACGTCGACCGATCCGTTTTGCGCGCCGCCGTCGAACGACGCTTGCGCGATGACGAGATCCAGTTTGGCGTCGTGATTCAGATCGAAGGCCACGACATCGTTCGGTTCGCGACCGAGCGGCATGTTGGTTTGCGTAAACGTGAACGCGCCGTGATTCAGCGCGATCGTCAGCGATTCGCCGGAGTGATTGGCTGTCACGATGTCGAGCGTGCCGTCCCCGTTGATGTCGGCAACCGTTCCACCCAACGGCGCGCTGGCGGTGCCGGTGTGCAGGCGCGCCACGACGTCGGTGAATGTGCCGTCGCCGTTGCCCTGATAAATCAGCACGCCGTCATCGTCGGCTTCATCGATGATGCCCACGGCGAGGTCCAGTTTGCCGTCACCGTCGAAGTCCGCGGGAATGGCGAAGGTCATGTCGAGCGCGACGGCGCTGCCTATCTGTACAGGCGCGGCGAACGTGCCGTCGCCGCGACCGGCCATGTATCGCAGCGGCATGTCGGTCGCGTCGGTGACGTCGGCGATGAGATCGAGTCTTCCATCGTGGTTGAAATCCGCGACGGCGAGCACGCTGCCGCGGACACCAGTCGATGCCGGCGCCGCGAAGCTGCCGTCGCCGTTCCCGAGCGCCACGACGATCATCGATGTCGCGCCGGCAGGCGCACTCGACGACACCAGATCGATCTTGCCGTCGCCGTTGAAGTCGCCGGCGAGCGTTCGGCCCGTGAGCGACAGCCGACGAACCGACATCGACGCAAGAGGCCGGGCGGTCTGCGCGGCGATGGGCCGATCGCCGAGCCCGACCATTAACGATAGAGTTACCGCCACACCCAACGCTGACACGCGCGCACGACTCATAGATGTCCTTTCGGAGAGCATCAAACGCTCGCGCGCAGTTGCGTGTTGCGTGCCCGGCCGGTTGTGGGATTTTGGCCGGTATAATGCCTTTAATATGAAATCGGTTGCCGAAGCAGCGCCGAAAACGTTCTCAGAGCGATCGACCTCCTTCACCACGATCTCCGGTCGAAAAATCGAGCGCGTGTACGTCCCGCGCGATATCGAACATCTCGACTATTCGCGCGACATCGCCGATCCCGGATCCTTCCCGTACACACGCGGCATCCACGAGACCGGCTACCGCGGCAAGCTCTGGACGATGCGGCAGTTCGCGGGGTTTGGGACGCCGGAAGAGACCAACGAGCGGTACAAGACGCTGCTGCGCGCCGGCGGCACCGGGCTGAGCGTCGCGTTCGATCTGCCGACGCTGATGGGTCGCGATCCGGATCACGAGCTGTCGCTCGGCGAAACGGGGAAATGCGGCGTCAACGTCACGTCGCTCGCCGACATGGAGACGCTGTTCGACGGCATCGCGCTCGGCGACATCACGACGTCGATGACGATCAACTCGCCGGCCGCGATGATCTTCGCGATGTATCTCGTCGTCGCCGAGAAGCAGGGCGCGAGCTGGCAGACGCTGTCAGGGACGATTCAGAACGACATCCTCAAAGAGTTCATCGCGCAGAAGGAGTACATCTTCCCGCCGCGGCCGTCGATGCGCATCATCACCGACATCTTCGGCTTCTGCGCGAAGCAAGTGCCGAAGTGGAACACGATCTCGGTCAGCGGATATCACATCCGCGAAGCCGGCTCGACGTCGCTGCAGGAGCTCGCGTTCACGCTGCGTGACGGCGTCGAGTACGTGCAATGGGGCGCCGACGCCGGACTCGACGTGGACGACTTCGTGCCGCGCATGTCGTTCTTCTTCAACGCCCACAGCGATTTCTTCGAGGAGATTGCCAAGTATCGCGCGGGGCGCAGCATCTGGGCGAAAGTGATGCGGGACCGGTTCGGCGCGAAGAGCGATCGATCGTGGAAGCTGCGCTTCCACACGCAGACGGCCGGCGTGTCGTTGACGGCCCAGCAGCCGTATAACAACGTCGTCCGGACCGCGCTGCAGGCGTTGTCGGCGGTCCTCGGCGGGACCAACTCGCTCCACACCAACTCGCTCGACGAAGCGCTGGCGCTGCCGACGGCTGAAGCGGCTACGCTCGCGCTGCGCACGCAGCAGATCATCGCGTACGAGAGCGGCGTGACGAACATGGTCGACCCGCTCGGCGGATCGTATTTCGTCGAGAAGCTCACGAAGGACATGGAAGACGGCGCCTTCGCCTACTTCGACACGATCGACAAGATGGGCGGCATGGTCGAGGCGATCGAGCGCGGCTATCCGCAGAAGGAGATCGCCGAAGCGTCGTACCGGTTCCAGCAGGCGGTCGAGCAGAAAGAAAAAACGATCGTCGGCGTCAACGCCTACGTGCAGGAGGACGAGGCGCCGATCCAGATTCTGTATATCGACGAATCGGCGTCCGAAAAGCAGCTCGCCAAGCTCGAACGGTTGAAGAAGACGCGCGACAACGACGCGGTCCAACGTACGCTCGACCGCCTTCGCGCCGCCGCGCGCACGACCGAGAACCTGATGCCGCCGATTCTCGACGCGGTCCGCGCGTATGCGACGATAGGGGAGATGTGCGACGCGCTCCGCGATGTGTGGGGCGAGTACGAGGAAGTGCCGGTTATCTGATGGCGAAAATACGTGTCGTGATCGCGAAGCCTGGCCTCGACGGCCATGACCGCGGGGCCAAGGTGATCGCGCGCGCGCTGCGCGATGCCGGCATGGAAGTGATTTACACCGGCCTGCGGCAGACGCCCGAGCAAATCGTGTCTGCGGCGCTGCAGGAAGACGCCGACGTCATCGGCTTGTCGATTCTCTCCGGCGCCCACAACCACATCGCGCCGCGATTGATGGAGTTGCTGAAGCAGAAAGGCCTCGACGACGTGCTCGTCGTCATCGGCGGCATCATCCCGGACGTCGACATCCCGAAGCTCAAAGAGATCGGCGTCAAAGGCATCTTCCTGCCCGGCACGCCGATGCAGGAGATCATCGACTTCATCAACGTTAATGCGCGCGAACGATCCGTCCGATAATCGTAGGAAGTGGCTCATACCCTGCTTTTGGCGGACGACAGCGTTACGATCCAGCGCGTCATCGAACTGACGTTCGCCGACGAGGACATCAAGGTCGTTGCCGTCAGCGACGGCGATCAAGCCATCGAGCGCCTCGAACAGGCGCCGCCCGACATCGTCCTCGCCGATATCGGCATGCCGGGGAAGAACGGCTACGAAGTGGCGCGGTACATCAAGCAGTCGCCTCGTCTGTCGCACATCCCGGTCGTGCTGTTGACCGGTGCGTTCGAGCCGGTCGACCAGGCGCGCGCCGCCGAGGCAGGTTGCGACGGCGTCCTCGCAAAACCCTTCGAGCCGCAGATGGTCATCGGCCGCGTGAAGGAGCTGCTCGGCAAAACCAAGTACGTCGCCGATCTCGATGCGGACCTGGCGCCGCCGCCGACGGCCGACCCGGATCGGTGGGCACCGCCGTTCGTCGATCAGCCGTTTTCGACGGCGACCGCGCCGCCACCCGCTTCGCCGGGCGACGTCGCGAACTATTTCGATCGATTGGATGCGGCATTTGCCGATCTGTCCGGTCCAGCGGCAATCGTCAATGATCCGCCGGTCCGCATCGCGCCGCCACCTCCGCCGCCGCCGTCGGTGTCAGACGAGATCGACTGGTTCAACTCGCAGATCACGACGCCGGCCGTCGAAGAACGAAAGATCGCGGAACAAGTAACTGCAACTGAACCTGCACCCGCACCCGCAACTGAACCTGCACCTGCAACTGCACCTGCACCAGCGCCCGTCGAGCCTGAACCGGTCGCGGCCATCGCACCGCCAGCGCCTGCGCTTCCGGACAAACCAATCGCGCTGCCGCCGCTCGCGGACGCGTTTGCGGCGCTGCTCGCCGCCGAACAGGCCGAGACATCGCACGCACCGGTGCTCTGGCCCACGCCATCGGCGCCGCACGCGCCGGCGCCGTCGATTGACACCGATGCGATCGTCGACGAAGTGAGCCGCCGCGTGCTCGATCAAATCGCCGAGCGCGCGGACGCGGTGCTGCGTGACGCCGTCGCCGAATTGGTGTCCGAGCTGGCCGACAAGCTGATTCGCGAGGAGATCGCGCGGATCAAGGCGTCGATCAGGTAATCGAACAGCCGCTGATTGCGTGCGGGCCGGTGACGTCATCGATCCGTTTCATCGTTGACCTTCGTCTGTAATACGATCTCCTGATGTTCGATCCGGCGCGACTGCGACTCCCTGAAAAACCTGCGCTCGAAGGCCTTGAAGCGAAATGGGGGCCGCACTGGGAACAGAGCGGCGTGTACCGCTTCGATCGGTCCCGCTCGCGTGCGGACGTCTATTCGATCGACACGCCGCCGCCGACCGTGAGCGGGTCGCTGCACGTCGGTCACGTGTTTTCGTTCACGCACACGGACCTCATCGCGCGCTTCCAGCGCATGCGCGGCAAGGCGGTGTTCTACCCCATGGGGTGGGACGATAACGGCCTGCCGACGGAGCGCCGCGTGCAGAACTACTACGGCGTCCGCTGCGATCCGTCGTTGACCTACGATCCGTCCTTTGCGCCGCCGGCCGAACCGCCGAAACATCCTATTGCCGTCTCGCGGCCGAACTTCATCGAGCTGTGCGCGAAACGCACGATCGAAGACGAGAAGGCGTTCGAACACCTCTGGAAGACGCTCGGCTTGTCGGTCGACTGGTCGATGACCTACGCGACGATCGGCAAGCACTCGCAGCGCATCTCGCAGATCGCGTTTCTACGTTTGCTGAAACGCGGCCTCGCGTATCAGGTCGAGGCGCCGACGCTGTGGGACGTAGATTTCAAGACCGCGGTCGCGCAGGCCGAGCTCGAAGATCGCGAGATGCCCGGCGCGTATCACCGCGTCCGCTTTGTCGCAGCGGGCTTCAGCCGGACTGACGACCTGCAGATCGAAACGACGCGACCCGAGTTGATCCCGGCCTGCGTCGCGCTGGTCGCGCACCCGGATGACGAGCGCTACAAGCCCTGGTTCGGCACCGAAGTGATGACGCCGCTCTTTGGCGTGCGCGTACCGGTCAAGGCGCACCACCTTGCCGACCCGCAGAAGGGCAGCGGCATCGCGATGATCTGCACCTTCGGCGACGTCACCGACGTGACGTGGTGGCGCGAGCTGAGCCTGCCCGTGCGCGCCATCATCGAGCCGAACGGCACGCTGCGCGAGGTGACCTGGGGTGAGCCGCCCTGGACGTCTGCAGATCCGGATCGCGCGCAGCGCTACTACAACGACCTGGCCAGGCTGTCCGCGTCCAAAGCGCGCGCGAAGATCGTCGAGCAGCTGCGTGAGAGCGGCGATCTCGTCGGCGATCCGAAGCCGATCACGCACGCTGTCAAGTTCTACGAGAAGGGCGACCGTCCGCTCGAGATCGTGACGAGCCGGCAGTGGTTCATCAAGACCATGGATTTTCGTGAGGCGCTGCTGCAACGGGGACGTGAGCTGAAGTGGCACCCCCCGTACATGCAGGCGCGGTACGAAAACTGGGTCAACGGTTTGAACGGCGATTGGTGCATCAGCCGTCAGCGGTTCTTCGGCGTGCCGTTCCCGGCGTGGTATCCGATCAGCGACGCGGGCCGCGTCGACCACGACCACCCGCTGATGCCGCGCGAGGATCAGCTGCCGGTCGATCCCTCGTCTGACGTTCCGGACGGGTATCGCGCCGATCAGCGCGGCCAGCTTGGCGGATTCGTCGGCGATCCCGATGTCATGGACACCTGGGCGACCTCGTCGCTCACGCCGCAGATCGTGTGCGGCTGGGAAACGGATCCGGATCTGTTCGCGCGGACGTTCCCGATGGATGTGCGTCCGCAGGCGCACGACATCATCCGCACGTGGCTGTTCGACACCGTGCTGCGCTCGCTCCTCGAGCACGACGCGCTGCCGTGGTCGAATGCCGCGTTGTCGGGATGGATCCTCGATCCCGACCGCAAGAAGATGTCGAAGTCGAAGGGCAACGTGGTGACGCCGCTGGCGCTGCTGGAGGAGCACGGGTCGGATGGCGCGCGCTATTGGGCGGCCAGCGGGCGGCCTGGCGCGGATACCGCCTTCGATACCAATCAGATGCGCGTCGGGCGCCGGCTCGCGATCAAAATTCTCAACGCGTCGAAGTTCGCGCTGTCGAGCGCGGAGCCGCAGGGCCAGATTCACTTCGCGGTCGACCGCGCGATGATTCGCAGTCTGGCCGCGCTTGTCGACGAGGCGACCGACGCGTTCGAGAGCTACGACTACACGCGCGCGTTGCAGCGGACCGAAACATTCTTCTGGCGCTTCTGCGACGACTACCTCGAGCTCGTCAAAGGACGCCGGTACGGCGAGCAGGGGGGCGACGCTGCGGGATCGGCGAACGCGGCGCTGGTGGCCGCGCTCTCGACGCTGCTGCGGCTGTTCGCGCCGTTCCTGCCGTTCGTGACCGAAGAAGTGTGGTCGTGGTGGCAGGACGGTTCGATTCACACGGCGGCGTGGCCCACGAGCGCAGAACTGCTGGCGCGCGTCGCCGACAACAGTCAGGCGACGAGCGAACTCGACGACCGCGCCTATCAGTGGGCGACTGAAGTCCTGTTCGAGGTGCGCAAGCAGCGGTCGGAATCGAAGCAGCCGCTGAAAGTCCCGATCACGCGCGTCACCGTGCGCGCGCACGACACGAGCGTCGGCTTGATGCCGGTGGTCGAGCAGGATCTGAAGTCGGCGCTGCGTGTGAAGGCGTTCGACGTCAGCGTCGGCGAGCCGCAGCACATCATCGTCGATGGCTATGAACAGCAGGCGTGACGGCCTGAACGAACAGCTGCGTGATGCGCTCGATACGCTCGATCCGAGCGCGTATCGGGATCTGGTGCGCCAGGCGCTGTTGGAGGATGTGCGCGACGGCGATATCACGACCGAGGCGATCGTGGACGCGACGCTGCAGGCGCGCGGACAATTTCTCGCGAAGAGCGACTGCGTGGTCGCCGGTCTCGATGTCGCGATTGACACGTTTCGTCAGATCGACACCTCCGTCCGGGTGACCGCCCTTAGCCGCGATGGCGACGTCTGTCGCGCGGGTGAGACCATCGCCCACGTGTTCGGATCTGCGCGTGCGCTGCTCGTGGGCGAACGAACCGCGCTCAACTTTCTCCAGCGGCTCTCCGGCATCGCGACCAGAACCCGCCGCTTTGTCGACGCGGCCGATGGAGGGATCACGATTCTCGACACGCGCAAGACAACACCGTTGCTTCGTCGATTGGAGAAGTACGCGGTCCGCGTCGGCGGCGCGACCAACCATCGCAGCGGCCTGTTTGACGCGATCTTGATCAAGGACAACCATGTTCGTCTCGCCGGGGGTGTGACCGCCGCGATTGCGCGCGCGCGGCGACATCGGCCGAACCTGCCGGTGGAAGTCGAAGCGCAAACGCTGTCGGAGGTCGACGAGGCGCGCGCGGCGGGCGCCGAAGTCATCCTCCTCGACAACATGTCCACCGATGACATTCGCGCCGCCGTCGCCACAGTGAACGGCGCGGCGAAGATCGAGATTTCAGGCGGCGTCACGCTCGATCGCATTCCCGAACTCGCCGCGACCGGCGCCGACTACGTGTCGGTCGGCGCGCTGACCCATTCGGCACCTGCCGTCGACATCAGCTTTGAGATCGAACCCGTTTGATCTGCCGCTTCTCGGCCGTCTGGGGACCGAGGCGTACTATTTTCCGAGCATCGGTTCGACGAACGATTTCGCCGCGTCGCTGCCCGAGGGCGCGGTGGTGGTCGCCGACGAACAGACGGCCGGACGCGGCCGCCGCGGTCACACGTGGTTTTCTCCGGCTGGCAGCGGCCTGTATGTCTCGGTCGTGCTCGCGCCGCGGTTGTCGATCGATCCACGGCGCGCCACGGCGATCCTGACGCTCGCCGCCGGCGTCGGCATCAGCGAAGGGATCGATCTCGCGACCGGCCTTCGCGTCGACCTGAAGTGGCCGAACGATCTCTTCGTCGGTCCGCGCAAACTCGGAGGCATCCTCGCCGAAGCGTCGGTGAGCGGCGATGCGATCGGGACGGTCGTGCTCGGCTTCGGCATCAACGTGCGTCCGACCGCGTATCCGTCCGACATCGCCGACCGCGCCTCGTCGCTCGAAACCGAGCTGGGACGTCAGGTCGATCGGCATCACCTGCTCGTCGAAACGCTCACGGCGCTGGCGCACCGCTACGACGACCTGCTCGCCGGGCGCTTCGATGCTATCCTCGACGCGTGGCGCGCGCGTGCACCGCGGGCGGTTGACGCCGACGTGACGTGGACCAGCGCGTCGGGCCCATTGACCGGCCGCACCGCCGGCATCGACGCGGATGGCGCGCTGCTCGTGAAAATCGAGGGGCGTGTCGAGCGGATCGTCGCTGGTGAAGTACTCTGGCTGTGAACCAATGCTGTTAGCGATCGACGTCGGCAACACCAACATCGTCCTCGGCGTGTTCGAGCAGGACGCGCTCGTCCAGAGCTGGCGGCTCCAGTCGCTGCGCGAGCGGACGTCGGACGAACTCGGCCTGCTGGTCGATGGGCTCTTCGCGCATCATCACGTCGACCGCGCGCGGATTACCGGCGTCGTCCTCGGTTCGGTGGTCCCGCCGCTGACGCCGACGATCGTCGCGATGTCGCAGCGCTACTTCAACGTCAAACCGCTGACCGTGGATCCGGCGGCCAATACCGGCATGCCGATCCTGTACGACAACCCGTGGGAAGTCGGCGCCGACCGGATCGTCAACGCGGTCGCGGCGTACGAGAAGTTCGGACGGCACGCCGACCTGCCGTTGATCGTCGTCGATTTCGGTACGGCGACGACGCTCGATGCGATTACGGCGAAGGGGGAGTATCTGGGCGGCGCGATTTGTCCCGGTGTGCAGATCTCCGCCGACGCCCTGTTTCAGCGCGCCGCGCGGCTGCCGCGGATCGACGTGCGCAAGCCGGCGCGGATCGTCGGCCGCACGACGGTCGGCGCGATGGAGTCTGGACTGTTTTACGGGTACGTCGGCATGGTCGAGGGACTCGTCCAGCGGATGACCGTCGAGCTCGGCGGCCGCGCGACCGTCGTCGCCACCGGAGGGCTCGCGTCGGTGATCGCGCCGGAAACGCCGCTCGTGCAGCACGTCGATCCCGATCTGACGCTTCACGGCTTGAGAATCGTGTGGGAACGGAACCAGTAGATTTCTGTCGCGAGATCGAAACCTACCTGACGAAGAAAAACGACGGCCACCTGATTCGCGTCACCGGTCCGTCGTTCGAGATCGTGTCGCGGTGGGCGGAGCAGGGCATCCCGCTCAAGATCGCGTTTGAAGGGATCGATCGCTACTTCGAGCGCTACTACGCCAAAGGATCGCGGCGCCGGCCGGTCAAGATCGACTTCTGCGAAGCGGACGTTCTCGATGCGTTCGACGAATGGAAGCGCGCCGTGGGCGCGACCAGCGAATCCCGAACCCCGAATCCCGAATCCCGTCGTGAGTCACTGCCCGCCCACCTCGAGCGCGCACTGATGCGATTGTCAGACGCGCGCGCGAAAGGGGTCATTGGCGAACCGTTCGATCCGATCATCGATGCGGTGGCGCACGAGCTCGATGCCGCCCGTGCCGCGAGCGGCGGCGTTCGCGGCGACGCGCGCAAGGCGATGCTCGACCGGCTGTCGCAGCTCGACACCGACCTGCTCGAAGCGGCGCGAGGCCTGCTCGACGATCCGACGCGCGCGACGCTCGTCCGAGAAGCCGAGGGCGAACTCGCGGGCTTCCGCGCGGCGATGACCGACGAGGCGTTTGCACGGGCGCGCGAGTCGGCCGTCGACCGACTGGTGCGCCAGCGGTTCGCACTGCCGACGATTGCGTTCTCGTGAAGCCCGGCCAAACGATTCCGCTCGCGATCGAAAAGCCCGCGGCCGGCGGCCGGATGATCGCGCGGGTCGACGGACAAATCGTCCTCGTGTCCGGCGCGATTCCCGGCGAACGCGTCACGGCCCGCGTCGAGAAGGTCACCAAGTCGGTGGCGTACGCGCAAACGATCGCGGTCGACGAGCCGTCACCCGACCGCCGCGACGTGTCGGTCGACCCGTTGTGCGGCGGCGCCCTCTATCGCCATATCGCCTACGACCGTCAGCTGGCGATCAAGCGCGACGTGATCATCGACGCGTTCACACGCATCGGCCACCTGGACGTGCCGGCAACGCTCGCCGTCACCGGCTCGCCGGAATCGGGATATCGCATGCGCGCGCGGCTCCATGCGCGCGGCCGGCGACTCGGGTTCTTCCGAGAGGGGACGCACGACCTCTGCGACGTCCGTCAGACCGGGCAGTTATTGCCGGCGACGTGCGACCTGCTCGAGCGCCTGATGGCGACGATCAACTCGCTTGGTGTCGACGCGGTGCGCGAGCTCGAGATCACCGAAAACGTCGACGCGTCGAACCGCGTCGTCGCGCTGGACACGGTCGGCGCCGTCGACGCGCGCGCCATCGATCGCCTCGCGGATGCGGATGGTCTGACCGGCTTCGTGTCAGCCGCCGGCATCCACGGCGAGCCGCACGTCATCGATCGCCTGCAGTTCGACAGCACGACGGTGACGCTGCGTCGCCATGTCCTGGCCTTCTTTCAAGGCAATCGCTATCTGCTGAGGGACCTGGTCTCACACGTGATCGCGCAGGTGCCGCGCGATGCGCCGCTCGTGGATTTGTACGCAGGCGTGGGTCTCTTTGCGGTAAGTGCGGCGGCGACGCTCGGCATCGACGTAACCGCCGTCGAAGGCGACCGCTACGCTGCCGCCGATCTGGATGCGAACGCGAAAGATCTCCACGTCCGCGCCATGCATGCGTCGGTGGAAGAAGCCGTACGCGGTGTCGGCCTTCAGACGGACCGTCGGGGCTCCCTCATCGTCGATCCGCCGCGCACCGGCATGTCGCGCGAAGCGCTCGACGGCGCGCTCGCACTCGAGCCGTCACGCATCATCTACGTGTCATGCGACGTTGCCACGCTCGCCCGCGATGCACGCCGGATCGTCGACGAGGGATACGCCGTCATCTCCGCGACCGGATTCGACCTCTTTCCAAACACCCCCCACGTCGAGACGGTCGTGGTGCTTCAAAGTGAAAAGTGAAAAGTGAAAAATGAAAAGTGAAGAGTCAGAAGTTGAGAGTTAAGGAGGCGGTGCGGCTCGAAGTTTTCTGACGCTTGTAATGAAGATCGCGACGAGTTGATCTCTTTGAGCCATGCTGACGACGCCAGCAATCCGTCAGCCACTTTTAACTTCTAACTTTTAACTTTTGACTTTTAACTCTTGACTTCTAACTTTTCTCCGACGCTTCGACGAAGCCTTCGAACAACGATCGGAACTCGCCGGTGCGCCAGAAGTTTTCCGGATGCCACTGGACGCCGAGGCAGAAGGCGACCGACGAATCTTCGATCGCTTCGATGATGCCGTCGGGCGCTGTGGCGGTGACGCGGAATCCTTTCGCGACCTGCTTCACCGCCTGGTGGTGACGGCTGTTCACGTCGCACGTGTCGGAGCTGAGGCGATCGCCCATCAGACGCGACAGCAGCGAATCCTTCTCGACCCACACTTCGTGCGCGAGCGTGTACGACGTGTTCGGCGGCACCGTCAGGCTGTGGTTCAGCGCGCCGGTGACTTGTGACGGGATGTCCTGCACGAGCGATCCGCCGCACGCGACGTTGAGCACCTGCACGCCGCGGCAGATGGCAAGGATCGGCAGCTGCTGCGTCCGTGCCGCCGCGACCAGTGCGAGCTCGAATTCGTCACGCTCGGATTCGACGGCGATCGTCTTCTCGTGCGGCGCTTCGCCGTACTTCGTCGGCGCGACGTCGTCGCCGCCGGTCAGCATGAGTCCATCGAGGCCCTGCAGCGCATCGGTGACACCCATCGTGGCATCGACGATGCGCACTTCGCCGCCGACGTGGAGCACCGCCTGCTTGTAGTCCTCGAGCTTGCGACACGAGGTGATTCCGATCAGTGCCATCACATCCTTACGGGAACTTCGATGCCCATCAAATCGAGCGCGCGCGTGAGCTGATCGCGGACGTAAGCGACACCCGCCGCCCGCCATCGTTTCCGATCCTGCTGTTCCTCGTTGAGGATCGGATAGCGGTGATAGAACGCGTTGAACAACTGCGCGAGCCCGAACGTGTACTTCGCCAGAATGGAGAACTCGAGCGCCCGGATCGTCTGCTCGACGATGTCGTCGAGCCGCGATGCCTCGAACACCACCGACCACAGGCTATGCGCGTCCTCGTCCGTCAGTTCGTCGGCGGTCGAGACGTCGAGCGCGCGCACGACGTCCGCGTTCGACGTCCCTTCGCGCTCCTGCAGCTTGTGGAAGATGTTGTTGGCGCGGACGACAGCATACTGCAGATACGGTCCGGTTTCGCCCTCGAAGCTCAATGCCTCTTCCATGTCGAACACAATCAGCTTGCCGCGTGAGAACTTCAGCATGAAATAGCGGATGGCGGCGACCGCGATCTGGGCGCCGACATGGCCGCATTCGTCAGGCGAAAACTCCGGATTCCGCTTCGCGACTTCGGCTGTCGCCTTCGACGCGAGCACGTCCATCAAGTCGTCGATCTTGACGCCGAGCCCCTTGCGCCCGGACACCTCGACGAACGGCTTCTTCGCTTCCTCGCTGTCCGGCGCGATCGCGTATCCGAGCTCGCGCGCCGTCGCATGCGAGAGCGCCACCATCTCGTACGAGAAGTGGACCGAATTGTCGGCGTCCTCGGGGTGACCGAGTGTCCGCAGCGCCTGCTTGAGCAGCGCCTGCAGATACATCTGGCGCGAATCGATCACGTTGTAGATCCGCTTCGCGTGGCCGAATGACGGCGCCGCGGGATCGCTCTCGCCTGACGTCGTCGCCCACAGCGGCGCGCCGTTCCACTGCGTCGTGAACAGGCGATACCGGAAATCGCGGCCGAGCAGCCCGAGTTTCCAGAATTGGTTCGCGAGATCCTTGCCGATATACGTCACGACGCCGTTCGAGCGCACGATGACTTTTTCGCGCTCCTCTTCGGCTTCATCATCGATCTTCATCACCCAGCAGCCGGCGAGTTTGCCGTCGGTCTGGAGATACACCGCCCCTTGCTGTTTGAGCTGCTCGAACATGTGCGCCCAGAACTGCAGCCGCACGATGTCCCCCTCGTGCGTCAGCAGGTCGTAGGCGATCCGAAGCCGCGCCATCGTGGCGAGGTGCAGGCGGACGATCCGGTCGGCGATGAACGTTCCCATCGCGGCCGTGTCGGTGCCGCCGTGCTCGAGCTCGTGCAGCGCCGTCGCGCGGACCTCGAGCCGCGCCTTGTCCCCCTCGTACCACTCGGTCACGCGCGAGTAGAGGTCCCAGCAGTAGTGATCGAACCGCGTCGTGTCGGCGATGTGCCGCACGTCCTCGACCGACTTCCGTTCGAGCGTCTGGAATCCGACGATGATGTCGGCGACCTGGACGCCGAGATCGTCGATGTAGTTCTGCGTCTCGACCGGCGTGCCGCGAAATGTCAACGACCGGACGAGCGTGTCGCCGAGCGTCGCGTTGCGGAGATGTCCGATGTGCGCCGCCTTGTTCGGGTTGATTGCCGTGTGCTCGACGATCGTCTTCGCCGACACATCGGACGACGGCTCCGGCGCCACCTCGTTGCGGACGCGCGACAGCACGAACGCCGCGCGATCGACGAACAGGTTCAAGTACCCGTTGGGAGCGGCAACGATCTTCGTGATGCCTGGGATGGTCCCGAGCGCCGTGACGAGCTCCTGCGCGATCGCTTTCGGCGCTTTCCGCAGCGTGCGCGCCAATTGAAATGCGACCGGCACCGCCAGGTCGCCGAGCGTTCGGTTCGGCGGAATTTCGACGATGAACGCCGGCGCGTCGGCGACGCCGAAATGGCGGGTGACGGCGTCGACAATCGCCTGGTGCACGCGTCGCTGGAGCGGAAGAATCATGTACGGGTGTCGTGCGCGATCGACCGGATCGGCGCTAAGTTCGTGTTACGATTACAGTTTGTGGCCTTGGAGCGTCGCGAGATCCGCGAAGTCGGCTGGCGTATTGACGTTGGCCAGCAGCCGATGGCGGTCGCCAAACGTTTCGAGTTCGTCGCCGCTGACCTCACGCACGCGAACATCCGAGAACATATCAGTCATTTTCAGTCGGCGGTCGGCCAGCCGGCGTGCGATGGCCTCGAGGCACGTCCGCGCGTACACCGCGCACAAGGGATGATACCCGCGTTCCGTGCGCGGCACGACAATGTCGGCGTCCGCGGAGAGCGACAGCAGATGCGAGACGAACGGGGCGGTCACATACGGCATGTCGCACGCGAGCACGAACGTGACGCCGTGCGCCGCGCGCGTCAGCGCGGCATGGACGCCGCCGAGCGGCCCGCAGCCCGGCACGAGATCCTCGCGCACCACCTGCACATCGTCTGCGACGTGCGACAGCACATCGAGCTGCCGATCCAGAATCGTCTGGCCGTCAACGACCAGCGCGCTCTTGTCCTGACCGCCGAATCGCGACGCGCGGCCGCCCGCCAGGATCGCTGCAGAGTACATATGGCTGATGGCACCTGGCAGATGGCACATGGAGATCCATCTGCCGTGTGCCGTTTGCCATTTGCCATGATAACGCGGGCATGAGAGAGGCGGGCATCGGACGCGTCCTCGTCGCCAGCCTTCATCAGGGTATCGCCGATATCCTGCCGACGAGACTCGGGTTCTACGAGAACTGGTTGAACGCCGAAGGGCTGCGCGAGGGGACGATCGGGCTCGCGCCGTTGTACGCCGTCCTCAGTTTCCTGCGGCAGGAAGGCGAGGCGTACAACATCATCACCACGCGCGCGGGCGAATATGCCGCCGAGTGGACGGTGCAGTCGATGCCCAACGTGCGCCGCGCCTTCATCAAGGCGGCGCCGCCGTGGCTGCGCAGCCGGCTGCTGATGGGGTTGGCGAAACAACTCGTCCGCGACAGCTACCGAGGCAGCCGCGCGATCGCCCGCGTGCGCCGCGGGACGGCCAACGTCGACGTCCGCGCGTCGATCTTCTGTACGGTGCGCGAGCCGGTCGATCATCCCTTGTGCGGCTTCTACGCCGCCGCGTTTACGAAATTGTTGGCGTTGTTCGATCTCGAAGGACGAACTGACGTCGTCGCGTGTCGTGGTACAGGTGAAGCGACGTGTGTGTTGAAAGTCGCCCTCAACGGCGCCGATCCGTCCTGATCGCGGCCGCACTCGTGTTTCTTGCGAACGCCGCGTTCGCACAGTCCCCGCGTGTGCTGGTGATGCCGCTCGAGACGGTGACGCGCGATCCGAAGATCTTCTGGCTCGGCGAAGGCGCCGCCGTGCTGCTGACCGACGATCTGCTGTCGCTCGGCGTCAATGCGATCACGCGCCAGGAGCGGCAGCAGGCGTTCGAAAAGCTTCAGGTGCCGGCCGCGGCCGCACTGACCGACGCCACCGTCATTCGGATCGGGCAAATCGTCGGCGCCACGCAGGTTGTGGTCGGCGCGCTGCAACTGGACGGGGACGTGCTGAACGTCCACGTCCGAGCGATCGCGCTCGAGCAGGGACGCGTCGTGTCCAGCGTCAGCGAACGCGGTCCGCTGTCCGAACTGCTCGCGACCGTCGATCGGATTGCGCGTCGCCTGACGCCGTCTGACGCCAAGGTTCCGGCGTCGCCGCCGCGGCAGCAGCCGTCGTTGGCGGTGTTCGAAAATTACATCAAAGGCCTGTTAGCGGAAACGCCCGATACCGCGATCGGATTTCTCGACGCCGCGCTGAAAGCGCAGCCGTCCTACGACCGCGCGCGGCTGGCGTTGTGGGATGTGTACGACGACGAGGGCGAGGACGAACTCGCGCTGGAGGCGGTCGCTGCCGTTGGTCCTGAGTCGCCGTATGCCCGGCAGGCAACGTTTCTTCAAGGATTGTCTCAGCTGTACTTGAAGCGATTCGATGCGGCGTACCAGACGTTCAAAGCGCTGGCGGACGCACAGCCGACGGCAAGCGTGATGAACAACCTCGGCGTCATCCAGTTGCGGCGCGGCAGCACACCGCAAAGCGGCGTGCCGACGTATTTCTTCACGAAGGCGGCCGAGGCCGATCCCGACGATCCCGATTACGTCTTCAATCTCGGGTACGCCTACTGGATCGATCACGACTGGCAGGCAGCGATCTACTGGCTGCGCGAGGCGGTCCGGCGCAATCCGGCTGACGGCGACGCGCATTTCGTGTTGAGCGGTGCGCTGGCGTCGGCCGGCAACAGCGTCGAAGCGGCGCGCGAACGCGAGCTCGCCAAGCGATTGGCGTCGAGCTACAGCGAGAAGGGACTCGAGCGCGTCAAGAAAGAGATCGAGCTGCCGCACAGAAGTCCGATCGAGCGCAAGCTGGCGTCGAACGAGCAGCGAACGCAGGACGAGCTCGCGCACGTCTATCTCGAAAGCGCGAAGAAGCAGTACGAGCAGGAGAACGATCGCCTGGCCGTCGGCGATCTCAACCGCGCGCTGTATCTGTCCCCGTATCTCGCGGAAGCCCACCTGATGCTCGGTCGGATCCACCTGCGCGACGGCGAGACCAAAGAGGCGATCGACGCGTTCAAGATCGCGTTGTGGAGTGCCGAGACGGCGGAGGCCCACGCGGCGCTCGGCGAGGCGTACCGTCAGGCCAAAGACCTCGACGCCGCGCGTGCGGAGGCGCAGCGCGCGCTGGCGATCGACCCCGCATCCGCCGACGCGAAGAAGCTGCTCGAGCGTCTGGGGCAACCCTAAGTCTGGTACAATCTCGTCAACTGTGGCCTCTCAGATTCAAGACGAAGGCTTCCACGAAATTCAACTGAACGGGAAGCAGTTGGTGTTCCTGTTCATGGCCGCCACGGTTGTGTCGGTCGTGATCTTCTTGTGCGGCGTGCTGGTCGGCCGCGGCGTGCGCGTCGAACGCGGAACCGCTTCCGACAGTCTCTCGATCAGCGCCGCGAACGAAACGACACCGCAGCAGCCGCCGACGGCGCAGACGCCGACGCCGGCCGGATCCGATCCGACGGTCGCCGTCGCACCGCCGCCGCCGGCCGCCGAAGATCTCAGCTACTTCAATCGTCTCGAGAAACCGAAAGGCGCCGCCGAGGATCTGAAGGCCAAAGCGGAGCCGCCCAAGGCGGAACCGCCGAAGGCCGAGTCTCCGAAAGCGGACGCACCAGCGCCTGCCCCCGCACCGGCGCAACAGGCACGTCAGACACCTGAGGCACCCAAGGCACCCGCGACGGCGGAGCCGGGCGGTTCGGGCTACGCGGTTCAAATCGCCGCGTTAAACGTGCGTGGCGACGCCGAAGCGATCGCCAAGCGACTCTCCTCCAAAGGCTACGCGGCGTACGTCGTCCCGCCGGCCACCGGCACGCCATCGGTGTACCGCGTGCGCGTCGGCAAGTTCACCACGCGGCGCGAAGCCGAATCGATCGCGGCGAAGCTGCAAAAAGAAGAACAGTTCAAGCCCTGGGTGACGAAGTAGTCAGCGCGATCGCGTCGGGGGTGTTGCTCGCCCTCAGCTTCCCGAAATTCGGCCATCCGCTATTTGCCTTCGTTGCGCTGACGCCGCTGATGACGGCGCTCCTGCGCGGCTCGCTGCGGCGCGCGTTCGTCCTTGGACTCCTCACCGGCGGCGTGTACTTCACCGGGACGCTGTACTGGATCACGCGCGTCATGGTCGTGTACGGCGGACTGCAGACGTGGATTGCGGTCCCGGTCAACGCCGCGCTGATCGCCTACATGGCGCTCTTCCCGGCGCTGTTCGCGCTGATCCTGCGTCGACTGACGGTCAACTTTGGCACCACGGCGCTGTTTTCGGCGCCGTTGATTTGGGTGGCGACGGAGCTCGGACGGACGCACCTGTTTGGCGGTTTTCCGTGGGTGCTCCTCGGCTACAGCCAGATGCGCGTGCTGCCGATCGCACAGCTCGCGAGCGTCTTCGGTGTTTACGGCGTGTCGATGCTGGTCGCCGCGGTCAGTGCGGCGATCGCGGCATTGCTTGCCGGTCCGGCGAAAGTCGGACACTACGTACGGTGGGCGTCGTTCGCGACGTTTCTGCTCGTGGCGGTGACGGTCGGGTGGGGCAGCTATCGCCTGGCCGACAACACGCTCACACGGCAGGGCGACACGATCCGCGTGGGCCTGATTCAGGGCAACGTCGACCAGGCGATCAAGTGGAACCCGCACCGCGCGGCGACGATCTTCGACGACTACATCGCGATGACGCGTCAGGCGATCGCATCGCGAGCCGAGTTCATCCTCTGGCCCGAGTCGTCTACGCCGTTCGTCTTCGAGGAAGAACAGGCGGCGGCCGATCGGATCCGCACGCTCGCGCGACAGGCCCACGTGCCGGTGTTGTTCGGCAGCGACCAGATCGAATGGCGCATTCAGGGCAACCGGAAGGTCCCGGACAAGTACTTCAACTCCGCATTTCTCGTCCGCGAAGACGGCACGACCGCCGGCGTCTATCGCAAGATGCATCTGGTGCCGTTCGGTGAGTACGTGCCGCTGCAGAAGCTGTTCTTCTTCGCCGCACCGTTGACCGAACAGGTCGGCACGTTTCAGCCCGGCACGAACCCAGAGCTGCTGCCGGTGCGCGGTCATCTCGCCAGCGTCGCCATCTGCTACGAGGTGGTGTATCCGGCACTCGTTCGCCAGTTCGTCGTGGGCGGCAGCGAACTGTTGACGACGATCACCAACGACGCATGGTTTGGCGACACGTCGGCGCCGTATCAGCATTTCGAGCAGGCGTCGATGCGCGCGATCGAGGAAGGGCGATATCTCGTCCGCTCCGCGAACACCGGCATCAGCGGCATCGTCGATCCGTACGGCCGCGTCGTCGAGCGATCGACGATCTTCGAGCGGGCCGTGCTCGTCGGCGAAGCGCGGTTCCTGAAGGCGTCTACGTTTTACGCGCGGCACGGCGACATCCTGGCTTATGCCTCTGTCCTGGCCACGCTGGGCATGCTGGTGCTGTCGCGAAGGAAAGTAGAATAGAGACCATGCCGACCGTTGACGATCTGACCCGACGCTACGAGGATCTCAGCAAGCGCGCTGCGGATCTGCGGAGCTATCTTTGAAGCCGCTCGCCCCCAAGAAGAACTAGCCCGCCTCGAGGCGCGCGCCGCCGCGCCCGATTTCTGGAAAGACCAGGCCGAAGCGCAGAAGGTCCTGCAACGCCGGCGACGGCTCGAGCAGGATCGCGATCTGATGCTGTCGCTCAAGAAGAAGACCGACGATCTGGCCGTGCTGATCGAATGGTCCGAGGCAGGCGAGTCGGTGGACGCCGAATTCGCGCAGGCGCTCGATCAACTCGACAGCGAAGTGCAGGCCGGCGAGATCAAGAAGATGCTCGGCGGCGAGCACGATCGCAAGAACGCGATTCTCACGATCCATCCCGGCGCCGGCGGCACCGAGTCGCAGGACTGGGCCGAGATGCTGCTGCGGATGTACATGCGCTGGATGGAGCGCCGTGCCTTCAAGCGCGAGCTGATCGACTATCAGCCGGGTGAAGAAGCCGGACTGAAAAGCGCCACGCTGACGGTGACGGGCGAGTACGCGTACGGCTTGCTGTCGGCCGAAGCCGGCGTCCACCGGCTCGTGCGCATTTCGCCGTTCGATCAAGCCGCGCGGCGCCACACCTCGTTCGCATCGGTGTACGTCTGGCCCGAGGTGACCGACGACATCGACGTCGAGATCGAGGACAAGGACATCCGCATCGACACGTATCGATCGAGCGGCGCCGGCGGTCAGCACGTCAACGTCACCGACTCCGCGGTCCGCATCACGCATATTCCGAGCGGGATCGTCGTCTCGTGCCAGAACGAGCGGTCGCAGCACCGCAATCGCGATTCGGCGATGAAGGTGTTGAAGTCACGGCTGTACGACATGAAGCTGAAGGAGCAGCAGGCGGCGCTCGAGAAAATCAGCGGCACGAAGCAGCAGATCGCCTTCGGCAGCCAGATTCGCAGCTACGTGCTGCACCCGTACCAGTTGGTCAAGGATCACCGGACGAAGGAACAGGTCGGCGACGTCAACCGCGTCCTGGACGGCGACATCGATCCGTTCATCAAGACGTACCTCATGAAGAAGTCGAGCGGCACGCTCTCGACGACTGACGATGACATTGCGGATTGAGGATTGAGGATTGCGGAATCCCACAATCGACAATCAATCCGCAATCCGCAATCCGCAATCCGCAGTGACGACCTCGCGCGCCCGTAACTCGGCGCTCGTTGCGGCTGGCATTCTCGCGTCGCGCGTCGCCGGCCTCGTCCGGCAGCGTGTCTTCTCGCATTATTTCGGTCTGACGGCGCCGGCCGACGCGTTCATGGCCGCGTTCCGCATCCCGAATGTTCTCAACAACCTGTTTGGTGAAGGCGCGCTCTCGGCGTCGTTCATCCCGGTCTATTCATCGCTGCTCGCGCGCAACGAGCGCGAAGAAGCCGATCGTGTCGCTGGCGCGGTTGCCGCGCTCTTGACGGTCGCGGTCAGCGCGATCGTGCTCGTCGGCGTGCTGGCGACGCCGCTGCTGATCGATGTCATCGCGCCGGGGTTCACGGGATCCACGCGGCTGCTCACGATCCGGCTCGTGCGGATCCTGTTTCCGAGCGCCGGCCTGATGGTGATGTCGGCATGGTGTCTCGGCGTCCTGAACAGCCATCACCGGTTCTTCATGTCGTACGCCGTCGGCGTCGTCTGGAACGCGGTGATGGTGGTCACGCTGCTCGTGTTCGGCAGCGGGGCTCAGTTGCCGGGTCTGGCGGCGACGTTGGCGTGGGGGTCTGTCATCGGCGCCGGACTGATGTTCGTCGTCCAGTTGCCGATCGTGTTCAGCCTCGCGCCACATCTTCGATTCACGCCGCAGTATCGGTCTTCCCACGTCCGCGCCGTCGTCGGCAACTTCGGGCCGGTGTTCGTCAGCCGCGGCGTCGTCCAGTTGAGCGCGTACATCGATACGTTGATCGCGAGCCTGCTGCCGACCGGCGCGGTCGCGGCGCTGCTGAACGCGCAAACGATCGGCGTGCTGCCGGTCAGCCTGTTCGGCATGTCGGTCTCCGCGGCGGAGTTGCCTGGTATGTCCGGTGACATGGGGCTCGATCCGCATGCGACGACGAAGCTGCGGGACCGGCTGAACGGTGGGCTGCGGCAGATCGCTTTCTTCGTCGTGCCGTCCGCAGTGGCGTTCTTCGCGTTCGGCGACGTGATCGCGGCTGCGTTGTTCAAGACCGGCCGATTCACGCAGGCGGACGCGGTCTGGGTGTGGGCGATTCTCGCCGGTTCGGGCGTCGGACTGCTCGCGTCGACACTGGGACGGTTGTATTCGTCGACCTACTACGCGCTGAAAGACACACGCACGCCGCTCAACTACGCGATCGTCCGCGTCGTCCTGACCACGGTCCTCGGGTACCTGTGCGCGATCCCGCTGCCGCACCTGCTCGGCATTCGCGAAACGTGGGGCGCCGCGGGGCTCACCGCGTCCGCGGGCGTTGCGGGGTGGGTGGAAATGCTGCTGCTGCGGTCGACGCTCAACGCGCGCATCGGTCACAGCGGGCTGCCGATTGCGTATACCGCCAAGCTCTGGACGTCGGCGCTGACCGGCGCCGCGATCGGCTGGGCCGCAAAAATCTATGTGCCGGTATCGAACTCGATTGTGGGCGCGGCCATCATCCTCGGCGCCTACGGTGTGGTGTTCTTCGCGATGACGTTTGCACTGCGCGTCCCCGAGGTGTCGACGATCGCGGCGCGACTCCGTAAGCGCTAGAAGCAACCACGGAACTCACAGAACCATCGTTCCGTGGGTGCTGTGCGTTCTATGGTTGTCTAAGGCTGTTGTCGCGTGAAGGCGACGTTCGCGCCCGGCTGCGTTCCCGCGATGAAGGCCTCGCGGATCCCGCCGGTCGATTCCGCGGAGAGCGGCGTCCCGGTCGCCTGATCCACTTTCAGGAAGATGATGTTGCCCGGCGCTTCGAAGTCGGGCGGATCGTCTTTCTCCGGGCGGCTGGCGATGTAGTTCTTCATGAACTCCATCCACATCGGCAGCGCGACGTACGATCCCTGTTCGACCGCGCCGAGCGACTTGCGTTTGTCGTCGTTGCCGACCCAGAACCCCACGGTGATATCCGGATCGAAGCCGACGAACCACGCGTCGGTGTTGTCGTCGACGGTGCCGGTCTTGCCGGCGAGCGGCCACTCGGACGCGAGCTGTGTGGCACGCGCGCCGGTCCCGCGCAGGCTCAGGACGCCGCGCAGCATGTTGACCATCACGTACGCGGTGTCGGCGCGGATGACGTCGCTCGGCTCGCCGCGATTTTCCTCGAGCAGGTTGCCGTCGCGGTCCTTCACGGTGAGCACTTCGAACGGCTTCATCCGCACGCCCTGGTTCGGGAACGTGGTGTACGCGCTGACGATGTCGAGGAGCGTCGCGTCGCCGGCGCCGAGCGCGATCGGCAGATACGGCGGGAAGTCTTCCTCGAAACCGAATCGCTTCGCGTACTCGAGGACGTTTTTCGGTCCGAGCGTGTCCATCACTTTGATCGCCGGAACGTTGCGCGATTCCTCGAGCGCGTACCGCAGCGTCACGGGACCGAGGAACTTGTGGTCGTAGTTATGCGGACTGTAAATCTGTCCGTTGCCCGCGGGATAGGTCACCGGCGCGTCGACGATGATCGAGGCCGGCGTATAGCCGCGGTCGATTGCGGCGGTGTAGACGATCGGCTTGAAGGTTGATCCCAGCTGACGGAACGCCTGCACGGCGCGATTGAACTTGCTGCGGCCGAAGTTCCATCCGCCGACCATCGCTTTGATCTGGCCGGTGTGGTTGTCGATCGCGAGCGCCGCGCCTTCGACGATCGGTGTCTGTTCGAGCGACACTGTCGCCGTGTTCGTCGCCGGATCGAGTTTCTGGATGCCCACCTCAATGAGATCGCCCGGCTTGAAATAATCCGCAGGGCCCGGCCGTTTGCTCGGCCCGTAGACGAGGTCTTTGCCGCCGACCGTCGCGTGATACGGACCGACGCGCAGGCGAGCGGCGCCGGTTTTCGGCGCCTCCACGACAACGGCCGGCACGATGTCGCCGACCGCCATCGGCCGCGTCCAGCGCTCGTCGCGATACCCGTCGATCGTGTGTTTCTCGTCGAGGACGTTGCGCGTGGGCCGGCGCCAGCCGTGCCGGCGGTCGTACGCGCGCAGCCCGTGCTCGAGCGCTTTGTTCGCAAACTCCTGCAGCTGCGGATCGAGCGTCGTCGTGACGCTGAGTCCCTGTTCGTACAGCACCTTCGCGCCGTATTGCCGTTCGAGATGCTTGCGGACTTCTTCGACGAAGTACGGCGCGATGCCCGGCGGCTGCGTCGGCGCGCCATGCGTCACGATCGGACGCTTCTTCGCCTCGTCCGCCTGCTGCTGCGTGATGTAGTGCTCGTCGGCCATGCGCTGCAAGACGACGTTGCGTCGCGACGTCGCGCGTTTCATGTCGACGAACGGGCTCTGGCGTTCCGGCGTCTGGAAGATGCCGGCGATGAGCGCCGCTTCCTCGAGGTTCAGCTGTTTGTTCGACTTGTTGAAATACAACCGCGACGCTGCCTCGACGCCGTACGCGCCGTGGCCGAGGTACATCTGGTTGCAGTAAATCGTGAAGATCTCTTTCTTCGTGTAGCGTTTTTCGATCTGGATCGCGAGGATCATCTCGCGAATCTTTCGTTCGATCCGCTTCTGTTTCGTCAGGCCGAACTGATCCAGGTTCCGCGCGACCTGCTGCGTCAGCGTGCTCGCGCCCTGCTCGGGGCGTCGAGAGATCAGGTCGACGACCACCGCCGACATGATGCGCCACACGTTGATGCCGAAGTGCCTGTCGAAATCGGCGTCCTCGGTCGCGATGATGCCTTCGCGGAGCAGGGGGTTGATGTCGTCGTAGCCGACGATGACGCGACGCTGCGTCGCGAATTCGCCGATCACCTGGCCGTTCGCGGCGAGCACCCGCGTGATCGTGCTCGGGTTGTAGTTGTCGAGCGAGGTGACGGCCGGCAAATCGCCCGCATACGCGAACATCACGCCGCTCAAGGTGCCGAGCAGCGCCGCGACAATAAATAGCGCAACGATTCCGGCGTTGCGAGCTACGCGAATGACATAATGGGCCATGGGTTTGACTACGACTGACTCAACTTTGATAATTATAGCTATATCAACGACGAGGTACTAGATGAGCAAAATCATCGGCATTGACCTGGGGACCACGAACTCGGTTGTCGCAGTGATGGAAGGCGGCGAACCGGTGGTGATCACGAACCCAGAAGGGGGGCGGCTCACGCCGTCGGTTGTCGCGTTCACGAAGACCGGCGAGCGGTTGGTCGGCCAGGTGGCCAAGCGGCAGGCTGTGACGAACCCCGAGAACACCGTGTTCTCGATCAAGCGGTTCATGGGACGCAAGTACGACGAGGTCTCCGAAGAAATGAAGATGGTCCCGTATCAGGTCGTGCGCGCGTCGAACGGCGACGCCCGCGTGATGGCCAACGGGAAGGAATATCCGCCGCCGGAAATTTCGGCGATGGTGCTTCAGAAACTGAAGCAGGCGGCCGAAGAGTACCTCGGTCAGCCGGTGACGAAGGCGGTCATCACCGTCCCCGCGTACTTCAACGACGCGCAGCGCCAGGCGACGAAAGACGCCGGCCAGATCGCCGGCCTTGAAGTGATGCGCATCGTCAACGAGCCGACGGCGGCGGCGTTGGCGTACGGCCTCGACAAGAAGAAGGACGAAACGATCGCCGTCTACGACTTCGGCGGCGGCACGTTCGATATCTCGATTCTCGAAGTGGGCGAGGGCGTCGTCGAAGTCAAAGCGACGAACGGCGACACGCACCTCGGCGGCGACAACCTCGATCAGCGCATCATCGATTGGATCATCGCGGAGTTCAAGAAGAGCGAAGGGATCGATCTCGGCAAGGACCGGATGGCGCTGCAGCGTCTCAAGGAAGCGGCGGAGAAAGCGAAGATGGAGCTCTCCACGGTGATGGAGACCGACATCAACCTGCCGTTCATCACGGCCGACCAGAGCGGCCCGAAGCACCTGCAGATGAAACTGTCGCGCGCGAAGTTCGAGCAGCTCGTCGACGATCTGCTGCAGAAGACGGTCGGTCCGACGAAGCAGGCGCTCGCGGACGCCGGACTCGATCCGTCGAAGATCGACGAGGTCGTGCTCGTGGGCGGATCGACGCGCATCCCGAAGGTCCAGCAGATCGTCAAGGACCTGTTCGGCAAAGAGCCGCACAAGGGCGTCAATCCGGACGAAGTCGTCGCGGTCGGCGCGGCGGTGCAGGCAGGTGTGCTCGCGGGCGACGTCAAGGATCTGTTGCTGCTCGACGTGACGCCGTTGTCGCTCGGCATCGAAACGATGGGCGGCGTGATGACGACGCTCATCGGCCGCAACACGACGATCCCGACACGCAAGAGCGAGATCTTCTCGACGGCGTCGGATAACCAGACGAGCGTCGAAGTGCACGTGCTGCAAGGCGAGCGCTCGATGGCGCGCGACAACCGCACGCTGGGCAAGTTCCATCTCGTCGGCATCCCGCCGGCGCCGCGCGGCGTGCCGCAGATCGAAGTCACCTTCGACATCGACGCGAACGGCATCGTCAACGTCCAGGCGAAGGATCTCGGTACCGGCAAGGAACAGAAGATCACGATCACGGCGTCGAGCGGCCTCAACAAGGACGAGGTCGAACGCATGACGAAGGACGCCGAGTCGCACGCGGACGAAGACAAGAAGCGCCGCGACGAAATCGAACTGCGCAACCGCGCCGACCAGGCCGTCTACGGCGCCGAGCGGATGATCAAGGACACCGGCGACAAGCTCGCGCCCGGAGAGAAGTCGTCGATCGAGAGCGCGATGGACGACGTGAAGAAGGCGATGGAGGGCACCGACGCGGCGGCGATCCAGCGCGCGCTCGATGCGCTGACCGCGGCGCAGCACAAGGCGGCGGAATCGCTTTATAAGGCGCAGGCGAGTCAACAGTCGGGCGGTCAGCAGTCGGGCAGTCAGCAGTCAGGCGGTCAGCAGTCGGGCAGTCAGTCGTCGGACCAGAAGGGCAGTGGCGACGTCATCGACGCAGAAGTCGTGGATGAGGGCAAACAGTAATGAGGATTGAGGATTGCGGATTGCGGATTGATTGGCGATTCAGGCGCCTCAATCTTCAATAAATCCGCAATCCTCAATCCGCAATCCGCAATGACGATGGACTTCTACATCGTGCTCGGTCTGGCGCGCGACGCGACGCTGAACGACATCAAGCGTGCGTACAAGCGCCTTGCCCGGAAGTTTCATCCCGACATCAACCCGGGTGATCGTCGCGCGGCGGCGCAGTTTCGGCAGATCGCGGAGGCGTACGAAACGCTCAGCGATCCCGATCGCCGCCGGCGGTACGATTCCACCGGCTCGCTCGATTCATCGGGCAACGTGCACACCTACGGCTTCGAGGGGTTCGACTTCTCGGTCAACATCAGCGGATCCGATGCGCCGACGTTTGGCGATCTGTTTGGCGACATCCTGCGGCAGCGTCAGCAGCAGCGGACGGACGGCGTGGAGCGCGGCGCCGACCTGCACCAGCAGCTGACGATCAGCTTCGAAGACGCGATCGCGGGCGGTCAGCGATCGGTCGCCGTGACGCGACAGGAGCAGTGTCACGCGTGCGGCGGCTTCGGCCGATTGAACGTCGCCGAAACGCGCTGTCTGCACTGCCACGGCACCGGCGTCGTCAAGTCGACGCGCGGCCACATGATCTTCTCGCGGCCGTGCGCGCAGTGCGGCGGCGCCGGCCATCAGCGGTCGACGCGGTGTCCGACGTGCGGCGGCGCCCAGGTCGAAACGCGCACCGAGTCGCTGACGATCAACATCCCGCCGGGCCTGGCCGACGGCGCACGCATTCGCGTGCCCGAGAAAGGCCACGTCGGCCGCAACGGCGGCGACACCGGCGATCTCTACATCACCGTCAACGTCAAACCGCATCCGCTATTCCATCGCGAAGGCGACGATGTGCACGTCGCGGTGCCGATCGCGATTCACGAAGCGGCGCTCGGCGCGAAGATCGAGGTGCCGTCGATCGACGGGCCCGCGCGCGTGCGCGTCCCGCCCGGCACGCAGTCGGGCCAGAAGTTCCGGCTGCGCGAGCGCGGCGTCGTCTCGCCGCGCGACGGACGCCGCGGCGATCTCGTCGTCGAAGTGCGGCTCGTGCTGCCGAAAGTGCTGGACGAGCGGTCGAAGGAGCTCTTGCGCGAGTTCGGCCGCATCAACAACGAAGACATTCGCCAGGACTGGCTGCCGCGATGAAGAAGACGGGCAAGGCCTACTACATGATCAGCGCGGTGGCGCAGAAGTACAACATCCATCCGCAAACGCTTCGCTTATACGAACGCGAAGGGCTGTTGAAGCCGTCGCGCACTGACGGCAACACGCGTTTGTACTCCGAAGAAGATCTCGAGCAGCTCGAAACGATTCTGTCACTTACCCGAGATCTCGGCGTCAACCTCGCCGGCGTCGAAATCATTCTGAATATGCGCCGCAAGATCGAGCAGATGCAGAGTGAAGTCAACGAGTTCATGGAGTACGTGAAGCACGAAATGAAACGCGGCATCGACGATTGGGAGCAACGACTCTCAACCGCGCTTGTCAAGTCGTCGCCGACCGATCTCGTACGACATCAAAAGTAGTAGACTCTTCGCGTGCCGAGGCGATACGACGCGAGCGATGACGCGAGTGCGCTCGCCGCGTACCTTCGGTCCATCTCGAAAATTCCGCGGCTGACGATCGACGAAGAACGCGCGCTCGGCTACCGCATTCGCCACGACGCCGATCAAACCGCCGTCGGCAAACTCGTCGAAGCCAACTTGCGGTTCGTGGTCTCGTACGCGAAACGATATCGCGGCAACGGCGTGTCGTTTCTCGATCTGATCCACGAAGGCAATCTCGGATTGATCGAAGCGGCGCGGCGATTCGATCCGACGCGCAACGTCAAGTTCATCACGTACGCCGTGTGGTGGGTGCGCGAGTCGATGATGCATCTGCTCGCCGACCAGACGCGCGCGTTCTCGTTTCCGCCCAAACTGTTCGCCGCGCTTCACCGCGTCACCGAGGACGTGTCGCTGAGCGACCCGGTGGCGCCCTCCGATGGCCGGCCGAGAGAATTCGCGGATCTCCTTGTTCAGGAAGGGGTTGCGGTCGACGAGGATCTGATCCATCAGTCGGATCTCGAAGAGCTCGCCGAAGCGCTCCACGACCTGGACGGTAAGGAACTCGAAGTCGTCCGTCTCCGATTCGGCCTCGACGACGACGAGCCGCACACGCTGCAGGAGATCGGCGATCGCATGCATCTGACGCGCGAGCGGGTGCGCCAGATCGAATCGCGCGCGAAAAACAAACTGCGCCACTCGGCGAAACTTCGGAGTCACCTCAACTAGCAGGCCTCAAGGCCTGCGCTACACCGATGGCGTGCCCGCACTGTGAAGATACCGGCTGGAAGCCGGTCACCGATCCGAACGGCGTGCGTCGCGTCGTCCGCTGCGACTGCTGGCGCGAGCAGATCGGACAGCATCGTCTCGCCGACGCCAACATCCCGAAGCGCTATCAGCACTGCACGCTCGACAATTTCCTCGCGTACAACGAATCGCTCGAGCGCGCGGTCGTGCACGCGCGCAAGCTGGCGGATGCGTTTCCGGTGGCGAGCCTCGGGTTGTTTCTCGAAGGCCAACCGGGAGTGGGGAAGACACATCTCGCGGTTGCGGTGTTGAAGACGATCATCGAGCGTACTGGCGCGCGCGGACTGTTCTACGACACGCGCGATCTGCTGCGGATGATTCGCAGCACGTACGATCCGTCGATCCGCACGACGGAGCTCGAAGTGCTCCGCCCCGTCCTGCAGGCCGATCTCCTGGTGCTCGACGATCTCGGCGCGGAGAAAACCTCCGAGTGGGTCGACGAGACGATGAACCTGATCGTGAACACGCGCTACAGCGAGCGGCGCGTGACGCTGTTCACCTCGAACTATCCCGATATCCCGGACGATACCGATCCGAACTCGTTGCTCTTCCGCATCGGTGCGCGCATGCGCTCGCGCCTCCACGAGATGTGCGAGTTCATCGTCCTCGATGCGGCCGATTACCGCGAGCGTCCGACGAACGCCGGCACCGACGATCTGCTCGCGATGTGGAAGATGCGCGGCAAGCCGTCGCTCCCGTCACCGCGCGGCAGCGGACGCCAGGCGCGCGCGCAACTCAAGGACAACCGCGCCGAGCTGAAGTGGCCCGGCGGGCGGGCTGGATCATAATGGCTGATGGCTCATGGCTCATGGCCGATGGATATTGACCTCCATCAGCCATCAGCGCTGAGCCCTTAGCCATGCTAGGCCTCTACATCCACATCCCGTTCTGTTCGGCGATCTGCAACTACTGCAACTTCAATCGCGGTCTCCTCGACACGCCGCTGAAGGCGCGCTACGTTGACGCGCTTGTACGTGATATTTCGAATCACGAATCACGAACGCCGAATCACGAGGCGGACACCATCTATTTCGGCGGCGGAACGCCGTCGCTGCTCGAACCTGAAGAAGTCGCGCGCATCATCGCGGCGTGCGAGCGGACGTTCGACGTCGCGCGCGATCGCGAGGTGACGCTCGAAGCGAATCCCGAGACCGTCACCGAGCCGCGGCTCCGCGCCTATCGCGACGCGGGAGTGAATCGCATCAGTTTTGGCGTCCAGTCGTTTCGCGAGGACGAATTGCGGCGCCTGTCGCGCCTCCACAACGCGCAGCGGGCGCGCGACGCCGTCGCCGAGGCGCGCGCCGCCGGCTTCGACAACGTCAGCATCGACTTGATGATGTGGCTGCCGGAGCAAAGCGTCGAGCAGTGGCTCGAATCGGTCGACGCCGCGATCGCCATCAGCCCTGAGCACATCTCGATGTACCTGCTCGAGGTGTACCCGAACGCGCCGCTCAAGGACGACATGGCTCGCGCGCAGTGGTCGCAGGCGCCCGAGGACGATGCCGCGACGATGTACGAAGCCTCGATGGAGCGGCTCGAGGCGGCGGGGTACGAGCAATACGAGATCTCGAACGTCGCCAAGCCGGGACGCCGGGCCCATCACAACGTCAAATACTGGACCGACGGCAGTTGGATCGGATTTGGCACGGGCGCCCACTCGACGCTTGCCGGCGTCCGGTCGAGGAATGTTTCGTCGGCGGAGGAGTACGTGGGCCGCATCCAAAGCGGTCGGTCGGCGGTCGCTGAGGAGCGGCGCCTCTCGGACGAAGAGCGCCTGGGCGACGTGCTCTTTACCGGACTGCGCCTCGCCGAGGGGCTCGATCTCGACATGCTCCGCCAGCGATACGGCGTCGACGTCTGGGCCCGTTTTGGCGCCGAGTTGGCGCCGTTTGTCGCGGCCGGGTGTCTATTGCACGAGGGCTCTCGCCTGCGGCTGACGCGCCGCGGCATGCTGGTCGCAAACGACGTGATGGCGGTTTTCGTGTAGCCGCGAGTACGTTAAAGTAACACCCCTTTCGTGAAGGAGGACGTGATGTTTCGAAACGCCGTCGCGCCGGCAAACCGGGGCCGGGCAGGATGGATGGTTGTAGGACTGATGGTCGCAACGCTCGCGGGTGGCGCGGTTCGCGCGCAGCAGCCTGCGGCGCAGCCCGCCCAGCAAGCGCAACAGCAGAAGAGCCCGTATGTCTTCGCGGGCGACGGCGCGGCGATTCTCAATTTCGTCAAGGCCGACAAGACCGCCGACTACGAGATGGTCATCGGGAAGCTGAAGGAAGCGCTCGCGAAAAGCGAGAAGCCCGAACGCAAGCAGCAGGCCGCGAGCTGGAAGATTTACAAGGCTGCCGAAGGCGGCCCCGGCGGTGCCGTGATCTACGTGTCGACGATGGAACCGGCCGTGAAGGGCGCGGACTACTCGGTCGCGTTGATCCTGAGCGAGGCGTTTCCGACGGAAGTCCAGGCGCTCTACAAGACGTACTCGGAGTGCTTCGGTCAGCCGGCGCAGAACATCTTGAATCTGACGCTGGTCAACGATCTGGGCAAGTAGGAAATCTGAAGTCTGAACTCTGAAATCTAAAGTTTCAGGTTCAACCCTGCATAGACGCGGTGCGCTGGCGAGTTCAGCGCACCGCTTCCGAGCTTGAAGATCCGGTAATCCACCCGCAGTCGGATCGGTCCAATCAGCGTCAGCTTGACGCCGCCGCCGGCGTTCGTCCCGAAGCTCGTGTCGCTGTGGTCACCGAGCGACTCGTTGTACACGCCGCCGCCCGCCGTCACGTACGGCTGGAACCCTGCAAACGACACCGGTGTCTGCAGAAGCAGATTGCCCATCCCCGTTTTGAGCGATGGCGCCGCGGCCGTCGGGTCGTCGGGCGTAAACGCGTATTCGAATTCGAATCCCACCATCAGCAAGCCGAATCCGACCGCGCCGCCGCGCACCTGACGGTTCGCCGGGGTCGTGTTCGCCCCGATGAAACCGGTGAGATCGGCATACGCCGCGGTGGCGTGCAGAGCCACCAATACGGCTGTGATTCCGAGCGCCCGAAGCATCCTCATGAGTCGATTCTAGTACAATCCTAAGTCACGTGAAGTCACACCATTACAGCCAGCACGCGGCCGCGCTGCGGACCGAGCTGAGCCGCGCGCTGCCGCGCGAGCAGATGGTCGCGCTGCACAAGAAAAGCGCGGCGCGGCACATGGTGGTGATGGTGCGGCAGTTCGCGATCCTGGCGCTGTGCACGTGGGCGCTCATCGCGATCTCGAATCCGCTCGTCTGGATTCCGCTCGCGTTCGTCCAGGGCTTCACCGTGTTCAACTTCACGGTCCTGCTGCACGAGGTGGTGCACCACCTGATTTTCGAAGAGCGGCATCCGGCCGCCGAGCGCGCGCTCGCGTGGCTGTACGCCGTCCCGAGCGGCATCTCGTCCAGTCAATTCACGCGCTGGCACCTGGATCACCACGCCGAGTTGGGATCGGACGAGGACGACCCGAAGCGCCATCATCTCTCGCCGAAGGTCAACGCGCGGTGGTTCAAGGCGCTGTACTGCACGCCGGCGCTCTTCCCGATTTACTTCCGCGCGGCGCGGAAAGAGAGCGCGACCTATCCGCCGCCGCTGCGGAAGCAGATCGCGTTCGAGCGCAAGATCTCGATCGCCGCGCATCTGACGGCGCTCGCGGCGATCTGGCTGCTGTTCGGGTTCGGCGCGGCGCTGCGCGCGCACATCGTTCCCGTCTTCTTTGTTTTCCCGATCGCGTTCACGTTGAATCGCCTCGGTCAGCACTACGACATCGACCCGACCGATCCCGCGAAGTGGGGGACGCTGATGCGCGGGAACTGGTTCTGGGATTTCGCGTTCCTGAACTCGAACTACCACCTCGAACATCATTACTTCGCCGGCGTGCCGTTCTATCGCCTGCCGGCGCTGCAGCGTGCGCTCGTGCCGTTCTACGAGCGCCACCACATGCGCTGGCAGAATTACTCCGGTCTTTTGTACGGCTGGTTCGTCGAGAACCGCGCTCCGCATACCAACTGGTCTTCGCAGGAGATCGACCGTGCCGTGGCTGCTGACCCTCATCTGGGCGTTCGCTAGCCAGGTCGGTTTCGCGTTTCCCATCAACGTCACGACGATTCGCGTCGGCGCGCCGACGGTCCTCGCGCAGCTCGATATCGGACAACTCAAAGGGGAGTTGCGGCAGATCGGCTGGTCGACGGACGGCGCGCAGTTGTACGTGCAAACCGCTGACGGCGAGCCGCCGCGCGAAACGCTTCGACACTTCGTCGTCTCGGTCGGCAGCGGTGTGGTGACGCCGACCGATCAAGAGCCGGCGTGGGCGCAGGAATACTGGGCGCGCAAATCGGACCGGACCGCGCCCGGCGCACCGATGCTCGAGATCGACGTCAAGCAGACGTTCGAGACGAAGAAGATCGGCACGGGAACGGCGGGCGCGATCGACGGCATTGAACGCGCCGGCGGCAACACGATCATGAGCGGCAACAACCTCGATCGCGAGAACCAGAAGCAGAAGCTGACCGTCTGGCGCTTTTCGTTGTTCGAGACGACGATCGGCGAGTTCGTCAACACGCGGCCGATCCCTGGCCTGACGTTCAGCTGGGGCCCGCGCGGGACGGGTGCGATGGCGTTCACGACCGACGAGGGACGCCTGATGTTCATCGATCAGGAACAGCACAAGCAGTCCGTGGCCGGCGTGAAGGATGCGATCTTGCCGGCGTGGTCACTGGACGGCGAGCGGCTCGCGTATGCGGTCAAGACCGGCCGCAAGAAGTACAAACTGGTGTGGTGTACCATCACGAAGTGATGGATTTCCGCCTCACTGAGGAGCAGGCGCTCCTTCGCCGCACCGTCCGCGAGTTCGCCGAAACCGAGATCCGTCCGCACGTGCGCGAGTGGGATCACGATCAACACTTCCCGACCGAGCTGGTGCCGAAGCTCGCTGCCCTCGGACTCCTCGGCATCCAGTTTCCCGAGCAGTACGGCGGCGCGGCGATGTCGGCGATCGATTACTGCATCTGCATCGAAGAGCTCGCGCGCGTCGATCCGGCGATCTCGCTGTCCGTCGCCGCGCACAACGGCCTGTGTTCGTCGCACATCTTCCTGTTCGGCACCGAAGCGCAGAAGCAGAAATTCCTGACGCCGCTCGCCCGCGGCGAAAAAATCGGCGCCTGGGGGCTGACCGAGTCCTCGTCGGGCAGCGACGCCGCGGGGATGCGCACGACGGCCGCGCGCGCCGGATCGTGCTGGGTGATCAACGGCGCGAAAACGTTCACGACGCACGGCCGTGTCGGCGACACGATGGTCGTGATGGCGGTCACCAACCGCGCTGCCGGTTCCAAGGGCGTCTCTGCGTTCATCGTTGAACGCGGCACGCCGGGCATGTCGCCGGGCAAGAAGGAAGACAAGCTCGGAATGCGCGCCAGCGATACCAGCGAAGTCCTGTTCGAGAACTGCCGCGTGCCGGACGATCAACTGCTCGGCGTCGAAGGGCAGGGTTTCGTCAACACCATGCAGGTGCTTGACGCCGGTCGCATCGGGATTGCGGCGCTTGCCGTCGGCCTCGCGCAAGGCGCGTACGAGGCGGCGCTCCACTATTCGCGCGAACGGCGCGCGTTCGGCAAGTTGATCAGCAGTTTTCAGGCGATCCAGTGGAAGCTCGCCGACGCGGCCACAAAAATTGAAGCCGCACGTCTGCTGACGTATCGCGCGGCGTACCTCAAGGACAAAGGGGAGCGGACGACGCTGCAGGCGTCGATGGCGAAGTTGTACGCGAGCGAGATCGCCGTCCGCGTCGCCGATGACTGCGTCCAAATCCACGGCGGATACGGCTTCGTCAAAGACTACGCCGCCGAAAAATTCTTCCGCGACGTGAAGCTGACCACGATCGGCGAAGGCACCAGCGAAATCCAGCGGCTGGTGATCGCGCGACAGCTCCTCGCAGCATCGTGACGACAGCGACGACCCTCGCCGAGCGCGTGCTCGCCGGAGACACGCGTGCGATCGCGCGCGCCATCTCGCTCGTCGAGGACGAAGATCCGGCCGGCGCCGATCTCGTGCGCGACATCTTCAGCCACACCGGCCGCGCGTATCTCATCGGCGTCACCGGTCCGCCCGGCGCGGGCAAATCGACACTGGTCGATCGGCTGGTCTTCGAGATTCGCAAGGCGGGGCGTTCGGTCGGCGTCATCGCAGTCGATCCGACGAGCCCGTTCAGCGGCGGCGCCGTCCTCGGCGATCGCCTGCGCATGCAGGCGCACGCGCAAGACGCAGGGGTGTTCATTCGCAGCATGGCGACGCGCGGCCACCTGGGTGGTCTCGCACGATCGACCGGCGACGCCGCGCTCGTCCTCGACGCCGCCGGCACCGACATCATCGTCATCGAAACCGTCGGAGTCGGCCAGGACGAGGTCGACATCATCCGCACCGCGGACGTCTCGATCGTCACGCTCGTGCCGGGCACCGGCGACGAAGTGCAGGCACTGAAAGCCGGCATCATGGAGATTGCCGACATCTTCGTGATCAATAAGTCCGATCGCGAAGGCGCTGACAGACTCGTCGCCGCCGTCGAAGCGAACCTTGCGCTCGAGGCGTTTCAAGCCGGGCAGTGGCGTCCGCCCGTGGTCAAGACGATGGCGACGGCCGGCAAAGGCGTGTCCGAATTGCTCGAGGTCATCTGGCAGTTTCGCGATCACGCGGAGAAAACGCAGGCGGCGCGTCGCCGCTCGCGGAGCGAATACCGGCTGCGCGAGCTCGTGTCGCAGCGTTTCATGGATCATCTCGAGCGCCGGATTCTCGCGGCGGGCGAGCTCTCGACGATCGTCGATCGGATCGCGGCGCGCGAGCTCGATCCATACACGGCCGCCAACGATCTCCTTCGCCGCGCGGTATCCTAGTCAGTCGATGAAAGCCATCCTCGACCACATCGGGATCGCCGTCAAAGATCTCCCCGCGGCGGTGGCGTTTTACCGCGACGCGCTCGGCCTCGAGATCGAAGCGCCCGAGGACGTCGCGTCACAACACGTCCGCGCGCATTTCGTCCCGGTCGGCGAGCCACGGCTCGAACTGCTCGAAGCGACGGCGCCCGAGTCGCCGATTGCGAAGTACATCGAAAAGCGTGGTCCTGGGCTGCATCACATCACGCTCCGCGTCGAGAACATCGAGGCCGCCCTCGCGCAACTGAAAGCGCGCGGCGCAAAGCTGATCGATGAGGCTGCTCGGCCGGGAGCGGAAGGGTCGTTGATCGCGTTTGTCCACCCGTCAGCGTCCGCGGGCGTGCTCGTCGAACTGAAGCAATCAGCCAATCAATCCGCAATCCGCAATCCGCAATCCGCAATACAGCGTTTCACGCTCGGCGACTTGGAGTTGATTTCCGTCGATGATGGGTTCTTCCGCCTCGACGGCGGCTCGATGTTCGGCACGGTGCCGAAGGTGTTCTGGGAGAAGAAAGCGCCACCTGACCATCGGAACCGGATCCTGATGGCGATGCGGCCGCTGATCGTGCGCGGCATGCGGACGATGATCATCGATGCCGGTGTCGGCGACAAAGACGACGCGAAGTTCCATGACATCTACGGCATGGATCGATCGCGGACGCTGGACGATGCGCTTGCCGAAGCGAAGATCTCGCCGGAGGACATCGATATCGTCCTCGCGACGCACCTGCATTTCGACCATGCCGGCGGATTTACCGTCCGCGATGCAAGCGGCCGCATCCGCCCGCGTTTTCCGCGAGCGCAGTACGTCGTCCGCCGCGGCGAGTGGGAAGATGCGACGCATCCGCACGCGCGCAACCGCGCGAGCTACATCGCCGATAATTACGTGCCGCTGGCCGACGCCGGCGTCCTGCTCATGGTCGACGAGGACCAGACGATCATGCCGGGCGTCCGCGTCCAGCGCACGGGCGGCCACACGATGCACCATCAGATGGTCTGGATCGAATCGGGCGGCGCGCGCGCCGCCTACGTCGCCGACATGATCCCGACGACGGCGCACATTCCGGACGCGTGGGTGATGGGGTACGACCTCTATCCCGTGGACACGTTGTTCGCGAAGCAGAAGTTCTTGCAACAGGCGGTCGACGAGAACATCCTCGTGTTCTTCGAACACGACCCGACCATCGCGGCGGGCTACGTCCGCGAGATCAACGGCAAGCGCACACTGCAACCAGCATGACAGCACCGACGATCGGCATTATTGGCGGCAGCGGCCTGTACGACATGGCCGAGCTGACGGACCGCGAAGAACGCAGGCTATCGACACCGTTTGGCGATCCGTCTGGCCCTTACGTGATCGCGACGCTGCGGGGAAAGCGCGTCGCCTTTCTCGCGCGTCATGGCGCCGGGCACAAGATCCTGCCGTCCGAGTTGAACTTCCGCGCGAACATCTACGGGTTCAAGACGCTGGGTGTCGAGCGGATTATCTCGGCCAGCGCAGTGGGCAGCTTGAAGCACGAATACAAGCCGCTCGACATCGTCGTCCCCGACCAGTTCTTCGATCGGACGAAGGGGCGCATCAGCACGTTTTTCGGGCGCGGCATCGTCGCGCACGTGGCGTTCGCGCATCCCATTTGCGGCGACCTTGCGAAGGTCGCGGCGGATTCGGCGCAGGCGGTCGGTGCGACGGTTCACCGCGGCGGCACTTACGTCAACATGGAAGGGCCGCAGTTCTCGACGCTCGCGGAGTCGAAGCTCTATCGCGCGTGGGGCATGGACGTCATCGGCATGACGAACCTGCAGGAGGCCAAGCTCGCGCGCGAAGCGGAGATCTGCTACACGACGCTCGCGCTCGTCACCGACTATGACTGCTGGCATCCGGATCACGATTCGGTGACCGTGGACCTGATTATCGCGAACCTGATGCAGAACGCGGCCACGGCGCAGAAGACGATCGCCGAAGCCGTCGGACGGCTCGGAAGCGCGCGCACCTGCAGCTGCAAGGACGCGCTCGCGACCGCGATCATCACGCAGGCGAAAGATGTGCCGGCACAAACGAAAGCGGAGCTTGCGCCGATCATCGGCAAGTACATGGCGGGCCAGCGTGCGTAAGGTGCCGGGGGGGCCTAAGGTGCTTAAGGTGCTTAAGGTGCCTAGAGTGCGTGGAGTGCGTACGGTGCGCGTGCTCCGCGTGCACGTTTCGCACGTTTGGCGCCTGGCACCTTTAGGCACTCCAGGCACCCTAGGCACCCCAGGCACCCCAGGCACCCTAGCCACCCTAAACCTATGAAAATCATCGTCACTGGATCGATCGCATACGACTACCTGATGTCGTTCCCGGGGAAGTTCACCGAGCACTTCCTGCCGGAGCACATGAGCCGTGTCAGTCTGAGTTTCCTCGTCGACTCGATGGACAAGCGGCGCGGCGGCTGCGCGCCGAATATCGCCTACACGCTCGCGCTGCTCGGCGAGAAGCCCCAGTTGATGGCTACGGCGGGCGAAGATTTCGGTGATTACCGGCGCTGGCTCGAAGCCGCCGGCGTTGACACGTCGCTCACGCAGGAAGTCGTCGGGAAGTTCTGCGCGTCATTTTTCTGCAGCACCGATCAGGACAACAACCAGATCGCATCGTTCTACACCGGCGCGATGGCTGATGCGGGGCAGCTGTCGTTTCGCACGGTTCGCGACTGCGGTCTTGCGATCATCTCGCCGAACGATCCTGGTGCGATGGTGCAGTACGCCGAGGAGTGCCGCACGCTCGGCATCCCGTTCATCTTCGATCCCGGCCAGCAGTGCGCGCGCATGGATGGCGACGCGCTGAAGGACGGCGTCACCGGCGCGACGATCGTCATCGTCAACGACTACGAGCTCGAGCTGCTCCGGCAGAAGACCGGCATGAGCGAGAGCGACATCCTGAGAGTCGCCAAGGTGCTCATCGTCACGCGGGGCGAAAAAGGCTCGAGCGTGATCACGTCCGGCGGTCAACACGACGTCGCGGCCGTCACGCCGCACCGCATCGTCGATCCGACCGGCGTCGGTGACGCGTTTCGCGGCGGGTTGATGAAAGGCCTCGCGCTCGGAAAGCCGTACGAGGTCGCCGCCCGAATCGGCAGCGTCGCGGCCACCTACGCGCTCGAGCATCTGGGCGGGCAAAGTCACGCGTATACGTGGGACGAGTTTCGAACGCGGTACGAGCAGCACTTTGGATCGTTGGAGACACAGAGTTAGCTCACCACGGAGGACACGGTGGACACGGAGGAAGGGCAATCTGGTACGTCTGCCTCGGCGTCCTCCGTGTACTCCATGGTGATCGTTCTTGGCACCGTGTCCTCCTACGCAGCGGGTTGGTTCCTTTTCATGCCCGCGCTCGTCCCCATCCTCAACACCCTCGCCAGCTACCCGTTCATGCTCATCGCGCTTCGTCGTGGCGAACTGCGTCTGGCGATCGCGCGCATGTTGATCTGGGCGTTGACGATGGGGGTGTGCGCGACGGCGATGTCGTACGTGCGGCCGCAGGAGACGGACCGGCTGTTTCTACGCGGCGAGACGTACCGGATCGAGATGCACCGGTGGGTGATGACGGGGGTCGGCGACGAGAGCACGCCGTCCGTGTTCATCCCGCAGCAGATCGGTCACGCGGTGTTGTTCAGCGCGTTGACGCTCGTCACCGCCGGCGCGCTGGCGATGCCGATGGGCGCCGTGCTGATGAACTACATGGGCCACTACGTCGGCACGCTGGCGGCGATCGGGAAGCATCCTTTCGTGCTGATGATCCTCGGCTGGCATCCGTGGGCCGTGATTCGGATCGTCAGCTTCGTTGTGATTGGCGTCGTGCTGTCGGAGCCGCTCGCCGCGCGTCGCGCGACGAACAAGCGGCTGCTGATGTGGGCTGGTGTCGGCCTCGTCGCCGACATCGTGCTGAAGACGCTGCTCGCGCCGGCGTGGCAGCGCCTTCTGATTACTGTTGTTGCTGGCCGCTGATGCCGGGAATCACGAGCCCGGTCGTTTGCGTCGGACGGCTGGCCGCCGCGGCAGCCGCCGTGATCGCGGGTGAGTTCTGAGAACCTCCCGACCCCCCTGAACCCGCTGAACCTCCTGAACCCTGATCGCTCGGTCCCGCCTGCTGCAACGCGTCAAAGGAGACGAGCGACAGATCGTAGGCGAGCACGGCGCCGAGCTCGTTCGTCCGCGCCTGCGCCAAATCGCGCTGCGCCTGGATGACGAGGAAGCTCGTCGACATGCCGACGTCGAGCCGCTTACGTTCGGCGTCGAGTCGCTGTTCCGCCAGCTCGCGCGCCGCACGCGTCGTCTCGATCCGCTTGCTGTTCATGTCGACCTGCCAGTAGGCGTTGCGAATCTGCTGGATGACGCGTGCCTCGCTGCTCTTCAGCTGTTCCTCGGCCTGCTGCTGCTGCAGCCGCGCGCGTGCCGAGTTGGCCTGCTCGGTGCTCGTGCCGATGGGATACGAGACGCTGACGCCGACGGACCAGGTCGGGTAGTCGGCGCCAAAGAGCTGACCGAGGACGGTTCCGAAATCAGTGACGGCGCCAGGACCGACAATCGTGCCGGGGAAGCCATTCGTGAGGTTGCGAAGGACCTGCGTGCCGCCGAGGCCGTTCGCCTGGTAGCTGGCGTTCAGCCGCACGTCCGGCAGTTTCTGGTTCGTCGTGTAGCTGACGGTGATCTTGTCGGAGTCAATCGTCTTCCGTGCGCGCGCAAGATCGGTGCGGTCCTGGAGCGCCCGCGTCACGGCGGCGTCCAGGTCGAGCGACGGCGTCGCCACCGGCGGCGAGTCGACTGTTTCGATCGTTGCCGTCCAGTTCTCGCGCTTGCTTGGATCGACGATCAGCATGCGCAGCCGGTCTTCGGCGATCTTGACGGCGGTTTCCGCGATGATCAGCTGCTCTTGATCGGACGCCACTTCCGCTTGCGCCGACACGAGATCCAGTGGCGGCACGGTGCCGACGTCCACTTTGGCTTTGTTGACGCGCACGAGTTCCTGCGCGAGGTCGAGTGCGGATCGCCGCGCGTCCACCGTCGCCCTCGCCGACACGAGGTTCCAGTACGCCGCCTTCACGTCCGCCTCGGTGTGGACGAGCGTTTCGCGCAGGCGCGTGTCCGCGATGTCGCGGTTGATGCGGCTCGTCGCGAGCGTCGTGCGCGCGAGATCGATCTTGAGATCGCGCAGCAGCGGTTGTGAGACGTTCAGGTTCAGCCCGGACTGCAGGAGCGGGTTGTAGCTGTTCAGAAAGCTGTTGCTGTCGGTGTGGACGGCATTCCAACCGAGGTTGTAGCTCGTACCGAACCACGGCAGCCGCTGGCCGACGCTCGCGTTCGTCGTCATCACGTCGGTACGCGTCGGTGTCGGGATCAAAAAACTCGACGGCGGGATCAACTGGTTGTTCGAGTTGACGCCGGTCGTCACCGTCGGCCGAAACGCACCCTGCGCCGCCGCGACACTCGTGTCGCTGATCTGCGGATCGAGACGCGCCGCGCGCAAATCGACGTTCGCGTCCAGCGCCATCTTCACCGCCTCGTCGACCGACAGCCGCAGCGTCGCCGGCGTCTGCGCCGCGGTTTGCGCCGATGCCGAGACGGCCAGTCCGAGCGCGAGCACCACCAGGAGCGCCGTCTTCTGCATGAGCCCGGTCGGTACGGCCGCCGAGATCTTCTTGCCGACCAACAGCCGCGACGCATCGTCGAACAGCGAGTACGCCACCGGCGTGACGAGCAGCGTCAACAGCAGCGCGAGCGATTGGCCGCCGAAGATGATGAAGCCGATCGCGTGGTTCGTACCGGCGCCGATGCCCTGCGACACGATCAGCGGAATCATGCCGGCGACGAACGCGAAGGTGGTCATCAGAATCGGCCGCAACCGATCGCGGCTCGCCTGGATGATCGCGTGTCTCGTATCCAAACCGGTCTCCTTCAGTTGGTTCGCGTGGTCGATCTGCAGAATCGAGTTCTTCTTCACGACGCCAAACAGGACGAGCAGTCCGAGGGCGGAGAAGATGTTCAGCGACTGCTGGAAGATGATGATCGAGAGCAGCGCGAACGGCAGCGTCAGCGGCAGCGACAGCAGAATCGTGATCGGATGGAGCCACGACTCGAACTGCGCGGCGAGGATCAGATACATGAACACGAGCGAGAGCAGGAACGCGATGACGAAGTTCTGCGCCGCCCGTCCGAGCTCGCGCGACCGCCCTGTGAAGCGACCGGAATAGTCGCCGCCGATCCCCATCTTGTTGAACTCGGACAGAATCGCGTTCTGCACCGTGCCCTGCGACGCCGTCGGCAACAGGTTGCAGAACACCGTCACCTGCCGCTGACGCGCGAGGCGGTTGATATCCGACGGCGATTCCGACGGCGAGAAGTTCGCGACGTTGTCGAGCGTCACGCTGCCGAGGCGGGATGACGGCACCGTGAGATTGCCGATCGCCTCCTGCGTCGCCCGATGCTCGGCTTCGGCGCGGAGATGCACTTCGTACTGCTCGCCGCCTTCGAAGTAGGTGGACACCTGGTCGCCGCCGACGAGCAAGCGCAGCGCCTCGGCCGCATCGGCGATCTGGACGCCCATGTCAGCGGCCTTTGGCCGATCGACTTGCACCGCGAGTTCCGGCTTGCCGACGTTGAGCGAGGTATCCGCGTCGACGACACCAGGCAGCGCGCTGATGCGATTCTTCAACTGCTGGCTGATCGTCTCGAGCTTTTTGAGGTCCGGACCGTTGATGATGAACTGCACGTCCGCCGCCTGCGCGCCGCCGCCGCCGATGACGGCCGGGGGCTGCACCGACGTGCGTAGATTCTTCGAGAGCGGCGGCAACACATCCTTGCGAACGACGCCCATCACCGCGAACTGATCGCGTTTGCGCTGTTCGATCGGCTTCAGGCGAACGTAGATGTTGCCGAGGTTCCGCGTCTTCGCCGGGTCGCCGCCGATCGTGACGAGCGTGTACGATACCTCCGGCACCTGCGTGCGGACCGCGGTCGCGATACGGTTCGTGATGACTTCGGTCGCTTCGAGGCTCGTGCCTTCGGGCGCACGCAGGTTGATCTCGAACTCCGATTGATCGTCGTTCGGGATGAAGTTCTTGTTCGCCGCCATGAACAGCGGCACGCTCGAGAACAGCACGAGCACCGCGATGCCGGCAATCACGAGGCGATGATCCATCGCCCAGTTGAGCATGCGCGTGTAGAACATGTCGACGGCGTGGAAGACCTTCGAGTCTTTGGAGTCGTGTTTCTCCTTGCCGCGCTCGACCTTCAGCCAACGAGCGGACAGCATCGGCGTCAGCGTGAAGCTGACCAGCAGCGACACCATGATCGCGAACGCCATCGTCAAGCCGAAGCTCTTCATGAAGCGGCCGACGATGCCGCCCATGAAACCGACGGGGACGAAGATGGCGACGAGTGACAACGTGGTCGCGAGGACGGCGAGACCGATCTCGCGCGTCGCATCGACGGCCGCGTGGAACTGATCGTCGTGCTTCTCCTCGATGAAGCGGTAGATGTTCTCGAGCACCACGATCGCGTCATCGATCACGATGCCGACCGACAGCGTCAGCGCGAGCATCGTCATCGAGTTGAGCGTGAAGTCCATGTACCAGATCAACCCGAACGTGGCGATGATCGACGTCGGGATCGCGATCGCGGAGATGATCGTCGAGCGCAGGTTCGCCAGGAACAGCAACACGACGAGCGCCGCCAGGATCGATCCGACGATGAGATGTTCCTCGACGTTGTGGATCGATGCTTTGATGAACTCCGACGTGTCGCGCACCATCCGGATGCTGTAGCCGATCGGCAGACCGCTTTTCAGTTCGCCGACGCGGCGCAGCACCTCGTCGACGACCTCGACGGTGTTCGTGCCCGACTGACGCCGGATCTGCAAGAGCACCGTGCCGGCGCCGTCGATGTTCGCGACCGTATCGGCATCGGCTTGACCGTCCTCGACGCGCGCGACGTCAGCCACGCGAACCGGATGGCCCTGCATTTCGCGGACGACGATGTCGTTGAATTCGGCGACGGACTGGACGCGGCCGCGCGTGCGAAGCGTCAGCGACTGCGGACCCTGGTCGACACGGCCGCCAGGAATCTCCGCATTCTGTCCCTGCAGCGCGCGCGACACGTCGTTGACCGTGACGTTGTAGGCGCGCAGGCGGTCCGCATCGAGCCAGATGTTGACCTGGCGCTGGCGTCCGCCGAGGATGAGCACCTGTCCGACGCCGTTGATGCTCTCGAGCTGACGACGCAGCACCTTATCGGCGTACTCGGTGATGTCGCGGATCGGCTTGTTCGCGCTGAGCGCGAGGCTCAGGACCGGCGCGGCGTCCGGGTCCATCTTGTCGACGCGCGGCTGCTGAATCGTCTTTGGCAGCAGCGGCAGCACCGAGTTGACCTTGTCGCGCACTTCCTGCGCGGCGACGTCCGTGTTCTTCTCGAGGACGAAGCTGATGATGACCTGCGACACGCCTTCCGACGAGGTGGACCGCAGTTCGTCGATGCCGCTGATCGTGTTGACCGCTTCCTCGATCTTGTCGGTGATTTCCGTTTCGATCTGTTCGGGCGCGGCGCCGGGCTGGACCGTCGTCACGAGCACGGTGGGGAAGTCGATCTTCGGGAAGCGATCGACGCCCAGCCGCGAGAAGGAGAACGCGCCGACGACCGTCAGCGACAGAATCAGAACCGTCGCGAAGACCGGGCGCTTGACGCAGAGTTCAGCAAGCCATTGCATGATTAGCTAACCTTCGATCCATCGGTGAGCTGCGCGACGTTCTTCGTCGCCACGCGTTCACCAGCCTTGAGACCCTTCGTGATTTCGATCTGATCGCCGACCGTCTGTCCCGTCGTCACGATCCGCTCTTCCGCGCGGTCGCCGTTGACGACATACACGCGGCTGGTGCCCGAGGTGATCTGCACGGCCGACGCGGGAACGAGGATGCCTGGCGCTTTCTTCGGCTGCTCGATGTGCGCCGTGGCGAAGAATCCTGGCTTCAATTCGCCGTTGGGATTCGGAACGATCGCTTCGATCGTCAGCGCACGCTGATCCGCTTGCAGCGACGGTGACACGTACCGTACCGTCCCCTGGAATTGACGGTCCGGATACGCATCGACTTCGAAGTTGACCGGCGAACCGACCGCGACCGCCGACACGAACTGTTCCGGCACCGTCAACTGCACGCGCAGCGGGTTGGTCCGGACCACGACCGCGACCTTCATGCCCTTGGTCACGTAGTCGCCCGTGGTGACGAGGCGCTGCGCGATCGCACCGGTGAACGGCGCGCGGACCGTCGTGTCCGCGAACGCCTTCTGGGCGAGCGCGACGCGCGCGCGTGCCGCCTGCAGCGATTGATACTGCTGCGCCGCGGCATTCTTCGCCGCTTCGTACTGCTGGCGGGTCGCTTCCATCTGCGTGCGCCGCTGGTCGTATTCCGATTGCGACACGACTTTCTGCGAGAGCAGCGACTCGATGCGCGTGAATTCCGACTGCGCGAGGTCGTACGACGCTTTCGCGGTCTGCACTTCCGGCACCTTGTTGACATCGAACGCGCCGTCGCCGCGAATGCCGAGCCGCGCCTCGATCTGCGCCGCATTCGCCTGCGCTTCTTTCAACTGCGCGTCGGTTTCGGTCGGCGAGATGCGAATCAGTTCGGCGCCTTGCGTCACGGCGGTGCCGCGTTCGATCGGCGCGGAGACCACGCGTCCTGCCACTTCGGCGGCGACGTCGGCTTGTTCCTCGGCGGTCAGCGATCCCGTCGCGCGAACGAAGCGGGCGATGGGCTGTTCGACGGCCGTCACGGCGGCCACGGCCACGGTGGGCGGCGGTGTCGTCGATGGATCCTTGGTCTTCGCGTCGCCGGAACTGCAGGCGCCGGCGGCGACGGACGCGAGTATGAGTGCGGCGGAAAAAAGACGATTCATCGAAGCTCCTGCTGAGTAGACGATTGGGGCCTGTCGAAATCGACGGACGCGTCCGTCGCCGTGCAAATCGGGATGCTGGCCGAGCGCAGAGCCGTGCCGGCGCGCAGGCCGGCGAGCGTGACGTCGATGACGTCGGCCGCGAGATCGTCGGCGTTCTCTTCGGGCGCGAGCCGCTCCGACAACCGCAGCGTGGCGATGCCGAGAATGCCGGCAAGCAGCATGCGCATCGCGACGCCAGGCTTGGTGCCGGGCGGCAGTTCGCCGGCGGCGATGCACGCCTCGAACTCGGCGGCGATGTTCCGTTTCATCGCCTGCACGAACGAAAAGCGCTCGTACTCGCGGCTGATGCGCGGCACCGATCGCTCCATGAACATCAGCGCGAAGTACTGCGGCTGCTCGCAGCTGAACTCGTAGAGGCGCCACACCACGTTTCGGACGCGCTCGAGCGGCGTCAGGTGACTCAACTCGGCCTGCGCCTTCGGCTGGCCCGGATCCCCGAGCAGCCGGAAGCCTTCTTCGGCGAGCGCGAAGAAGATGTCGTCCTTGCTCGGGAAGTAGCTGTAGATGGCCGCCGGGCTGTACTCGATGCGTTCCGCGATCTTGCGAATCGATACGTGCTGAAACCCGTCGGCGACGAAAAGGTCACGCGCCGCATCGAGAATGGCGCGACGCACGGCTTCGCGGTCGCGCTCCTGGCGTTCTTTGATTCCCATGTTGTCCTTCTGGTGGGGCAGAGGTGTCTGACACCTCAGAGGTGTCTGACCCGAACACTGTTCACCAGATTAACATGGTTAGACGCAAGAACGTCGTTCAGGTTTCAATCAGACGCAAACTATTGATGTGATGAGGCTTGTCGGAACGAAGCGAAACCGACGAGGTACGTAACGGCCGCGGTGACCAAGGTCATGCGGAAGCCCCAGTTCATCGCGATGAAGATCGCCAGGGTTGCTCCCAGGACCGACAGCGCACCGTTCATGCCCCACGCCCAGGCGATGAGATCCGGTGACCGACGGCTGAGCATGCGAAGGCCGGTCGGCATCGGCACGCCGAGCGCAACGCCAATCGGTACCAGCAGCACGACGGCAATCGCGATCCGCACGTTGCGTGAGAACGGAATGGCCCAGTTGACGATCGGCGTCGCCGCCACGATGACCACCAGCGCGATGACGACGACCGTGGCGATCGCGAAAAGACCCGAACGGCGAAGCGACGATTCGTCGATGCGTCGGCTGAGCGCTGCGCCAACCCCGGTGCCGAGCAGCAACGAGAACAACGTCACCGTCAATGAGTACACAGGATGGCCGAGCAGCAGGACGAACCGCTGCAGCACCGACACTTCGATCAACATGAACCCTGCGCCGAGCGCGCCGAAGTAGAGCAGCCACGCCATCCACCCGGGCGGATGCCGGACGCCGCGATCCACGACAACCAGCGGTCCGATCACGAAGAGCACGACGAGCGCGACCGAAATGCCGAGCAGCGTCAGCAACGCCGACAACCCGTTGCCGAACAGCATCGATCGCCCGAAGGCGACATCGAACTGATTCTTCAGTTTCGTCGTGTGGAAGAAAAAGGGTCGATCGTCGGTGGTGGGCCGGATGTCGTTGTAATAGGACTCGTAGAACGCCTGGCGGTCGCTCGTCGTGATCAATCGTCCGTAATCGGCGAGCGCTGTCCCCTCGAGCCATTCAGTGCGGATGCCCGGCGGCGGCTCGGCCGTCGGCGCATAAAGCACTTCGAACTTCAGCGATTGCGCGGCGCTCTGCAGCAGGGCGACTTCGTCGGCGGTGAACGGCGTTTTTCGGAAGAGAAACGTCATCACCCGATCGTGACGCACGATCGCGATCCGATCGGCGGCGGACCAGCCGCGTGCTTCGCACACCGCCTGCGCGAGCGACACGAGGCGCAGGCCGTCGATGACCCAGCGCGTGATCGTCAACACGCCGCGGTCGCTCAGGTGATCGACGTAGTCGTTGAACGCTTCGACCGTGTAGAGCGTGTTCTCGGTCAGCGTGTACGCGCCGGCGGCAGTCGCCGCCCACGTGTCGACCAGCGACGCCTGAATCACGTCGTACTTGTCCGGCGAGCGCCGCACGAAACTCCGCCCGTCGTCGACGCTGACGCGCACGCGCGGGTCGGTGTAGATGTTGCCGGAATATGCCGCGAACCGATCGCGCATCACGTCGTCGGCAATGATCGGGTTGATCTCGACGCCGTCCACGTGGCCCGCGCCGAAGACGAGCGCGGACGCGAGGTCGCGTCCACCGCCAGTGCCAATGACGAGCGCCGTGAAGCCGGGCGGGACGAGGCGATACCCGAACGCGGTCAGTTCGTATTTCAAATATCCGGCGTTGTCGCGCGAGGGGTTCAGTTTGAGGATCGGCGTCGATGCCGCCGAATCGATGTCCATGAAGCGCGACTCGGGCAGCGGTCCTGTGTACGCCGGACTCAGCGACCAATCCCCGTGCGATCGTTCGTACACCGCGACGCGCGAGAACGAATTCCACTTGCTGAAGAGGATCGTGTCGCCGCGGTGACCCTTCGTGTCGACGACGTCGAATCCAGCACGCCCCGTCAGTTGACCGGCGAGCGGCAGCGCGACGAGCACCGCGCCAATCGCCGCAACGCGCGCACGGTGCGGCGCATCCGCAAACAGGATCGCCGCCGTCACCGCGAGGATCGCGGCTGCGAGCACCACGCCGGGCGCACCGAGCCGATTGAGGAGCGGGATCAGGATCAAGCAGCCGGCTGCGGCGCCAATCAGATCCGATGCATACACGGCGTTGATCCGTGACGACAGCCGCGAGATCGCGAGCGTGACGACGAGGCCGCCGGTAAAGAAGGGCAGCGCGGCCAGCGCGTAAATCGTCAGCATCAGGCGGAGGTTTTCGGGCGAGTAGCTCAGGCCGACGCGCAGCCGAACCAGAAAGAACAGCGCGATGATGGTGCAGGCGGCGTAGACGAGCGACTGGGTTGCAAGCAGCGAGGCGGTCGAGCGCGACGCGAGCGGGCGACGCAAGGTGTACGCGAACACGCCGCTGGCGCTGACGCCGAACAGCGCGATCGAAATCGCGAGGAACGCGAAGTGGTAGTACATCGTGACCGAGAAGATGCGCGTCAGCGCCAGCTCGATCATCAGCAGCGTGCAGGAGATCAGCGCGACGCCAACGATTTGCATGCGGCGGCGAGTGTAACATTCGCTGTGATGTGGTTTGTCCGGCGGGCGTACTTCGTCGCGTCGATTGGATGGCTCGCCATGCTGCCGCTCGGCGTGTTTCTCGCGACGCGCGACCACGCGTCCACGTTCGTGCACGCCGCCGCCCTGGCGATTTACACCTGCGGCAGCATCGTCTGCCACCAGCGTCCCGAGCGATCGTTTCACCTCTGGGCCGCGCAGTTGCCCGTCTGCGCCCGCTGCACCGGGATTTACCTGGGCGCGGTCCTCGGCCTCGCGCCGAGCGGGTGGCCGAGCGCCACCACCGCGCTTCGCTCGGCTAAAGCCTTCGCGCTACAACCGAGAGCGCTCGCGATCCTTGCGGCGTTGCCGACGGCGGCGACGCTCGCCTACGAGTGGACCACTGGCGACATGCCTTCGAACGGGCTCCGCTTCGCGGCCGGGCTGCCGATGGGCGTGGTCGTGTCGTGGCTCATCCTTCAGGTAAACTAACGGATCGTGCGTGCAACTGCCGCTGAAGAGACGCAGTCGGGTGGGCTCGTGCTGCTGTGTCTCGCCTCGTGGGCCATTCCGGGTGCGGGCCATCTGTGGCTCGGCCGACGCAACAAAGGGCTGATTTTTCTCGTCGCGCTGCCGGTGATGTTCGCGATCGGGCTCGCGATCAACGGATGCCTGTTTCCGTTCACGATGTCGGAACCGTTGGTCGGGCTCGCGGCGGCCGCTGACGTGGGAATCGGCATCCCCTATTTCATCGCGAGCGCGATGGGGCTCGGCGTCGGCGACGTGCGCGCGGTCACCTACGAGTACGGCAACGCGTTCCTCATCGTCGCCGGTCTTCTGAACCTGCTCGTCGTCATCGACGCGTACGACGTCGCGCTCGGACGGAAGTGAGCGGCGCCCGGTGATGCACAGTCATTTCGTCCTGATGGTGCTGTTTGCGTTTTTCGTGTCGCTCGTCTTCGCGGTGATTGCCAAAGACGATGCGCGCGAGCAACTGAAGTTCGGCGGCCTCATGTTCGGCGGCTTCATCGTGGCGGCGATCGTGCTCGGCTGGCTGATGTATCCAATCCCAATCTGACCCGTATGGCTTTCGACAACCTGCTCATCGAGCGCGACGGCGCGGTCGCGACCGTCACGATCAACCGTCCCAAAGTGCTGAACGCGCTGAACTCGCAGACGGTGGACGACCTGCGCCGCGCGATGCTGGAGCTGAAGGCGGACGCCGACGTCCGCGCCATTGTCCTCACCGGCGCGGGCGAGAAGTCGTTCGTCGCCGGCGCGGACATCAACGAACTCGCGGTGCAGTCGCCGACCGGCGGTCGCGAACACGCGCTCGCGGGGCAGCATGTGTTCGACGTCATCGAGAACCTCGGCAAACCGGTGATTGCCGCGATCAACGGCTTCGCATTCGGCGGCGGATGCGAGCTCGCGATGGCGTGCACGCTGCGCATCGCGGCCGACACGGCGAAGCTCGGTCAGCCCGAGATCAACCTTGGCTTGATTCCCGGATATGCCGGCACGCAGCGGTTGCCCCGGCTCGTTGGCAAAGGGCGGGCGATGGAGATGATCCTCACGGGCGCGCCGATCACCGCGGACGAGGCGCAGCGAATCGGTCTCGTCAACCGCGTGGTTCCCGCAGCGGAGTTGATGACGCAGGCGAAAGCCCTGGCGGCGCAACTCGCGAAGCAGGCGCCGATCGCGATGCGCTACATCATCAACGCGATCAACAAAGGCATCGAGATCCCCTTCGCGGAAGCGTGCCAGTACGAAGCGACGTTGTTCGGCCTCGTCGCGTCGACCGACGACATGCGTGAGGGGACGCGCGCCTTCCTCGAGAAGCGCAAGCCCGAGTTCAAGGGCCGGTAGTGGCACGTCGATTCGCGCTCGTCGTCTCGAAGTACAACGACTTCGTCACGGACAAGCTGCAGGCCGGCGCGATCGAGGCGCTCGTCGCCGCCGGCATTGCCGCGTCCGACGTTGCGATCGTGCGCGTGCCCGGCGCGTTCGAGATCCCGATTGCGGCGCAGCATGTTGCCGAGACGGGACGTGTCGACGCCGTCGTCTGCCTCGGCTGCGTGATTCGAGGCGAGACGCCGCACTTCGACTACATCTGTTCTGCCGTGGCGCACGGGCTGACCGCGGCGGCGCGCAAGACGGGCGTGCCGATGGCGTTCGGCGTGCTGACGACGAACTCGGTGGAAGAAGCGCTCGCGCGAGCGGGGAACGGACCTGATAACAAGGGACGCGAGGCGGCGGCTGCCGCGCTGGAGATGGCTGGCGTGATCGTCGACATCAAGCGCGGGCAATCGTGAAGAAAAAGGATCCGCGCCACCGCGCCCGCGAAGCGGCGCTGCAGATCCTGTATCAGTGGGAAATCGGCCAGTCGCCCGTTGAGCGCGCGGCGGAGACGCTGTTCGATTTGCAGTGGCCGGACGAAGGCGGCGCACCCGATGATCTGCGCGAGTTTGCGACGGCGCTGGCGCACGACACGGTGACGCGGATCGAGATGATCGATCCGCTGATTGCGGAAACAGCGCAGCGGTGGCGCCCGGAACGGATGGCGGTCATCGACCGGCTGATTCTGCGCATGGCGGTCTGCGAGATGATGCGCGATCAGCCCACGGCGCCGGCTGTCGTCATCAACGAGGCGCTCGAGTTGGCGCGCACGTTCAGCACCGAGGACGCCGTCAAATTCATCAACGGGATGCTCGACGCGATCAGAAAGAAACTGCAGGCATGAGCTCACTCGAGGAACAGGAACAACAACGGCGCACGAACCTTGACGCGCTGCGGCAGCTCGGGATCGACGTCTACCCGCGCCGTTTCGATCGCCGTCACACGATCGCCGAGCTGTGCGAACAGTACGGCGACCGGTCGCACGACGAGCTCGAGGCGAATCGCATCGAGACGGTGACGAGCGGCCGCATCCTCGCGATCCGCGCTTTCGGCAAGGCGAACTTCCTCGTGCTGTCGGACGGACGCGCGAAGATCCAGGTCTACATCCGTCAGGACTCGGTGCCGGAGCTCGACTTCAAGATCTACAAGCTGCTCGATTTCGGCGACTGGGTCGGCGTCGAAGGGCGGCTGTTCCGGACGAAGACGAACGAGTTCACGATCTGGGCGTCGCGCCTGCACTTCCTCGCGAAGTGTCTGCTGCCGCTGCCCGAGAAGTGGCACGGCTTGACCGACGTCGAGATCCGCTATCGCCAGCGCTATCTCGATCTGATCGTCAATCCGGATTCGCGTCGCGTGTTCGAAGCGCGCAGCAAGATCATCGCGGCGATCCGCGATTTCATGACGACGCGCGGCTACCTCGAAGTGGAGACGCCGATGATGCAGCCGATCGCGGGCGGCGCGCTCGCGCGTCCGTTCAAGACGCATCACAACACGCTCGACATGCCGCTCTTCCTGCGCATCGCGCCCGAGCTGTACTTGAAGCGCCTGACCGTCGGCGGCCTCGAGCGCGTCTTCGAGATCAACCGGAACTTCCGGAACGAAGGGATTTCGACGCAGCACAATCCCGAGTTCACGATGATGGAGTTCTACGAGGCGTACTCGGATTACCACGCGCTGATGCAGATGACCGAGGAGATGATCTCGACGGTCGCGAAGCAGGTGAACGGCTCCGATCAGATCACGTTTGGCGATCATCAGATCTCGCTGACGCCGCCGTTCAAGCGGGTGTCGCTGCGCGAAGGCGCGCGCGACGCGGCGTCACGACGGCTGCACCGCGACGTGACCGACGCCGACCTGCGCGATCGCGACAAGGCCGCCGCGCTCGCCCAGGAACTCGGCATCGAAATCCAGGCGGGCTACGGCGCCGGCAAGATCGCGACCGAAATCTTCGAGCGCCTTTGCGAGGATCACCTCGTCCAGCCGACGTTCGTCTACGACTTTCCGACCGAAGTGTCGCCGCTGTCGAAGCAGAAGCCGGACGATCTCGACACCGTCGAACGCTTCGAGCTGTACATCGGCGGATTCGAAGTGGCGAACGCCTTCAGCGAGCTGAACGATCCGATCGAGCAGCGGCGACGCTTCGAGGCGCAGATCTCGAACCGTGCGAAAGGCGACCTCGAAGCGCACGAGATGGACGACGACTACGTCCGCGCGCTCGAGTACGGCCTGCCGCCGACCGGCGGGGAAGGGGTCGGCATCGATCGGCTCGTGATGCTGCTCACGAACAGTGCGTCGATTCGCGATGTGATCCTGTTCCCGCTCATGCGCAAGCGTGATTGATGGATGTGCCGTTTGAACTGCACGTCGCGATCCGCTACCTGCTCGCGAAACGCAAGCAGGCGTTCATCTCGGTCATCTCGCTGATCTCGACGCTTGGCGTCACCGTGGGGGTGATGGCGGTCGTCATCGCGCTCGCGCTGATGACCGGGCTGCAGCAGGAACTCCGCGACCGCATCCTCGGATCGAACGCGCACGTGTACGTCTTCAAGCAGAGCGGCGTCACCGACTACAAAGCCGAAGTCGAGAAGATGATGAACCTGCCGCACGTGCTTGGGGCGGCGCCGGCGATTCATGGCATGGGGCTCGCCTCGGTCGCGTCGAAAGCGTCCGCGATTCAGATCAAGGGGATCGATCCGCAGCTCGAACCGAACGTCACCGATCTCGGCACCGCGATCAAGTCGGGAAGCGTCGGCGCGGTGCGGCCGGCGGGACCGGACGATCGTGACGGCATCCTGCTCGGCAAAGATCTCGCCTCGACGCTCGGCGTCGGCGTCGGCGATTCGATTTCCGTCCTGACGCCGCAGGGCACGCTGTCGCCGATGGGGATGCTGCCGGTGCCGCGCCGGCTGCGCGTCGCCGGCACCTTCAGCCTCGGTCTCTACGAATTCGACTCGACCTACGGGTTCGTCGCGCTTGACACCGCGCGCCGGCTCGTCGGCACCGGCGACACGAACGAATACATCCAGCTGCGCCTCGACGACATCTTTGCGGCGCCGCAGGTCGCGAAGCTGATTCCGCAGGCCCTCGGATCCGACTACATCGCGAGCGACTGGACCGAGATGGACAAGTCGCTCTTCGCGGCGCTCGCCCTCGAAAAGATCGCCGTCTCACTCGCCATCGGCTTGATTGTCATGGTTGCCGCCCTGAACATCGTCGCGTCGCTGATTCTGCTCGTGATGGAGAAGAACCGCGACATCGCCATCTTGAAAACCATGGGGGCGACGGCGAAGAGCGTGACGCTGATCTTCATGATGCAGGGGCTCATCATCGGCTTGATCGGGACGACCGCCGGCGCGATCGGCGGGTTCACCATCGCGCGGATTCTCGATCGCTATCAGCTGATACGCGTGCCGGTGGACGTCTATCAGGTGACGCACTTGCCGTTCACCGTGCTGCCGCTCGACTTCACGCTCGTGATCCTCACTGCCATCCTGATCTGCTTCTTCGCGACGATCTATCCGTCACGCCAGGCGGCGCGTCTCGATCCAGCGCAGGCGTTGAGATATGAGTAGGCGAAGATGCCGCTCGTAGAAGCCAAGGGTGTCACGAAGTCCTACGCCGTCAGCGGCCGGACGCTGGTGGTGCTGCGCGATCTCGATCTGCAGGTGGCGGCCGGCGAGATGGTCGCGATCATCGGCGCGTCCGGCGTCGGGAAGAGCACGTTGCTGCACGTCCTCGGCGGGTTGGACGGCGTCGATCAGGGAACGGTCTCGATCGCGGATACGAACGTTACGACGCTTCCGGATCAGGCGCGGGTGGCGTTTCGCAACGAGCAGGTCGGATTCGTGTTTCAGTTCCATCATCTGCTGCCCGAGTTCAACGCCGTCGAGAACGTCGAGATGCCGATGCGCATCGCGCGCATTGCGATGAGCGAGACGCGCCCGCGCGCGCAGGAACTGCTGCGGCGCGTCGGACTCGGCGATCGCATGGATCATCGGCCCGGCATGCTGTCGGGCGGAGAGCAGCAGCGCGTCGCGGTCGCGCGCGCGCTCGTCATGCGTCCGGCGGTCCTCCTCGCCGACGAGCCGACCGGCGACCTCGACGAAGTGACGGCCGAATCGCTCCATCAGTTGCTGCGCGACATGCATCGCGATTTTGGACTCACCTCGATCATCGCCACCCACAACCCGCGGCTCGCCGCCGCCTGCGACCGTATCCTCAAACTCGAGGGCGGCCGCCTCACTCCCGCATAGTAAGATTCGCGCGGTTTTGCCTATGCGCAACCTCCGCTCGTTCGCGGTCGTCGTCTGCGCGGTCGGTGCGATGGCCGCCGGTCAGTTGCCGCGGCTGCCAGACGCGCTCCGCAACGTACCGAATCGTCTTCCCGACCTCGATCGATTTCTGAGCGCCGGTCCGGTGCTGACGACGTCAGGAGCCGATGCCGTCGGCGACCTCGTCGACGAACTCCCAGGGAGTCTTGCGCGCGGCCGCTTCAACGACATGACGGCGCTGCCGCGCGGACCGCGTGGCGAGTTCGTCCTCAGGCCCGGCCGCTTCTCGATGACCGTCGAAAGCTTCTGCCTGCAGGCGGGCGCGAGCGCCGGCACACACGGCGACGGTTTCATGATGGCGCCGCTCAAAGGTCCATGGGCGCCGATCTTCGAAGGCATTCTGCGCAGCGCCGATCGCGTCTCGGCGATCAAACAGGAATCCGTGCAGCTCCTGTTGTGGGCGATCCTCGCGCGCACGAAACTGCAGGACATGCCGCCGGAAGTGCAGGCGGCGGCGACCGCGATGCTGTCGCCGCGCGATCTGCTGACGGTGAACGGTGGCGCGTTGTCGCTCGTGCCGCAGCGATTGCTCGACCTCGCCGAAGATCGGTTGCCCGACGGAGTGCGCCAGGCGTTCGAAGCGGAGTCGCGCGTGCGGCAGATGCTGTCGGATGGCATCAGCGATTACGCCGAGTACGAATCGATCGCCGTGCCGGATGCGGCGGATGCGCGCGGGTCGATTGAGGCCGGCGCGTGGATCCGCGACCGCCGCGGCTTCTTCATCCGCTTCACGCCGAACGGGTACCAACGCGTGCGCATCGAAGTGGTCGTCCCCACGACACGCGTCGCGCCGGTTGTGTGGTTCGCGCGTCCGCAGGCCGCGGCGCCGCTGATGCTCGATGTCCCCGCCACGGTAGCGGTCCCGGCCGACGCCGGCGGTCAACGTCTCGGCCTGACGACGCGTCCCGGCGATCAGTTCACAGTCCCGACCGACGACGATCAGGAACCCGATCTCACACCGCTGACGCCGGGCGAACCGATCGCGCCAGCCACTACTCCTGGCACGTCGGCGGGAACACCTGGCACGTCGGCGGGATCACCTGGCGCGTCCGCGGGAGCACCTGGCGCGTCCGCGGGATCACCTGGCGCGTCGGCCGGAGCACCTGGCACGTCGGCGGGTTCGCCTGGCACGTCGGCCGGATCACCGACCTCGGCGCGCGCCATCCCGACGGCGGTGCTCGAGGTGCCGACGACAGTCAGCGCGGGACAGTCGTTCGTCGCACTCGGCCGAAAATCGTCGGCGATCGCACCGAGCCAGATCGTCAAGTATCAATGGACCGTCGGCGCGAATCCGCCGGTCACGACCGCCGATCCGCAACTCCCGATCAGCGCGCAACCGATCGGCAGACT
>DASREL010000203.1:0-8390 GCA_035652075.1 Vicinamibacterales bacterium
CCATCGCCATGTCGTCAGTTCCGCCCCCGCCGGTGTTCTGCATTTAGCATTTTGCATTTCGGGCGTAAGACTCCGGAATTCCTGCATGGACTCAGCGTGCAGTCGGTCCATGAAAGAAAGGACCGCGTCCTTGCCGTCGGCCAGCTCACGCCCGTGTGACGTATAGCGCACGGGCCGGTTGTGGACGGTCTCGGCCCAAATGTAGCGCTCGGTCACGGCGATGTGCCGCACGAGATCGCCGAGCGTGAACGCGCCAGGCTTGTAGGTCCATTCGATCTGGTCGGCGGGAATGCAGTCGGCCAGACGCCGCGTCCGCTCACGAACGCGCTCGAAGTTCTTCAGGAAATCCTCAAGCGAAAACATGCGATCAGCCTACAATGCGCCGCATGAGACGACAACTGCGCACGGCGGCGACGTTCGCGATCCTGCTGCTCGCGCTAGCCGCTGGCAACTACGTCGGAGGTAAACGCATCGCGGCGGCGACCGTGCAGGCCCCGCGCTTCGAGGTCGACCCGCTGTGGCCCAAGCCGCTGCCGAATCACTGGATCCTCGGTCAAACGATTGGCGTGTCGGTCGACGCGCAGGATCACGTCTGGATCATTCATCGCGCCGGATCGCTCGAAGCAGGCGAGCAACATGCGACGACAACGCCGCCGACGGCGCAGTGCTGCGCGCCGGCGCCGCCGATCCTCGAATTCGATCAGGACGGCACCCTCATCGGCCACTGGGGCGGACCGGGACCAGGCTACGACTGGCCCGACTCGAATCACGGCGTCACCGTCGACTACAAAGGCAACGTCTGGATCGGTGGCAACGGACGCGGGACGCCGCCTGGCGGGCGTGGACGCGGACGCGGCGAGCAAGTCCTCGACGAGCGCCAGACCGGCGGCGTGCAGGGCTACTTCAACGACAGCATGGTGTTGAAGTTCACGAACGACGGAAAGTTCCTCCTGCAAATCGGGAAGCCCGGCCAAAGCAAAGGCAGCAACGACACCGACAACCTGCGCCTGCCTGCGAAAACGTTCATCGATAAGCAGGCGAACGAGGTCTACGTCGCCGATGGCTACGGCAACCACCGCGTCATCGTCTACGACGCTGACACCGGTCAGTACAAACGTCACTGGGGCGCCTACGGTCACAAACCGGACGATGTGAACCTCGGCAACTACGATCCAAGCGCACCGCCGCCGCAGCAGTTCAGAAATCCGGTCCACTGCGCCGAGTTGTCCGTCGATCGACTGCTGTACGTCTGCGACCGCGTGAACGACCGCGTGCAGGTCTTCAAACCTGACGGCACCTTCATCAAAGAAGTCTTCGTCGAGAAAGAAACGCGCGGTTCGGGATCCGCCTGGGACATCGCGTTTTCGAAGGATGCGCAGCAGAAGTACATGTATCTCGCCGACGGCGAGAACGATCGCGTCCACATCTTCGATCGCCAGTCGCTCGAGATGCTCACGACCTTCGGCGAAGGCGGACGGCAGCCGGGTGAGTTCTACGGCGTCCACAGCATCGCGACGGACTCGAAAGGCAACATCTACACCACGGAAACCTATCGCGGCCAGCGCGTGCAGAAGTTCGTCTACAAAGGGCTCGCACCGGTCACGAAAAAAGATCAGGGAGTTGTATGGCCACGAAAACCGTAGTCCGGGCAGGCCTGAAGGCCTGCGCTGTCGCGGCCGTCGCCCTCGGCGTCGTCGCGCAGGCGCAGGACGCACCGAAGCCGACGTGCAACAAGTGCTCGGCGACCTATATCCCCGTCGACGAGATTCAGCAGTATTTCGCGCGCGCCACGCAGCCGGTGGTCGATCAGCAGGTCCGCGCGGTCGACATCGGCAAAGGCCACGTCGCGATCGGCGTCGTGTATCGCGGCAAGATTTCTGGAACGCCAAATGTCGCCGAGCACGATCAGGTGAGCGAGGTGTATCACATCATCGAAGGGACGGGCACGCTCGTCACCGGTTCCGACATCGTCGGGTGGAAACGCCGTCCCGGCGATCAGACGAACGTTCGACTGCTCAACGGCCCGGGCGGCGACGGCACCTCGGTGCGAAACGGCGTCACCTACCATCTGAAGCCAGGCGACGTCATCGTCATCCCCGCCGGCGTGGGACATCAGTTCACGCAGATCGACGATCACATTCGCTATCTGATGGTGCGCATGGATCCCGACAAGGTCACGCCGCTCAAGGACGAAGCCGCATCGAGGGCGGATCTTCGCGGATCGAAGTAATGCGGAGTGCGGACCGCGGATTGCGGACGGTGGCTCGACGCGAGTTCCTGTCCTTTCTCGCGGCGAGTCCGTATCTTGCGGCGCTCGCGCTCGAGGCGCAGCAGGCGGATGTCATCGGCTCGCCGACCGACGCGCTGAACACGCTCGACTTCGAAGAGGCGGCGCGCCGCAAGGTGATGCCGGGCCACTGGGCGTACATGGCGAGCGGCGTCGACGGCGACGTGACGCTTCGCGCGAATCGCGAAGGTTACTCGCACATCCAGCTGCGGCCGCGGCGGTTGCGTGATGCGACGAAGGTCGACATGCGCGTCGAGCTGTTCGGCACGACCTACGCGAGCCCGATCTTTCTCTGCCCCACCGGCGGCGAGAAGTCGATTCACGCAGACGGCGAGCTCGCCGTCGCGCGTGCCGCGAAGGCGCGCAACACGCTGCAGATTCTCTCGACGGCGACATCGACGAGCGTCGAAGACGTCAACGCCGCACGCGGACAGCCGGTCTGGTATCAGCTCTACGCGCCGCCGTCCTGGGACGCGAACGTCGCGCTGCTCAACCGCGTGAAAGCCGCGGGCTGCACCGTCGTCGCGCTGACGGTCGACAATACGACCGGTCGCAACAGCGAAACGTATCTGCGCACGCGGCCGAAGGATCTGAAGCAGTGCGACGCGTGCCACGAGGGCGGACCTGGCGGAGGTCCGCGCCCGATGACGGCGCCGCTTGCAGCGATCCCGGGCGGCCGCGGCACGAATCCGGCCATGGACTGGGCGTTCGTCGACCAGCTGCGCGGCTTCTGGAAGGGCAAACTGATCATCAAGGGGATCGACACGCGCGAGGATGCCCGCCTCGCGGTGGATCACGGCTTCGACGGGATCCTCGTGTCGAATCACGGCGGTCGTTCGACGGAAACCGGTCGCGCGACGATCGACGCGCTGCCCGAAGTTGTCGCCGAAGTTGCCGGCAAGATTCCCGTCTTCGTCGACGGCGGCGTTCGTCGCGGCACCGATGTCTTCAAAGCACTCGCGCTCGGCGCCACTGCCGTCGGCATCGGTCGTCCGTTCTTATGGGGCCTCGGCGCGTTCGGTCAGGCAGGTGTCGATCGTGTACTCGAAATTCTGCAGGGCGAGTTGAAGCTCGTCATGGGCAACTGCGGCACGAGGACGGTGGGAGATATCACTCGTGCGTACGTTCAGTACGTATCAAAGTGATAGCCGAAGTGACGTAAGCGAGTGGCTGAGAACGTCAGCCATCGTCCGCGTTCGGCATCCAGGATCTGATTGATTCGCAGGACGTCGAGCGGACCGCCGGCTTGCATCGCCTCCACAATCCGCGAATATTCGTCAACGTACGCGTCAGTGCGGTCGACAGCCAGCGACTGCCACCATCGGTGCGCGTCGTCGAGTCGGTCCTGCCGCCAGAAGATCTCGCCGATTAAATACCGCGCGTCGTTCGCGCGATAGCCGTCCGGCGTGGAGTCCAGGATCCGCGTCAGGATGCTGAGCCGCGCGGCGTCGTAGTAGCGTCGCAGCGCCGCCCGCGCGCCGAGGCCGCGTCGCTCCAACTCCACGCGATAGCGCTGCTGGAGCCGAACGATCGCGTCGTACGCGGCCGGATTCTGTTTCTGCGTCCACTGCAGATCCTCTTCGGGAATCGCATCGAGGAGCGTGACGAGTGCGTCGTAGCTCGCCTGCGCGATCTTGTCGAGCAGGAACAAGAGTTCGGTCCGCGTCCTCGTCGCGGGATTCTCGGTCGAATACGCGCTGATGAAGTTGATGAAGTCTTCGTGATCCGCGGCGAGACCCAGTTCCGCCCACAGCCGCGCATCGCGAACCGACGTGTCGACGTACGGTTGCAATCCGTTCTGCTGCTCGTACGCGCGAAAGACGATCGGCAGCTGACCGCGGTTCGCGTCATAGTGATCGGCGAGCTGTTTCAGCGACGAGAACGCACGCCACCGGTCCCGCCGCGACCACGAGGCGTCGACCATGATCTGCAGCTCCTCGTCGCTGATCTTCAATGCCGGCTTCCCAAGGACGAGTTCGTCGCCGCCGGCGATCCGCTCGACGAAACCGGCGCCGAGCGAGACCTTCGGCTCGTTGACGATCATCTCGAGCGCCGTCGTTCCGGTGACGAACGGAAACAGCGAACCGGCGCGTGCAGCGACCTTCCGGTAGTCGAACTGAAACCCAGGCAGGTCGATGGTGCCGTGTCGTTCGGGCACCTCGATGCCGGCATCATCCCGGGTTCCAGCCTCTGGTACCGCGTCGGGATGCACGATCGTCATCGTCGCTATGGCTTCTTTCGAACGGGGCGATCGGCCGCCACCAGGCAGCGCACGGGCTGCCATCGCGAACGTGATGACCATCGCCAGCAGGTGCAGCGTCAACGACGATGCGAGGCCAGTCAGCCGTCGCGGCAGTGTCGTCAATCTGTCCACGCGTCCTTAGACACCACTACAATGCGTTCGGTGCGGCGACGGCTGTTTCAACTCTTCGTTGTCGGGTGCGTGGTGTCGCTGATCGTCTCAGGACGCCTGACGCTCCGGCTTATTCTCGGCGGCATGCTGGGATGGGCCATCGTTCCCGTCGTTGACGCGATCGTTGGTGTCGACGTGCTGCCCAAGCCGCTGCTGCTCTGGATCGTGGCCATCGCCGCGTTCGCGTCGTTTTTGTCGCCGCTCCAGGCGGAGCGGTTCTCGAGCAATTACCCGCTGACCGACGCGGTGATCGTCGTCGCCATCGCGCTCGCGTTTCTGCCGACACCACGCGCGACCTGGACGCGCCGGGCGATCGCGTATGTGATCCTGACCGCATTTGTTTTTGGATTCGCCGGATGGCCCATCGTTTCGCGATCGCCCTGGTAGGCGCGGCGATCGTCGCCGGAACGTGGTCGGATCGCGTTCCGCCGCGAACGGTGCGCGTCATCGGCCCGTACCGGGTGATCGCCGCGGACTTCCACGTCCATCCGGTCCTCCTGAGCGCCTTCGATCTCGTGCTCGAGGCACGGCGACGGGGTCTCGACGCCTTCGCGCTGACGCCGCACAACCAGATCGTCAGCGGCACGATCGGACAGTGGTTCGCGCGCGCGATCGGAGGACCGACGGTCATCGTCGGCGAAGAGGTTCGCCCGCAGACGTATCACATCATCGCCGTCGGTGTTCACGAGTCCGTCCGCTGGCGCCAGCCGGCCGCGTCCACGATCGCCGACATTCATCGGCAAGGTGGAATTGCGATCGCCGCCCACCCGGATCGCGAGTACTGGCCCGCCTTCGATGCGGCGGCGATACGTTCACTGGACGGCGCCGAAGTCGCGCATCCGACGGCGTTCGTCAAAGACGACGTGCGAGCGGACATGGAGGCATTCTTCGGGCGAACCTCGGTCGCCGCGATCGGATCGTCGGATTATCACGGCCTGACGCCGATGGGCACGGCGCGCACGTACGTGTTCGCGACCGACGCGAGCGAGGCGGCGATCCTCGACGCGATTCGCCACCGCCGAACCGTCGTCTACAGCCGCGACGGCCGCGTGTTTGGTGATCCGGAGTTGATTCGGCTGAGCGCCGGCACGCTGCCGACAGTCGAACAGATTAACGCGACGGCCAGCGCCTCTCACGACGTCTGGCTCGCCTGGTTTAGCCGGATCGCCGGCATCGGTGGTCTCCTTCTGCTCTCCCTCAGATCGATCCAGAACCCTGCCGGCCTCTAAAGCGTCTATTGCTCGTAATGGAAACTTTTCTGCGCGACGTCCGGATTGGCCTGCGCGTCCTCGTCAAAGAGCGCGCCTTCTGTGCTTTAGCGGTCATCGTCCTCGCGCTCGGCATCTGCGGCGTGACGACGATGTTCAGCGTGGTCAACGGGGTGATGTTGCGCGGATTCTCATTTCCGAACGGTGACCGGCTCGCCAGCGCCAATTTCGTGGATCCGACGACCGCGAACTTCTTCGGCGTGGCCGGCCAAGTCAGCCCGCCGGACTTCGTCGAGCTGCAGCCCGAACAGAAGTCGTTCGAGTACCTGGCCGCGTACCTGAACGGCTCGACGGTCAACGCAACGGTCAACGGTCATCCGCAACGCTACACGGGCGCCTATACCACAGAAAACTTCCTGCGCGCGCTCGGCGTCGCACCGATTCTCGGCCGCGATTTCACGGCCGCGGACAACGCGGCGGGCGCCGAGAAGGTCGCGCTGATTGGCTACGGCGTCTGGCAGCGCGATTTCGCGGGCGCGTCCGACATCGTCGGCAAGGCGATCCGCATCAACGGCAAGCCGGGAACGATCATCGGCGTCATGCCGAAAGGGTTCGCCTTCCCGACGAACGAAGAAATCTGGATCCCGCTCTTCAGCGAGTACCCGCTCAGGGCGCGCAACGATCCGACCGTGGTCAATCCGTCGCTGCTCGGCGCGTTGAAGCCGGGCGTGTCGATCGATCAGGCGAACGCCGAGTTCACGCAGCTGGCCGCGCGGTTCGCGAAGGCCTACCCGGATACGAACAAGCGCTTCAACAGCGGCCAGGTCGAGCGCCTGCTCAACACGTTCACGCCGCGTCCGCTGCGCGGCACGCTCTTGACCATGCTCGGCTTCTGCGTCGGCGTGCTGTTGATCGCCTGCGTCAACGTGATGAACATGCAGTTCGCGCGCGCCACGCTCCGTGCGCGCGAGCTTGCGGTGCGGTCGTCGCTCGGCGCCACGCGCGGCACGCTGCTGCGGCAGATGTTGACCGAGAGCCTGCTCGTCGCCAGCATCGGCGCGGTGATTGGCATCGCGCTGGCGTACGGATCGATCGACTGGCTCTCGTCCGCCGTGCACAACCTCGACAATCCTCCGCCGTCGTGGATCACGTTCGACGTGGATCGACTCGTCCTCGCGGTGACGGTCGGCTCGACGCTGCTGGCGGCCGTCATGTCGGGCCTCCTGCCCGCGTGGATGGCGTCGCGCGAAAACGCAGTCGACGTCCTGCGCGATTCGGGCCGCGGCAACACGAGCCGCAGCGTGACGCTGATCTCACGCGGTCTCGTGGTCTTCCAGCTCGTCGTCACGTGCGTGCTGCTGATCGGCGCGCTGCTGCAAGTGCGATCGATCGTCAAGCAGCAGCACATCGACTACGGCTACGACACGAACGGCATCCTGTCGGCGCGCATGGGTCTGATGGACGGCGACTATCCGACACAAGAGGCGCGCAAGCTGTTTTACGACCGCCTTGTGCGCCAGATGTCCGCCGAGCCGGATTTCGCGGCTGTCGCGCTGACGAACCGCTTCCGGATGGTCTTCTCGGGGAACAACAAGATCGAGATCGACGGCAGGAAATACATGGAGGACAAAGACCGTCCGTCGGCGAACTGGGAACAGGTGACGCCGAATTTCTTCGACGTGCTCGATCAGAAGCTGCTCGAAGGCCGCCGCTTCAACGACGACGACACCGACACGAAGCAGCCCATCGCGATCGTCAACGCCGCCTTCGCGCGGAAGCACTACGGCAACGAAAGCGCGATCGGCCGCCGGTTCCGCGTCGTCGACTTCGTGTCCAAGACGGCGGGCCCGTGGCGGACGATCGTCGGCGTCGTCTCGACCGTTCGCATGCTCGGGCCGTTCAACAATCCGAACCAGGACGAAACAGGGTTCTATCTGCCCTTCTACTCGTCGGTGATCGGTCCGATCACGCCGACACCCGCCGTCAATCAGTTCGCGACCGTCATCGTGCGGCCGCGTGCCGGCCAGCGCGCTGACGGCATGGTCAACGAACTGCGCAAGGCGGTCGCGAAAGCCGACCCCAACCTGCCGCTGTACTTCATGGGAACGGTTGCCACACAGCAGGACGTTTTCGTCGCGCAGAACCGCATCATCGCCGCGATGTTCACGATCTTCGGTATTGTCGCCGTCGTCCTCGCGTCGGTCGGCATCTACGGCGTGATGTCGTTCGCCGTCAATCAGCGAACGCAGGAATTCGGCGTCCGCATGGCGCTCGGTGCCGACGCCTCACGCATCGTGACGATGGTGCTGAAGCAGGGCCTGGTGCAGATCGCGCTCGGCGTCGGCCTCGGCTTCGCGTTCGCGTACGCCCTGGCGATGGCGATCGGCAACGGCGTGCAGAACACGCTCTTCGGCGTCACGGCGCGGGATCCGCTGACCTACGCGAGCGTGTTCGCGCTGGTCACGCTCGTGTCGCTCGTCGC